>NZ_JABMCZ010000003.1:604230-1208461 GCF_013186535.1 Nocardia terpenica
CGCGACACCGCGGGCGGTAACGCGGTCACCAAGGAATTCTTCGGTCCGTGGGTCAACATCATGTTGTTCCACGATCAGCTGGCGTTGGGCGACAATGTCGGTCGGCTGCACGTGCTGTCCACCGGCTCGATCGAGGACCTGGGCGTCAACTTCTACCAGACCGAGGGCGGCGCCCGCGCCCGCATCGACTTCGAGACCAACCCCAACCTGTACACCGAAGACGAAGCGCGCCAACATCATTCGCGTTTCCTGGAGTTCTTCGACCGGGTGCTGGCCGCGGACGCCGAACAGGCGCTGTGGAGCCTGCCGATCACCACCGAGGCCGAGCTGGATCGCACGCTGGCCGCGTGGAACGACTCCGAGCACGACGTCCCCGACACCACGCTGGCCGAACTGCTGGACGCGCAGATCGCGCGGACGCCGGACGAACCCGCACTCGACTTCGCGGGACACACGCTCACCTACGCCGAATTCGGGGCGCGGGTCAACCGGCTGGCCCGGCACCTGATCGCCGACGGCGTCGGACCGGAATCGCTTGTCGCCCTGGGCATGCGGCGCTCGCTGGACCTCGTCGTCGGCATGCACGCGGTGCTGAAGGCCGGTGGCGCGTACGTGCCCATCGACCCGGATCACCCGGCCGAGCGCACCGCCTACATCCTCGACTCCGCGGCGCCGGTCTGCGTGCTGACCGTCTCCGGCGACGACCTCGAGCTGCCGGATTCGGTGCGGCGGTGGGAGATCGACACCCTCGACGTCTGCGCGCACTCCGACGCGCCGATCACCGACGCGGATCGCCGTGCGCCGCTGCGGCCGTCGAACACCGCCTACGTCATCTACACCTCGGGTTCGACCGGCCGCCCCAAGGGCGTCGCGGTCACCCACCACGCGATCGTCAACCAGCAGCTGTGGATGCTGGAGGAGTACCGGCTCACCGCCGCCGACGTCTACCTGCAGAAGACCGCGACCACCTTCGACGTGTCGCTGTGGGGGTACTTCCTGCCGCTCATGGTGGGCGCGAAGCTGGTCGTCGCCACCCCGGACGGGCATCGCGACCCGATCTACGTGGCGGAGACCATCGCCCGGCACGGCGTCACCGTCACCGACTTCGTGCCGTCCATGCTGACGGTGTTCGTGCACAGCGCCACCGCGGCCCAATGTGCCACGCTGCGTGCGGTTTTCGTGATCGGCGAGGCGCTGCCGCCGGAGACCGCCGCCGGATTCCGGGCGCTCACCCCGGCCGGTCTGCACAACCTGTACGGGCCCACCGAGGCCGCCGTCTCGGTCACCTCGTGGGAGGCGACCGAGGCCGATACGGCCACCGTGCCGATCGGTGTGCCCGAGTGGAATGTCGAAGTGTACGTGCTGGATTCGCGGCTGCGCCCGGTCGCGATCGGGGCTCCGGGTGAGCTCTATCTGGCCGGTCGGCAGCTGGCGCGCGGGTACCGGGGCCGCCCCGACCTGACGTCGGACCGCTTCGTCGCAAACCCCTTCACCTTCGGCGAAGGGGACGACGAAGGATCTGGCGAAGGGGACGACGGGGCAGCCGCGGGCTCTCGCATGTACCGCACCGGTGACCTGGTGCGCTGGAATGCGGACGGGGCGCTGGAATACATCGGCCGCACCGACTTTCAGGTGAAGTTCCGCGGTCAGCGCATCGAGCTCGGCGAGATCGAGACCGATCTGCTGGCGCATCCCGCGGTGAGCCAGGCCGCCGTGCTGGTGACCGACACCGCGACCGGGCAGCAGCTGGTCGCGTATGTGGTTCCCGCGCCGGGCCTTTCGGCCGACCCCGCCGACCTGACCCGCTTCGTCGCCGAGAAGCTGCCGTCCTACATGGTCCCGGCGGCCATCATGGTGCTGGACGCGTTCCCGCTCAACACCTCCGGCAAGCTGGACCGCAAGGCCCTGCCGGAGCCGGTCTTCGGCGCCGACGTCGCCGGGTACCGCGCGCCGCGCACCCAGGCCGAGGAGATCGTCGCCGGTGTCTTCGCCGACGTGCTGAGCCAGGAACGGGTCGGCATCGACGACAACTTCTTCGATCTGGGCGGCAACTCGCTGGTCGCCACCCAGGTCGTGTCCCGGATCTCCGCGGCGTTCGGCATCCGGCTGGGCGTGCGCGCGCTGTTCGAGACCCCGACCGTGGCCGGTCTCGCGGCCCGCGCCGAGGCCGCCGGGCCCGCCGAGCACACCCGCCCGCCGCTGGTGGCGCAGCAGCGTCCCGAGCGGGTGCCGCTGTCGCTGGCGCAGCAGCGGATGTGGTTCATCAACCAGTTCGATCCCACCGTGCCCACCTACAACCTGCCGTTCGTGGTGCGGCTGCGCGGCGAGGTCGACATCGACGCGCTGATCACGGCGCTGCGGGACGTGCTGGAGCGGCAGGAGTCGCTGCGCACGATCTTCCCCGGGTCCGGCGACGGCGGCTACCAGCAGGTGGTGCCGATCGACGAGGTCGATCCCGGCATCCGGGTGCTGCCCATCACCGAGGCCGAATTGCCCACGGTGCTGGCCGAATTCGCCTCCACCGGCTTCGACGTCTCGCGCGAGCTGCCGATCCGGGTGCGCATCTACCGGGTCGGCGAGGACGCGGCGACCGCCGACTACGCGGTCGCCATCGTCGTGCATCACATTGCGGCGGACGGCTTCTCGTTCGGCCCGCTGGCCCGCGACGTGACCGCCGCCTACCTGGCGCGCGCGGCGGGCCAGGCCCCGGCGTGGACGCCGCTGCCGGTGCAGTACACCGACTTCAGCCTGTGGCAGCGGCAGGTGCTGGGCTCCGAGGACGACGCCGAGTCCATGGCCGCCCGCGAGATCGCCTACTGGCGTGGCGCATTGGCGGGCCTGCCGGATCAGCTGGATCTGCCCGCCGACCGGCAGCGGCCGCCGGTGCAGAGCTTCCGCGGTAGCCGCGTCACCTTCGACATCGATGCCGACCTGCACGTGCGGTTGTCGAATCTGGCTCGGGCCCAGGGTGTTTCGCTGTTCATGGTGCTGCACGGCGCGCTCGCGGTGCTGCTGGCGCGGCTGTCGGGCACCACCGACATCGCCATCGGCACCCCCGTCGCCGGGCGCGGCGAGCAGGCGCTGGACGACCTCATCGGCATGTTCGTCAATACGCTGGTGCTGCGGTCGGAGGTGGACGGCGCGGAGCGGTTCACCGACTTCCTGGGCCGCACCCGCGAAACCGACCTGGCCGCGTTCGCGCATGCCGACGTGCCGTTCGAGCGGCTGGTCGAGGTGCTCAACCCGACCCGCTCGCAGGCCCGGCATCCGCTGTTCCAGGTGATGCTGTCGTTCCAGGAGCTCTCGCACGCCACCATGGAGATGGCGGGCCTGTCGGTGACCGCCGACGAGCTCGAGGTCGACATCGCCAAGTTCGACCTGCAGTGGACGCTGACCGAACAGCGCGGCGCGCACGGGGAACCGGCCGGTGTGTCGGCCGTGGTCTCCTACGCCACCGATCTGTTCGACGCCGCGACCGTCGCCGAGTTCGGCCGCCGGTACCTGCGGGTGCTCGCGGCCGCCGTCGAGGCCCCCGAGACCCGGGTGCGCGAGATCGAGATCCTCGACGCCGCCGAGCGTTCCGTGGTGCTGGAGCGGTGGAACCGGACCGCGCACGAGCTGCCCGCCGCCACCACCGTGCTCGACCTGTTCGCCGAGCAGGTGCGGCTGCGGCCGCACGGCACCGCGCTGATCTTCGATCCGGGCGAGCGGTCCGGCGGCGAGTTCGGCGCGCTCGCCGAGCTGTCCTACGCCGAGTTCTCCGCGCGTGTGAATCGGTTGGCGCGCAAGCTGATCGCCGACGGCGTGGGCCCGGAGTCGTTGGTGGCGGTGGGTATTCGCCGCTCGGTGGACATGCTGGTCGCGCTCTACGCGACGATGGCCGCCGGCGGCGGCTACGTGCCGATCGACCCGGACCACCCGGCCGAGCGCACCGACTACGTGCTCAGCAGCTCGAAGCCGGTGTGCCTGTTGACCACTCGCGCCGACGACGTGGAACCGACCGACGCCGACGCCTGCCCGGTCGTCTACATCGACGACCTCGACCCGGGCGAATTCTCCGACGCCCCGATCGATCCGGCGGAGCGGCGCGGCATGCTGTCCGCGACCAATACCGCCTACGTGCTCTACACCTCCGGCTCGACCGGCCGCCCGAAGGGCGTGGCGGTGTCGCACGCCTCGGTGCTCAACCAGATCTCCTGGATCACCGCCGAATACGGCATGGACGACACCGATGTGGTGCTGCAGAAGACGCCGGTCACCTTCGACGTGTCGGTGTGGGAGCTGTTCGGCACCCTGACCGTGGGCGCCAAGATGGTGATCGCCGCGCCGGACGGGCACCGCGATCCGATGTACCTGTCGGAGATCATCGGGCGGCACCGGGTCACCATGACCTCGTTCGTGCCGTCCATGCTGTCGGTGTTCGCCGGGAGCGCGTCGGCGGCCGAATGCCTCTCTCTGCGTGCGGTTCTCGTCGCCGGTGAGGCGCTGCCGCCCGCGACGGTGAGCGCCTTCCGCAAGTTCAGCACCGCCGCGGTGCACAACCTGTACGGCCCCACCGAGTTCACCGTGCACGCGACCGCGTGGCATCTCGCCGACGCGCATCCCACCTCGGTGCCGATCGGGCGGCCGGTGTGGAACGCGCAGGCGTATGTGCTCGACGAGGGCCTGCGGCCGGTGCCCACGGGGGTGCCGGGTGAGCTGTATCTGGGTGGCGCACAGGTCGCGCGGGGTTATTTCGGCCGACCCGACCTGAGCGCGGAGCGGTTCGTGGCGAACCCCTTCGGGGAGCCGGGCTCGCGCCTGTATCGCACCGGTGACCTGGTGCGGTGGACCGGTGACGGGGTCATCGAATACATCGGTCGCACCGACTTCCAGGTGAAGTTCCGTGGTCAGCGCATCGAGCTGGGCGAGATCGAGACCGCGCTGCTCGGGCATCCGGCCGTTAATCAGGCCGTGGTGCTGGTGATCGATACCGTCGCGGGCGATCAGCTCGTGGCGTATCTGGTCACCCCGCCGGGGCCGGTCGACCTGGACAGCGTCAAGGCGGCGCTGCACCGCTCGCTGCCCGCGTACATGGTGCCGTCGGCGTTCGTGGTGCTGGAGGCGTTCCCGCTCAACGCCTCCGGCAAGCTGGATCGCCGGGCGCTGCCCGCGCCGGTGTTCGAGGTGCGCGAATTCCGTGCTCCCACAACGCCTATCGAGGAGATCGTCGCCCAGATCTTCGGCGAGGTGCTGGGCGTCGCCCGCGTCGGCGTCGACGACGACTTCTTCGAGCTGGGCGGCAACTCGCTGATCGCCACCCAGGTCGCCTCGCGGCTGGGCATCGCCCTCGACACCCGGGTGCCGGTGCGCATGCTGTTCGAGGCCAGCACGGTGGCCGCGCTGGCCGCCCGCGTCGAATCGCACGCCGGTGACGGCGCCCGCAAGGCGCTGGTGGCGCGGGAGCGGCCGGAGGAGGTGCCGCTGTCGCTGGCACAGCAGCGCATGTGGTTCCTCAACCGGTTCGATACCGCCTCGGCGGTGAACAATATTCCGGTCGCCATCCGGCTGTCCGGCGAGCTGGACGTGGCGGCGCTGCAGGTCGCGGTCATCGACGTGATCGACCGGCACGAGTCGCTGCGCACCGTGTTCCCGGAGACCGGCAGCGGGCCGGTGCAGGTGATTCTCGATGCGGCACAGATCGTTCCGGACCTGACGCCGGTACCGGTCACCGAGGACAACCTCATCGATCATCTGATCGAGCTGGCCTCCATGGCGTTCGACGTCACCAGCGAGGTGCCGCTGCACGCGCGGCTGTTCGAGATCAGCGAATCCGAGTATGTGCTCGGCATGGTGGTGCACCACATCTCCGCCGACGGCTGGTCGATGGGACCGCTGGCGCGCGACGTGATGGTGGCCTACGCGGCGCGCACCTCCTGGGAGCAGCCCGCGTGGACGCGGCTGCCGGTGCAGTACGCCGACTACTCGCTGTGGCAGCGCGAGGTGCTCGGCTCGGAGGACGACCCGAACTCGTTGATCTCCAGCCAGATTCGGTACTGGGGCGATCGACTCGCCGATCTGCCCGACGAATTGGTGCTGCCCGCGGATCGGCCGCGGCCCGCGCTGGCCACCTACCGCGGCGGCACCTATCCGTTCGTGATCTCCGCCGAGACCCAGCGCCGCCTGATCGAACTGGGGCGCAAGCACAATGCGTCGCTGTTCATGGTCATGCACAGCGCGCTGGCGGTGCTGCTGGCGCGGCTGTCGGGCACCGCGGACATCGCGGTCGGCACCCCGGTCGCCGGGCGCGGCGAGGCCGCGCTGGACGATCTGATCGGCATGTTCGTCAATACGCTCGTGCTGCGCACGACGGTGGCGGGCGAGGCGACCTTCACCGATCTGCTGGCGCAGGCCCGCGATGCCGACCTGCACGCGTTCGCGCACGCCGACGTGCCGTTCGAGCGGCTGGTCGAGGTGCTCAACCCGGCGCGCTCGCAGTCGCGGCACCCGCTGTTCCAGGTCATGCTGACCTTCCAGAACACCCGGCAGGCCAGCCTGGAGCTGCCCGGCCTGCGGGTCAACGGCATCGACTACGACACCCGCCTGGCCAAGTTCGACCTGCAGCTGACCCTGCAGGAGGCGCAGGACTCGCACGGCGACGCCGCGGGCATGTCGGCCGAATTCTCCTACGCCCTGGACCTTTTCGACGAGCCGACGATCGCCGCCTTCGCCCGCCGACTGGACCTGATCCTGTCCGCGGTCACCGCCGACCCGGACGCCCCGGTCGGTGACATCGACCTGATGTCGGTCGAGGAGCGGAGCCGAATCCTCGGCGAGTGGAACGCGACCGCGCACGAACTTCCTGGCGCGCCCTCCTCGTCATCCCGGCCCGCTTCCCCCTCGTCATCCCGGGGTGTTTCCCCCTCGTCATCCCGGCATGCTTCCCCTTCGTCATCCCGGCATGCTTTTGGCCGGGACCTCGTCTCTCTCTTCGAAGCACAGGCTGCTGCGACTCCCGATGCGGTCGCGTTGGTCTTCGAGGACGAGCAGCTCACCTACGCCGAGTTCGCGGCGCGGGTGCATCGTCTGGCCCGTCGTCTCATGGCCGATGGTGTTGGCGCGGAATCCCTTGTCGCGCTGGCTATTCGGCGTTCGATCGATCTGGTTGTGGCCATGTATGCGGTGCTCGAGGCGGGTGCCGGGTATGTGCCGTTGGATCCGGATCAGCCTGCCGACCGTATCGACTATGTGCTCGACATCGCTCGTCCGGCGGCGATTCTCACTACCGGGCGCGACGGGTTCGTTACCGGCCGGAATGTGGCTGTGCTGGAGGTCGACGCGCTGGCGTTGGACGGTTTCGATGCGGCTCCGATCGCCGATGTCGAACGGGTGCAGCCGATTCGGCCGGGTCACACCGCGTATGTCATCTTCACTTCCGGGTCCACGGGCCGCCCGAAGGGTGTCGCCGTCGAGCACGCCGCGATCGTCAACCGGCTGTTGTGGATGCAGCACGAGTATCCGATCGACGTCACCGACGCGGTTCTGCAGAAGACCCCGGCGACGTTCGATGTGTCGGTGTGGGAGTTCTTCTGGCCCTTGCAGACCGGCGCGCGGTTGGTGGTCGCCAAGCCGGACGGGCATCGGGACCCGGTGTATCTGGCGCGGATCATCGCCGAGCAGGGCATTACCACGGCGCATTTCGTGCCGTCGATGCTGTCGGTCTTCGTGTCCGCCCTCGACGCCTCCGGCGCCGAGGGAACGGAGGGGGCCGAGGTTCTCGACGCGGTGCGGCTGCGGCAGGTGTTTGCGTCGGGTGAGGCGTTGCCGGGGCCGACGGCGCAGCGGTTGGTGGAGCTGACCGGGGCGCGGCTGCACAATTTGTACGGTCCGACCGAGGCGGCGGTGGATGTCACCTATCACGAGGTGACTTCGGCCGATACGGCGTCGGTGCCGATCGGGCGGCCGGTGTGGAATACCCGGGTGTATGTGCTGGATTCGCGGCTGCGGCCGGTTCCGGTGGGTGTCGCGGGTGAGTTGTATCTCGCGGGCGATCAGTTGGCGCGGGGATATTTGGGGCGGCCGGACCTGTCGGCGGATCGGTTCGTGGCCAACCCGTTCGCCTCCGGCGAAGGGAATGGGGGACCGAAGCCGGGTGAGCGCATGTACCGGACCGGTGACCTGGTCACCTGGACGGCGGCGGGGGAGCTGAACTACCTGGGCCGCACCGATTTCCAGGTGAAGTTGCGTGGTCTGCGGATCGAGCTCGGTGAGATCGAGGCGGCGTTGCTGGCGCAGCCGGGCGTGGCGCAGTCGGTGGTCGTGGTGCGTACCGATGCGCACGCGGGCGATCGGATCGTGGGTTACGTGGTGCGTGAGTCCGATGCCGTCGTCGCCGTCGATGCGGTGAAATCGGCGCTGTCGCGGTCGCTTCCGGCGTACATGATCCCGGCGGCGCTGGTGGTGCTGGATGCCTTCCCGCTCAATGCCTCCGGCAAGCTGGATCGTAAGGCGTTGCCCGCGCCGGTGTTTGAGGTGCGCGAATTCCGTGCTCCCACAACACCGATCGAGGAGATCGTCGCCGAGATCTTCGGCGATCTGCTCGGCGTCGAGCGCGTCGGCGTGGACGACGACTTCTTCGAACTGGGCGGCAACTCGCTGGTCGCCACCCAGGCGGTCGCGCGGCTGAGCGCCGCGCTGAACACCGATGTCGGCGTGCGCGTGCTGTTCGAGGCCCCGACCGTGGCGGCGCTGGCCGCGCGGGTGGAGTCGCACGCGGGAACCGGTGTGCGCCAGGCGCTCACGGTCCGCCCGCGGCCCGAATTCCCGCCGCTGTCGCTGGCGCAGCAGCGGATGTGGTTCCTGAACCGGTTCGACACCGATTCGGCGGCGAACAACATCCCGGCGGCCGTACGGCTCACCGGCGCACTGGATCTGGACGCGCTGCGCGGCGCGGTCGCGGATGTGGTGGCGCGGCACGAGTCGCTGCGCACCGTGTATCCGTCGCACGAGGGCGTCGCCTACCAGAAGGTGCTGCCGTCGAGCCGGGCCATTCCCGAGCTTGCCGTCGTCGACGTGACCGAGGCCGAATTGTTCGGGGCCGTCTACGCATTCGTGGGCGGCGGCTTCGACGTCACCCATGAGCCGCCCGCCCGCCTGCGGGTGTTCCGGGTCGGCGCGGACGAGCACGTGCTGGTCGTCGTCGTGCATCACATCGCCACCGACGGTTTCTCGATGACGCCGCTGGTGCGCGACCTGATGACCGCCTACATCGCGCGCACCGCGGGCTCCGAGCCCGGCTGGGCGCCGCTGCCGGTGCAGTACGCCGATTACGCGCTGTGGCAGCGGGAGACGCTGGGCTCCGAGGAGGATCGGCGCTCGCTGATCTCCCAGCAGCTCGACTACTGGCACGACGCGCTCGCCGGGCTGCCGGACGAGCTGCGGCTGTCGACCCGCCCGCGCCCGGCCGTCGCCTCGTACGGGGCCGGGACGCACCGGTTCCGGGTGTCCGGCGAGACCATCGCGGCCCTGAACCGGGTCGCGCACGCGCACGGCAGCACGCTGTTCATGGTGGTGCACAGCGCTTTCGCCGCGCTGCTCGCGCGGCTGAGCGGCACCGACGACATCGCGATCGGCATCCCGGTCGCCGGTCGCGGCGAGCGGGCGCTCGACGATCTGGTCGGCATGTTCGTCAACACGCTGGTGCTGCGGGCCACCGTGCCGAGCGACGCCCCCTTCACCGACCTGCTCGCCCAGGTGCGCCAGCGCGACCTGGCCGCCTTCGCCCACGCCGACGTGCCCTTCGAGCGCCTGGTCGAGGTCCTCAACCCGACCCGCTCCCAGTCCCGCCACCCCCTGTTCCAGGTCATGCTCTCCTTCCAGAACCTGGGCCACACCAGCCTGGAACTCCCGGGCCTGACCGTCACCCAACTCCAGATCGACCAGCAGACAGCCAAATTCGACCTGCAGCTGGTACTGAGCGAGGGCCCCGGCATTCGCCGGGGAGACGAGAGCGGCTTCGCCGGGGGCCGGGGAGACGAGAGCGGCTTCGCCGGGGGCCGGGGAGACGAGAGCGGCTTCGCCGGAGGCCGGGAAGGCGCGAGTGCTGCCGGGGGCCGCGAGAACGAGAGCGCTCCCGGGGCCCAGGGGCACGAGAGTCCTGCCCGGGCGCGGGGACACGAGGGCGCTGTCGAGGCCAACGGGCGCGAGGGCGCTGCTGGGGAGCGGGAGAGCGCTGCCGGGGGCATGGACGCCGAATTGGTCTTTGCTACGGATCTTTTCGATGCGCAGTTCGCGGTGGCGTTTGCTGAGCGGTTCTTGCGGGTGTTGGGGGCGGTTGCGGGCGATCCCGGGACTGTGGTCGGTGAGTTGCCGTTGCTTGATGAGACCGAGCGGATGCTGGTGCTGCGGCACTGGAACGGCACCGAGTTTCCGATCGATGCGGCGCTGCCGTCCGTGTCCGAGGATGCGGCGGCGACGCTGGTGTCGCTGTTCGAGGCGCAGGTGGCGCGGAGCCCGGAGGCGGCCGCGGTCACGTTCGAGGGGACGAGTCTGTCCTATGCCGAGTTCGCCGCGCGGGTGCGGCGGCTGGCGCGGTGGCTGGTCGGGCAGGGCGTGGGGCCGGAATCGCTGGTGGCCCTGGGCATGCGGCGCTCCATCGATCTGGTGGTGGGCATGTACGCGGTGTCGGCCGCGGGCGGCGCGTACGTGCCGCTGGATCCGGATCATCCGGCCGAGCGCATCGAGTACATCCTCGAGACCGCGCGCCCGGTGTGCGTACTGACCTCGGGCACCGACCTTTTCGAGGCCCCGGGTGCCGACGCCGACACGGCGGCCGACGCCGACCCGGCGCCAATCGCGGGCGTGCCGCAGGTGCGGATCGACCGGCTGGACGTGTCGGGCCTGGCGGGCACGCCGCTCACCGACGCGGATCGGGTTGCGCCGCTGCGGGATTCGAATACCGCGTACGTGATCTTCACCTCGGGTTCGACCGGTCGCCCGAAGGGCGTGGCGGTCACACATGCCGCGATCGTCAACCGCCTGGTGTGGATGCACGCGCAGTACGGCCTGGCCGCCTACGACGTGGTGTTGCAGAAGACCCCGGCGACGTTCGACGTGTCGGTGTGGGAGTTCTTCTGGCCCTTGCAGGTCGGCGCGCGGCTGGTGGTGGCCAAGCCCGACGGGCATCGCGATCCCGCCTACCTGGCCGAGCTCATCGTCCGCGAGGGCGTGACGGTCACCCACTTCGTGCCGTCCATGCTCGCGGTGTTCGTGGCCGAGCCCAAGGCCGCCGAATGCACCAGCCTGGCCAATGTTTTCGCCTCGGGCGAGGCATTGCCCGCGACGACGGCGCAGCGCCTGGTCGAGCTGACCGGCGCGCGGTTGCACAACCTGTACGGTCCGACCGAGGCCGCGGTCGACGTCACCTATCACGAGGTGACCCCCGAGGATCGGGCGTCGGTGCCGATCGGCGCGCCCGTCTTCAATACCCGGGTGTACGTGCTGGATTCGCGGCTGCGGCCGGTGCCGGTGGGTGTCGCGGGAGAGCTGTATCTGGCGGGCGCCCAGCTGGCCCGCGGGTATGTGGCGCGACCCGACCTGTCCGCGGATCGGTTCGTGGCCAACCCCTTCGGGGTAGACGGAACCGGCGCTGACGCGAAGGACGAAGCAGGGGCCGGATCGCGCATGTACCGGACCGGCGACCTGGTGGTCTGGACCCCGGACGGGGAGCTGGAATACCTGGGCCGCACCGACTTCCAGGTGAAACTGCGCGGTCTGCGCATCGAACTGGGTGAGATCGAGGCGGCGCTCACCGCGCTGGACGAGGTCGCCCAGGCGGTCGTGGTGGTCCGCGGCGACGAGCGCACCGGCGACCAGCTGGTGGGCTACCTGGTCGCCGAGCCCGGCGCGTCGATCGCCATCGACGCGGTGAAATTCGAACTGTCCCAGCAGCTTCCGGCCTACATGGTGCCCACCGCGCTGATGGTGCTGGACGCCTTCCCGCTCAACGCCTCCGGCAAGCTGGACCGCCGGGCACTGCCCGAGCCGACCTTCGCCGCCGCGGCGTTCCGCGCCCCCACCACCTCCGCCGAGCAGGCGGTGGCCGACACCATCGGCGAGGTGCTCGGCGTGGCCCGGGTCGGCCTGGACGACGACTTCTTCGCCCTCGGCGGCAACTCGCTGATCGCCACCCAGGTCGCCGCCCGCCTCGGCGCGGCCCTGGACACCGACGTCCCGGTGCGCGCGCTGTTCGAGGCGTCGACGGTGGGGGCGCTGGCCGCCCGCCTGGAATCCCATGTGGGACAGGGCGGCCGGGTTTCGCTGACCGCGCGGCCGCGCCCGGAACTGGTGCCGCTGTCGCCCGCCCAGCAGCGGATGTGGTTCCTCAACCGGTTCGACAACCGCACCGCGGTCAACAACATCCCGGTCGCGCTGCGGCTCACTGGCGAGCTGGACCGGGCCGCCCTCGAGGCCGCGATCCGCGACGTGATCGCGCGGCACGAGACGCTGCGCACCGTCTACCCCGAGGTGGAGGGCGTCGGCCACCAGCGGATACTGACCGCCGCCGAGGTGCCGTTCGCGCTCACCCCCGAACCGGTCACCGCGGCCGAACTGCCCACGCGCATCACCGAATTGGTGAGCGTGCACTTCGACGTCACCGCCGAGGTCCCGTTCCGCGCGACCGTGCTGGAGCTGAGCCCGCACGACCACGTGGTGGTGCTGGTCATGCACCACATCAGCGGCGACGGCTTCTCGCTGCGCCCGCTGCTGCGCGACGTGGTGCTCGCCTACGGTGAGCGCAGCCGCGGCGAAATCCCCGCGTGGACACCGCTGTCCGTGCAGTACGCCGACTACGCGCTGTGGCAGCGCGAGGTGCTGGGCTCCGAGCACGATCCGGAGTCGATCGCCGCCCGGCAGATCGCGTACTGGACCGAGCAGCTGCGCGATCTGCCCGACCAGATCGAGCTGCCCGCCGATCGGCCGCGCCCGGAGATCGCGACCAATGCCGGTGGCACGCATGGCTTCTCGATCGACGCCGAGCTGCACACCGCGCTGACCGAGCTCGCCCGCTCGCGCGGGGTCACCCTGTTCATGCTTGTGCACGCGGCGCTGGCCACCTGGGCGGCGCGGTTGTCGGGCGGCACCGATATCGCCATCGGCACCCCCATCGCGGGCCGCGGCGAGCGCGCGCTCGACGATCTGGTCGGCATGTTCGTCAACACCCTGGTGCTGCGCACCCCGGTGCGCCCGGACACGGTGTTCACCGACCTGCTGACCGAGGTGCGGCGCACCGACCTGGCCGCGTTCGCGCACGCCGACGTGCCGTTCGAGCGGCTGGTCGACGTGATCAGCCCGGTGCGCTCGCAGGCGCACCACCCGCTGTTCCAGGTGGCGCTGACCTTCGAGGCCGCCGGACAGCGCGACGCCACCCGCGTGACGCTGCCCGACCTGGCCCTCGATGTCGTCGAATTCGACCCGGGCACGGCCAAGTTCGATGTGCAGCTGACCGTCGGCGAGGCCGTCGACGGCGGCCTGGCGCTGTCGTGGAACTACGCCACCGATCTGTTCGATCCCGAGACCGTCGCCGCGTTCTCCGACCGGCTGGTGCGCATCCTGCGCAGCATCGCCGAGGATCCGGCCGTCGTGGTCGGCGATATCGATCTGCTCGGCGAATCCGAGCGGCTGGATGTCTCGCAGCGCTGGGTGTCGTCCGGAAACGACCGCGGCACCGGCCTTTTCGCCGATCGTGCGGTCACGCTGTCGAGCCTGTTCGACGCCGCGGTGCTCGCGCACGGCGACCGGGTCGCGGTGAAGTTCGGCGAGGACCGGGTCACCTACGCCAGCCTGGACCAGCGCGCGAATCAGTTGGCGCGCAGGCTGATCGAGGACGGCGCGGGCCCGGACACGCTGGTCGCGGTGATCCTGCCGCGCTCGGCGGACCTGGTGGTCGCGATGCTCGCGGTCGTCAAGTCCGGCGCGGGCTACGTCCCGATCGATCCCGGCTACCCGGCCGACCGCATCGCCTACGTGCTCTCGGACTCCGCGCCCGCCGCCGCGATCGTGGACGGCAGCGTCGAGGTCGAGCTACCCGCCGGGCTGCCGGTCGTGGAGATGGACGAATTCGGCATGGACGTGCCGGATCTCGTGGACGCGGGCGAGGGGCCCATCACCGACGCCGACCGGCTCGCACCGCTGTCGCCGGACCACATCGCCTACGTCATCTACACCTCCGGGTCCACCGGCCGCCCGAAGGGCGTGGCGGTGGCGCACCGGAACGTGGTGCGGCTGTTCGCGAACACCAACCGTGAATTCGGCTTCGGCCCCGACGATGTGTGGACGCTGTTCCACTCCTTCGCCTTCGACTTCTCGGTGTGGGAGTTGTGGGGTCCGCTGCTGTTCGGCGGCACCCTGGTGGTCGTCGACTACTACACCTCGCGCTCGCCCGAGCAGTTCCTGGATCTGCTGCGCCGCGAACGGGTTACGGTGCTCAACCAGACGCCGTCGGCGTTCTACCAGCTGGCCGAGGCGGATCGGATCGCAGGGCCGGGGGACCGGCCGCTGGCGCTGCGCTACGTGGTGTTCGGCGGCGAGGCGCTGGAGCTGCGCCGCCTGAGCGACTGGGTGGCCCGGCACGGCGATTCGGCGCCGCTGCTGGTCAATATGTACGGCATCACCGAGACCACGGTGCACGTGTCGCACCGCGTGCTCGACGCCGGAACCATCGCCGCCGCAACGGGTTCGGTGGTCGGCCGGGCCATCGCGGGCCTGCGCGTGTACGTGCTCGACGACCGCCTGCACCCGGTGCCGGTCGGGGTGGCGGGCGAAATGTATGTCGCCGGGCCGCAATTGGCGCGGGGATATCTGGGTCGCCCGGACCTGACGGCGGGTCGCTTTATCGCCAACCCCTTCGCCTCCGGCGAAGGGGACAGAGGGGCCGCTGGCGGCGAAGGGGACAGGGGGGCCGCTGGCACGCGTCTGTATCGCTCCGGTGACGTGGCGCGGTGGAACCGGCACGGCGAGCTGGAATACCTGGGCCGCGCCGATGATCAGGTGAAGGTGCGCGGTTTCCGCATCGAGCTCGGTGAGATCGAGGCCGCGGTGCTGGCGCAGCCGGGCGTCGCCCAGGCCGCCGTCATCGTGCGCGAGGATCAGCCGGGGGACCAGCGGATCGTGGCGTATGTGGTGCCGGAGAGCGGTTCGGCGGTGGATCTGGATGCCGTGCGGGACGGGGCGGCGGAGCGGCTGCCGTCGTACATGGTGCCGTCGGCGATCGTGGTGCTCGAGCGGATTCCGTTGACCGTCAACGGCAAGCTGGATCGGCGCGCGCTGCCCGCGCCCGCCGTGCAGGCCCGTGCCTTCCGCGCCCCGGAGACGCCGGTGCAGGAGGCCGTGGCGGGCGTGTTCGCCGACGTGCTCGATCTGGAGCGGGTCGGCCTGGACGACGACTTCTTCGCCCTCGGCGGCAACTCGCTGATCGCCACCCGCGTGGTGTCGCGCATCGGCGCCGCGCTCGGTGCGACCGTGCCGGTGCGCGCGCTGTTCGAGGCGCCCACCGTGGAAACCCTTGCGGCGCGGCTGGAATCGCACACCGGGGGCGAGGCGCGCCCGCGCCTGGTGGCGCGCGCCCGGTCGGCGGCGGACCTGGTGCCGCTGTCGTTCGCGCAGCAGCGCATGTGGTTCCTCAACCAGTACGACCGGACCTCGGCCGCCTACAATCTGCCGTTGGCCATCCGGCTGTCCGGCGAACTCGACACCGCCGCACTGGAACTCGCCGTCTTCGACGTGGTGCGCCGGCACGAGTCGCTGCGCACCCGCTACCCGGAGCACGGTGGCACCCCGATGCAGGTGGTGGTCCCCGCCGAGCAGATCGCGCTCGACCTGCGCGCCTACCCGGTGTCCGACGCCGAGCTGACCACGGCCGTCACCGACTTCATCTCCACCGGATTCGATGTGGCCGAACAGGTTCCGCTGCGCGCCCGGCTGTTCCGGGTCGACATGGGCGTGAGCAGTCCGGCCGCGGCCGAGCACGTGCTGGTGGTGGTCGTGCACCACATCGCCGCCGACGGCTTCTCGATGAGCCCGCTGACGCGCGACGTGATGACCGCCTACACCACCCGCGCCCAGGGCACCATGCCCGGCTGGGCGCCGCTGACCGTGCAGTACGCCGATTTCGCGGTGTGGCAGCGGGAGGTGCTCGGCTCCGAGGACGACGCGGACTCGCTGCTGGCCCGCCAGGTCGGCTACTGGCAGCGCGCCCTCGACGGGGTTCCCGACGAACTGGCGCTGCCCACCGACCGGCCCCGCCCGGCGGTCGCCTCGCACCGCGGCGCGACCCTGCACCGCACGCTCGCGCCGGAGCTCGTCGGTGCGCTGGAAGGTGTTGCCCGCGACCATGGTTCGTCGCTGTTCATGGTGATGCACGGCGCGCTGGCGGTGCTGCTGGCGCGGCTGTCCGGCGGCGACGATATCGCGATCGGCACCCCGATCGCGGGCCGCGGCGAGGCCGCGCTCGACGATCTGGTCGGCATGTTCGTCAACACCCTGGTGCTGCGCACCGGGCTGGATCCGGCCGAGTCGTTCGGCGGGCTGCTCGCCCGCATCCGGGACGTGGACCTGGAGGCGTTCGGCAATGCCGATGTGCCGTTCGAGCGGCTGGTCGAGCTGCTGGCCCCGGAGCGCTCGCAGGCCCGCAACCCGCTGTTCCAGGTGATGCTGGCCTTCCAGAACCTGGACCGCGCGACCCTGGAACTGCCGGGGCTGACGGTGTCGGCGCTGGATCTGGAAGAGAACATCGCCCGCTTCGACCTGCAGTTCACGCTGTCGGAGATGCACGCGGCGGCCGACGGCAACGGCATGGCGCTGGCGCTGACCTACGCCACCGATCTGTTCGAGGAGTCCACCGCCGCCGAGATCGTGCAGCGCTGGGTGCGGGTGCTGGAGGCGATCGCGGCCGACGCCGGAATCGCCGTGGGCGCCATCGACATTCTCGACGCCGCCGAGCGCGCCGATCTGATCGCCCGCACCGGACTGCCCGCGGCCACCGCGCGCACCCTGCCGGAGTTGCTGGCGGAGGCGGTTTCTCACGATCCGCAGGCGCCCGCCGTGGTGTTCGAGGGGACGAGTCTGTCCTACGGCGAGCTCGATGCCCGCTCGAACCGGTTGGCGCGCATGCTGATCGGGCGCGGCATCGGGCCCGAGGATCTGGTCGCCGTCGCGGTGCCGCGCTCGGATCTGTCCTACCTCGCCGAGTGGGCGGTGTCGAAGTCGGGTGCGGCATTCGTGCCGATCGACCCGACCTACCCGGCCGACCGCATCGCGCATATGGTGACCGACTCGGGATCGCCTGTGGGCCTGACGGTTTCGTCGGTCCGGGGGGAGCTGCCCGACTCAGTGGAGTGGGTGGTGCTCGATGAGGTGGTTTCCGGCCAAAAGCATGCCGGAAACGACGAGGGCGTGGCGTATGCCGGAAACGACGGGGGCGCAGCGCGGGCCGGAAAGACCAGGGGCGCGGCGCGGGCCGGAAAGGGCGAGGGCGCGGCGCATGTCGCGGGCGCTGAGGCGGACGCGGCCGATGCTGCTGCGATCACGGATGCCGAGCGGGTGCGCCCGCTGCGCCCGGAGCATCCGGCGTACGTCATCTACACCTCGGGCTCGACCGGTGTGCCGAAGGGCGTCGTGGTCACGCACGCGGGGCTGGCCAACTTCCGGGACGAGCAGAATGCTCGCTACGACGTCGACTCCGATACGCGCGCACTGCATTTCGCGTCGCCGAGCTTCGATGCCTCGATGCTGGAGTTCCTGCTCGCCATCGGCCGGGGCGGCACCCTGGTGGTGTGCCCGCCCGGCGTGTACGGCGGTGAGGAACTGGCGGAGCTGATCCGTCGCGAGCGCGCCACGCACGCATTCATCACGCCGTCGGTGCTGGCCTCGCTGGATCCGGCCGCGCTGGCGGAGATGAAGGTGATCGTCGCGGGCGGCGAGGCCGTTCCGGCGGACCTGGTGGCGAAATGGGGTGGCGCGGCCGACGATTCGGGCCGCCGCTTCCACAACGGCTACGGTCCGACCGAGACCACCATCATGACCAATATCAGCGATCCGCTGACGCCGGGCGATCCGGTCACCATCGGTGGCCCGATTCGCGGCATGCAGTCGCTGATCCTCGACTCGCGGCTGCGGCCGGTGCCGGTGGGCGTCGCGGGTGAGCTGTACCTGTCCGGAATCCAGCTGGCGCGCGGGTATCACGCGCGGCCGGGCCTGTCGGCGGAGCGGTTCGTCGCCAACCCGTACGGGGACGCGGCCAGCGGCACCGACCGCATGTACCGCACCGGCGACGTGGTGCGCTGGACCCAGCACGGTGAGGTCGAGTACGTCGGCCGCTCCGACTTCCAGGTCAAGGTGCGCGGTTTCCGCATCGAGCTGGGCGAGATCGACGCCGCGCTGGCCTCGCACGAATCGGTCGACTTCGCGGTCACCGTGGGCCACCGCAATTCCGCGGGCGCGACCTCAATGGTGGCGTATGTCGTTGCCGCGCCGGGGCATTCGATCGATGTGGCGGCGCTGACCGACCACATCGAGCAGCGCCTGCCCGGCTACATGGTGCCCTCGGCGATCATGACGATCGACCGGGTGCCGCTGACCCCGGTCGGCAAGCTGGACCGCCGGGCGCTGCCCGAACCGGTGTTCGCCACCGAGGTCGCCTTCCGTGCCGCGCGGAATCCGCTGGAGCACACCATCGCCGAGATCTTCGCCGAGGTGCTCGGCGTGGAGCGGGTCGGCATCGACGACTCGTTCTTCGCGCTCGGCGGCGACTCCATCGTCTCCATCCAGCTGGTGTCGCGGGCCAAGGCGCGCGGCGTGGTGTTCAGCCCGCGCGACGTGTTCGAGCAGCGCACCGTCGCGGGCCTGGCCGCCGTCGCGGAAAGCGCCGCCGCCCAGGGCGATTCGGCGCCGATGCTGGCCGAGCTGCCCGGTGGCGGCGTCGGCACCATGCCGCTCACCCCGGTGGTGCGGTTCATGGTCGAGCGGCCGGGCGCGTTCCGCCGCTTCAATCAGACGCTGGCACTGGAACTTCCGATCGGCATCGATCGCGCCGGTATCGCGCGGACGGTGGCCGCGGTGATCGACCGCCACGACATGCTGCGGTCGAGGCTGCGGCGGCACGCGGGCGCGGAATGGATCATCGAGACCGCCGCGCCGGGCACGGTCGACGCGGACGCGCTCATCGACCACACCGGATTCGACGCCGGGATCGACGACGCGGCGCTGCTCGAGATCGCCTCGGCCGCACTGGATGCGAGCCTGGATCTGCTGGATCCCGAAGCGGGCGTGGTGATCCGGTTCGTGTGGCTGGAGCCGAGCGACGCCTCCCGCGCGGGCCGCCTGATCGTGGCCGCACACCACCTGGTGGTCGACGGCGTGTCGTGGCGCATCCTGGTGCCCGACTTCGTCACCGCCTGGGGACAGCTGTCGGCCGGGCAGCAGCCGGACCTGGTCGAGCCCGCCACCAGCATGCGGACCTGGGCGCACGCGCTGGAGCGGATCGCCGCCGATCGCGGCGCCGAGCTCGACCGTTGGCGCGCGGTGGTGGACGGGCCCGATCCGCTGCTCACCGAGCGGCCGTTCGATCCGGCCGTGGACGTCACCGCGGTCGTGGCCAAGCATCGCGTCGAGGTGTCGGCGGAGATCACCCGGTCCCTGCTGACCACGGTGCCCGCCCTGTTCCACGGCGGCGTGAACGACGGTCTGGTCACCGCGGTCGCGCTCGCCGTCGCGAAGTGGCGCTCCGACAGGGGAATCGGCGCGGACTCCACGCTGATCCGGCTCGAAGGGCACGGCCGCGAGGAGGAGGTCGTGCCGGGCGCGGATCTGTCGCGCACGGTCGGCTGGTTCACCGCGATCTTCCCGGTGCGATTCGACCTGTCCGGCATCGACATCGATGCCGCGCTCGCGGGCGGCCCGGAGATGGGCCGCGCCGTCAAGGCGGTCAAGGAGCAGCTGCTGGCGGTGCCCGACAAGGGCCTCGGCTACGGCCTGCTGCGCTACCTGAACCCGGAGACCGCCGAGCGGCTGCCCGAGCAGCTGCCGGGCCAGGTCAGCTTCAACTACCTGGGCCGGGTGTCCGACACCGCGGTCCCGGAGGCGCTGCGCGGCTTCGGCTGGGTCCCGGCGCCCGAACTCGGCGAACTGGCCGGGGCCTACGACGCCGACCTGCCCGCCATGGCGCCGCTGGACATCAACGCCATCGTGGCCGGGGATCGGCTGTCGGCCCAGATCGGTTATCCCACCACGCTGTTCGCCGCCGAGCAGGTGCGCGAGTTCGGCGCGCTGTGGACGCGGGCGCTGGAAGCCGTTGCGCGGCACGCGGAATCGGCCGACGCGGGCGGGCACACCCCGTCCGACTTCCCGCTGGTGCGCCTGACCCAGCGCGACATCGACGGCTGGGAGCGGCGATTCCCGGCGCTCACCGACGTGTGGTCGCTGTCGGCGCTGCAGGCGGGCCTGCTGTTCCACGCCCAACTCGCCGCCACCTCGGTCGACGTGTACACCGCGCAGGCGGTGCTCACCCTCACCGGCCGGGTCGACGCGGCCCGATTGCGTTCGGCCGCACAGGCTCTCGTCGACCGCTACGAGAACCTGCGCACCGCCTTCGTGACCGATGCGCAGGGTAACCCGGTGCAGCTGGTGCTCGACGGCGTGCGCGCGGCGTGGGCCGAGCACGACCGCCGCCGCGACGGCGACGCCGCCGAGCTCATCGAGGCCGACCGCATGCAGCGGTTCGACCTCACCGCGCCGCCGCTGATCCGGTTCACCCTGATCCGGGTCGCCGACGACCGTTGGCAGCTGGCGGTGTCCAACCACCACATCCTGCTCGACGGCTGGTCCATGCCGCTGCTGATGCGGGATCTGCTGGTGCTGTACGCCACCCACGCCGACACCGGCGCGCTACCCGCCGCCCGCTCCTACCGCCATTTCCTGGAATGGGTTGCGCAGCAGGATCATTCGGCCTCGCTGGCGGCGTGGACCACGGCGCTGCGCGGGGTGAGCGAGCCGACGCTGCTGACCCGGCCCGACGCCGGTCGCGAGATCACCTCGCTGTCCGGGGAATACCTGTTCGAGCTGGACGAGGCCGCGACCGCGCGGCTCACCGAGCTGGCCACCGGGCTGGGCGTCACCCCGAACACCGTGCTGCAGACCGCGTGGGGCCTGGTGCTGGGCCGGATGACCGGCCGCGACGACGTGCTGTTCGGCACGACCGTGTCCGGCCGCCCGGCGCAGCTGTCCGGCGTGGAGAACATGGTCGGCCTGTTCATCAACACCGTGCCGGTGCGGGTGCGCTTCGACCCGTCGGAATCGGCGCGGCAGCTGCTCACCCGGACCCAGGGCGAGCAGGCGGATCTGCTGGACCACCACTATGTGGGCCTGGCCGAGATCCAGTCCGCCGCCGGGATCGGCGGGCTGTTCGACACCCTGGTGGTGTTCGAGTCGTATCCGGTGGATTCCGAGGGCATCGCGCGCCAGGCCGCCGATATCGACGGCATGGCGGTGACCGGCCTGGACGCCGCCGACGCCACCCACTACCCGCTGACGCTGATCGCGCAGCTCGACGGCCGCCTGCGCATTCGCGCCGGATATCTGCGAGACCTGTTCGACGAGAACACGGTTCGGCGCATCGCCGACCGGCTGGTGCGGGTGCTCACCGCGCTGACCGCGGAACCCGATGCGGCCGTGGGCGATATCGAGCTGCTCGACGCCGCCGAGCGCGAGCTGGTCGTATCGCGGTGGAACGACACCGGATTCGATGTCGGCGCGGCGCTCGCCGGTCGGGACGCGACGCTGGCCGCGCTGTTCGAGGCGCAGGTCGAGCGCACGCCCGACGCGCCCGCGCTCACCTTCGAGGGGACGAGTCTGACCCACCCGTCGCCCGACCGCCACCCCTCATCGAGTCACTCCGTGACGCTGACATATTCCGAGTTCGCCGCCCGGGTGAACCGGTTGGCGCGCTGGCTGATCGAGCGCGGCGTGGGCGCGGAATCGTTCGTGGCGCTGGGCATGCGGCGCTCGATCGACCTGGTGGTCGGCATGTACGCGGTCACGGTCGCGGGCGGCGCGTATGTGCCGCTGGATCCGGATCATCCGGCCGAGCGCACCGAATACATTCTCGCCACCGCGGATCCGGTGTGCGTGCTGACCTCCGGCGACGATCTCGGGATCGAGACCGCGCAGGTGCGCATCGATCTGCTGGAGCTGTCCGGTTATTCGCTCGCGCCGGTCACCGACGCCGAGCGGCGGCATCCGCTGCGGCCGTCGGACACCGCGTACGTCATCTTCACCTCGGGCTCGACCGGACGCCCCAAGGGCGTGGCGGTGCCGCACTCGGCGATCGTCAACCGCCTGGTGTGGATGCAGGACGCCTACGGGCTCACCGCCACCGATGTGGTGTTGCAGAAGACCCCGGCGACGTTCGACGTGTCGGTGTGGGAGTTCTTCTGGCCCTTGCAGATCGGCGCGCGCCTGGTGGTGGCCAAGCCGGACGGGCACCGCGACCCGGCCTACCTGGCCGAGCTGATGGCGGCCGAGGGCGTGACGGTTACCCACTTCGTGCCGTCCATGCTCGCCGTGTTCGTCGCGGAATCGGCTGCCGCGCAGTGCACCTCGCTGCGGATGGTGTTCGCCTCCGGCGAGGCGCTGGCGCCCCGCCCCGCGCACCGCCTGCGCGAGCTGACCGGTGCGCGACTGCACAACCTGTACGGCCCGACCGAGGCCGCGGTCGACGTCACCGCGCACGAGCTGGTCGCCGCCGACACCGAGACCGTGCCGATCGGCCGCCCGGTCTTCAACACCCGGGTGTACGTGCTGGATTCGCGCCTGCGGCCGGTTCCGGTGGGTGTCGCGGGTGAGCTGTACCTGGCGGGCGATCAGCTGGCACACGGCTATGTGGCCCGCCCCGACCTGTCAGCGGATCGCTTCGTGGCCAACCCCTTCGGGGTAGACGGAACGGGCACTGGCGCGAAGGACGGCGCGGGCGCTGGCGCGAAGGACGGCGCGGGCGCTGGTGCGATGGACGGCGCGGGCGCTGGTGCTGGCGTTGGGGCCGGTGCGGGCGCGGGTGCGATGGACGGCGCGGGCGCTGGTGCTGGCGTTGGGGCCGGTGCGGGCGCTGGTGCGAAGAACGGCGCGGGGGCCGGAGCGGGCACTGACGGGAAGGATGATGCGGGCGCGGGGGCCGGCGCGGGCGCTGGTGCGTTGGACGGCGCTGGTGCTGGCGTGGGGGCCGGGTCGCGGATGTACCGCACGGGTGATCTGGTTGCGTGGACAGAGCATGGGGAGTTGGAGTATCTGGGGCGCACCGACTTCCAGGTGAAGTTGCGGGGGTTGCGGATCGAGCTCGGGGAGATCGAGGCCGCGCTTGCCGCGCTGGACGAGGTCGCCCAGGCGGTCGTGGTGGTGCGCGGCGATCAGCGCACCGGGGATCAGCTCGTCGCGTATGTGGTTGCCGCGCCGGGGTTGTCGGTCGACGCCGAGGACGTGCGCGAGGAGCTGGGCACGCGGCTGCCGGGCTATATGGTGCCGTCGCTGGTCATGGTGCTCGACGAGTTCCCGCTCAATGCCTCCGGCAAGCTGGACCGCCGGGCGTTGCCCGCGCCGGTGTTCGAGGCCGCGGTGTTCCGCGCGCCGACCACGCCGGTCGAGGAGATCGTGGCCGACACCTTCGCCGAGGTGCTGGGCGTGGCGCGGGTCGGCCTGGACGACGACTTCTTCGCCCTGGGCGGCAATTCGCTGATCGCCACCCAGGTGGCCGCGCGGCTGTCCGCCGCGCTGGACACCAGGCTCGGCGTGCGCGAGATCTTCGAGGCGTCCACGGTGGCCGCGCTGGCCTCGCGGGCCGAATCCGGTTCCGGCGCCGGCGGTCGCACGGCGCTGATCCCGCGGCCGCGGCCCGAGCGGGTGCCGCTGTCGCTGGCCCAGCAGCGCATGTGGTTCCTCAACCGCTTCGACCCGGAATCCGCGGTCGACAATATGCCCGCGGCCGTGCGGCTTTCGGGCCTGCTGGACCGGCAGGCGCTGCAGATCGCCGTCGCCGACGTGTTGGCCCGCCACGAATCGCTGCGGACGAAGTATCCGGAGGCGGACGGTGCCGCGTATCAGGAGATCGTGCCGACCGGCCAGGTCATTCCGGACCTGACGCCGATCGAGGTTACCGAGGACGAACTGCCGCAGCGGCTTTCGGAGCTGGTGCTGACCGGTTTCGATGTCACCGCCGAGGTGCCGTTCCGGGCCCGGCTGTTCGAGATCAGCCCCACCGAGCACGTGCTGGCCCTGGTGGTGCACCACATCTCCGCCGACGGCTTCTCCATGGGCCCGCTGACCCGGGACGTGATGATCGCCTACGGCGCCCGCGTCGAGGGCGGCGAGCCCGCCTGGCAGCCGCTGCAGGTGCAGTACGCCGACTTCGCGCTGTGGCAGCGCGACGTGCTGGGCTCGGAGACCGATCCGGAATCGGTGATCGCGCAACAGATCTCGTACTGGTCCGACACCCTGCGCGGGCTGCCCGAGCAGCTGGATCTGCCCTCGGATCGGCCGCGCCCGGCGGTCGCCTCCGGCCGCGGCGCGACCTACACCTTCGCGATCGACGCCGACGTGCACGCCAAGCTGGCCGATCTGGCCCGCACCCGCGGCGCGACCATGTTCATGGTCGCCCACGCCGCGCTCGCGGTGCTGCTGTCGCGCCTGAGCGGCGAGCAGGACATCGCCATCGGCACCCCGGTCGCCGGGCGCGGCGAGCGCGCGCTCGACGACCTGATCGGCATGTTCGTCAACACCCTGGTGCTGCGGACCGAGATCGAGGCCGACACCACCTTCACCGACCTGCTGCGGTCGGTGCGCGCCGCCGACATCGCCGCCTTCGGGCACGCCGATCTGCCGTTCGAGCGGCTGGTGGAGATCTTGAACCCGGCCCGGTCGCAGGCGCGGTCGCCGCTGTTCCAGGTGATGCTGTCGTTCCAGAACCTCGGCCAGAGCTCGCTGGAGCTGCCGGGCCTGACCGCCAGCGGCGTCGACCTGTCGATCGATACGGCCAAGTTCGATCTGCAACTGGTGCTCGGCGAGGCCGAGCGCGGCATGACCGCCGAATTCATCTACGCCACCGACCTTTTCGACGAGGCGACGGTGGCGCAGTTCGCGCGGCGGTTCACCCGGCTGCTCAAGGCCATCGCGGCCACCCCCGACCGCCCGGTCGGCGACATCCCGCTGCTGGACGCCCGCGAGGCGCTGCAGGAACTGCGCGGCTTCAACAACACCGCGCGCGAGCTCCTGCCACGTCATCACGACGAGGGGGCGCTGACCCTGGTAGGGGAATTCGCCGCGCAGGCACAGGCCACCCCGGACGCCGTCGCGATCGTCGATCGCGAGGCGGGCGAGACCCTGACCTACGCCGAGTTCGCGGCCCGCGTCCGGCGGTTGGCACGTCGCCTGGTCGAGGCCGGTGTGGGGCCGGAAACCCTTGTCGCCCTGGGTATGCGGCGGTCGCTGGATCTGGTGGTGGTCGCGTACGCGGTGCTGGAGGCGGGCGGCGGCTACGTCCCGCTGGATCTCGACCAGCCCGCCGAGCGCGTCGGTTACGTGCTCGACGTCGCGGCGCCGGTGTGCGTAGTGACCACCGAGCGCGACGGTTTCGCACCGGAGGGTCGCTCCACCCTGGTCGTGGACCGGCTGGACCTGTCGGTCTACCCGGACGCCGCGCTCACCGACGCGGAACGGCTCGCCCCGCTGCGGCCGTCGAACCCGGCGTACGTGATCTTCACCTCCGGCTCGACCGGCCGCCCCAAGGGCGTGGCCGTGCCGCATGCCGCGGTGGTGAACCAGATCCGCTGGATCAGCGGCGAATACGGCCTCGACGCCGACGACGTGGTGCTGTTCAAGACCCCCGCCACCTTCGACGTGTCGGTGTGGGAGCTGTTCGGCCCCTTGGCCACCGGTGGCCGCATGGTCGTCGCCAGCCCGGACGGGCATCGCGATCCGCAGTACCTGGCGGATGTCATTGCCGCCGAACGGGTCACGATCACCTCGTTCGTGCCGTCCATGCTGACCGTGTTCGCGGGCAGCGCCGACGCCGCGGCCATCGGCTCGCTGCGGGCGCTGCTGGTGGCCGGTGAGGCGTTCACCGCCGAGGCGGTGCGCCGGTTCCGGGCGCTGAGTTCGCGTGTCGCGCTGCACAACCTGTACGGCCCGACCGAGTTCACCGTGCACGCCACGCACGCGCCGGTCGCCGCCGACGTGCAGGGCGCGGTTCCCATCGGCCTGCCGGTGTGGAACGCCCAGGCCTACGTGCTGGACGCGCGCCTGCACCCGGTGCCGCCGGGCGTCGCGGGTGAGCTGTATCTGGCGGGCGAGCAGCTGGCCCGCGGATACGTCGGCCGCGCCGACCTCACAGCGGACCGGTTCGTCGCGAATCCGTTCGGGGACATCGCATCTCGGATGTACCGGACCGGTGACCTGGTGCGCCGGGCCGCGGACGGGTCGATCGTGTACCTGGGCCGCACCGACTTCCAGGTGAAGCTGCGCGGCCTGCGCATCGAGCTCGGCGAGATCGAATCCGCGCTCACCGCCGACGATTCGGTGGCGCAGGCGGTGGCGCTGGTCCGCTCGGACGCGCGCACCGGCGACAATCTCGTCGCGTACGTGGTGGCGTCGGGTGACGGCGTGGACGTCGACGAGCTGCGCGCCCGGCTGTCCACGCGGCTGCCGTCGTACATGGTTCCGGCCGCGATCGTGGTGCTGGATGCCATGCCGCTGAACGCGAACGGCAAACTCGATCGCCGCGCGCTGCCGGAACCGGTCTTCGAGGCCCGCGAATTCCGCGCGCCGTCCACGCCGATCGAGGAGATCGTCGCCGCCACCTTCGCCGAGGTGCTGGGTCTGGGCGAGCCGGTCGGCGTCGACGACGACTTCTTCGATCTGGGCGGCAATTCGCTCGTCGCCACCCAGGTGGTGGCCCGCCTGGGTGCGGCGCTGGACGCCCGCGTCCCGGTGCGGCTGCTGTTCGAGGCGCCGTCGGTGGGCGCGCTGGCCGCCCGGATGGAGAGCCACGCGGGCGACGGCCGCCGCCGCGAACTCACCGCGGGCACACGGCCGCAACACATTCCGCTGTCGCTGGCGCAGCAGCGCATGTGGTTCCTCAACCGGTTCGACACCGCCAGCGCGGTCAACAACATCCCGCTGGCCGTCCGGCTCACCGGCGATCTCGACCTCGACGCGCTGCGCCGGGCCGTCGCCGACGTGGTCGATCGGCACGAGGTGCTGCGCACCCTGTACCCCGAGACCGGCGACGGCCACGGCGTGCAGGTGATCCTGCCCCCGGGTACCGAGATCCCGGGCCTGGACCCGATCGCGGTGCCGGAGAACGAGATTGCCGACCGCATCGCCGAGGTGGTGCTGACCGGCTTCGACGTCACCGCCGAGGTTCCGGTGCGGGTCCGGCTGTTCGACGTGGCCGATGCCGAACGCCCCACCTACGTCCTGGTTTTCGTGGTGCACCACATCTCGAGCGACGGCTGGTCGACGCGACCGCTGGCCCGCGATGTCATGATCGCCTACGTGGCGCGGTCGCGCGGCGAGGCGCCGGGCTGGGCGCCGCTGCCGGTGCAGTACGCCGATTACGCGCTGTGGCAGCGCGAAACGCTGGGTTCGGAGGAGGATCCGGGCGCGCTGATCTCCCAGCAGGTCGCCTACTGGACCGACGCCCTCGCGGGGCTGCCGGATCAGCTGGATCTGCCGTCGGATCGGCCGCGCCCCGCCGTCGCGTCGAATCGCGGTGGCGTGCACGAGTTCTCGATCGACACCGAGCTGCTGCGCGGCCTGAACGAGCTGGCCCGCGAGCACGGCGCCAGCCTGTTCATGGTGGTGCACGCGGCGTTCGCGGCGCTGCTGGCGCGGCTGTCGGGCACCGGCGACATCGCGGTGGGCACCGCGGTCGCGGGCCGCGGCGAGGCGGTGCTGGACGACGCCATCGGCATGTTCGTCAACACCCTGGTGCTGCGCACGGCCGTGGATCCGGCCGACCCGTTCACCGCGGTGCTGGCGCGTGCCAAGGATGCCGACCTCACCGCGTTCGGGCAGGCCGACCTGCCGTTCGAGCGGCTGGTGGAGATCCTGAACCCGGCGCGGTCGCAGGCGCGGCACCCGCTGTTCCAGGTGATGCTGTCGTTCCAGAACACCGGCGAGGCGTCGTTCGAGCTGCCCGGCCTCGAGGTGGCCGGGGTGCCGCTGGACGTGGTCACCGCCAAGTTGGACCTGCACCTGAACATGACCGAGCGCTTCGGCGCGGACGGTGCGGCCGAGGGCATGGCCGCCGAATTCGCCTACGCCACCGACATGTTCGACGCCGCGACGGTGGGTGCGTTCGCCGATCGGCTGGTGCGCCTGCTGACCGCGGTGGTCGCCGATCCGGCCGTCGCCGTCGGCGATGTCGACCTGCTGGACGGCACCGAGCGCCGCCGGGTGGTCGACAACTGGAACGCCACCGGCTACGACGTCGACCGCGTGGTGCTGGGCAAGGCCGCCGGGAGCCGCGCGCTCACCCTGGCCTCGATGTTCGAGATGCAGGCCGCCCGCACGCCGGACGACCCCGCGCTCACCTTCGAGGGGACCACCCTGTCCTACGCCGAGTTCGCCGCGCGGGTGAACCGGCTTGCCCGCGAACTGATCTCGCGCGGCGTCGGCCCGGATTCGCTGGTGGCACTGGGCATGCGGCGGTCGGTCGAGCTGGTGGTCGGCATGTACGCGGTCACGGTCGCGGGCGGCGCGTATGTGCCGCTGGATCCGGATCATCCGGCCGAGCGCAACCAGTACGTGCTGGCCACCGCCGCGCCGGTGTGCGTGCTGACCACCTCGGACGACGACTTCGACAGCGGTGGCATCATCGCGCTCGAGATCGATCGACTCGATGTGTCGGGGTACTCCGACGAGCCGGTCACCGACGCGGATCGGGTTGCGCCGCTGCGGGGTTCGAATACCGCGTACGTGATCTTCACCTCGGGTTCGACCGGTCGCCCGAAGGGCGTGGCGGTCACCCATGCCGCGATCGTCAACCGCCTGGTGTGGATGCAGGACGAATACGACCTGTACGGCGACGATGTGGTGTTGCAGAAGACTCCGGCGACGTTCGACGTGTCGGTGTGGGAGTTCTTCTGGCCCTTGCAGGTTGGTGCGCGCCTGGTGGTCGCCAAGCCGGACGGGCATCGCGACCCGGCGTATCTGGCCCGGCTGATCCGCGATGAGCAGGTCACGACGGTGCACTTCGTGCCGTCCATGCTGTCGGTGTTCGTCGCCGCCCTCGCAGGTGCGCCGAACGGTGAGATGCCGTTGCGGCAGGTCTTCGCGTCCGGCGAGGCGCTGCCCGCGACGACGGCGCAGCGGCTGGTCGAGCTGACCGGTGCGCGGCTGCACAACCTGTACGGCCCGACCGAGGCCGCGGTGGACGTCACCTATCACGAGGTGACCCCGGCCGACACGGCGTCGGTGCCGATCGGCCGCCCGGTGTTCAACACCCGGGTGTACGTGCTGGATTCGCGCCTGCACCCGGTGCCGGTCGGTGTCCCGGGTGAGCTGTATCTGGCGGGCGATCAGCTGGCCCGCGGGTACGTCGCGCGGCCGGACCTGACGGCGGATCGGTTCGTGGCCAACCCCTTCGGGGCGACGCCGGGAGCCGCCGGGGCGGGCGCGCGCATGTACCGCACCGGCGACCTGGTGCGCTGGACCGCGGGCGGGGAGCTGGAGTACCTGGGCCGCACCGACTTCCAGGTGAAGCTGCGCGGCCTGCGCATCGAGCTCGGCGAGATCGAATCCGCGCTCACCGCCGTGGAATCCGTCGCGCAGGCCGTCGTGGTGGTCCGCTCCGACGAGCGTCTCGGCGATCAGCTGGTGGGCTATGTGGTTGCGGAAGCGCAGGGGCCGAGCGCGATCGATGTCGAGGCGGTGCGCGGCCAGCTCGCCGACGAGCTGCCCGCGTACATGGTGCCGTCGGCGTTGGTGGTGCTGGATGCCTTCCCGCTCAACGCCTCCGGCAAGCTGGACCGCAGGGCGCTGCCCGCACCGGTCTTCGAGGCCAAGGTGTTCCGCGCGCCGCAGACGCCGATCGAGGAGATCGTGGCGGGCACCTTCGAGGACGTGCTCGGCGTCAACCGCGTCGGTCTCGACGACGACTTCTTCGAGCTGGGCGGCAACTCGCTGATCGCCACCCAGGTCACCGCCCGCCTCGGAACCGCCCTCGACACCCAGCTCGCAGTGCGCGACCTGTTCGAGGCGTCCACGGTGGCGGCGCTGGCGGCCAAGCTCGAGCACGGCGCCGGTTCCGGCCGCACCCGCCCGCGCCTGACGGCGGGCGAACGGCCGCAACGGATTCCGCTCTCGCCCGCCCAGCAGCGGTACTGGTTCCTCAACCAGTTCGACACCACCACCTCGGCGGTGGACAATATTCCGCTGGCGGTGCGGCTGTCGGGCACCCTCGACGTGGCCGCGCTGGAGCGGGCCATCGCCGACGTCTTCGCCCGGCACGAGGTGCTGCGCACCACCTACCCGGGGTCGCCGGACGGCCCGGCGCAGGTGATTTTGCCCGCCGCCGAGGTCGCGCCGACGCTGACGCCGATTCCGGTGTCGGAGGCCGAATTGACGGGCCGGGTCATCGAATTCGCGCTCACCACCTTCGACGTGACCGTGCAGGTGCCGGTCGAGGTGGCGCTGTTCCGGATCGACGCCGACGAACACGTGCTCGCGATGACCGCGCACCACGTGTCCGCGGACGGTTCGTCCATGGGTCCGCTGGCGCGGGATCTGATGGTCGCGTACATGGCGCGCGTGCAGGGGGAGGTCCCGCTGTGGGCGCCGCTGCCGGTCCAGTATGCCGACTACGCGCTGTGGCAGCGCGCGGTGCTCGGATCCGAGGACGACCCGGAATCGCTGGCGGCCCAGCAGGTCTCGTACTGGCGCGACGCGCTGGCGGGGCTGCCCGACCAGCTCGAGCTGCCCACCGACCGCCCGCGCCCGCCCGCACAGTCGTTCCAGGGCAAGGCGATCCGCTTCGAGATCGATCCGCGGCGGCACGCGCGCCTGCACGAGCTGGCGCGGGCCAACAACGCCTCGCTGTTCATGGTCGTGCACGCGGCGCTGGCGGTGCTGCTGGCGCGGCTGTCGGGCACCGACGACATCGCGGTCGGCACCCCGATCGCGGGCCGCGGCGAGCGCGAACTCGACGACCTGATCGGCATGTTCGTCAACACGCTGGTGTTCCGCACCCGCATCGACGGCGATGCCCGCTTCGCGGAGCTGCTCGCCGACGTGCGCGAGCGTGACCTGGAGGCGTTCGCCAACGCCGACGTGCCGTTCGAGCGCCTGGTCGAGGTGCTCAATCCGGTGCGCTCGACCGCGCGCAATCCGCTGTTCCAGGTGGGCCTGTCGTTCCAGAATCTGGCCGAGACCGCCTTCGAACTGCCCGGCCTGTCGGTCAGCGCGGTCGACTTCGACTCGCAGCTGGCCAAGACCGATCTGCACGTCACCCTCTACGACCGGTACGCCGAGGACGGCGCCCCGGCCGAGATCGTGACCGAATTCGGTTATGCCGTCGACCTGTTCGATGAGGCGACCGTGCAGGGCTTCGCCGACCGCTTCGTGCGGGTGCTGGACGCCGTCCTGGCCGGCGCCTCGGTGCGGGTCGGCGATATCGACCTGCTGGACGCGGCGGAGACCACCCGCATGGTGCGGGAATGGAACGACACCGACCGTGCCGTCCCCGCCGGTACCCTCGCCGCCCTGCTCGACGCCACCGTGGCGGCCGATCCGCAGGCCGTCGCGCTGGTGGCCGACGAGTCGGGAACCGGTACCGCACAGGAGGTGCTGACCTACGCCGAGCTGGATGCGCGGGTCAATCGCCTGGCCCGGCACCTGATCGGGCGGGGCATCGGCGCGGAGGATCGGGTTGCGCTGGCGATCCGGCGCTCGGTCGATCTGGTGGTCGCCATGTACGCGGTCGCGAAAACCGGTGCGGCGTATGTGCCGATCGATCCGGCCCAGCCCGCCGATCGCGTGGAGTACATCCTGACCACGGCCGCACCTGCCTGTGTGCTGACCACGGCGGTGGACGGATTCGACACGGTCGCAGCCGATGTGGTGCGCATCGACGAGCTCGCCGGTAGCACTGATGAGGCGAGTGGGCCGATCGCGGCTCACGAGCTGGTGCGCGAATTCGCCTCTGCCAATACGGCATACGTGATCTTCACCTCCGGCTCGACCGGCCAGCCGAAGGGCGTCGCCGTGCCGCACGGCGCGATCGTCAACCAGTTGCTGTGGGAGACGGCCGAATTCGGCCTGACCGCCGAGGACGCGGTGCTGCTCAAGACCGCCGCGACCTTCGACCTGTCGGTGTGGGAGTTCTGGACCGCCGCCGTGTCGGGTGGCCGCCTGGTGATCGCCGCCCCCGAGGGGCACCGCGACCCGGCATACCTGACCGAGCTGATGCTGACCACGAACGTGACCACGCTGCACGTGGTTCCGTCCATGCTGGACGCGCTGCTCACCGCCGCCGACGGCGCGCTACCGGCCGCGCTGCGGCGGGTGCTGGCCATCGGCGAGGCGCTGCCCGCGACCACCGCGCGGCGATTGCGAACCGCCAGCGAGCATGTCGAGCTGTTCAACCTGTACGGCCCGACCGAGGCCGCGGTCTCCATCACCAGCCACCGGGTGACCGAGGCCGACCGGGTGTCGGTGTCGATCGGTGCGCCGGAGTGGAACAGCCAGGTGTACGTGCTGGATTCGCGCCTGCGGCCGGTGCCGGTGGGCGTGTCCGGCGAGCTGTACCTGGCCGGTGCGCAGCTGGCCCGCGGCTACTTCGGGCGTGCGGATCTGACGGCGGATCGGTTCGTGGCGAGTGCGTTCGGCGTGGGCTCTCGCATGTACCGCACGGGCGACCTGGTGGCCTGGACCGCCGACGGTGAGTTGGAGTATCGGGGCCGCACCGACTTCCAGGTGAAGATTCGTGGCTTCCGCATCGAGCTCGGCGAGATCGAGGCCGCGCTGCTGCGGCAGGACGCCATTGCGGCGACGGCCGTTGTGGCGCATACCGATCCGCACATCGGCGACCGCCTGGTGGCCTATGTCGTCGCGGCGGAGCCCGTCGAGCTGGACAAGCAGGCGCTGAGCGCGGCGCTGGCGGGCGAGCTGCCGTCGTACATGGTGCCGTCGGTGTTCATGCAGCTGGATGCGTTGCCGCTCAATGCGAACGGCAAGCTGGATCGTAAGGCGCTGCCGGAGCCGGTCTTCGAGAAGGCCGTGTTCCGGGCCCCGGTGACCCCGATCGAGCAGATCGTCGCCGACACCTTCGCCGACGTGCTGCGCATCGAACACGGCGCCGTGGGCCGCGACGACGACTTCTTCGCCTGGGGCGGAAACTCGCTGCTGGCAACGCAGGTGGCCGCGCGCCTGGGCGAGGCGCTGAACACGCGGGTGCCGGTGCGGCTGCTGTTCGAGGCGTCCACGGTGGCGGCGCTGGCGGTCCGGGTGGAGCAGCACGCCGGTGCGGGTGGGCGCAAGGCGCTCACCGCCGGTGCGCGGCCGCAGCGGATTCCGCTGTCGCTGGCGCAGCAGCGCATGTGGTTCCTGAACCGCTTCTCCGCTGGATCCAATGACACCACGCAGTCCTCGGCGTACAACGTGCCGGTCGCGGTGCGGCTCAGCGGTGCGCTGGACGTGGCGGCGCTGCGGGCGGCGATCGCGGATCTGGTGGCGCGCCACGAGATCCTGCGCACCGTCTACCCGCAGCACGACGACGGGCCGGTCCAGGTGATTCTGCCCGCGGCGCAGGCGGTTCCGGAGCTGGAGCTGCGGACGGTGGCGCTCGCGGAGATCGAGAACGCGGTCGTCGAGCTGACCAATACGGTCTTCGATGTCACCGCCGAGGTGCCGGTGCGGGTCGCGCTGTTCGAGGTGGCGGATGCTACGGAGCCCGTGGGTGGTGCCGACACCGGGCGTGCGGGCGAGAGCGCCGTGGGTTCCGCGGAATACGTGCTGGCGCTGGTCATTCACCACATCTCCGGTGACGGTTCCTCGGTCGGCCCGCTGACCCGGGACCTGATGACCGCCTATGCGGCGCGCTCCGCCGGGGTGGCGCCGAACTGGGCGCCGCTGGCGGTGCAGTACGCGGACTACAGCGTCTGGCAGCGCGAACTGCTCGGTAGCGACGACGATCCGGAGTCGCTGGCGGCCAAGCAGGTCGCGTACTGGAAGCGGGCGCTGGCCGGGCTGCCGGATCAGCTGGATCTGCCGTCGGATCGGCCGCGCCCGCCGGTGCAGTCGTTCGCCGGTGGCAAGGTCGAGCTGCGCATCGACGCCGAGACCCACCGCGCGCTCATCGAGGTGGCGCGTGCCGAGGGCGCGACGCTGTTCATGGTCGTGCACACCGCGCTGGCGGTGCTGCTGGCCCGGCTGTCGGGCACCGACGACATCGCCATCGGTACGCCGATGGCCGGTCGCGGGGAGGCGGTGCTGGACGATCTGATCGGCATGTTCGTCAATACCCTGGTGTTCCGCACGCAGGTCGACGCCGGTGAGCCGTTCGCGAAACTGCTTGCGCGGCAGCGGGAGATCGACATCCAGGCGTTCGCCAACGCCGATGTGCCGTTCGAGCGGCTGGTCGAGGTGCTCAACCCGGTCCGGTCCACCGCGCGGCACCCGCTGTTCCAGGTGGGCCTGTCGTTCCAGAACCTGGCGCAGTCCCGGCTGGAACTGCCCGGCCTCACCGTGTCCGGGCTCGACTTCGACACCCACATCTCGCAGTTCGATCTGCACCTGATCGCGACCGACCGCTACGGCGAGGCGGGCGAGCCCGAGGGCATCACCGGGTTCTTCACCTACGCCACCGACATGTTCGAGCGGGAGACGGTGCAGGGCTTCGTCGATCGCTTCGCCCGCGTGCTCGACCAGATCGTGGCCGCCCCGCGCACCGCGGTCGGTGACCTGGAACTGCTCGACGCCGCCGAGCGCGACCGGATCGTGGTGTCCCGCAACGACACCGGGCATCCGCTACCGGTCCCCGTTGGGCATCGGCTCCCGGCTCCCGTTGGGCATCCGCTTTCCGCTCCCGTTGTTCCCGGCGAAAGCCGGGACCTCACCCTGCCGTTCCTCCTTTCCGCCACCATGGCGGCGAACCCGACCGCCGTGGCGCTGATCGGTCCCGACGGTGCGGTGCTCACCTACGCGGAGCTGAGCCGCCGGGTGAATCGCCTGGCGCGGCACCTGATCTCGCTGGGCGTGGGCCCGGAGGCGCGGGTGGCCTTGGCCTTCCGCCGCTCGGTGGATCTGGTGGTGGCCATGTACGCGGTGTCGACCGCCGGTGGCGCGTACGTGCCGGTGGACCCGGACCAGCCCGCCGAACGGACCGGCTACATCCTGGAGACGGCCGCACCGATCTGCGTACTGACCAATGCCGCAGCGGAATTCGAGACCGACGCCGCCCCGGTGGTACGGATCGACGATTCAGGCCGAGAGCACGCCGATTCCCCGATCACCGACGCGGAACGTCTTGCGCCCCTGCGCCCGGAGCACACCGCGTACGTGATCTTCACGTCCGGCTCGACCGGCCGCCCGAAGGGCGTGGCCGTGCCGCATGCCGCGATCGTGAACCAGTTGCTGTGGAAGACGGACGCATTCGGCCTCGGCGTGGACGACGCGGTGCTGTTGAAGACGGCCGCCACGTTCGACCTGTCGGTATGGGAGTTCTGGTCGGCCGCCGTTTCCGGTGGCCGCCTGGTGATCTCCACCGCCGACGGCCATCGCGACCCGGCCTACCTCAACGAGCTCATGGCCCGCGAGGCGGTCACCACCCTGCACGTGGTGCCCTCCATGCTGGACGCCCTGCTCGCCGAATCCGGTGGCGCGCTCCCGCGTTCGCTGCGCCGAGTGCTGGCCATCGGCGAGGCCCTGCCGGGCACCACCGCCCAGCGCTTCCGCCGCGACAACACCGCGACCCTGCACAACCTGTACGGCCCCACCGAGGCCGCGGTCTCCATCACCACCCACGAGGTCACCGCCGCCGACCAGACATCGGTCTCCATCGGTGCCCCGGAGTGGAACAGCCAGGTCTACGTCCTGGACTCCCGCCTGCGCCCCGTCCCCGACGGCGTCTCCGGCGAGCTCTACCTGGCCGGTGACCAACTGGCCCGAGGCTACTTCGCCCGCCCCGACCTGACCGCGGACCGCTTCGTGGCCAACCCCTTCGCCTCCGGCGCAGGGGCCAATGGGCGAGCTGGTGCAGGGGCCGACGGGGGAGCTGGCGCAGGGGCCGACGAGGGTGCTGGCACAGGGGCGGTGGGCTCCCGCATGTACCGCACCGGGGACCTGGTCGCCTGGAATGCCAACGGCGAGCTGGAATACCGCGGCCGCACCGACTTCCAGGTGAAGATCCGCGGCTTCCGCATCGAGCTGGGCGAGATCGAATCCGCCCTCCTCACCCTCCCGGAAATCGCCCAGGCCGCAGTCCTCGCCAAGTCGGACCCCCGCACCGGCGACCGCCTGGTCGCCTACCTGGTCCCCGCTGACCATGCGTCCGCCAGTGGTGAGGGCACCTCGGTGTCCCGTGTGGACGGTGAGGCCGCCTCGGTGTCCCGTGTGGACGGTGAGGCCGCCTCGGTGTCCCGTGTGGACGGTGAGGCCGCCTCGGTGTCCCGTGTGGACGGTGAGGCCGCCTCGGTGTCCCGTGTGGGCGGTGAGGCCGCCTCCGTTTCCCGTGTGGGCGGTGAGGCCGCCTCCGTTTCCCGTGTGGGCGGTGAGGCCGCCTCCGTTTCCCGTGTGGGCGGTGAGGCCACCTCCGTTTCCCGCGTGGACAGTGAGATCACCTCCGTTTCCCGTGTGGACGGTGAGGGCACCTCTGTTTCCAGCACGGACGGCGGGCCGACCGATGTTCCGCACGGGGACCGCAGGCCCACCCCTGTTCCTCGCGGCGTCCGCGCAGCGGGCGGTGCGGGGATCGACCTGGCTCAGGTGAAATCCGCTCTCGCCGAAGCTCTCCCGTCCTATATGGTCCCCTCGGCCTTTGTGGTTCTCGAGGCGCTGCCGCTCAATGTGAACGGCAAGTTGGATCGGAAGGCGTTGCCGGAGCCGGAGTTCGAGACGACCGCGTTCCGGGCGCCCGCTACGCCGATCGAGGAGGTCGTGGCGGCGGTGTATGCCGATGTGCTCGGGGCCGAGCGGGTCGGTGCGGACGACGACTTCTTCGCGCTCGGCGGTAATTCGCTGCTGGCGACCCAGGTGGCGGCGCGGATCGGTGCGGTGCTCGATACCCGGGTGCCGGTGCGCGTCGTGTTCGAGGCGTCCACGGTGGCGGGGCTGGCGGCCAAGGTCGAGCAGCAGGCCGGGGTCGGTGGGCGGCCGCCGTTGACCGCCGGGCCGCGGCCGGACCGGATTCCGCTGTCGCTGGCGCAGCACCGGATGTGGTTCCTCAACCAGTTCGACACCTCCTCGGCGGTGGAGAACATCCCGGTGGCCATCCGCCTGTCCGGCGCGCTGGACGTGGCGGCACTGGCGCAGGCGGCCACGGATCTGGTTGCGCGGCACGAGATCCTGCGCACGGTGTACCCGGAGACCGTCGAAGGCCCGGTGCAGCAGGTGCTTTCGCCCGCCGAGGTGCCGGTGAGCCTGGAACCGGTGTGGATCGGCGAGGACCGGGTGGTGCAGGAGGTCGCCGGGCTGGTCTCGGCCGGTTTCGACGTCACCACCGAGATCCCGTTCCGCATCAGCCTGCTCCAGGTCACCGCGACCGAATACGTGCTGGTGTTCGTGGCGCATCACATCAGCGCCGACGGCTGGTCCATGGGCCCGCTGACCCGGGATCTGATGCTGGCCTACGTGTCCCGCTCCGGCGGCGAGGCCCCGGCGTGGGCGCCGCTGCCCGTCCAGTACGCGGACTACAGCGTCTGGCAGCGGAATCTGCTGGGCGCCGAGGACGATCCGGACAGCCTCATCTCCACCCAGGCCGACTACTGGCGCAAGGCGCTGGCCGGGGTGCCCGACGAGCTGAACCTGCCCGCCGACCGGCCGCGCCCCACGGTGCAGTCGTTCGCCGGTGGGCGCGTGGTGTTCCCGATCGGCGCCGACCTGCACCGCGACCTGCAGCGCATCGCCCGCGAGCAGAACGCGACCATGTTCATGGTCGTGCACGCGGCCCTGGCGGTGTTCCTGGCGCGCATGTCCGGCACCGACGACATCGCCATCGGCACCCCGATCGCGGGCCGCGGCGAGGCCGAACTCGACGATCTGATCGGCATGTTCGTCAACACCCTGGTGCTGCGCACCCACGTGCCGGGACGGCTCACCTTCGCCGAGCTGCTGGCGCACACCAAGGACGCCGACCTACAGGCGTTCGCGCACGCCGACATCCCGTTCGAGCGGCTGGTCGAACTGATCAACCCCGAGCGGTCCACGGCGCGGCATCCGCTGTTCCAGGTGGCGCTGTCGTTCGAGAACCTGCCCGAGAGCTCGTTCGAGCTGCCCGGATTGCATGTGGCGGCGGTCGATTTCGATGTCGACACCGCGAAGTTCGATCTGTCGCTGACGATTCGGGAGTCCGGCGACGAGGAGAACGGCATGTACGCCGAATTCTCCTTCGCCCGCGACCTTTTCGACGACGCCACGATCGAGGTGTTCGCGCAGCGCTTCACCCGCCTGCTCGAGGCGATCGCCACGCGCCGCGACGTCCCGGTGGGCGATCTGCCGCTGCTGGCGCCCGACGAGCACCGCCTGCTCACCCACGTGCACGGCGACGAGGTGATGGCCACCGGCCTGCTGCCCGACCTGCTCTCGCACGGCCTGCGGCTGGGCCGGGACCGGATCGCGGTGCGCTACAACGGCCGTTCGATCACCTACGGCGAACTCGACGAGCGATCCTCGCGCCTGGCGCGGCTGCTCATCGAGCGCGGCGTGGGCCCGGAGAAGCTGGTGGCGGTCTCGTTCCCGCGCTCCTACGAGATGGTGCTCGCGGTGCTGGCCGTCACCAAGGCCGGTGGCGCGCACGTGCCGGTGGACCCGACCTATCCGGAGGATCGCGTCCGGCACATGCTCACCGATTCCGGTGCGGTACTGGGCATTACGGGCTTGGCCCACGTCGACGGCCTGCCTACCGACGTGGATTGGCTGGTGCTCGACGACCCCGCCACCGACGAGCTGTGCGCCGCGCACACCGCCGAACCGATCACCGACGCCGATCGCCTCGCCCCGCTGCGCATGCAGCACCCGGCGTACGTGATCTACACGTCGGGATCGACCGGAAAACCCAAGGGCGTCACCGTGACCCACGCCGGTCTCGGTGGCCTGGCCGACGTCGCGACCGGCCTGTACGGGCTGGAACCGCACCACCGGTTCCTGCACATCTGCTCGCCGAGCTTCGATCCGTCGGTGCTGGAATGGGTGTGCGCCTTCTACATCGGCGCCACCCTGGTGATCGTGCCCTCGCACATCATCGGCGGCCCGGACCTGGCCGAGTTGCTGCGCACCGAGCAGGTGACGCACACCATCATCACCCCGGCGGTGCTGGGCACGATGGATCCGGCCGGGCAGGAACAGCTGCTGGTCACCTCGGTGGGCGGCGATGTCACCACGCCGGAGCTGCTGGCCAAGTGGCAGCCGGGTCGCAAGTACTTCAACGCCTACGGCCCGACCGAGACCACGATCATCTCCTCGTACGCGCGGCTGTTCCCGGGTGACCACATCACCATCGGCACGCCGGTGCACGGCATGTCGGCGCTGGTGCTGGACTCGCGGCTGAACCCGGTGCCGCCGGGCGTGGCCGGTGAGCTGTACCTGGCCGGTGGCGCGGTGGCCCGCGGCTACCAGCGGCGGCCGGGGCTGACCTCGGATCGGTTCGTGGGCAACCCGTTCGGTGCGCCGGGCAGCCGGATGTACCGCACCGGCGACGTGGTGCGATGGTACGCCGACGCCGACGAGCGGCTGGGCAACCTGGCCTCCCCGGCGGTGCGCTGGGAGCTGGACTACGTGGGCCGCTCGGACTTCCAGGTGAAGATCCGCGGCTTCCGCATCGAGCTCGGCGAGATCGACGCGGTCCTCGGCAGGCATCCCGACGTCGAGTTCGCGATCACCCTCGGCCGCGAAACCGCCGCGGGCGCCACGATTCTGGTGTCCTACGTGCTCGGCGCCAAGGATCGCGCGGTCGATCCGGCGCAGCTGTCCGAGCATGTGGCGCGCACCCTGCCGCCGCACATGGTGCCGTCGGCGATCATGGTGCTCGACGAGATCCCGCTGACGCCGGTCGGCAAGCTGGACCGGCGGGCGCTGCCCGAACCGGAGCTGGCGCCGCGCGAATTCCGCGCTCCGGCAAGCGAGATCGAGACGATCATCGCCGCGGTGTTCGCCGAGGTGCTGGGCGCCGATCAGGTCGGCCTGGACGATTCGTTCTTCGCCCTGGGCGGCGACTCGATCCTGTCGATCCAGCTGGTGTCGCGGGCCAAGGCGCGCGGCGTGGTGTTCAGCCCGCGCGACGTGTTCGAGCGGCGCAGCGTGGCCGCGCTGGCCGAGATCGCCACGCTCGGCGGCGAATCCGCGCAGCAGCGCCTGGCGGAGCTGCCCGGCGGCGGCGTCGGCGATATCCCGCTGACGCCGATCATGAGCGCCATCCTCGGCAGCGGCTCGTCGTACCAGCGGTTCTCGCAGTCGATGGCGCTGCGGCTGCCGGTGGACATCGACCGCGCGACCGTGGTCGCGACCATCGGCGCGGTCTTCGACCACCATGAGGTGCTGCGGGCGCGGTTGCGCGGCAGTGCCTCCCAGGGATGGTCGTTCGAGGCGCTGGAGCGCGGCGCGGTCGACGTGGATGCCCTGGTGCATCGGGTCGAACTGCCGGGCGACATCGACGACGCGGAGCTGTCGCGGGTGGCGAGCGCGGAATACGATGCGGCCCTTGGCCGTCTCGATCCGGCGAACGCCGCCATGATGCAGTTCGTCTGGTTCGCCTTCGGAAAAGACTCGAAGGCAGACGGGGAGGGCGCAGACTCGAAGGCAGACAGTGGTAATGGCCGCCGCGATGTGCTGCTGGTCGTGGCGCACCACTTCGTGGTGGACGGCGTCTCCTGGCGCATCGTGATCCCGGATCTGGCGGTCGCCTGGTCGCAAATCGCTGCGGGGCAGCAGGTTTCGCTGCCCGCCAACGGAACCTCCATGCGGCGCTGGGCGCATGCCCTCGTCGATGCCGCGCGGGAACCGGCGCGGGTCGCGGAACTGCCGTTCTGGCAGCAGGTTTCGCAGACCCCGGACCCGCTGCTGGGTGCGCGGGCCTTCGATCCGGCGGTGGACACCTTCGCCACCGTGGAGCGGGTCGAGGTGAGTGTCCCGGCCGAGGTGACCGACGCGGTGCTGACCGCCATCCCGGGCCTGTACCGGGGCGGCGTCAACGACGGCCTGCTGTCGGCGCTGGCGCTGGCGGTGCGCAAGTGGCGCGGCGAGGGCGCGGCCCTGGTCAAGCTCGAGGGCCACGGCCGCGAGGAGGATGTGGTCGCCGGCGCCGACCTGTCGCGCACGGTGGGCTGGTTCACCAGCGCCTACCCGGTGCGGCTGGATCTCGCGGGCGCCGATGTGGACGAGGCGTTCGCGGGCGGAAAGGCCCTGGGCGACATCGTGAAATCGGTGAAGGAACAGCTGCTGGCGGTGCCCGACAAGGGAATCGGCTACGGCCTGCTGCGGCACCTGAACCCGGAGACCGCCGAGCGGCTGCCGGACGCGGGGCAGATCAGCTTCAACTATCTGGGCCGGGTCACGGGCACCGCGGGCGCGAACCCGGACGACCCGATCGCCCGGTTCGCGGAGCTGGGCTGGGTGCCGGTCGCCGACCTGGGCACGCTGGACGCCGACATGGATCCGGACATGCCCGCCAACGGCACGATCGATATCAACGCGATCGTCACCGACGGCGCGGACGGGCCGCAGCTGGGTGCGTCGTTCGCCTTCCCGTCCGGGCTGCTGACCCGCGAGCGGGTGCAGGAGTTCGCCGACCTGTGGGTGGCCGCGCTCACCGCGCTGGCCGAGCATGCGCGGCGGCCGGAGGCCGGTGGCTTCACGCCGTCGGACATGCCGCTGGTCGCCGTCGGGCAGTCGGATATCGAAGTGTGGGAACGGGATTACCCGGCGCTGGGCGACGTGTGGCCGCTGTCGCCGTTGCAGTCCGGCCTGCTGTTCCACGCGCTCATGACCCAGGCGACCGTCGACGTGTACACCATGCAGGCCGTCGTCGACCTCGGCGGCACGCTGGACGTGGCCCGGCTGCGCGCGGCCGGACAGGGCATCCTGGACCGCTACCCGAACCTGCGGGTGGCGTTCGTGACCGACTCCGACGGCCAGGCCGTGCAGGTGGTCATGGACCGGGTCGAGGTGCCGTGGCGCGAGGTGGACCTGACGACACTGCCGGAGTCCGAACGACTTCCGGAGCTACAGCGCCTGGTGGTGATCGACCGGCAGACCCACTTCGACATGTCGGCGGCGCCGCTGCTGCGGTTCACGCTGTTCCAAACCGCCGAGGACCGTTGGCATCTGGCGATCACCACGCACCACATCCTGCTCGACGGCTGGTCGATGCCGCTGCTGATGCGGGATCTGTTGGTGCTGTACGCGGTTCGCGGCGATCAGTCCGCGCTGCCGCGGGTGGCGTCCTATCGCAACTTCCTGAGCTGGCTCGCGGGCCGGGATCGGGAGGCGTCGCTGCGCGCGTGGGCGGCCGCGCTGTCGGGTGTCGAGGAGCCGACCGCCCTTGCGCCGCAGGCGCGTACGGCCGAGCGGTACGAGATCGGCAAGCTGATCACCGATATCGACGCCGACCGCACCCGCCGGATCACCAAGCACGCCGCCGAACTCGGCGTCACGGTGAACACGCTGGTGCAGGCGGCGTGGGGCATCCTGCTCGGCCGGTTGACCGGTCGCGGTGACGTGGTGTTCGGCGCCACGGTGTCCGGCCGTCCGGCGGAGCTGCCCGGCGTGGAGTCGATGGTGGGTCTGTTCATCAACACGCTGCCCGTGCGGGTGCGGGTGGACGATCGGCTCACGGTCGGCGAGCTGTTGCAGCGGTTGCAGCACGATCAGGCCGGTCTGCTCGACCACCACTACGTGGGCCTGACCGATATTCAGCGGATCGCCGGTGCCGGAGCGCAATTCGACACGCTGCTGGTGTTCGAGTCGTACCCGATGGACAAGGAGGCGATCGCCGCCGCCAGCTCCATCGACGGCATGGCGGTGACCGGTGTGGGCACCAACGACGCCACCCACTACCCGCTCACCCTGCTGGTGACCGCGGAGGCGACGATCGAGCTGACCTGGAAGTACCTGGGCAGCCGGTTCACCGCCGACGAGGTGCGGACGCTCTCGGAGCGGATGCTGCGGGTGCTGGAGGCGCTGCTCGGCGATCCGGACGGACCGGTCGGCGATATCGATATCCTCGATCACGCCGAGCGGGCCCGGATCCTCGCCGAATCCGGCGTCGCCGAGGCCGCGGCCGCGACGGGAACCGGTGCGGCGCAGGCGGCCCGGGTCGGGGCGCGCACGGTGGCGAAGACGCTCGCCGAGGTGGTCGAGGAGGATCCGCAGGCACCGGCGCTGCTGGCCGACGGCGCCGAGATCGCCTACCAGGTCCTGGATTCGCGCTCGTCGCAGCTGGCGCGGGTGCTGATCAGCCGGGGCGCGGGTCCGGGCGATATCGTGGCGATCGCGCTGTCGCGTTCGGTGGAGGCGGTCGTGGCGCTGTGGGCGGTGCAGAAGGCGGGTGCGGCGGCGCTGTTCGCCGACGGCCTGTCCTTCGGCGAGATCGTCTCCGCGGGAGCGGGTTTCGGTATCGCGCAGGATCCGGCGGCGAAGTCGGTGCGCTGGCTGGTGCCGACCGATCCGAAGGTGCGGGCGGATATCGCTGCGGCCCCGGCCCATCCGGTCTCCTACGCCGACCGGGTCCGGGCCCTGCACGAGGACCACCCGGCCTTCGTGGTCCGCGCCGCCGACGGCACCTGGCAGACCCTGACCCAGGAACAGGCCCTCGACCGCGCCGACGCCCTCCGCGAGGAGAACGCCGTCGACTACGAATCGACCACGTACACCACCGCCGCCACGGGCCCCGCCGCCCTGGCCGAATTCCTCACCGCCACCACCGCGGGCGCCCTATCGGTCCTCCCCACCGGCACCCCCCCCGAGGACCTGACCGACGGCGAGGTAACCCACTGGTTCGCCACCCCGAACGAACCAACATCCGCCGCGAACGAGGAAACCCGAATCATCATGATCGAGTAGGCGACACGGCCCGCCCCGCCGGGTACCGCACCACCCGGCGGGCCTCTCAGCCAGGCCCTAGGCCAAGGTGCCCCTGGCTCTCGGCCCTGGTGGTCCAGCTTCGGTCCTGGTGAGTTGGGCGTGCGTGGTCTTGGTGAGCTTGGCTCTCGTGGTCCCGGTGGGCTGCGGCTCTCGTGGTCCCGGTGGGCTGCGGCTCTCGTGGTCCCGGTGGGCTGCGGCTCTCATGGTCCCGGCGGGCCACGGCTCGCATGATCCCGGCGTGCTTTTGGCCGGGATCTACCCGTGGAGGTCCGGTTGAGCGCTGGGAACGGCGGGGGTCGGGCTGTCCGGTGCGGGCAGAGGATGTGTGGTCGTTGGTAAATGGCGGGGCGGTGGCGCTTACGCTGGGTGGTTCCGGGTCGGGCAGAGGAGGGGATTCGATGGAAGCGGATGCGGTGGCATTGCGGCTGGGCGGGTTGTACAAGAGGTTCGGTGGGCCGTGGGTGGTCGACGGGGTGGGCCTGGAGGTGCCCGCGGGGTCGTTCTTCGGGCTCGTCGGGCCCAATGGGGCCGGTAAGACCACCACGCTGTCGATGGCCGTGGGGCTGTTGCGGCCGGATGCGGGGCAGGCGCACATCTTCGGGGTCGACGTGTGGTCGGATCCGGTGCGCGCCAAGGCCATCGTGGGTGTGCTGCCGGACGGGCTGGCGCTGCCCGAGCGGCTGACCGGGCGCGAACTGCTCACCTACACCGGCCTGTTGCGCGGCATGGCGCCCGCCACCGTGGCCGAGCGGACCCAGGAGCTGCTCAGCGTCCTGGAGCTCACCGGCGCCGAGAACACCCTGGTGGTGGACTACTCGGCGGGCATGCGCAAGAAGATCGGCCTGGCCACGGCGCTGCTGCACGGGCCCCGGCTGCTGGTGCTCGACGAACCGTTCGAGGCCGTGGATCCGGTGTCCGCGAGCACGATTCGCACCATCCTGCAGCGCTTCGTGAGCGGCGGCGGCTCGGTGGTGCTGTCCAGTCACGTGATGGCCCTGGTCGAGAACCTGTGCGACAACCTCGCCGTCATCGACCGCGGGCGGGTCGTGGCCGCGGGCACGGTCGGCGCGGTGCGCGGCGAGGGCACCCTCGAGGAGGCGTTCGTGCGGCTGGTCGGCGGCCGCGTCGGCGGAGACGAGGGGCTGTCGTGGTTGGCGTCCTGATCCGCATGCGGTGGCGAATCACCCTGCGCGCGTTGAGCGGTGGGGGCGCGGCCGTCGCCTTCGCGCTCGGTACGATGGTCGGCGTGCTGGTCGCGGTCGCGACCGCGGCGGGCATGGCCGCCGCCGGGCACGCCTGGGACCTGCCATCGGCGATCAATGTCGCCGCCACGCTGTACGCGGTGTGGACCATGGGCTGGCTTTTCGGCCCCATCCTGACCGGCAGCAGCGACGAAACCCTGCAGCCCGAACACTTTCGGCTGCTGCCGCTGAGCCATCGGCAGCTGGCGATCGGGCTGCTGGCCGTGTCCTGCTCCGGTCCGGCGGCGGTGGTCAATCTCATCGCCTTCGGCGGCGTGATCGCGCTGGCGGCTCAATCAGGCGTCGCCGCAACGATTGTCGCGATCGTCGGCACCGTCGGTCAGGTGGCGTTCGTGATCCTGCTGTCGCGGGTGCTGCTGGCCTGGCTCGGCGCGGCCATGCGCTCGCGCCGCGGCCGCGATCTGGGCGTCGTGCTGGCCGCCCTGGTCGGCCTGTCGTATTACCCGCTGCAACTGCTCATCACCTATATGGCCCCGCGGCTACAGCACGCCTCGCGGCCATTGGAACTCGCGCTGCGGATCGTGCCCTCCGGCTGGGTGCCGTATGCGGTCGAGGCCGCCGCGCGCGGGCAATGGTGGTGGTCGATCGCCGCCCTGGCGGGCCTGGCCGTGCTGTCGGTGCTGCTGTGGCAGGCCTGGGCGGTGCTGCTGCGCCGTCGGCTGACGGTCCCGGCGGCCGGTGGCGCAGCGGTGCGCGTCCAGGGCGCGGGTCGGCTGGAACGGCTGGTCCCCGCGACCGCGCTGGGTGCGGTGGTGGTCAAGGAGTTGCGGACCTGGTGGCGCGACAGTCGCCGCCGGGCGGCCCTGCTGCCGCTGCTGTTGATCGGCATCCTGCTGCCGGTATTCCTCTCGCTCCAGAAGGCCGGTGGCGCAGCGCCGTTCGCGGCCCTGTTCGTGGTGACGCTCGCCGTGATGGCCAGCGCCAATATGTACGGCTTCGACGGCACCGCGATCTGGCACACCCTGCTCATCCCCGGCGCGATCCGGGTCGACGTCCGCGGCCGCATGCTGGCCTGGGCGGTGGTGGTCGGGACACCGGCCTTGCTGCTGGCACTCGTCATGCCCGGCGCGACGGGCCACGCCGCCCTGTACCCGTGGGTGGTGTCGCTGCTGCCCGGCATGCTCGGTGTCGGCGCCAGTGCGGCCATCCTCCTGTCCGCGTACACGGCGTATCCGCTTCCGCCGCAACGCGGTAACCCGTTCGCCAGCGGCAACAACAACCCCGGCTGCGCCCGACTCCTGGTGCAGGCGGTGGTCACGGTCACCCAGCTGCTGGTGAGCCTCCCCGCCGTAGCCATCCTGGGAATCGGCCACTACCTGCACAACCCTCTGATCGAGTGGTGCGCCCTCCCCGCAGGCCTCGCCCTCGGCATCGCAGCCACAGCACTCGCTGCCCGCCTCGCCGAAAAGCGGGTGAACAACCACGGCCCCGAACTACTCGCGGAGGTCAGACCACGCTGATCCCGGCTACACTGCGGGAGAAGTCCGGCGAGACAATCGTTCCACCTGGGAGGGGGAGGGGTGGTGGTTTCCGTGGCGATGCCCGCGCCCGACGCAGCCTCGGCGCTGCAACCGGCATCCGATCGATGGACCGCTGCCGACCTCGACCATCTGCCCGACAACGGACTCAGGTAATGGCTCGAACGCGCGATCGATGATGCTCTACCGCCGGACTATTTCTCGATCGCGGGCGTCGGGGTGCTCATCGGTGACGACGAGCCCATCCCGGATTTGATCGTGGGTATCGGCGAGATCCCGATGGATGGCCGGGCGTACCGATCGAGCAGGTCGTTCTCGCCGTCGAGGTGGTCTCGGCCTCGACTACCGTGCAGGATCGCGTGGCCAAGCCGTATCTCTACGCCGAGGCCGGTATCGCCAACTATGGCGCATCGAGATCAATCCGTTCAAGAGCCGGCTTCCCGGCGAGTCGTTACCGGTGCTGTTCGCCCAAGTCCTCGGCGACAACGGTGAATACGAACTGACGCACCGCATTTCCGCAGGCCATTCGGCGACTCTCCATTCCCCGTTCGAATTCACCATCGACCCCGCGACTTTGTTGCACTAGTCGATCGCGTCGGTGACCCGCTGGGCCAGTGTGCGGAGGTGATCGATCAGTTCCGGAGGGTCTTGGACTCGACATGGGAAGCCGCCGTGCGCAGGCCCATGGCCACGGCGACGGCCTCGTCGTCGTCCAGCAGCAGCGGCGGCAGCGTCGCGCCCGCGCCGAGGCGGTCGGCGAGTTCCGCGCCGGACCATGTGGTTTTCATATCACTCCCTTCCGCATCGAGATCCCGCGGCAGCAGCTCGACGACCTGCGCGACCGCCTCGCCCGGGTGCGGTGGCCCGCGCCGCTGCCGGGCGACGATTGGGACACCGGGGTGCCGACCGCATGGCTGCGCGGCCTCGTCGACTACTGGCGCGACGGCTACGACCGGCGGGCGGCCGAGCGGGAACTGAACTCTCCGGTAACGGATTCCGGCTGGACCACCGAGCGCATCGCCCGCGCCTGGGACGAGCTGATGCGGCGGCTCGGCTACGACCGCTACGGTGTGCAGGGCGGTGATATCGGCGCGGCGGTGAGCCCCCAGGTCGGCCGCGTCGCACCGGATCGGGTGCTGGGCATGCACGTCAACGGCGGGCCGGGACCGCTTGCGCCCGTGCCGATTCCGGAGCCCGAACTGGCCGAGCTGACCGACGCCGAGCGCGATCAGGTGCGGCGGATCGACGCGTTCATGCGAGAGGAGTTCGGCTACATCGCCATTCAGTCCACCCGCCCGCGGACCCTCGCCTACGGCCTCGCCGACTCGCCGGTCGGTCAGCTGGCATGGATCACCGACAAGTTCCGGGAGTGGACCCATCCGCGGAACGCGCTGCCCGACACCATCATCGACCGCGACCGGCTGCTGACCAATGTCCTGCTGTACTGGCTCACCGGCACCGCCGGGTCGGCCGCGTACGTCGGCTACGCCCAGGGCGGGGCGTGGGGCCCGCTGCCGAATTCCGGAGTGCCCACGGGGGCCATCGTTTTCGCGCACGATGTCGGCATCCGCCGGTACGCGGAGACGGCCAACACGATTACGCACTGGGTGGATGTCGATCGGGGTGGTCACTTCGCGGCGCTGGCGGAACCGGAGTTGCTGGTCTGCGACATTCGGGAGTTCTTCCGCACTCTCCGCTGAAACGGCCCGCCGCGCCCGATACGGGAGAAAATGAAGCGGTGACGCATCCAGGGCCCGGTCGGCCGCGTCAGATCCTCGACGCCGCCGCGGAGCTGTTCACCACCCGCGGCTATGCCAGCACCTCCACCCGCGGTATCGCCGACGCGGTCGGCATCCGGCAGGCGTCGCTGTATCACCATTTCGCGTCCAAGGACGATTTGCTCGACGCCCTGCTCGACGAAACCGTCACCGGGGCACTGGAATTGGCGGTACGGCTGGCCGAGGTCCCCGACCCGGCCGCCGTCCGCCTGTACGCGCTGGCCCGCTTCGATGTGCACCAATTGTGCTCGGCCCGTTGGAATCTCGGCTCACTCTACTTCCTCCCGGAGGTCCGCTCCGAGCGCTTCGCCGGGTTTCGCCGTCGCCGCGACGAGCTCCGCGGCCACTACGAGCACCTGGCCGCCCTGGTGATCGCCGCCGGGCCCCGCACCGAGGCCCGCATCCTCCCGTTCCGCCTGGTCGAGAGCGTGATCAATCTGCGCTCGGACGAGGGCATCGCCCCGGCGTACGCGTGCCGCCTCATTCCGGACGCCATTCTGCCCATGATCGGCTGGGTGGGGGACGTGGACGAGGTCCGCGCCTCGGCCGACGCGCTGCTGGACCGCCTGACGCCGTCCCGGCCACCCGTACACTGAGTCCAGCGCGGTGGTACTCGAGCGGCACGGATTCGACGGACATTCCCACTATCGGCGGGAGCGACGATGACGGACGTGGAGTTCGACCCGGCCCGGCAGGGGCGCAGGCGCTGGTTCGCCCTCGCGGTGCTCGCCCTCGGCCTGGCGATGGTGGTGCTGGACGGCACCGTCGTCGGGGTCTCGCTGCCGGTGATCATTGCCGACCTGGGGCTCGATTTCACCCAGGCGCAGTGGGTCAACAGCGTCTACTCGGTCGTGTTCGCCGCGCTGCTGATCACCGCCGGGCGGCTCGGCGACCGGCTGGGGCGGCGGCGGATCTTCGCGCTCGGGGTGGTGGTGTTCGTGGCGGGCAGCCTGCTCGCCGCCGCCGCGCAGGATCCCGGCGCGCTGATCTGGGGCCGCATCGTGCAGGGCGTCGGCGGCGCGTGCGTGCTGCCGGGCACGCTGTCCACGGTGAACGCCACCTTCCGCGACCGCGATCGGGTGATCGCCTTCGCGGTGTGGGGTTCGGTGATGTCGGGGGCGGCGGCCGTCGGCCCGCTGCTCGGCGGCTGGCTCACCACCGACTACACCTGGCCGTGGATCTTCCTGGTGAACCTGCCGATCGGGCTGGTGGTGCTGGCCGGTATCGCGGCCGTGGTGCCGGAGACCCGGATGGACGGCCACGCCCCGGGGCTCGATGTGGACGGATTCCTGCTCAGCGCGGCGGGTTTCGGGCTGGTGGTGTTCGCGCTGATCGAGGGGCAGACCTACGGCTGGTGGCGGCCGCTGCGGGACTTCCACCTGCTCGGGGTGACCTGGTCGCGGCGGGCGTCGAGTTCGCCGATTCCGGTGCTGCTGGTGGTCGGGCTCGCGCTGCTGGCGTTGTTCGTGCTGTGGGAGCGGCATCGGGCGCTGGTGAAACGATCTGCGCTGCTGGATCTTTCGCTGTTCCGGCGGCCGGGGTTCCGGTGGGGCAACGCGGCCGCGTTCGTCGTCGCGCTGGGCGAGTTCGGACTGTTGTTCGCGCTGCCGCTGTTTCTGGTGAATGTGCTCGGATTGTCGCCGCTGCGAAGCGGTTTCGTGCTCGCGGCGATGGCGCTGGGCGCGTTCGTGGCGGGCGGGGCGACCGAGGGGCTGGCCCGTGCGCTCGGGCCGGTGCGCATCGTGCGGGTCGGCCTGGCGATCGAGGCGGTGGCGGTCGCGGTGACCGCGCTCGTCGTGACCGCCCACATCTCGCCGTGGCTGCTGGGCGGTCTGCTCGCCTGCTACGGCGTCGGCCTGGGCCTGGCCTCGGCGCAGCTGACCGGCACCGTGCTGGCCGGGGTGCCCGTCGCCGCGTCGGGGCAGGGCTCGGCCACGCAATCCACCCTCCGACAGGTCGGTTCGGCGCTCGGCGCGGCCGTATTGGGCGGCATCCTCTCGATCTCCCTCGGCCACCTCCTGCCGCGCCGCCTATCCGCGCTGCCCGGCATCCCCCCGCACGCCGTCGACGCGGCCACCACCGCCACCCGCGATTCCGCCGGTGGCGCGATCACCACCCTGCGCGCCCACCACATCACCGGCCCGGTGGTCGACACGCTGTCTCGCGCCTTCACCGACGCCACCCGCCTCACCATGCTCGGCGCGGCCGTCTTCCTGGCCCTCGGATTACTCGCGTCCCTGCGGATCCCGTCATCCGCCGAGAACGTTTCCCGGCTTCCGTGATCGGGGGTGGGCTCAGCCGGGACCGGGGGAACCGGGCTACCAGTCGATCAGATCCAGCTCGTGCAGCCGCTGGAACACCAACATCGACCCGGGCGCCACGCGTTCCATTGCCGCGTACTCGCTCACCGTGAAGTACCGGAGTTCGGCTACCTCGCTGGTTGGCTGGGGGTCGCCGGTGAGGTCGGCGGTGAAGCAGGTCATGTGTAGGCGGGTGCCGGGGGCTGGCCGACCGCCTCGCAGTGGAAGACGCCGAGTTCGCGGTGGGCGACCACGTCGACGCCGAGTTCCTCGCGTACCTCGCGGTGCAGCGCCTGCACCGGGGTCTCGCCGGGGTCGATCTTGCCGCCCGCCATGTAGAAGATGTCCTTCCCGGCCGAACGGGCCTGCAACAGGCGGCGATCGCGCACATGGGCCAGGGCGGAGGTGTGAATCATGCGGTGTGCCTTCCGTTCTCGATCAACGGGTGGGTGGGGCCAGCTTCCAGTGCACGTGCAGCGCGGAAGCGATCTCGGGCAGGATTGTCACGGGAATATTCTTGTGGCGCAGCATCTTCCGGATCTCGATCACCTGTTCGCGCTTGCGATGCTCGTAGGCGTTGGCGATCGGGCGGACCACCGGCGGAATGGACAGCAGTACCAGCTCGCCGTGCGGTTCGTCGCCACCGGTCACATCCAGCGCCAGCGACCAGCGGGCCCGCTCGTCGAGGGCGAACCGGGCGGCCACCACGCGGTCCCAGTCGAGGCTGGAGGCCGTCCACGGCGTGCGCCGGTGGATGACCTGGTCGGTCAGCACCACCACATCCCGCCCGAACAGCGCCACCAGCACGGCGATTCCGGCGGCCGCCCCGGCCAGCAGCCCGGTGAACACCCGGTTCACCCCGAACACGCCGACGATTACGCCGCACACGACCACCGTGGTCAGCACCCCCAGCGAGCCGTACACCAGCGCCCGTCGCCCGGGGACCACGCCCGCCCGCACCACATTCATCGATACCTCCTGCGCACCGCGCACCCACGGTACCGACTCCCGCCCGATGCCGCCGGGATGGCGGCTCAGGCACCCATCGCGACCGCGGCCTCGGCGGTGTACACCAGGAAGGTCAGGCTCTCCTGGAAGTACAGCTGCACCGTGTCCGCGTCGTGGGACAGATAGCCGATGGACAGGTCCTGGCCCAGTTGCAGATCGAAATCGCCGCCGCGCGTGGTCAGGACGAACGCGCCGTCGATCGCGGGCGCCCAGATGATCTGGCCCTCCGGAATCAGCCGCTCGATGTGGGTGCGGATCGGGTGCCCGTGGTCGGAGGTCTCGCTGACCTGGGTGTACAGGTCGGCGCTGAGCAGTACCGAATACGGCCCGTCCACACCGGCCAGCCGCAGCTCGCTCAGCGCCTGCGCGACGGCCTCCGGCGCGAGCCGCGGATCGCCGGGCTGGGCGATGGGCCGATTGGACGCGGCGGCCCGGATGCCGGTGATCTGCGCGGCCGGATAGCCCTCGAAGATGGCCCGGTCCTCGGCGTAGGCGATCTTGCGGGCGGCGTCCTTCACCGGGTCCAGATCGGTGTCCTGCGCGCCGCGCTCGACATTGTCCAGCTCCTCGCGCGAGAGCGTGAACGGCACCCGCAGCTCGACCAGCGGCGCCACCTGCCGCTGCCGGGCCAGCACGCCCGCGTCGGGCGCGGCGATGGGGGTGGTGCGGCCCAGGCCGACCGCCGAATAGTCGGTGCCGTGCGGACCGGACACGTCGACCACGCGGCGACCGGCGATGTGCCGCTTGAACGTCCGGGTCGCCTCCTCCTCGATCGCCGACCATGCCTCGGAGGTGATCGGCGCGAGTTCGCGGTGCAGGTTGTTCATGGCGTGCTCCTTTTCAACGTGCCGATACCGAGGGAACCCTCGCCCGTGGGCGGGTCCGGGTCGTCCGCCGCGGTGTCGCCGCCGGGCGGGTCCGGGAGTTCGTCGAGAAAATCCACGGTCGGGGCGAAGAACAGGGTGCCGGTGACGGCCGTGGAGAAGTCGAGGATGCGGTCGTAGGCGGCCTCCTCGCTGCCGAGGAACATGCGCGTGAGCATCCGCTCGGTGACGCTCGGCGTGGCCGCGTAAGCGACGTAGTACGTGCCGAATTCGCCGTCGCGGACGCTGCCGAACGGCATGTTGGCCCGCAGGATCTGCCGCTCGGTGCCGTCGGGATCGACCAGGGTGTTCACCGCGACGTGCGAGTTCGCGGGCTTGTCGGCGTCGGACAGCTCGAAGTCGTCGAGCTTGGTGCGGCCGATGACGCGCTCCTGCTCCCGCGTCGGCAGCGCGTTCCAGGCGTCCAGGTCGTGCAGGTACTTCTGCACGACCACGTAACTGCCACCGGCGAATTCGGGATCCTCGGCGCCGACCAGCGCCGCGCTTGCCGCGAGCCGACCCTCCGGATTCTCGGTGCCGTCGACGAAGCCGAGCAGATCGCGCTGCTCGAAATAGCGGAAGCCGACCGTCTCGTCGACGATGGTGGCCGCGCCCCGCAGCCGGTCGGCGATCGTCATGGCCAGCTCGAAGCAGGCGTCCTGGGCGTCGGCCTTGAGGTGGAACAGCAGGTCGCCCGGCGTGGCGGGGGCTCGGTGGCGCTCGCCCGCGTAGCCCGGGAAATCGTGCAGCTCAGCCGGTTTCGGCCCGGCGAACAGGCGGTCCCAGGCGGCGGAACCGATGCCCACGATGCAGTGCAGGTCGGCGCCGGGCACCCGGAAACCCACCGAGCGGCGCAGGCCGGGCAGGTCGGCGAGCAGATCGCGGGCCACGGGCTCGCCGCCGTCGTCGATGGTGACGACGAGGAACATCGCGGCCCGGCTGAGCGGATCGAGGATCGGCTGCGACTCACCCATGATCAACAGGGTACGGGGCGAGTCCGACTTCCCCTACTTCGCGACCGTCAGCAGGAACGCCACGTCGTCGATGGCCTTCACGCTGTGCCGGGCGGCCGGGATCACCAGCAGGTCACCCGGGGAGCCCTTCCATTCGTGTGCGCCGGCGAGCAGCACCAGCGTGCCGGTGAGCACCTGCAGCGTGGCCTCGCCCGGATTCTCGTGCTCGGCGAGGCTCTGACCGGCGGTCAGCGCGATCACCGTCTGCCGCAGGCTGTGCGTGTGACCGCCGTAGATGGTCTGCGAACTGCGACCGCTGCTGGCGGATGCCGCCATTCTGAGTTGTTGGCGGGCCACCGCGGTGAGCGATTTCTTGTCCATGGACAACCCTTTCACCGTCTCGGCCGAGGCGGACTGTGAGCGCGGGCGGATAGTCGTGAGTATGCCGGAGGAACACCGCGAGATCGGGTGTTTTGCCGAGGTACCCGCGCCCACCGGGTGTTTCGCCGGTGCGGCCGTTCCGGATCAGCGCAGGTAGCGCAGCCAGCGGTAGCGCAGCCCGCTCGACGACAGCTGCCACGGGGTCTCGGAGTCGATGCGCCACCGCGGCCCGATCTCCGGCGCCCAGGCATCGCCCGGCACCTCGGCGTCCACCTCGGTGACCATCAGTTCGGTCGCGTGATCCATTGCGGCCCGGTAGATTTCGCCGCCGCCCATCACCCACACCAGGTCGGCGGCCGCGAGCGCGAGCGCCTCGTCGAGCGATCCGGCGCGTTCGGCGCCGTCGGCGGCCCAGTCCGGTTGCCGGGTGACGACGATATTGCGCCGCTCGGCCAGCGGGCGGAATCGCGGCGGCAGGGAATCCCAGGTGCGCCTGCCCATCACCACCGGATGCCCCACGGTGACGCTCTTGAAGTGCGCCATGTCCTCGGGCACCCGCCACGGAATCGCGTTGTCGGCGCCGATGACTCCCGCCGGGGTCTGCGCCCAGATCAGTCCGACCCGCATCGCTACACCGCGACCGGGGCCTTGATGGCCGGATGATGCTGATAGCCCACGATCTCGACATGCTCGTAGGAGTAGTCGAACAGCGTCGGCGCGGGATGCAGGCGCAATTGCGGGAACGGATACGGCTCGCGGGTCAGCTGCTCGCGCACCTGCTGCACGTGATTGTCGTAGATGTGGCAGTCGCCGCCGGTCCAGATGAATTCGCCCGGAGCCAGTTCGGTCTGCTGCGCGACCATGTGGGTGAGCAGCGCGTAGCTGGCGATATTGAACGGCACCCCGAGAAACAGGTCCGCGCTGCGCTGGTACAGCTGGCACGACAGCTTCCCGTCGGCCACATAGAACTGGAACAGCGCGTGGCACGGCGCGAGCGCCATCCGGTCCAGATCGGCCACGTTCCAGGCGGACACCAGCATGCGCCGCGAGTCCGGATTGTTGCGCAGCGTGTGCAGCACCTGCGCGATCTGGTCGATGTGGGTGCCGTCCGGCGTCGGCCACGACCGCCACTGCACGCCGTACACCGGCCCGAGTTCCCCGTTGTGGTCGGCCCATTCGTCCCAGATGGTGACCCCGTGCTCGTGCAGCCACTGCACGTTCGAGTCCCCCCGCAGGAACCACAGCAACTCGTACACGATCGACTTCAGATGCACCTTCTTCGTGGTGACCAACGGAAACCCCGCCGCCAGGTCGTACCGCAACTGATACCCGAACAGACTCCGCGTCCCGGTCCCGGTCCGATCCGATTTCGGCGTCCCATCCTTCAGCACGCGCCGCAGCAGGTCCTCGTACTGGGTATCGATCACCATGACTGGCAAGCTTACGTGTCGTGCGGAAGCTCTTCGTGATCGGAATCGGGGCCGGGGATCCCGAGCAGGTGACCGTGCAGGCGGTCAGGGCGCTGCGGGGGGTGGATGTGTTCTTCGTGATCGGGAAGGGGGAGGCGAAGCGGGAGCTGGTGGATGTGCGGGGGGCCATTCTCGCGGCGCATGTGGATCATCCGTACCGGGTGGTGGAGGTTGCCGATCCGCCTCGGGAGCGGGAGGTGTCCGGTGCGGATTATCGGGGGGTGGTGGAGGACTGGCATGAGCGGCGGGCCGGGTTGCTGGCCGAGGCGTTCGATCGGGTCGACGGGGTGGGGGCGATTCTGGTGTGGGGGGATCCGTCGCTGTACGACAGCACATTGCGCATGGTGGAGCGGGTTCGTGCGGGTGGGCGGTCCTTCGAGCTCGAGGTGATTCCCGGGATCACCAGCGCCCAGGCCCTTGCCGCGCGGCATCGTATCGTGCTGCACGACATCGGGGAACCCGTGCACATCACCACCGGCCGCCGCCTGCGGGAGGAGGGCCTGGGGTCCGGCTGTTCGACGCTGGTCATGCTGGACGGCGAATGTTCCTTCACCACCGTCTCCGATCCGGATGTGCACATCTGGTGGGCGGCCTATCTCGGGCTTGCGGACGAAACCCTCATCGAGGGGCCGCTGCACGAGGTGCGAGATCGGATCGTCCGGCAGCGCACCGAACTTCGGGAGCGGAAGGGCTGGATCATGGACATTTATTTGATGCGTCATATCTGAGGGCGCCGACGATCTCCGCTGGTTGTCGGTGTCGGCCGGTAGGCTGCGACTGTGCCCGAGCTCCCGGAGATCGTTGCGCTCGAGCGGTTCCTCGCCGAGCATGCGGTGGGCGCGGTTGTCGGGCGGGTGGATGTCGCGGCGCTGAGCGTGCTGAAGACATTCGATCCGCCGGTGACCGCGCTGTCCGGTCGTGATGTCACGGGGGCCGGGCACTGGGGCAAGCATCTGGGAATGAATTGCGACGGGCTGTGGCTGATCACCCATCTGTCCCGCGGGGGCTGGCTGCGCTGGCTGGACGAGCCCGCCGCCACGCCGCCGAAACCGGGGAAGGGGCCGCTGGCGCTGCGGGTGCACTTCTTCACCCCGCAGGGCGCGACCCCGGCCTTCGACCTCACCGAGGCCGGGACCAAGAAGCGGCTCGCGGTGTGGATCGTCGAGGACCCGAACACCGTCCCGGGCATCGCGCGGCTCGGGCCCGACGCCCTGGAGATCACCGAGGAACGGTTCGCCGAGGTGTTGCGCGGCACCTCGCAGCGGCTCAAGACCGCGCTCACCGACCAGGCCCTGCTCGCCGGGATCGGCAACGCCTACTCCGACGAGATCCTGCACACCGCCAAGCTGTCCCCGTTCGCCACCGCGAGCGCGCTCGCCGCCGACACGGTGGCACAGCTGTACGCCGCGATGCGGTCGGTGCTCACCGACGCGGTCACCCGATCGGTCGGTCAGGACGCGGCCCGGCTCAAGGGCGAGAAGCGATCCGGCCTGCGGGTGCACGCCCGCACCGGCCTGCCCTGCCCGGTCTGCGGCGACACCGTGCGCGAGGTCGCCTACGCCGACAAGTCCTTCCAGTACTGCCCCACCTGCCAGACCGGCGGCAAAATCCTCGCCGACCGGCGGATGTCCCGCCTGCTCAAGTAGCCGATCAGGTCAGCGCCGGAACCCGAACCCCTTCCCACGCAACCCTTTTCGCCCGATCTGGATCCACCTCCACCCGGGCCGGGTAGTCGATGATCCGGGTGCCGCGCCGCCGCTCGGAATACTCCGGCCAGGTCGGCAGCGGCCGCCCGGTGCGCGCGAATGCCAGCCAGTTGTCCTGGAATTCGCGCTGCACGGCGAGGAATCCGCGATACCCGCCCGCCGTCGCCATCGCGCGCCCGACCGGGGTGTCGACCCAGCCGAACACCGGGACCAGCTCGAGCGCGTGGGTGGCGCCGAAACCGCTCAGCCGCAGCGCGCGCGGCGCGAAGTCGTAGCGGTAGGCATAGGTCGGCGCGTGCCGGGAGTGCGCCTGGGCCACCGCGACCGTGGGCCGCCAGAACACGAAGTCCCCGCCCATCCGCGTCGCGGCCCGCCGCGCCGGATAGCCGGGATACGTTGCCGCCACCCGCTTTTCGAGGGTGTCGTCACCGGATCGCGACAGCGCGAGGCGCAGTTGCTCCGCCGTGGTCGGCACCGTCGGGTCGAACCGCGCGAACAGCGTCCCCTCGCTGCGATTGGTGCCGATGATCAGCGGCAGCCGCTGCGCGGTCCCGTCGGCGAACGCCTCGATCGGCGCGCGGGGCAGGAACTCGCCGTCGACGACCGGCGCGATGGGAAAGCTGCCCGGCTGCCGCCGCAGCACGCGGTCGATGGCTCGACCCACCGCCCGGCGCAGATCGTTCGCGCTCGCGACGGTCAGCGCCCGCGCCGCGTCTCCCGTTGTGGCACCGAGGTTTTCGATACAGAGCCGCGCGAAGATCCGGGCCTGGTCCGGGCTCAGCGCCCAGTCCGCCGGGGCGCTCTGCGCGATCCCGCGCCGGAACAGCCCCGCGGCCGCGGGCGTGGCGAACAGGCTCAGCACCGCATTCGCGCCCGCGGATTCGCCGAAGACGGTGACATTGTCCGGATCGCCGCCGAACGCCGCGATATTGCCTCGTACCCAGGTCAGGGCGGCCACCTGGTCCCGCAGCCCGAGATTGCTGTCGAAAGACCTTCCGGTGGTGGAGAATTCGCTGAAATCGACGTAGCCGAACGCGCCCAGCCGGTAGTTGATCGAGACCACGACGACGTCGCCGCGCACCGCCAGCCGCGCCCCCGAATACAGCTCGACCGCGGAGGTGCCGATGACATACCCGCCGCCGTGCACGAACACCAGCACCGGCCGCGGCGCCGACGACGGCTCGACCGGGGCGGTGACATTCAGCGTCAGGCAGTCCTCCCCGGTGGGCTGCAGGGTCCGCACCCCGATCCGCGCCCCCTCCCGGTGCTGCACGGCCGCGAAGCCGAAGCCGGTGGCGTCGCGCACCCCGGACCAGGGCGACACCGGCTGCGGCGCCCGCAGCCGCAGCTCCCCGACCGGGGGAGCCGCGTAGGGAACCGACCGCCAGCGCGCGACGCGGCGGCCCCGGCGACCGCGCAGGACACCGTCCGCGGTCGCGACGTCGATCGTCGGCACGCTACTGCAGGTATCCCTCGACCTGTTTCGGCGAGTTCGCCTGCGCCTCATCGGGATCGGAGCCCTGATCGATGCGTGCCCGGCGCTGCCGCAGCAGATCCCAGCACTGATCCAGCATCACCTCGAGATCGGCCAGCCGGGCCCGTTCGGTCTCCGGATCCAGCTCTCCGCTCGCCGCCTTGGCCCGCAGCGCGTGCTCCTGCCCGACCAGTTCCTTGATCCGCCCGAGAACGTCCTGTTCGGTCATGGGGTCCATGCTACGGCGCAGCGGTGGCCCGCCCACCGAGGTTTGCCGACCGGTTCCGGACAGAAAATTCGGAGCTCGCGACGAGGCGGGAGCGGCCGCCCGGCGCGGTCCGATACGTCCGTATTCCGAATCCGCGGGGAGAGATCAGTACAAGCCCCGAAATTCCTTGTCCCCCGCGAACTTCCCCCGCGCGGCTACAGTATCTCTCGAAGGGGAGGTATTCAAAATGAAGACTTCACGAAGGCGACAACGGGTCGGGGACATCGTCGAACGAGCACGCTTCTACCGCAGCGTCTGCGGGCTGCCCTGCCGCGCGGACGCGAACTCCGGGCGGATCGTGCTGCAGGCGGGGGATATCGGGGCGGTCACGCTGCCCATGTCGCTGGGGGAGCAGGTCCACGAGCGGCTGACCGCGGCGGGCGCGGCGGGCCCGGTGATCGGGCACGACACCGATCGATGGACCCTGCTGACCAGGCCGCACGGGTACGGGGGCGACATCGTGCTCGCCGCGGAGCTGAACGCGTTCAATGTCCAGCTGGTCCCGCCCGGGGCCACGGTGCTGCTGCCGTCCACGCTGGACGATCCGAGCGGCCGGATCCGCTGGGTCGCGCCCCCGCGCGACGACTTCCGGCCCGCGATGGACGCCGTGCTCGACACGCTGGACTACGTCCTGGACGTGCGGCGCGACCGGATGCGGCTGGCCTACCACAGCCATCTGTGACGGCTAACCGCCGGCGAGACAGTCCGCGGTGATCCGTACCGCCGTCGCCAGTTCGGCGTGCGGTAGCGCGGCGTAGCCCAGCGGGATACCGAAGGTGTGCCGCGCACCGGAGTGGTGGCGGCCCAGGCCGTCCAGCAGCACACCCCGGCGGCGGGCCGCGGCGATCACCCGCGCCTCGGCCGCCGCCGACGGCAGCGGCACCAGCAGGTGCGAGCCCGCGTCGTCGCCGATGACGGCCAGCCCGTGCCCGCGCAGCTCGGCGACGACCAGCGCGCGGCGCGGCGGCATCTCGCGCCGCAGCCGCCGCAGGTGCCGGGCCAGATCGCCGTGCCGGGCCAGCTCGACCACCACCCGCTGCGCCGCCGCGGACGGGTCGGTCCCGGTCGACTCCCGGTGCGCCAGCACGGCTTTCGCGATCTCCGGGGAGCCGACCAGCCAGCCGATGCCGAGCGTCGGGGTGAGGATCTTCGACGTGGTGCCCAGGTGCACCACCACATCCGGGGCGAGCGTCGCCAGCAGCGGCAGTGGCGCTGTGTCGTACCGCAATTCGCCGTCGTAGTCGTCCTCGATGACGACAGCGCCCGTGCGGCGGGCGAATTCGACGAGGGCGACGCGGCGCGCGGCGGGCATCCGGCTGCCGAGCGGAAACTGGTGTGCCGGAGTGCAATACACCGCCCGCACATGCGGCGGGAGCAGATCCACGCGCAGGCCGTCCCCGTCCACCGGCACCGGCAGCACCCGCATCCCGGCCGCCCGGAACGCGCCCACCGCGCGCTGATATCCGGGTTCCTCCACGGCCACGGCGTCGCCGGGGCGCAGCAGCGCCGAGGCGAGTTCGCCGACGGCCGCGCTGGCCCCGGCGGTCGCCAGCACCACGGTGTCGCTGCCCGCACCCAGCCCGCGATGGCGCAGCAGGTGTTCGGCCACCGCGGTGCGGTAGTCCGGGTCGCCGCGCCTGTCCTTGCGCGCCAGGGGAATTCGATCGCTCGCGGCGCGCCAGGCCCGGCGCCACGCGGCGCGATCGATCGCCTCGGTGCAGGGCGCGCCGGGCTCCAGGTCGAGCAGGTCGCGTTGCGGGTCCGGGTCGGCGGCCGCGGCGGGGGTCCCGGGCGTCGGCGCGGGTGCGGCGGTGAGGTAGGTGCCGGAGCCGTGCCGCCCGGTGAGCCAGCCCTCGGCGTGCAACTGGTCGTAGGCGGCGGTGACGACTGTGCGGCTCACGCCGAGGCGGGCGGCCAGGGCGCGCGAGGACGGCAGCCGGTCGCCGCCGCGCAGCCGCCCGGCGGTGGCGGCGGTGCGCAGGCCGGTGGCGATCTGGACGGCGAGCGGTGCGGTCGCCGATCGGTCGATGAGCAGTGTCAGGTCGTCCACGCTGATCCCAAAAGTGGTCTCTCAATTTTGCCGTTAATTGGCCATTCCATAGTGCCAATCCAGGATAGAGGCTGGTGATATGACCGAGACAGTGTCCACTCGTGCCCCGCTCTCGCCGACGCCGCGCAGCACCCTCACTCGCCTTCGCGAGCGCGCCGCCTCCGACCGTGCCGCACTGGACGCGGTGCTGGATGCCGGTCTGATCTGCCATGTCGGCGTGCTGATGCACGGCGCGCCGGTGGTGCTGCCCACCGCGTACGGCCGCCTCGGCGACACCCTCTACCTGCACGGCTCCACCGGCTCCGGCAATCTGCGGGCGGCGCTCACCGGCGACGTCTCGGTGTCGGTGACCCTGGTCGACGGCATCGTCTACGCCCGCTCGGTTTTCCACTTCTCGATGAACTACCGGTCGGCGGTGATCCACGGCCGTCCGGTCGAGGTCACCGACGAGCGGGAGCGGCTGCGGGCCCTGCGCGCCATCGTGGAGCACAATGCCCCCGGCACCTGGGATTACGTCCGCGGACCGAACAAGAAGGAGCTGGCCGCCACCGTGGTGCTGTCGCTCGATCTCACCGAGGCCTCGGTGAAGTCCCGCACCGGCGCGCCCGGCGACGAGCAGGACGACCTGAGCAGCCCGAGCTGGGCCGGAGTCCTGCCCGTGCACCAGTTCTTCGGCACCCCGATCACGGCCCCCGACTCGATCACCGAGCAGGCCCCCGCACACGTGATCGCCCGCGTCGCCCCCGCTTCCTGACCGCCCACCGTCCGGCATCAGGGGTGTGCGGGGCCCGATCCTCGTCTACGATTTTCGCGTTTGCCCCGAACAGGGCATTTGCTGAATAATTGCCGCCGTAGTCGACGGTCGGGGAGCCCCGGTGGGAGGAAGTAGCGGATGCCGTATGCCGCGCTAGGTCTGGTCACCCTGTGTCTGTGGGTGTTCTGCCTGATCGACGTGATCATGAGTCCCGAGTCGGAGATCCGGCAGCTCCCCAAGGCGCTGTGGCTGATCATCGTGATCATCCTGCCGACCATCGGCGCACTGCTGTGGTTGCTGATCGGCCGCCCGGTGAACTACCGCTCCCGCCCCACCTCGACCACCCGGTATCCGGAGTACGACCGCCCCGGCCGCCACGTCGCCCAGAACCCCGAGGACGACGAGGAATTCCTGCAGCGACTGCGCGAGCGCGCGGAGTCGCAGCGCCGCGAGGCCCGGCGGCAGGAGGAGGCCCGGCAGGCGGAGCAGGAGCGGCGCCGCCAGGCGGGCGAGCCCTAGCCGATCACCACGCCGTGGCCGTCACCTCCACCCGTGCCAGCGCCGCGAACGCGAGATCCCTTAGTGCCGTGGCCGATTCGATGTGGTCCGGGTCCAGGCCGATCAGTGCCAGGCTGTAGGTGGATGCCGTGCGTGACAGGTAGGCGGAGAGGCGGGTGCGGGGGAGGCGTCGCAGGCCGGGATGGATGGCTCGCGCGGTGACGCCGGTGCAGCGGTGGGAGCCCAGTCGCGACAGCGAGGCCGGTAGGGCGCCGATATTGGAGCACAGCACATCTCGCTCGCCCGCGCCGCGAGACAGGGCGTGCGCCAGGCGGTCCGGAAGGACCTGGAGCAGTTCCTCGGGCAGGCCGCCGGGGCTGGTCATTCGGGATTCGTAGGCGGCGCGGCACTTCTCGCGCAGTGTCGCGGGGGTATCCGAGCGGGTGACCGCGACCTCGGTCATCGCCATGTCGTTGTCCACCCGCAGGTCGTCTCGGGTGTCGACCGGCAGGCTGGCGACGATGGTGTCGGCGGGAAATCCGCTGTCCCACAGCATGGTCGCGACCAGGTAGACGAACAGGCTGTTGACCGTGCCGCCGTGCGAGGTGGCGGTCAGCTCCCAGTCGGCCGCCGGAATCTGCAGTACCGCACCGCAAGTCGTGACGGCCGACGTCTCCCGGGGTGCGGGAGTGGTGGGGCGCTCGGGAATACCGTGCCGCAGTGCTCGCGCGGTGCCGCCCAGCACGGTCGCCCACTGCCGCCGGGCATCGGCCCAATCCGACTGTGCGACCGGGTGTTCGGCCCAGGTGCTGCCGGTCAGCGCCCGGTCCACCGCGATCGCCAGGCCGTGCCCGTCGGCGAGGGCGTGCGAACAGGTCAGCGACACCACCGATCCGCCGTCCGCCAGCGCGGTCGCCGACAGCCGCCAGCCGGGGCCGAACTCCGGATCCAGGTCGAACCCCTGCGCATCGGCCCACGTCAGCAGCTCGCCAACCGGCAGCGGCCGCTCCGCGACCCGCAACTGATGCGCGCTGCTATTCGGCCGCCAGGACGGCCGCGCCCCCGGCACCCGCGGCCGCACCACCCGCCGCCCCAGCGGCCCGGTCCGCAGCGCGGAATGAATGTCCGCCAACACCTTCCGCTCCACCCGATCCGCAGTACGCCACAGCCCCTGCAACACAACCGGCGTCCCCATCCCCCGATGCGACCGCAAAAAGATCTCATCCACCACACTCAACCGCCTCATATCCGCACCTCACCACTGCCGACGAATACGGGGGTTGAATCGACGAACACGGCGGTCGAGCCGCCGAATGCGGCGGTCAGGCCGACGAGCGTGGCGGTCGGGCCGACGAATGCGGCTGTCGGGCCGACGAACACGGTGGTCAAGCCGGGGTGCCGTGGCGGCCGGCGCCTGAGGCGAAGCGTCGGGCACCGGCTAGTGCGCCGTCGGTGTCGGCCAGGGCGGTCAGGCCGTGGCGGTATTCGTTGCGGAGCGCGGACTCGGTGTCCAGGCCCTCCTGCTCAAGGGCGGACATGCGGTCCGAGCGCAGGCAGGTTTGTGGGAGGGCGGCCAGTTCGGCCGCGAGTTCCTCTGCGACACGGCGGGATTCGCCCGGCGGCACGATCCGGTTCACCAGGCCGATCTGCAGGGCCTCGGCCGCCCCGACGGCGCGGCCGGTGAGGATCATGTCCATGGCCCGCCCGGCGCCGACGATCCGCGGCAGCCGCACGGTGCCGCCGTCGATGAGCGGCACGCCCCAGCGCCGGCAGAACACCCCGAAGGTGCTGTCCTGCTCGGCGACTCGCAGATCGCACCACAGCGCCAGCTCCAGCCCGCCCGCCACCGCGTACCCGGCGACCGCGGCGATCACCGGCTTCGACAGCCGCATCCGGGTCGGCCCCATCGGGCCGTCGCCGTCCTCGGCGAGCGTGTTGGAGCGTTCGGTGCCAAGGGCTTTCAGGTCGGCGCCGGCGCAGAAGGTGCCGTTCGTGCCCCACAGCACCGCGACCGCGGCGGCCGGGTCGGCATCGAACTCGCGGAACGCGTCGGCCAGTGCCCGCGCCGTGTCCCCGTCGACCGCATTGCGGGCCTGCGGCCGGTCCAGGACCACGGTGAACACCGGGCCCCTGCGTTCGATTCGTACGGTCACCCCCGGAACCATACGACGTAAACGGGGTCTTGCGTCAAGAAATGAACCGTGATTCACTTCTTGCATGGCCTACCGCAGGACCCCGGCCGTTCAGGCCCGGCTCGACGCGCAGGTGGGTGCGATCGTGCACGCCGCCATGAAAGTGCTGTCGCGCGAGGGGTTTTCGGGCCTGTCGGTGGCGGTGGTCGCCGCCGAGGCGGGCGTGGCCACCGGCACCGTCTACAAGCGCTTCACCGGCAAGGCCGAACTGGTCACCGCGGTGTTCCGGGAGGTCGTCGGCCGCGAGGTCGCCGCCGTCGCCGCGGCCGGGACGACCGGCAGCGCCGTGGAGCGGGTCACCGCCGCGGTGGAGACCTTCGCCGGACGCGCCCTGAAGAACCCGAAGCTGGCCTACGTGCTGCTGGCCGAGCCGGTGGACGCCGCGGTCGACACCGAGCGCCTGCGTTTCCGCCGCGCCTTCGCCGAGGTCTTCGCGACCGCGATCGCCGAGGGCATCGCCGACGGTCAACTGCCGCCGCAGAATCCACGCACCAGCGCCACCGCCCTGGTCGGCGCCATCGGTGAGGTCCTGGTCGGGCCGCTCGCCGAGGCGCTGCAGAGCGAGTCGGTGGTGCCCGAACTCGTCGCCTTCGCGCTGCGCGCGCTCGGTCTGCACGAATAGGAGTCACCCATGCCCACGCACGATGTGTTCAACCAGGTTCCGCCGCTCGCGCCGTTCGACTTCTCCCGGAACCCGGCCCTCGTCGAGGGCCTGCACCGCGAGGGAGCGGGCTGGGCCGAGGCCGAGGTGCGCGAATTGGGCGTGCTGGCGGGCGGTGTCGAGGCCCAGGAGTGGGGGCGGGTGGCCAATGCGTACCCGCCGGTGCTGCACACCCACGACCGGTACGGGTATCGGGTCGACGAGGTGGAGTTCCATCCCTACTGGCACGAGCTCATGCGCGTCGCCGTGGCGCACGGCCTGCACGGCACCCCGTGGCTGGACGACCGGCCGGGCGCGCACGCGGCCCGCGCGGCGAAGTTCGCCACCTGGGGCATCGCCGACGCGGGGCACATGTGCCCGATCTCCATGACCTACGCGGTGATTCCGGCGCTGCGGCACAATCGCGAGCTGTCCGCCCGGTACGAGCCGCTGTTGGGTTCGCGCACCTACGATTTCGGCCTGCGCGAGCCGTCCGGCAAGGCCGGTCTGATCGCGGGCATGTCGATGACCGAGAAGCAGGGCGGCTCCGACGTGCGCGCGAATACCACCACGGCCACACCGCATTCCGACGGCACGTACCGGATCGTCGGGCACAAGTGGTTCACCTCGGCGCCGATGTCGGACCTGTTCCTCACCCTGGCGCAGGCGCCCGGCGGCCTGTCGTGTTTCCTGCTGCCGCGCGTGCTGCCCGACGGCACCCGCAATGCCCTACGGCTGCAACGGCTCAAGGACAAGCTGGGCAACAAGTCCAACGCCTCCTCCGAGATCGAGTACGAGAACGCCGTGGGCTGGCTGGTCGGCCAGGAGGGCGCGGGCGTGAAGACCATCATCGAGATGGTGAACATGACCCGGCTGGACTGCGTGATCGGCTCGGCCACCGGCATGCGCGCCGGGGCGGTGTTCGCGACGCATCACGCCCGGCATCGGGAAGCCTTCGGCGCCAAGCTGATCGACCAGCCCGCCATGCGCAATGTGCTCGCCGATCTGGTCATCGAGTCCGACGCCGCGACCACGGTCATGATGCGGCTGGCCGGGGCCACCGACCGGGCGGCGCACGATCCGGCCGAGGCGGCGCTGCGGCGGATCGCGCTGGCGGTCACCAAGTACTGGGTGTGCAAGCGGGCGCCCGCGCACGCGGCCGAGGCGCTGGAATGCCTGGGCGGCAACGGATATGTCGAGGATTCCGGGATGCCGCGGCTGTTCCGCGAGTCGCCGCTGATGTCGATCTGGGAGGGCTCGGGCAATGTCGCCGCGCTGGATGCGTTGCGCGCCATGGGCCGTCAGCCCGAGACCGTGGAAGCGTATTTCGACGAGGTCTCGCTGGCCCGCGGCGCGAACCGCCACCTGGACGACGCGATCGACCGCATCGGCAAGGAATTCACCGACCTCGGCGACATCGAATACCGCGCCCGCCGCCTGGCCGAACTCATGGCCCTCGTCCTGCAGGGCGCCCTCCTGGTCCGCCACGGCCACGCCGCCGTAGCCGACGCCTTCTGCGCCAGCCGCCTAGGCGGCGACTGGGGCATCGCCTTCGGCACGCTGCCCACGGGGTTGGACGCCACAGCCATCCTCGAGCGCGCCTACGTGTAGCGAATCGGAGCGAGATCGATCACAATTCGGGGTCGATTCAATGGTGGCTCGGGCCGGGCGGTGCGGCTCCGCGCATGCGGACGCCCCGCCCCGTCGGGCGCGTGACCAGCGGGAGCCGGGGGAGAACCCGCAGGTAGATGAATTATGAACTAGTCGAGCAGGACTCCCGAGACCGAAATCGGATTCGAGTTTTCTCAGGTTCACCGGAGATCATGTCGCGCGGTCGCCGGGCTCACGAGGGCCGGTGCGCAATGGCCGACGGAGACGGGAAGGCGTGTGAATCCAGAGGTGAACAAGAAGGCGAATCCGGTGGCGGCGGCACAGCGGGCCGACCGGAACCGAAAGGTCGGGCTGCAGGTGGCCGTGGCCGCCGTGCTGGTCGCGTTGATCGCGGGGATCGGCATCAGCGTGGCGATGAAGAAGTCCAGCGCCGAGGACGTCGGCCCGGTGCCGAGCCTGGCGGGACAGCAGGCCGCGACCATCACCGACACCGGCGCGATCCGGATCGGCAAACCCGACGCCAAGGTCACCGTGCGGGTGGTCTCCGATATGCAGTGCCCGGCCTGCCGGATGTTCGAGACCGCCAACAGCAGGGTGCTGCAGGACGAGGTCGACAAGGGCACCGCCGCGGTCGAATACAACATCGTCGCCTTCCTCGACGTGATGTCGTCGGGCACCCGGTACTCCTCGCGGGCGGCGAACGCGGCCTACGCCGTCGCCGAATCGGATGCGTCGAAGTTCCAGGCGTGGCTGGCCGCGATGTACACCGCGCAGCCGAAGGAGGGCGGCTTCGGCCTCACCGACGAGCAGATCATCCAGATCGCCAAGGACGCCGGATACACCGATCCCGCCGTGGCCCAGGCGATCACCGACAACAAGTACGACCGCTACGTGCAGAAGATCACCAAGGACGTCTCCGAGAGCGGCGTGAACGCCACCCCGTCGGTGTGGGTCGACGGACAGCAGGTGCGGACCCAGCAGGCCATGTTCGCCCCGGACGGCCTGCGCGCGGTGATCGACGCGGCGGCCGCGGGCCACTGACCCCGGTCCCCGCGCCGCGGGTCACCGCTGCCCGCGATACCACCGGATCAGGGCGTCGGTCGACGAATCCGACTGTGGCGCGGGCTCTTCCGCGGCGGTGAGCAGCGGGGCGAGCTCCAGGGCCTGCTGCTTGCCGAGTTCCACGCCCCACTGGTCGAAGCTGTCGATGCCCCAGATGCTGCCCTCGACGAAGACCTGGTGCTCGTACAGCGCGATCAGCTGGCCCACCACCGACGGGGTCAGCTTCGGCGCGAGAATGGTTGTGGTGGGCCGGTTTCCGGGCATGACCTGGTGCGGGACCAGGCCGGGCGCGGTGCCCTCGGCGGCGATCTCCTCGGCGGTCTTGCCGAAGGCGAGCACCTTGGTCTGCGCGAACAGGTTGCTCATCAGGATGTCGTGCATGCCGCCGGTGCCGTCGCGGTCCGGGAGATCGTCTGTGGCGCGGGCGAATCCGATGAAGTCGGCCGGGACCAGGCGGGTACCCTGGTGCAGCAGTTGGTAGAACGCGTGCTGACCGTTGGTTCCCGGCTCGCCCCAGAAGATTTCGCCGGTCGAGGTGGTCACCGGGGTGCCGTCGGCGCGCACCGACTTGCCGTTGGACTCCATCGTCAGCTGCTGCAGATAGGCCGGGAAGCGGGCCAGATCGTTGGCGTAGGGCAGCACCGCGCGCGACTGCGCGCCGAAGAAGTTCGAGTACCACACGCCGAGCAGGCCCAGCAGCACCGGCGCGTTCGCCGCCAGCGGCGCGGACCGGAAATGCTCGTCCACGGTGTGCATTCCGGCCAGGAACTCGGCGAAACGCTCCTTGCCGACCACCGCCATCACCGACAGTCCGATGGCCGAATCCACCGAGTAGCGGCCGCCGACCCAGTCCCAGAAGCCGAACATGTTCGCGGTGTCGATGCCGAAGGCGCTCACCCGCTCGGCATTGGTGGACACCGCGACGAAGTGCTTGGCCACCGCGTCCTCGCCGAGCGCCCCGGTCAGCCAGCGCCGCGCCGCGGTCGCGTTGGTGAGGGTCTCCAGCGTGGAGAAGGTCTTGGACGAGACGACGAACAGCGTCGTCGCCGGGTCCAGGCCGTCGAGCTTGGCGGTCAGATCCGCCGGATCGATATTGGACACGAAGCGCGCCGCGATACCGGCGTCCGCGTAGTGCCGCAGCGCCAGATACAGCATGGCCGGGCCCAGATCCGAGCCGCCGATACCGATATTGACCACGGTCGCGATGCGCTCGCCGGTGGCGCCGCGCCACTGCCCGGAGCGCACCGCATCGGTGAATTCGCCCATGCGCCGCAGCACCTCGTGCACCTCGGCGCCCGCGTCCGCGCCGTCTATGGTCATCGACGCGCCCCGCGGCAACCGCAGCGCGACATGCCCGACCGCGCGGTCTTCTGAGGTATTGATGTGCTCGCCACCGAACATGGCGTCGCGCCGCCGCTCCAGCTCGGCGGCCTCCGCGAGCTGCACCAGCAGGTCGAGGGTTTCGCGGGTGACGCGGTGCTTGCTGTAGTCGATGTGCAGATCGCCGACCCGCGCGATCAGCTCGCGCCCGCGCTCGGGATCCTCGGCGAACAGATCCCGGAGGTGCCGGCCGCCGACGGCCGCGTGATGATCCTGCAGTTTCCGCCAGGCCGCCGTCGCGGTGATGTCGAGGCTCACGAAGGCCGAGATTACCGCGCTTCGGAAAAGCATGCAGCCACCTACGCTGGAACCCATGGTGTCCGAACGCGAACTGCTCGATTCCGTCCCCACGCAACTCTGGATCGGCGGGCCGGTGGAGGCCACCGGCGGCGCCAGCTTCCCGGTCGAGAACCCGGCCACCGGCGAGCCGCTGACCCGCGTCGCCGACGCCACGCCCGAGGACGCGGTCCGCGCCCTCGACGCCGCGGCCGCCGCGCAGGCCGACTGGGCCGCCACCCCCGCCCGGCAGCGCGCGGAGATCCTGCGCGCGGTCTACGAGCGAATCGTCGCGCGCACCGAGGAATTCGCGCTGCTGATGACCCTCGAGATGGGCAAGGCGCTGCCGGAGAGCCGCAACGAGGTGCGCTACGGCGCCGAATTCTTCCGCTGGTTCAGCGAGGAGGCGGCCCGCATCCACGGCCGGTATCAGACCGCGCCGAGCGGCACCGGCCGGATCATGGTGCACAAGCAGCCGGTCGGCCCGTGCCTGGCCATCACGCCGTGGAACTTCCCGCTGGCGATGGGCACCCGCAAGATCGGCCCGGCGCTGGCGGCGGGCTGCACGATGATCGTCAAGCCCGCCTCGGCGACCCCGCTGACCATGCTGCTGCTGGCCCGATTGTGCAGCGAGGCAGGGCTTCCCGACGGCGTGCTGTCGGTGATCACCAGCAGCCGGTCGAGCGCGGTCACCGCGCCGCTGCTGACCGATCCGCGGCTGCGCAAGCTCACCTTCACCGGTTCCACCGCGGTCGGCAGGACGCTGGTGGAGAAGTCCGCGCACGGCCTGCTGCGCACCTCCATGGAGCTGGGCGGCAACGCGCCCTTCGTGGTGTTCGACGACGCCGACGTCGATGCCGCGGTCGAGGGCGCGATGCTCGCCAAGCTGCGCAACGGCGGTGAGGCGTGCACCGCCGCCAACCGCTTCCACGTGCACAACTCGGTGCGCGCGGAGTTCACCGACAAGCTGGTGGCGGCCATGCGGACGGTGAAGCTGGGTCCCGGCGCCGATCCGGAGACCACCCTCGGCCCGCTGATCAACCGCGACCAGCTGGAGACCGTCGCCGAACTGGTCGACGACGCGGTGGGCAAGGGCGCGCAGGTCCGCATCGGCGGCAAGCCCGCGGGCGATCCGGGGTACTACTACCCGGCGACGGTGCTGTCCGAGGTGCCCGCCGATGCCCGCATCCTGCGCGAGGAGGTGTTCGGCCCGGTCGCCCCGATCGTCGGTTTCGATACCGAGGAGCAGGGCCTGGCCGCCGCCAACGACACCGAATTCGGTTTGGTCGCTTACGTTTACACCCGCACCCTGGATCGCGCCCTGCGCGTCGCCGAGGGGCTGGAGAGCGGGATGGTCGGGGTCAATCGGGGCGTCATCTCCGACCCCGCCGCCCCGTTCGGCGGCGTGAAGGAGTCCGGCTTCGGCCGCGAGGGCGGCTTCGAGGGGATCGAGGAATACCTGTCGACCAAGTACATCGCGCTGCCGTAGGGGCCGCGCATCGTCATCTCGGCTATAGGTCGGCCCATTTGTTCCCGGCATGCTTTTGGCCGGGACCTCCGGCATGCTTTTGGCCGGGACCTCCAAGGACGGAAAACCGCCCCGGAGCGACATCTCCGGGGCGGTGGGTCTTTCGAATCGTCAGTGGCCGAGGCGGCCGCGGCCGAGGCGGAGCAGCAGCATGGCGAGGGTGTGGCCCTCCTGGCCGAGCTCGCTGAAGCGCTCGAGCACCTTCATCTCACGGGAGTGGACCAGGCGGGTGCCGCCGTTGGCCATCCGCGTGCGGCCGATCATCCGCGAGATCTCGGTGCGGCGCTTGATCGCGGCGAGGATCTCGGCATCGAGCCGGTCGATCTCCTTGCGGAGCTTATCGATCTCGGCCTCGCTGCTGGGCAGCGCTGAATCGGATCCGGTCGCGGTCGTAGAGGTGCTCATACTTTCTTCTCCTCGTGTCAGAACTTCGATCGGCAGGCGGCCCCGACCTGTTACCGACCGGTTCTTCCACCGTGAACAGACCCGGTGGGCCTTGACATTGTTCCCCCGACGACAGCAAAGCAGCGCCCAGGGGTCGCGGGAGCGCTGGTCATGTGGCCAGTGTGCCACGGGACGGAAGTGGAGCAAAACATCTTCTGATGCGGCGGCCGCCGGTCTACACGTTGTCGGTGCCCGCCGGTAGCGTGGATGGGCGATGGATACGACGGTGGCCGAGAAGGCGCGCAGCGGGCAGGCGCAGAACGAGACGGATCGAGTCGAACGCCTGCTGGAGGGGTTGAACCCGCAACAGCGGGCGGCGGTCGTGCACACCGGTACCCCGCTGCTGATCGTCGCGGGCGCGGGTTCGGGCAAGACCGCCGTGCTGACCCGGCGCATCGCCTACCTGCTCGGGGCCCGCGGGGTGACGCCCGGCCAGATCCTGGCCATCACCTTCACCAACAAGGCCGCCGCCGAGATGCGCGAGCGCGTCATCGGTCTGGTCGGCCCGCGCGCCACCAACATGTGGGTGTCCACCTTCCACTCCAGCTGCGTGCGAATCCTGCGCACCCAGGCCGCGCTGCTGCCGGGCCGCAACTCCAACTTCTCCATCTACGACGCCGACGATTCGCGCCGCCTGCTCGCGATGATCGGCCGCGACCTGGAGCTGGACGCCAAGAAGTATTCGCCGCGGCTGCTGTCCACCGCCATCTCCAACCTCAAGAACGAGCTCATCGATCCCGAAACCGCCTCGGCCGACGCGGAATCCGACGAGAGCGAGCTGCCCCGCATCGTCGCCCGGGTCTACACCGAATACCAGCGGCGGCTGCGCGCGGCGAACGCGCTGGACTTCGACGACCTGATCGGCGAGACCGTGGCGCTGCTGCAGGACCACCCGCAGGTCGCCGAGTACTACCGCCGCCGGTTCCGGCACGTGCTGGTCGACGAGTACCAGGACACCAATCACGCGCAGTACGTGCTGGTGCGCGAGTTGGTCGGCCATCATGCGCCGGGCGCGGAGGAGCTGGACGACGCGGATGCCGGTGCGGCGGCGGTCGATCCGGAGTTCAGCCCGGTGCGCGGCGCGGACGCGGTCCCGCCGAGCGAGCTGTGCGTGGTGGGCGACGCCGACCAGTCCATCTACGCCTTCCGCGGCGCCACCATCCGCAATATCGAGGAGTTCGAGCGCGACTTCCCGGACGCGGAAATCATTCTGCTGGAACAGAACTACCGCTCCACCCAGCACATTCTGTCCGCGGCGAACGCGCTGATCTCGCGCAACGAGGGCCGCCGGGACAAGAAGCTGTGGACCGACGCGGGCGACGGCGATCTGATCGTCGGTTACGTCGCCGACAACGAGCACGACGAGGCGTCGTTCGTGGCCCGCGAGATCGACAAGCTGGTCGACCAGGGCGACTACAACTACGGCGATGTCGCGGTGTTCTACCGCACCAACAACAACTCCCGGGCGCTGGAGGAGATCTTCATCCGGATGGGGTTGCCGTACAAGGTGGTCGGCGGCGTCCGCTTCTACGAGCGCAAGGAGGTGCGCGACATCGTCGCCTACCTGCGCGTGCTGGAGAACCCGGACGACGCGGTGAGCCTGCGCCGCATCCTCAACACCCCGCGCCGCGGCATCGGCGACCGCGCCGAGGCGTGCGTGGCGGTGCACGCCGAACAGCGCGGCATCGGTTTCGCGGCCGCCCTGCGCGGCGCCGCGGACGGCAAGGTGGCGCTGCTGAACACGCGCGCGCAGCGGGCCATCGCGGGCTTCCTGGATCTGCTGGAGGAGATCCGGTCCGCGGGAATCCAGGACGATGTCGAGTTCCCCGATGTGGGCACCGTGGTCGAGGCGGTGCTGGACAAGACCGGCTACCGCATCGAACTGGAGTCCTCCGACGACCCGCAGGACGGCGCCCGGCTGGACAACCTCAACGAATTGGTCAGCGTCGCGCGGGAATTCAGCTCCGAGGCGCGCAACAGCGTGGAGGCCGCCCGGGCCGAGGGCCTGGTGCCGGAGGCCGCCGAGGGCGAGCCGGACCCGGGTTCGCTGGCCGCCTTCCTGGAGCGGGTCTCGCTGGTCGCCGACACCGACCAGATCCCCGACGAGGGCACGGGCGTGGTCACGCTGATGACCCTGCACACCGCCAAGGGCCTGGAGTTCCCGGTGGTGTTCGTGACCGGTTGGGAGGACGGCCAGTTCCCGCACATGCGGGCCCTCGGCGACCCGACCGAACTCGCGGAGGAGCGCCGCCTGGCCTACGTCGGCCTCACCCGCGCCCGCCGCCGCCTGTACCTCACCCGCGCGGTGGTCCGCTCCGGCTGGGGCCAGCCGGTCTCGAACCCGGAATCCCGCTTCCTCCAGGAGATCCCGGGCCACCTCGTCGACTGGCAGCGCCTCGAGCCCGCCACATCCCCCACCACCCGAGGCTTCCGCCGCCGCACCGACGACGACGCCCTGGATCGCGACTGGACCCGCGGCGACGGCTGGTCCAACCAGCGCCCCGGCCTCCACGACCGCCGCCCCGCCCCCTCCGCCGCCAAACGCAACAACACCGACCTGGTCCTGGCCGTAGGCGACCGGGTCAGCGACGACAAATACGGGCTGGGTCGAGTGATCGCCGCCGAGGGATTCGGATCGTTGGCAACGGTGACGATCGACTTCGGTACGGCGGGGAAGATCCGCCTGATTCCTCAGTACAGCCGCACATTGATGAAGCTGTAGACCCTGTTGTTCCGGCCCTAGGGGGCCGGAACAACCGGAACAACAGGGAATGACGGATGGACGGGGCCGTGACGAGAAGACGAGTGGCTGGGCTTCGGACTTTCGTTTGCCCCGGCACTCGGACTTTCGTTTGCCCCGGCACGCTTTTGGCCGGGGTCCTCAGTCGCGTTCGGGGCCGAGGGAGATGCCTCGGGAGGCTAGCCAGGGGAGGGGGTCTACCTTGTTTTGGCCGTTGAGCCAGACTTCGAAGTGGCAGTGGGGGCCGGTGGAGAAGCCGCGGTTGCCTACGGTGGCGATCTGGTCGCCGGCCATGACGCGTTGGCCTACCGAGACGGTGGCGGTGTCCACGTGGCCGTAGACGGTGATGGTGCCGTCGTCGTGTTTGAGGCGGACCCACATGCCGAAGCCGGAGGCGGGGCCCGCGTCGAGGACGGTGCCGTCTTCTACGGCGTAGATGGGGGTGCCGATGGGGGCGGCCACGTCTACGCCGAGATGTTGTACGCCCCAGCGGCTTCCGAAGCCGGAGGTGAAGGTGCCGTTGGCGAACTTCACGAACAGCGGGCGGAGCTTGGCGGCCTCCTTGGCCGCGAGGTCGGCGGCGTACTGCTGGCCGTGCTGCAGGATGTCCTGGAACTGGCTGACATCGGCGACGGGGGCGACATTGAGCACCTGCGGCGACTGCGAGCCGGAGGTCTCGGGGGTGCTGACCGCCTGGGCCGCGATCTCGTGCACCTGCCCGGCGGCCTCGTAATCGGCCGTGGCGGGGCGGTGCTGGCCGCTGGACTGCATGCCGGCCTGCCCGGCGGCCACCACGGCGCCGGCGGCCACCGCGACCACGGCCGCGCGGCCCTTGAGGGCGGCGGGCGGGGCGGGCATGCGGTGCGCGCCGGAGCGGCGGGCGCGGGCGTTGCGCGCGGCCCGCGGGCGCTCGCCGGAACCGGTTGTCGGCCAACCGGTCCCGGAACCGGCGGGGGCGAATCGCTGTTGGTCGTCGTCGGCGGCGGGGTAGTCGTAGTCCTCGTGGTCGCCGGGTTCGCCGCTGTCCCAGGCGTTCCAGCCGGAGTCGTCGGCGGGCGCGGCCCGGTAGCCGCCGAACGCGTCGGCCTCGCCGAAATACGCGGGGCTGTCGAAGGATTCGCCGTCTCGGCGATAACGCCGCGCGGACTGCGCCCGATGACCGGACTGGAAGGGGCCGTTGGTCATCGACGGAATTCCGATTCGAAGGGAAGCGGAGCGGTGGTCGGGTCGCCTGCGGAGCGGCTCGCTACCTGCGGAGCGTGGTGCTGCCTCAAGCCTGCCGTCCTCCTAGTCGTAACCCGAGTTGTGACCGTGCTGTGACATCGACCGCATCGACGGTAACGAAACGATTGCAGGTGGGCAAGCGCTCCGGTGCCTCTGTCGAAACTTGTGAGATTGATCACGTCACACCCCGGAATATCCCGCCCTACGGCAGGTCGTGAGTGAGGATACTCGACGACGGCACGTAGTAGTCGAAGTTTCAACCCGATACTTCCCTCGCCCCACCAGCCGGGCTCGCCGGAACCTACCGACGGGTAGTGGTCACCGGTGGTTTTTTCACCCGGAGACAGACCCGTGACCTGCGCCACTTAGGCTGTATGCGGCTGATTTCCCGTCCACGTGACTGATTAGAGTCCGAGCCGACCCGCCTCCGACGACGGGCCGCCAACAAAGTCGTTGTCACAACAACGCAGACGAGACGGTGAGTACATGGATCTCTTCGAATATCAGGCGAAGGAGCTCTTCGTGAAGCACGGAGTGCCTTCGTCGGAAGGCCGGGTCACGGACTCGGCCGAGGAAGCCCGTGCGATCGCGGCCGAAATCGGCAAGCCTGTGATGGTCAAGTCCCAGGTCAAGGTCGGTGGCCGCGGTAAGGCCGGCGGCGTGAAGTACGCCGCGACTCCCGACGATGCGTTCACCCATGCCTCCAACATCCTCGGCCTGGACATCAAGGGTCACATCACCAAGAAGATCCTGGTCGCCGAGGCCAAGGACATCGCCGCCGAGTATTACATCTCCTTCCTGCTCGATCGCGCCAACCGCACCTACCTCGCCATGTGCTCGGTCGAGGGCGGTATGGAGATCGAAGAGGTCGCCGCCACCAAGCCCGACCGTCTGGCCAAGGTCCCCGTCGACGCGACCAAGGGCGTCGACCTGGCGTTCGCCCGCTCGATCGCCGAGCAGGGCCACCTGCCCGCCGACATCCTCGACGCCGCCGCGGTGACCATCCAGAAGCTGTGGGAGGTGTTCGTCGCCGAGGACGCCACCCTGGTCGAGGTCAACCCGCTGGTGCGCACCCCCGACAACGAGATCCTCGCCCTCGACGGCAAGGTCACCCTGGACGAGAACGCCGGGTTCCGCCACGCCGACCACGAGGCGTTCCAGGATCGGGATGCGACCGATCCGCTGGAGCTGAAGGCCAAGGAGAACGACCTCAACTACGTCAAGCTCGACGGTCAGGTCGGCATCATCGGCAACGGCGCGGGCCTGGTCATGTCGACCCTGGACGTGGTCGCCTACGCCGGTGCGAACCACGGCGGCGTGAAGCCCGCCAACTTCCTCGACATCGGCGGTGGCGCCTCGGCCGAGGTGATGGCCAACGGCCTGGACGTCATCCTGGGCGACTCGCAGGTCAAGAGCGTGTTCGTGAACGTGTTCGGCGGCATCACCGCGTGTGACGCCGTGGCGAACGGCATCGTGAAGGCCCTGGAGATCCTGGGCGATTCGGCGACCAAGCCGCTGGTGGTCCGTCTCGACGGCAACCGCGTCGAGGAGGGTCGCAAGATTCTGGCCGACGCCAACCACCCGCTGGTGACGCTGGCGCAGACAATGGACGAGGGCGCCGACAAGGCTGCCGAACTGGCCGCGGCCAAGTAAGGACAACGGGACAATGTCTATCTTCCTGAACAAGGATTCCAAGGTCATCGTCCAGGGCATCACCGGCGGTGAGGGCACCAAGCACACCGCGCTGATGCTCAAGGCCGGGACCCAGGTCGTGGGCGGCGTGAACGCCCGCAAGGCCGGAACCACCGTGTCGCACACCGACGCCGACGGCAACCCGGTCGAGCTGCCGGTCTTCGGTTCCGTCGCCGAGGCGATGGCGAAGACGGGTGCGGATGTGTCGATCGCCTTCGTCCCGGCGCCGTTCACCAAGGCCGCCATGATCGAGGCCATCGACGCGGAGATCCCGCTGCTGGTCGTGATCACCGAGGGTGTTCCGGTGCAGGACTCGGCGTTCGCCTGGGCCTACAACGTGGACAAGGGAAATCAAGGGGCTGTGTCTGATGGGGGCTCCGCAAGCTCCGCCCCGAAGACCCGCATCATCGGCCCGAACTGCCCCGGCATCATCACCCCGGGTGAGTCGCTGGTGGGCATCACCCCGGCCAACATCACCGGCAAGGGTCCGATCGGCCTGGTGTCCAAGTCCGGCACGCTGACCTACCAGATGATGTTCGAGCTGCGCGACTTCGGCTTCTCCACCGCCATCGGCATCGGCGGCGACCCGGTCATCGGCACCACCCACATCGACGCCATCGAGGCGTTCGAGAAGGACCCGGAGACCAAGGTCATCGTCATGATCGGTGAGATCGGCGGCGACGCCGAGGAGCGGGCCGCGGCCTACATCAAGGCCAACGTGACCAAGCCGGTCGTCGGCTACGTCGCGGGCTTCACCGCCCCCGAGGGCAAGACCATGGGCCACGCGGGCGCGATCGTGTCCGGTTCGTCGGGCACCGCCCAGGCGAAGAAGGACGCGCTGGAGGCCGCGGGCGTGAAGGTCGGCAAGACGCCGTCCGAGACCGCCGCCCTGGCCCGCGAGATCCTGGAAAAGGCAGCGGTAACCGCCTGATCCCGGCCACGCACGAAGGCCGCCTCCGAAAAGGGAGGCGGCCTTCGGCCTGTCGACGCCGTACGGTTGCGGTGGCCGTGACCGAGACGCGTGTGTGCAGTAGCGTCAAGAGGGCATCCGAGCCGTGAAGACGTTGAAGAACTGGATAGGAGACGACGACATGTCATACCCGACCGGGGGCTCCGGGTACAGCGGACCCGCGCCGACGCCCTCCTCAGCACCCAGCTTCGGCCAGCCGTCGGCCGGTGGTGCCGGCGCTGGCTCAGCAGCCGCCCCGGAAGCGAGCGGGAAGGGGCTGTCTTTCTATCTCGCGATCGGCACCGCCGCGCTCGGTGTCATCAATTTCCTCCTGGGCTTCACGTCGTACGCGACCCAGAAGGGGTACGACGCGGGCATGGGCGTGCGCATCCCCGAGACCAGCGCGAGCTTCTTCAAGACCGCCGGCGTGTCGCCGCTGCTGGTGTTCCTGCTGCTGGGCGGCCTGCTCGCGGGCCTATCCCTGCTGCCCAAGCAGAACTGGACCGGCGTGGCCGCGGCGGCGTCCGCCGCGGGCTTCCTGGGCCTGCTGTTCCAGACCTTCAGCCTGCCCGACAACATCAGCGCGGCGTGGGGCGCCTGGGTCGTGATCTTCCTGGGCCTGGTGCAGACCGCGGCCGCGGTGATCGCGCTGCTGTTCCAGGTCGGCATCCTGTCCGAGCCCGCCCCGAAACCCGCTGCGGCACAGGGCGGTTTCGGCGCCCCGGGTAGCTACGGCCAGCAGCCGGGCTACGGCCAGGCGCAGGCGGGGCAGCAGCCCGCCGCCTACGGTCAGGCGGCGCAGCCCGGCCAGCAGGCGTCCTACGGCCAGTTCGGCCAGCAGGCCGCCTACGGCCAGGCGCAGCAGGGGTCCTACGGCCAGTACGGGCAGCAGCAGTACGGCCAGCAGTACGGTCAGCAGCCCTACGGCCAGCAGGCCCAGCAGCCCTACGGTCAGCAGTACGGCGCGCAGTCGGCCTACGGCGCCCAGCAGCGTCCGCAGCAGGCCGCCGCCGACGAGAACGCCGCCACCCAGAACTTCGGCGCGCAGTCCGCGCAGCCGCAGTACGGCTCGCTCAACCTGGGCAATCAGGGTGCGGCACAGGGTCAGCCGTTCGGCGGCGAGCAGCCCGCCAACCCGTCCGGCGACGCCACCAAGGCGTTCCGTCCCGAGGACGACCAGAAGTAATCCCGTTTCCCCCGCCCCGTCGGCGGGCCGGGTGCGGTCTCGTGCGGCGCGCCTGACCCGTCGGCGCGGGGGAAACTGTCACGCTTGCGCGCGAGACATTTCGCTCACGACACTGCCGACCTGTGGCGAGGGGGCGCTGTGCACTCTGCAGTCCGATCCGGGAACCCGCGCGTGATCCGGGCCGGGCGCGCGGCCGAGGCGGTGTCGTGAGATCCTCGCTGGCTCGCTGGGACGACTCGCGCGGCACCCCGCGCCCGCCGGAGGACAACGTCTTCGGCTCGCTGAGCCCCGAGCGGGCCAAGGTGCTGCTGTTCGTCGCCGCCCGGGCGTCGAGCTTCACCATGGTCGTCATCGTGGTGCTGGTGCTCGGCACGCTGCTCGCCGCCGGCAGCGGCATGACCGGGGCCTCCGGGGCGATCGCCGCGGGTTGGCTTGCGGTGCACCAGGTTCCGCTGGTGATCGGCAAGACCTCGCTGAGCCTGCTGCCGTTGGCGCCGACCGCCGTCATCGCCTGGCTCACCGCCCGCGACTGCGCCCGGGCGGTCGAGCCGCAGGCGCCGCGGGTGGATCTGGCCTGGATCGCGGGCGCCGCGCTGGCCGGGCCGCTGCTGATCACGGCGGTGTGTCTGGCGGTGGCGGAGGATGCCTCGGCCGTGGTCGCGCTGCAGCCGCCGCAGACGCTGGTGGCCTTCGGCTGGGTGGGCGGCCTGCATCTGGCGGCGGCCGTGGCGGGAATGGCGACTCGGCTGTACGCCGTGCCGCCGTGGCGGGACCTGGTCACCGACCGGCTGCCCGCCTGGGTGCTGCCCGGGGCGCGGGCGGCGCTGCACGCGCTGCGGCGGCTGCTGCTCGCCGGGGTCGTCGCCACCGTGGTCGCGTTCCTGCTGCACTGGTCGCGGATCGGCGAAACCTACCGGGCCGCGGGCGATCTCGGTGGCGTGCTGGGCCTGACGGTGCTGTCGCTGAGCTATCTGCCGAATGTGGCGATCGCCGCGACGAGCGTGCTGGTCGGTGCGGACGTGCACATCGGTGGGGGCTCGCTGAGCCTGTTCTCCGTTGCGGGAGCGCGGGTTCCGGCCCTGCCGATCCTCGCTGCGGTCCCCACCGGCCCGGCGGCCGGGTGGTGGCCGGTGCTGCTGCTGGTCCCGGCGGCGGTCGGCGCGCTGGTGGGGGTGGAGTGCGGTCGCGCGGTCGATTCGCCGCGGACGCCCTGGGCGACGCTGACCGCGGCGGGGGTGGTCGCGGTGGCGCTGACCGTGTTCGGGCTGCTGGCCGGTGGCGCGGTCGGTTCGTTCGGTGATATCGGGCCGGGCGTGCTGCTCACCGCCCTGCTGGCCTTCGGCTGGCTCGCGGTGGCGGGCTTCGCGGGGCTGTTGGCCGCGCGGTGGTTCCTGCCCGTGCCGGTCGCCGACGAATACGCCGCCGACGCCTTCGACGACGAGGCCCCCTACGACGAGTACGTGGCCGAGGGCGACTACGGCGACGACTATTACCGCGCCGACGGGTACGCCGACGAGCCCGGTGTCGACCACGACGCGCATGGGTACGACTACGAGTACGTCGACTACACCCTCGATCCCGACGCCGCCGACCAGGTCGTGGACGGCGAGCTCGTGGAGGAGCCGCTGGCCCTCGACGCGACCGGCGCCATGGCCGCGCGTACCTACCTCGGCGACGCGGAGGCCGAGGTCGTCGACGCCGAGGTGGTGGAACAGGACCTGCCGCACGGTGATCAAATGGACGGTCGTTAGGCTTTGGTACGGCGGTCCACGATGCCGCCGCAATCCTCAGCCCCGACACACAGGGAGTAGAGCGCTGACGATCTCGCCCATCCCGTCGGTGCCGCCCACGGCACCCGCGACCGTCGTCGTGCTCGCCTCGGGCACCGGATCGTTGCTGCACTCGCTCATCGCGGCCACCCGCGAGCCCGGCTATCCGGCCCACATCGCCGCGGTCGGCGTCGACCGGGCCTGTGGCGCAACCGAACACGCGGACGCGGCCGGTATCCCGCACTTCCGGGTGGCGCTGTCCGACCATCCCGGCCGCGCGGCCTGGGACGCCGCGCTGACCGAGGCGGTCGCCGCCTACGCGCCCGATCTGGTGGTGTCGGCGGGCTTCATGAAGATCCTCGGCCCGGCGTTCCTGGAGCGTTTCGGCGGCCGGATCATCAACACCCACCCCGCGCTGCTGCCCGCGTTCCCGGGCGCGCACGGGGTCCGGGACGCGCTCGCCTACGGGGTGCGCGTGACCGGTTCCACCGTGCACCTGGTGGACGCCGGGGTCGATACCGGGCCGATCCTCGCGCAGGAGGCGGTCGCGGTGCTGCCCGGCGACGACGAGGCCACCCTGCACGAGCGGATCAAGGGTGTGGAGCGCCGGTTGCTGGCGGAAGTCGTCGCGGCCGTCGCGACCAGAGGTGTTGTCTCCGATGGACGAAAGGCAGTTATTCCAGATGAGCGAGTTCTGCGGTGAGTGAGCGCAAGCCGATCGGCAGGGCGCTGGTGAGCGTCTACGACAAGACCGGACTCGTCGAGCTGGCCACCGGCCTGCATGCCGCCGGCGTGGAGCTGGTGTCGACCGGGTCGACCGCGGCGCGCATCGCCGAGGCCGGTATCCCGGTCACCAAGGTGGAGGATCTGACCGGCTTTCCGGAGACGCTGGACGGGCGGGTCAAGACGCTGCACCCGCGCGTGCACGCGGGCATCCTGGCCGACCTGCGCAAGCAGGAGCACGCCGAGCAGCTGGTCGAGCTCGGCGTGGCGGCGTTCGAACTGGTGGTGGTGAACCTGTACCCGTTCACCCAGACAGTCGCGAGCGGCGCGGGCCCGGACGAGTGCGTCGAGCAGATCGATATCGGCGGCCCCTCGATGGTGCGGGCCGCGGCCAAGAACCACCCGTCGGTGGCGGTGGTGGTGAACACCGGCGACTACGACGCGGTGCTGACGGCGGTGCGGTCCGGCGGGTTCACCCTCGCCGAGCGAACCGCGCTGGCGGCCAAGGCATTCCAGCACACCGCAAGCTACGACGTGGCGGTGGCGAGCTGGATGACGAACGTCCTTGCCCCGGCGGAAGGGCGTGCCGGGGCCGATGTGGGTGGTCGTGCCGGGGCCGACGTGGGAGCGGCGGGAGTGCGCGAATTCCCGGCCTGGCTCGGTGGGGCGTGGACGCGCGAAGCGGTGCTGCGCTATGGGGAGAATCCGCATCAGGCCGCGGCGCTGTATCGCAATGCCGACGGTGTGCCGGGGCTGGCGCAGGCGAAGCAGGTGCACGGCAAGGAGATGTCGTACAACAACTACACCGACGCCGATGCCGCGTGGCGGGCCGCCTGGGACCACACCGCGGCCGCGGTGGCGATCATCAAGCACGCCAACCCCTGTGGCATCGCGGTCGGCGCGGATATCGCCGAGGCGCACCGCAAGGCGCACGCCTGCGATCCGGTGAGCGCGTTCGGCGGTGTGATCGCGGCCAACCGCGAGGTGACCGTCGAGATGGCCGAGCAGGTCGCGGAGATCTTCACCGAGGTGATCGTCGCGCCGGGTTACGCCGACGGCGCGGTGGAAGTGTTGCAGCGCAAGAAGAATGTGCGCATCCTGATCGCGGAGCAGCCGCGGCGCGGCGGGGCCGAGTTGCGGCCGATCAGCGGTGGCGCGCTGCTGCAGCAGGTCGACATTGTCGATGCCGCGGGTGACGATCCGGCCAACTGGACGCTCGTCTCGGGCGAGGCGGCCGATGCCGACACCCTCGCCGATCTCGAATTCGCCTGGCGCGCCTGCCGTGCCGTGAAGTCGAACGCGATTCTGCTGGCCCACGGCGGCGCCTCGGTCGGCGTCGGCATGGGGCAGGTCAACCGTGTCGACGCGGTGCATCTGGCGGTGCTGCGCGCGGGCGATCGCGCCAAGGGCTCGGTGGCGGCCTCCGACGCCTACTTCCCGTTCCCGGACGGCCCGCAGCAGCTCATCGCCGCCGGGGTGAAAGCCATTGTGCAGCCGGGCGGTTCGGTGCGCGATCAGCTGACCATAGATGCCTGCAAAGAGGCGGGCGTGACGATGTATCTCACGGGGGCGCGCCACTTCGCGCACTAGGTCCCGGCCAAAAGCATGCCGGGAACAAGGGATTTCGAGCCTGCCGGGAACAGGGGTAGCGAACCAACAGGGCCCTGCGCGGCATTCGCGCAGGGCCCTGTTCACCATCCAGGTTCCGGGCCTTGGCCATCCCGGTCCCCGGGTCTTTCTCGGTTTCGGGCCCCGAGTCTTCCTCGTCTCGGGTCCCGAGTCTCAGTAGCGCATCGCGGTGTCCGGGTCGAACGGTTCGTGATTCGGCACTCGATGTTCTACTGTGCCACCGATGATTTCGTACGGCATCCCGAGACCGTGCACCACATCGAAGATATCGGTCTACTCCTGTAGGGGTTTCCGGCTGCCGGTCCGGCCACCGTCCGCACCGTCCGAAGCGCAAGTCCGGCACCGGGATTGATACCGACCTTCGTGCGGGCGACAGCGTACACCCATTCGTGGACGACGGAGCCGTCGGAGATGAACGAGCAGGCCGCTCGCACTATTAGTGGGAACTCAGGACCTTTCTATTGCCCAGGGGTTGCTCGAGCTGCACCTCCACCGTGCCGAAGACGGCGATCATCGTGCACATCCGGCCGGTGGCCTCGGGCAGGGTGCCCTCCCGCAATGTGATGGTTACCGTGCTGTCGGTCTCCGCGGCGGAGACGTCCACCCCGTAGCAATCCGGCGAGCCGATCTGGAAATTCACCGCGATGCGGTCGGGGGCGACCCGGCTCCAGCTGTCGAACGGGAGGACGCGCGCGCCGACGATCGCGGGATTGGCGGTGAACATGCGGCCGGGCTGCGGCGGCACCTGCTCGGTCGGGCCGGGTCCGCTCGAGGCGGTGCTCGGATTCTGTTGGGTACCATCGCTGTTCGCGGAGCCGCAGGCGGCGATCGATAGCAGTGCCAGCAGCGCGACGGCCGCACCGGCGCGGCGCGGCCGCGGGTTCGAGGTCATGAGCGTCACCCTAGTGGGCGCGCCGCGCCGGGTGGCGGCGACCGCGGTCGCGGACCTAGTGAACTTTCTGCAACGACTGCGCATATCGCCTGCGGGCCGCCTCGGCCGCGCAGTACTGTTCGCTGGCGGCGGGCGTATGCGGTCCCCGCCGCCGATGCGCAAGGCGAACACGCACGACGAAGCGAATCCCCTTCTCCGAAAGGAACATCCATGGGCGACACGCTGCACGTAGGCGATGAACTCGGTCTCGGTCAATCCCTGCAGGGTGGTGCCTACACCCTGACGCTGCAGAACGACGGCAACCTGGTGCTCTCCGAACCGGGCGGCGTCGTGTGGGCGACCAACACCCATGAGCAGGGGGTGCAGCGGGCCGTGTTGCAGCAGGACGGCAACTTCGTGCTCTACAAGGACGACGGCGCGGTGTGGGCCACCGATACCGACGGCAAGGACGCCGACCGGCTGGTGGTGCAGCCCGACCGCAACGTCGTGCTGTACGGCAAGGACGGCAGCCCGCTGTGGGCGTCGGACACCCACACCGACACCCCGATCGCCGCCGAGGAACCGGCCGCGGCTCCCGTCGCCGAGGAGGTCCCCCCGCCGCCCCCGCCCGCCCCCGAACCCCGCACCTACACCGTCGAATCCGGCGACACCCTGTGGGCGGTCGCCGAGCGCTTCTACGGCGACGGCAACCGCTACCGCGACATCGCCGCCGCCAACGGCATCGACAACCCGGACGTGGTGAATGTCGGCCAGGTGCTGACGATTCCGTAGAAAGCGGCAAAAGGCCCCGACGCGTATGCGTCGGGGCCTTCGTCTTCGGCTGGCGCGCCTCGTCAGCGGCTGGTGAACGGCAGCAGGGCCATCTCGCGGGCGTTCTTCACCGCGACGGCGACCTCGCGCTGCTGCTGCGGGGTCAGGCCCGTGACCCGGCGGCTGCGGATCTTGCCGCGGTCGGAGATGAACGTGCGGAGCAGGTTCACGTCCTTGTAGTCCACCGTCTCGACGCCGGCGGCGATGAGCGGGTTCTTCTTCGGGCGGCGCGCCTGCTCGGCGCGGACCTTCTTCGACGGTGCTCGTTTCACTGCCATGTCAGTATCCTTTCTCGGCCTGAGCTCTGGGCCCTACGTGGTTACGCAGGCTGCCTCCTCCGGGCCCTGACCGCTCACGCCGGGGTTCCTTCTCACTCACGAGGTCTGTGATGGTTACCAACTCGATTTGTGCACACCGGGCAGCTCACCCCGGTGTGCCAGCTCGCGCACCCGTACGCGGGAGAGGCCGAACTTCCGGAGATGACCACGGGGGCGACCGTCCGTGGCGTCCCGATTGCGCAATCGTACCGGACTGGCATCGCGCGGCAGCCGCTGCAGGGCGGCCCGGGCGGCGGCGCGTTCGTCCTCCGGCGTCGCCGGGTTGCGCACGAGTTTCTTGAGCTCGGCGCGTCGTTCGGCGTAGCGGGCGACGATCAGTGTGCGCTGCTCGTTGCGGACGATCTTGGACTTCTTGGCCATCAGCGATCCTCCCGGAACTCGACGTGCCGGCGGACCACGGGGTCGTACTTGCGCAGTACCAACCGATCCGGGTCGTTGCGGCGATTCTTGCGGGTGACGTAGGTGTAGCCGGTGCCGGCCGTCGAGCGCAGCTTGACGATCGGGCGCAGCTCGGTGGTGCGGGCCATCAGATCCGCTCCCCGCGGGCGCGCAGCCGGGCGACGACCGCCTCGATGCCGTCGCGATCGATGACCGCGATGCCCTTGGTGCAGACCGTCAGTCGCACGCGGCGGCCCTCGCTGGGCAGGTGGTAGGTCTTGCGCTGGAGATTGGGATTCCAGCGGCGGCTGGTCCGCGTGTGCGAGTGCGAGACGGCTTTGCCGAAGCTCGGCCGCCGCCCGGTGACCTGGCACTGAGCCGACATGGGCGCCTCCTGTTACTGATAATCATTTTCGACAATGGCCGCTCGACACTGTACCGTTGGTCGGCAGTAAATGAAAATCATTGTCGAAAGGGGCTCCGGTGCCGTCTCACTCCGACCGCCGTACACCCGTCGTGGTCCTGGCGGATGCGTCGGCCGATCCGAGTGCCGCGGGACCGGTCGCGGCGGGCCGCGACCACGCCGCCCGCCTGCTGCTGGCCACGCCCGGCACCGTGGTGATCCGGCACGACCTGAGCGAACTGCACGAGGGCATCGTGCGGCGCACCGTCTGCGCCGACGGCCGCGAGGTGACCACGGTGCACGAGCTGGCGCACGGCTGTGTGTCGTGCACGCTGCGTGCCGATCTGCTGCCGTTCCTGTGCCTGCTGGCGGCGCGGGATTCGGTGCGGCGCATCGTGATCGCGCTGGATCCGGCGTTCGAGGCCGACGCGGTGTGCCATGCCGTCGAGAACGTGCCGGTGGTCGACGTGCACGGCCGGGTGGACGGACCGGCCGGGCGCGACGTGCGCATCGAGGCCGTGCTGACCTGCCTGGACGCCCGCACCTGGCTGGCCGACGCGCTCGGCGACGAGATGCTGGCCGACCGCGACCCGAGCGCCGCCGAGGAGGACCGCACGGTGGCGCAGGTCGCCGTCGGGCAGGTCGACTTCGCCGATGCCGCACTGGTTTTCGCGGCCGAGGCGTTGGACCGGCCGGACCGCGACCGGCTGGCCGCGGTGCTGGAGCGGCTGCTCCCGCAGGCCCCGGTGTGCTGGGTCGAGGGCCCGGATGCCCTGGACCGCAACCGCATCGAGAACCTGCTCGACCGCGTGCCCGCGGACTCGCGGCGGGGCCGGATCTTCGACGCGCACGCGCCGCTGCTGCGCGGGCAGCCGCGGCTGGACGCCGAGCACGGGGTCGCGCTGTTCGAATTCGCCACCGATCGGCCGTTCCATCCCGGCCGCCTGCACGACGCGCTCGACGTGCTGTTCGACGGCGTCGTCACCGCGCGCGGCCGGATCTGGCTGGCCACCCAGCCCGACCACGTGGTGTGGCTGGAATCGGCCGGTGGCGGGCTGCGGGTCGGCGACGCGGGGCGATGGCTGGCCGCGCTGGGCCCGGACGAGCTGGCGGCGGCCGATCCGGATCGCCGGGCGCTGGCCGCCCTGCGGTGGGACGAGCACTTCGGCGATCGCCACACCTCGCTGGTGATCCTGACCTGCGACGCCGACCCCGACGAGATCCGCCGGGCACTGCACTGGGCCCTGGTCGACGACGCCGAACTGCTGCTCGTGCGCGGCGCCCCCGACCTGGTCGCCCGCTGGGACGACCCGTTCGGGGACTGGCACGAAGACCCGTGCGACACAACGCAATCCAGCGCCTCGCCGCTCGGCGAGCAGCGCGTGAACGAAAGGTAGGTCCCGTGAAACCAGGGATTCATCCGGATTACCACCCGGTGGTCTTCGAGGACGTGAGCACCGGCAAGCGGTTCCTCACCCGGTCCACCGCGACCGGCCTGCGCACCGTGGAGTGGACCGACGGCAACAGCTACCCGCTGATCACCGTCGATGTCACCTCCGATTCGCACCCGTTCTGGACCGGCGCGCACCGCGTGCTCGACACCCAGGGTCGGGTGGAGAAGTTCGAACGCCGGTACGGCAAGCGCCAGCGGCCCGCACGAGGGGAGGGCTGAGGCATGGCGGTTCCGAAGCGGCGTATGTCGCGTGCGAATACCCGTAGCCGGCGGGCGAACTGGAAGGCGACGCCACCCGACCTGATGCCGGTCCGCGTCGGGGGCGTCGTCCATCGGGTGCCGCGGCGGCTGGTGGCGGCGGTGCGGCGGGGACTGATCGATCCCGCCAAGCTGTAGCGTGACCAAGTTGCCGTAATTGTGAAAATTCCGCGACCGCCCGGCAATCACGAGAATCGATCAGAGCTGACCAGCGTCGTCTCGACGCGGTTGCTTTCAAGTAGCTCTTCGATCAATTACCTGCTGTGGGTTGGTTTTTGAGCGATGAAAAAGTCTGCTCGAAGTGATGAATTCGAGGCGTCGCGGCGGTAACCTCGTCGGCGAGGGCGGGTTCTTCCGAACATTCGAAAGAACCCGCTCATCGCCACTCTTGGGCCCGTTCACCGTTGGAATGTCTTGCGCCCGAAAGGGGTTGCCGCCCGTCCAGCCGTGCCAACTGCTCCGCGATCGCATGCGCCGGGCCGCCCAGCAGCGACAGCGGCCACGGCCATTGCGGATGCGACAGCCGCTGCACCTCGTGCCGCAGGTCGGCGATGGTCGTCTCCAGATCGCCTATCTCCGTGCGTAATTCGGAGAACTGCGCGAGCAGCTCCGCCACCTGCACCCGGATGTCGCGCAGCAGGCCGTCCTGCGCGGCCGCGAAGGTCTCCGCCGCCGCGGTGTGATCCCACTGGCCGAAATCGGCGGTCTCCGCCTCGTCCACATCGCAGACCACCCCGTTCACCGTCACCTGCCGGGTGGTCTGGTGCAGCTGGCGGCGGGTTTCCACGTGGCCGCCCGACCAGGCGTCGGTCTGCCACGCCCACACCGCGGCCCCGGCGTCCAGCGCCCGGCTCACCGGCCAGTAGCCGCCGTAGATGCCCACATTCGCGCGCCCCAGCACGCTCGCCGCGCCGTCCAGATAGGCGTCGATCGGGGTCTGCTGCTCGGGCGTGGCATCGAAATCGGCGGAGAAGTAGACGGGCCGGTCGGCGCGGCCGCCGCAGGCCAGCGCCTGCCGCAGCGCGAGGCGGGCATCGGCGACCCCGGCGTCGTGCCCATCGAGCATGCGGTCGGCGGTGGTCTCCCAGTTCGACACGATCGAGACCCCGTGCGCGCGCAGATCGGCCGCCTCGTCGGGGGTCAGCAACTTGCCCGGCAACGCCGGGCCGCCGTCGGACAGGTAACGGACCACGAAGTCGTAACCGGCGGCTCGGATGGCGCTACCTCCGGGCCGGGCCGCGGCGTAGTCCAAACCGGAACGCATACCCCTCACTGTAATTCGCGGCGATGGTGCTCGCTGATCTATCTGCCAAGTCGTCGCCGCCGTGTGCTGGGCCGTCGTGTCGGCGCGGGTGGGTTGCGGTCATTTCCTGTGAACGCCCGGCGAACTCCCGGACACCGGACCCGGATGCTGGTTGACTACTAGATGGCCGTGTGATCGGCATCACGTCGGGGTGAGAGCGGGGGGCCGGTCCGCGACCGCAGGCAACCCACGAACGAACGGAGAATCCGATGCCTGTGCGAAGCACCCCCTGGCCCGAAGGCACCCCCTGCTGGGTCGACTGCCAGGTCGACGACCCGGTCAAGGCGAGCGAGTTCTACGCCGCGCTGTTCGACTGGACCATCGAGGGCGGCGAGGAGGGCGCGGGCGGCTACCTCATGGGGATGAAGGGCGGCAACGCCGTCGCCGGGATCGGCCCCAAACCGCAGGCGGGGATGCCCGCGGTGTGGACCACCTACCTCGCCGCCGACGATGCCGACGCCATCGCCGGGAAGGTGAGCGCCGCGGGCGGCCAGGTGCTCACGCCCCCGTTCGACGTGCTCGACGCCGGGCGCATGTTCATCGGCAAGGACACCGTCGGCGCGGTGTTCGGCGTGTGGCAGGCCCGCGCGCACAACGGCGCCGCCGTGCACAACGAACACGGCTCCTACTGCTGGAACGAGCTGCACACCCGGGATCTCGCCGCCGCCGAGAAGTTCTACGCCGACGTCTTCGGCTTCGCCTACACCGACGTCGGCGACGGCAAGACCATGAACTACGCGATGTTCACCCCGCGCGGCGGCGAGCAGCCCGCGGGCGGCATGAACGACGACACCGTCATGCCCGTCGAGCCGGTGCCCAGCCACTGGCTGACCTGGTTCCAATTCGACGACGTCGATGCCGGGGTGGCCCGGGCGTCCGAGCTCGGCGCGACGGTGGTGATGCCCGCCTCGGATTCCCCGGTCGGCCGGATGGCGATGGTCGCCGCACCGCAGGGCGAGGTATTCGGGCTCATCGACACCGCCGTGACCGTGGGTGAGATGCCGCAGTAGCGCACCCCCGCATAAGAGCAGGCTGAGGGTTTGCTGAAGCCCTCAGCCTGGGCGGCACGTCCGAATTTGCGGACTTTTAACACATTGCCAGCTTTATTGTCGAATTCTTGACGCCGTTCGTTACCTGCTCGTAATCGGAGCAGGACAGCCTCTTGAAGGGTTCAAATTTTGTGCCTGCGCGCCGGAGGTAGGTGGCGCACTGCTGAAGAAAGCGTATGAGGGAATGAAGCTGAGGAAGTTCGCCGCGACGTCGGCGCTGGTCATCGCCGCTCTTGGGGTTACTGCCGGTACTGCCTACGCGGACCCGGCGCCCGCTCCGTCGGCCAATTCGACCCTGCAGACCGATATTGCGCCGGGCATCCACTACAACGCGAGCCTGGTCGACCACTCGGTCGTCATCACCACCGACGCGGGTTCGCTGGCCGCTCGCGACGGCCAGTTCCAGGTCGTCGACGGCACCGGCAAGGTGGTTTCCGCGCTACCGCTGAGCTACCAGCGGGACGGCATGAACTTCCCGATCGCCGCCGCCATCGATGGCAACAGGGCCACGCTGACCCCGAGCACCGATCGCGCGCAGGCCACGCCCATCGCCGATGTGCACTACGTGGACGCGACCGCCAACCCCAACTTCAACCAGGCGCTGAGCAACCTCGGTAGCGAGGTCGCGGTCGGCGTGGCGGTCGGCAGCCTCATCGGCACCGCGATCGGCGCGGGCATCGGCTGCATCGCGGGCGGCATCGTGTCGGGCATGGCGGGCGCCGCGGTCACCATCGGCACCCTGGCCGTGCCCGCGGCCCTGGGCGGCTGCCTGGTCACCGGCGCGGCCCTGGGCGCCATGGGCGCCGTCGCGGGCACCATCTTCATCGGCGGCCCGGTCGCCGCGGTGGCCCTGTTCCAGTTCGGCTCCGACCTGGCCACCCCGCCCGCCCCGGCCACCAAGTAGTCCGGCGCGGTAAGCACCAGACGGGCCGGACCGCCACCAGGCGGTCCGGCCCGTTTCGTATTCGACCGTAACCCGAAGGCCCGCAGGGACGTTCAGCGCACCAGCTGTCGCCCCGGTTCGTCGGTGGGATCGGACAACCGTCGGCCGGGCCGCACGGTGGTGCTGCGATCGGGGGCGACCAGGACCGCGGTGATCGGGACGGCCAGGGAGAGGGTACCGAGGACGAAGACCGGCACGAAGAGGGTGAACAGGTCCTCGCCCGCGGGGCGGGGCGCGGCGCTGTCCAGGTGCAGACTCACCCCCGCCAGGCCCAGGTAGTGCATGCCCGCCGTGGCCAGCGCGAACGCGACCGCCACCCCGGTCAGCGCGGCGAGGGAGCGCAGCCGCAGCGTGGCCCACAGGGTGGCCGTCGCGATCACGATCGCCAGCACGATCACGGTGATCGCCGACAGCGCGTTGATCGTCACCGAACCCTGGACCTGGATGGCCGTCAGGGCCAGATAGTGCATGAGGCCGATGCCCAGGCCCGCGAGCACGCCACCCCCGGCCAGCCGGACCGGGTGCAGCGTCTTCCCGGCGGCCAGCAGACCGGCCATGATCGACGCGCCCGCCAGCAGCGCCGCCGCGGCCGTGCGCGGCAGGTCGTAGCTCAGCGCGCCCTTCGGCACGCCGACGCCGAGCATGGTCACATACATCGCGAGCCAGATGCCCACGCTGCCGATCGAGACCGCCGCGGCCGCCTGCCAGACCAGCCGGAACCGCGCCGTCACCGACAGCGTCGACTGCCGGATACAGGCCAGGCCGATCAGCGCGCCGGACGCCGACACCCCGAGCGCCAGCCCGAGAACCCAGTAGCCCAGGGCGAAGTAGGTCATGACGGCCTCCTCACGCCTGCCCGACCGTCTCCGGCTGCGACGCGGTGAGCCGTTGAATCGCGTACTCCGTCACCGCCGCCAGCGCGCGCCGCACCTCCATCGGATTGCGGGCGTCGACATCGACGATCGGCACGCCCTCGCGGACCGACAGCGCCTCGCGCAGCTCGCCGAGCGGGAATCGCGGCGCGTCCGGAAACCTGTTGACCGCCACCAGGAACGGCAGCTGCCGCGCCTCGAAGAAATCCACCGCCGCGAAACTGTCCTCGATGCGGCGGGTGTCGATCAGCACCACGGCGCCGATCGCGCCCCGGATCAGGTCGTCCCACATGAACCAGAACCGCCGCTGCCCGGGCGTGCCGAACAGATACAGCGTGAGATTGCCCGGCAGCATGATGCGCCCGAAATCCATTGCCACCGTGGTGGTCTGCTTGCCCGGCGTGCCGCTCAGATCGTCGACCCCGTCGGACACCATGGTCACCATCGCCTCGGTGCGCAGCGGCACGATCTCCGACACCGAACCCACGAACGTGGTCTTGCCGGCGCCGAAGCCGCCCGCCACCACGATCTTGGTGGAGGCGGTCCGGGCGTCGTCGGGCTGATAGGGCGGCCTGGCATCACAGGGCACGGAGTCCACGCAGGGTCCTCTCCATCAGGGATCGTCGCTCGTCGTAGCTGGCATCGTCGCTCAGCGTGGTGTGTACCCGCATGGTCCCCGCGACCACCAGATCGCCGATCACCACCCGGATCATGCCCAGCGGCCGGCTCAGGTGGGCGGCGATCTCGGCGACCGACAGCCGGGCCGCCCCGTGGCGCAGAATGTCGGTCCGGATATCGCCTGCGGGCCATTCGAATTGGTTCGCGTAGGGCAGCGTCTCCACCACCGCCTCCAACGGCAGCTCGACGGCGGGCTCGGTGCGCCCGGCGGTCAGGGCATAGGGGCGGACGCGCGTGGTCGGCCGGCCTCCGCCGGCCCCGATGGGACTGGACATCGCACGCTCTAAACCGCCGAACGGGCGGTGGCCTGGACCACCGATCCGACCCGGTCGACCAGTAGCGCCATCTCGTAACCGATCCGGCCGATGTCGTGCGACTTGTTGGCGAGCACGGCCAGGTGCGAGCCGTTTCCGACGCTCATCACCAGCAGATAGCCGCGCTGCATATCCACGATGGACTGCATGACCTTCCCCCCGTTGAACAATTGCGCCGCCCCGGCGGACAGGCTGGCCAGGCCCGCCGTCACCGCGGCCAGCTGCTCGGCTCGATCGGAGGGTAGGTGCGGGCTCGTCGCCTGCAGTAATCCGTCGGCGGACACCAGCACGGCGTGCGAGACGCCCGGAACATCGCGGGTGAAGCGGGCCACCAGCCAGTTCAGGTTCTCGTCGCTCGGGATCTGCGGGGTAGTGCTCATGCGTGGCCTCCGTCGTTGTACTGCGTATCGGCCCGTCCGCTGCGGACACCGCTCAGATGCCTGGACAGGTTGCTGCGGATCTCCTCCGGATCGGGTGCACCGGAGTCGTTGGACGGGGCCAGGCCGCCCGGCACCAGTTGGGCACCGGGGCGGCGAATCGGCAGGCCGCCCGTGGTGCGGCCCGTGCTGGTCGGGGTGCTGGCCTCCGCGGCGGCCTGCCATCCGGCGTCGGCCTCCGAGGTCCAGTCCTCGGCCGCCGCGTCCGCCGCCGTCGCCGGTTCGACCAGCCATTCCGACACCATGCGCTGGTAGATCGGGGTCGGCGACTCGGAATTGACCGGTCGCAGATCGGCCGGGCGGGGCGGGGCGAGGGCGACGCCGCGGCCGCCGGGGGGCGGGGCGTCGGGTCGCGCGGGCGGCTCCTGCCGGATCGGCGGACCGAAGGTATCCGGATCGGCCTCGGCCCAGATGTCCACCGGGGCCTCGATGACCGGCTCGACCGGCTGCGAGCGGCGCGGCCAGACATCGGTCGGTGGACCGAAATCGGCTGGGGGATCGTCGGTTTCGGCCGGATCGGCGTAGTCCATGGCCTCCGGCAGGGCCAGCCGGGCGACCGGGGTCGGGGTCTCACCGGACCGGCCGGTGTCCAGGCCGGTGGCCGCGCCGGGGCGGCGCTGCGGCAGCCCGGAACTGGTGACCGAGAATCGTCCTGACTCGGCGGTGACCGATTCGGCGTCGGATTCCCGGCTAGCCGTCGGGTCGGGCACCGCGGCCAGCACGCGCGGCTGGACGGTCGGATCGGGCGTGGCGGGCGCGAAGGTCGAGGTGATCGGCTGCGGGCCGGTGGTGTCGTCCAGGGCGGGCGAGACCAGGATGCCCGGCAGGTGCACGCTCGCGGTGAGGCCCGGCTGCTGCGCCATGGTCGAGGTGCGACGCAGGCCGACCGTGATGACGTGCCGCTTGGCGAGCCGGCCGACCACGAAAAGACCCATGCGACGGGCGGTTTCGAGGGTGACCTCACCACCGGCGGCGAGGCGCTCGTTGACGCCGCGCAGATCCTCGCCGGACATGCCGAGGCCGCGGTCGGTGATCTCGATCAGGTAGCCGCCGTCGACCGCGCGGGCGACCGAGACCACGACCGGGGTGCTCGGCGGCGAGTAGCGCAGCGCGTTGTCGATGAGCTCGGCGAGCAGGTGCTCGATGTCGACGGCCGGTTCACCGGCGACGACGCCGTCGGGCACGGCGCCGATCTCGACGCGCTGATAGTCCTCGACCTGCGAGACCGCGCTCCACAGCATGTCCGACAGCGGCACCGCGGGCAGATAGCCGCGGCGCAGCGCGGTACCGGCGAGCACCAGCAGGTTGTCGCCGTTGCGGCGCATGCGGGTGGCGAGGTGGTCCAGGCGGAACAGGCTTTGCAGGCGCTCGGAGTCGTCCTCGTCGCGCTCGAGCTCCTCGATCAGCGAGAGCTGCTGCTCGACCAGCGATTGGCTACGGCGGGACAGGGTTTCGAACATATTGCCGATCTGCAGCCGCAGCCGGGCCTGCTCGGCGGCCAGATCCAGGGCCACGCGGTGGATGTCGTCGACCGAGCGGGCCAGCTGGCCGATCTCCTCGGTGGTGTGCACCTCGATCGGGGTGATCTCCGGGGTCTCGCCGCCGGTGCGCACCACCTCCAGCTCCCGGGGCAGGTCGGTGTGCGCGACCTGGAGGGCGCCGCGCCGCAGCCGGCGCACCGGCACGACCAGCGAGCGGGCGACCGCGAGGGCCAGGGCGAGGCCCGCGAGCAGCATGCCGATCACGATCGCGACGTCACGAAGCACGGAGCTGCGCGCGTCGGTGGTCTGGGCGTTCAATCGGCTGTCGATGGTGTCGACCAGGTGCGTGTCGGCCTGAATGTAGGCATCGAGGCTGGACTGCAGCGAATTGGCCACTTGGCCCAGCGTGTTCGCATCGATCGAGGGCTGGCTGAACGCGCCGATGCGCATCTGCACGGCCTGCAGCAGCTTGTCGCCGTTGATCGCCGTCTCGGCTTGCAGCTGGCCGTAGTGATTCACCATGATCATCTCGCCGCCGAGCGCGATGAACAGCTGCCCCCGGGAGGCCGGATTGGTCTCGACGGTTCCGGTGAGCATGAATTCCTGCAGCAGCAGGCGGCGCGCGGTCATCGTGGTGCCCAGCTGGAGGAAGGTGCGCTCGATGCCGTTCTCCTCCGCGGACGGAGAGATCGCCATGGCGTTGCTGACGTGGTTGGCGACCTCGTCGTACTGCTGGCCGATGGTGGCGGGGGAGTTGGTGCGCAGGCCGCCGCGCATGGTCCGGGCCGCCGACAGCGCCGCCGCCAGTTCGGTGGTCACCTTGCTGTCGGCCTTGGTGCTGCGCAGCGCGGTGTCCAGGTCGGCGGCGGCCTGGTCGAAGGTGGTCGTGATCTTGTCCAGGCCGGGATCCGGGTTCGCCGCGTCGCGCTGGGACGCGGCGGTGATCGCGAGACGCTCCGACGACGAGGTGAACACCAGCATCGGCCGGATGATCTTGGCTTGCTCGGTGGCGGCGTTCAGTTTCCGGATCTGGGCGAGACCATCGTTGATCCGCAGCACCGCGAATATCGAGGCGAGTAGCACCGGCAGCAGCAGCACGATGCCGACCTTGCGGGTCACGGACCAGTTGGACAGGCTCATCTGCCTCGGGCGCGGTGCAGCTTCCATCCCGCTTCTGTCGCCTCCGCCTTACCTATGGATCCCCGTGTGTTCCGGCGCATGACCGACCGCGATCGCGAATTTCCTGCCCTATCACGTATGTATCACGGTGTGTGGTCTCACCCGCTTAGAACCAACTGGAGGTCTTCATTTCAGGCTCGCAACATACCGCGCGAAGAGGGCTACGGCAATTCGGAGATGCTATGCGGAGGTCGTCGAATACGCCTGTCCACAAGGCGTTTCGGAGTGCCGTCCGGTTTCCGCGGGAAGCGTCCGAGCGTAGCAACTGGTCATCGGCCCAGCATAACTCGGCGTGTCGGATGTTTGCTTCTCAGTCGACTCTCAGTCGATGCGGTCAGACTGGGGGCCATGCGCATTCTGGTAGTCGACGACGACCGCGCGGTCCGGGAATCGCTGCGCCGGTCGCTGACGTTCAACGGCTACTCCGTCGATCTCGCCGTCGATGGGGTCGACGCCCTCGACAAGGTGACCACCTCGCGTCCCGACGCCCTGGTCCTGGACGTCATGATGCCCCGCCTCGACGGGCTGGAAGTGTGCCGGCGGCTGCGGAGCACCGGCGACGACCTACCGATCCTCGTTCTCACCGCCCGTGATTCGGTGTCCGAGCGAGTGGCCGGGCTGGACGCGGGCGCCGACGATTATCTGCCGAAACCGTTCGCCCTCGAGGAATTGCTGGCCCGATTGCGCGCGTTGTTGCGCCGCACCAGCGCCGACTCGGCCGACGACGACTCGGAGACAATGAATTTCGCCGATCTGTCGCTGGACCCGGTGACCCGGGAGGTTTCCCGGGGCGACCGCTCCATCAGCCTCACCCGCACCGAGTTCTCCCTGCTGGAAATGCTGATGGCCAATCCCCGCCGGGTGCTGACCCGCAGCCGCATCCTCGAGGAGGTCTGGGGTTACGACTTCCCGACCTCCGGCAACGCGCTCGAGGTGTACATCGGGTACCTGCGCCGGAAAACCGAGGCCGAGGGGGAGGCCCGCCTGATCCACACCGTGCGCGGCGTCGGCTACGTGCTGCGCGAGACCCCGCCGTAGGGGCGCGGCAGTCGTGGGCAGATCCACTCAGCGCCGGCCCGTGGTCGCCGAGGTGGGGCAGCGGTCCGAGGCGCGCGAGATGCGTTCGCCGATGCCGCTGACCCGGTCGGTGTCGCTGCGCTGGCGCGTCACCCTGTTGGCCGCCTCGGTCGTGCTGGTGGCGGTGGCGTTGACCTCCATCGCCGCCTACGCGATGGTGGCGCGCTCGCTGTACGCGGCCGTCGACAAGCAGCTGCAGTCGCAGGCGTCGGTCATGATCAGCAACAATTTCGACAGCTATGGCTACCTGACGATCCTGCAGGCGGCGAGCCTGTACTCCAACGACATCGGGATCGCGCTGATCTACCCCGGCGCCGACGGCCAGTTCATTCCGCCGCAGCCGACCTATCCGCCGATCGGGTCGTCGGAGATCGCGGTGGCGCGCGGTCAGTCCAATTTCTCGCTGCGCACGGTCAACAATCAGCGGGTGCTGGCCGCGCACACCAGGATCGGCAACACGCTGGTGCTGTCGCGTCCGCTGCGGCCCACCCAGCAGACGCTGAACCGGCTGGCGTGGCTGCTGTTCGTGGTCGGCGGCTGCGGCGTGGTGGTGGCCGCGGGCGCGGGGACGGCGGTGGGCCGCACCGGTTTACGGCCGGTCGCGCGGCTGACGGCGGCCACCGAGCGGGTGGCCCGCACCGACGACCTCACGCCGATCCCGGTCACCGGCGACGACGAATTGGCCCGGCTCACCGACAGTTTCAACGCCATGCTGCGGGCCCTGGCGGAATCGCGGGAGCGGCAGCGCAGACTGGTGACCGACGCCGGACACGAGCTGCGCACGCCGCTGACCTCGCTGCGCACCAATATGGAGCTGCTCATCGCGTCCAGTCGCCCCGGCGCCCCGGCCATTCCGGAGCAGGACATGGCGGAGCTGCGGTCGGATGTGATGGCGCAGATCCAGGAGCTGTCCACGCTGGTCGGCGACCTGGTCGACCTGGCCCGCGAGGACGCCCCCGAAACCGTCTACGAGCAGGTCGATCTCGGCGAGGTGACCGAGCACGCGCTGGAGCGGGCGCGGCGGCGGCGCACCAATATCGAGTTCGTCGCCGAGCTGCGGCCGTGGTTCGTCTACGGGCACGAGGCCGGGCTCGAGCGCGCCATCCTGAACGTGCTCGACAACGCGGCGAAGTGGAGCCCGGTGGGTGCGCAGGTCCGGGTGAGCATGCGCGAAACCGGGCCCGGGCTGCTGGAATTCGCGGTCGACGACGCGGGGCCGGGCATTCCGCCGCCGGAGCGGGAGCTGGTGTTCGAGCGCTTCTACCGCACCACCTCCTCGCGCTCGATGCCGGGCTCCGGGCTCGGGCTGGCCATCGTCAAACAGGTGGTGACCAAACACGGCGGCACCATCAGCATCGATACCTCCGAACGCGGCGGCGCATTGATCCGCATCGTGCTGCCGGGGGAGGGCACCCAGCTGGTTCCCCCGCAGGTCTGAGGAAATCGGTTGCGGTGCCGGGAATTCCACCCGTGCCCACCTGGTTTTCCCGGCATGCCCACCTGGTTTTCCCGGCATGCTTTTGGCCGGGATCCCGACTGGGGTTATTACGAAACAGTATTGTCGTGGCCGCCGTCACGACCTCCCGCACGTGGTGCGAGAATCGACTTCGACGATCGCTGGACTCGAGGTAGTCACGGAGAACTGATATGGCGGTCTCAGTCCGCTCTCAGTCGAGCTCACCACACTTAGGCGGCAGACTCGAGGAGAAACGAGAGAGATGACCGAGGATTCGAAGGACAGGCGGGACGAGTCGCAGGCTCCGCAGCCGGGCCCGGCATCACAGCCGGAGGCGCCCGGCCCGCAGCCGGGCCAGCACCCGACGGAGCAGTTCCCCACCACCCCCCATGCCGAACAGCACGGCGCCACATCGCAGTTCGCGCCCCCGCCGCCCGGGCTCGGCAATCCGCCCTACGGCGGCTATCCCGCCTTCGAGCCGGGCGTCCAGCACACCACCCCGATTCCTCCGTATCCGCACCCCTACGGCGCCGCCGAGGGCCAGGGACAGCCGCCCGCCGGACCGCCGCCCACGGCGTCCATGCCCGTCGGCGGCTACCCGCAGCCGCCGCGCCGCCCGGGCCGGGGCGGGCTGGTCGCGGCCGCCGTGGCGCTGGCGCTGGTCGCCGGTGCGGTCGGCGGCGGTGTCGCGCTGCTGTTCGCGCCCGCCAAGCAGACCAGCGTGGTCAGCAACGCCCTCGACGCCCCGCCGCCGAAGGCCGCCCCGGCCGCCAACGCCCCGTCCGGCACGGTGCCCGCGGTGGCGCAGAAGGTGGTGCCCAGCGTCGTCATGATCCAGGTGAAGGGGCGGCAGGGCGCGGGCGAGGGCTCCGGCGTCGTGCTGTCCTCCAACGGCCTGATCCTCACCAACAATCACGTCGCCAGCGGCGCGGGCCCGGGCGCGAAGATGGAGGTGCAGTTCAACGACGGCAGCACCGCCCCGGCCACCGTGGTCGGCGTCGACCCGATCTCCGATATCGCGGTCATCAAGGCCACCGGCAAGAACAATCTCACCCCGATCGATCTGGGCACCTCGCAGGGCCTGCAGGTCGGTCAGACGGTGGTCGCCATCGGTTCCCCGCTCGGCCTGGCGGGCACCGTGACCACCGGCATCGTCTCCGCGCTGAACCGCCCGGTGTCCACCAGCGGCGAGGGCGGCGAGCCCGTCAGCACCGCCACGGTGATCTCCGCCATCCAGACCGACGCCCCGATCAACCCGGGCAACTCCGGTGGCGCGCTGGTCGATATGAACGGCAAGCTGATCGGCATCAACACCGCGATCGCCACGCTCGGCGCGTCCGAGATGAGCGGCCAGCAGAGCGGTTCCATCGGCCTCGGCTTCGCGATCCCGGTGGACCAGGTCCGCCGCGTCGCCGATCAGCTGATCAAGACCGGGCACGCCACCTACGCCCAGATCGGCATCACCGTCCCCCGCGCGGACAACGTCAACGGCGCCCGCGTGCAGGACGTCGTGCCCGACGGTCCGGCCGCCAAGGCGGGCATCCCCTCGGGCGTGGTGGTCACCAAGGTCGACGACCAGATCATCGACTCCGGCAATTCGCTGATCGCGGCCGTGCGCTCGCATCCGCCGGGCGACAAGGTCAAGATCACCTACACCGACCCGAACGGCGGCAATCCCAAGACCGTCGAGGTCACCCTCGGCGAGGCGCCCGCGGACGGTACCCGATGACGATCCGCCGCCTGACCCTGCTCCCCGAGACCGGCCCCGACACCGGGGGATTGGAATCGCTGTCGGCCGCCCACGCTACGGTGAGCGGCATGGAAATCGATGCCCCCGTGGCGGGCCGTGCCCTTGTGGTGATCGTCGACGACCGAACCGCGCACGGCGCGGTGGACTCGCTGGGTCCGCTGGTCACCGAGCTGCTGACCGAGTCCGGATTTCTGGTCGACGCCACGGTGTCGGTGGGGAACGACGAGGTCGAGATCCGCAATGCGCTCAACACCGCCGTCATCGGCGGCGTCGATCTGGTGATCTCGGTCGGCGGCACCGGCATGTCCCCGCGCGATGTCACCCCCGAGGCCACCTCCGAGGTGCTCGACCGCGAGCTGCCCGGCATCAGCGAGGCGCTGCGCTCGTCCGGGCTGGCGGCCGGTTCGCTCGAGGCCGGTCTGTCCCGCGGGCTGGCCGGGGTGTCCGGCAGCACCCTGGTGGTCAACCTGCCCGGCACCCGCGCCGCCGTCCGCGACGGCATGGCCACCCTCGGCCCGCTCGCCAGCAAGGTGATCGACGAACTTTCCGGATTGGCCGAGTAAATCACCGAAATGCCACGCGACGACCAGACCCCCCGCCCGCGCCCCGCCGGAAGTTCCCCCGGCCCCACGGCTGGAACTCCCTCTGGCCCCACGGCGCAGCCGGGGGGTCGCTCGCGTTCTGCCGCCGAGGCGGCCCGTTTGGCACGTATCTTCGGCGAGACGATGCCGCAAACAACCAGTGACGAACGGAGTCCCGACGGCGAGCGTCCGGACTCCACCGACGAATGGTTGCGCTCGCAGGTTCCTCCCCATCACGGGTGAGTTACGGGGTCGTCGCGTTCACATCCCGGGACGGCAACACGTTTTTCCAAGTCCGCACTGCTTTTATGCACGTTCGCTGATATAGCGCGGATTCACTGTGATCCAGATCACACTACGTTTACGCGGCCTTGCGTTGTCATGCCCTTGTTTCTCCGTTTAGTGTTCGCCTTTGGGCTGCTCCACCTGCGGTTCTCGAAGGCTTGGGGAAGTCGCGCTGCGGCGACCCCGGCGGAACGTGGCCCGGTTCCGGCAGTAGGCACTGTCGGTTGCCGGAGAATTTGTCGTCGGTTACACGGCGGCAACAATCCGGCGACAAACTGTGCTCGGCCTGGAAGGGACCGCTTTTTCAGCCTCGATGGTCGAGGCTGACCGTAAGAACCTGATGAGGGGAAGTATGAGCGAGAACCGCACCAGCGGCCTGCGGCGTGGTGCCCGTTTCGCGGGTATCGGCGCAGCCGCTGCCGTTGCCATCGGCCTATTTTCCACCGGTGCTGCCAACGCCGACACCTTCGTGCCGTTGCCGGACGGCCAGAAGCTCGGTCCGAATGGCGTTGTGATCACCCGCACCGATGAGCATGCCCTGATTTCGCCGTCGCTGGCGGACAACGGAGCCGGGCGCACCGTCTGGGTTTCGGGCAATGCCGCCGCCGATGTGCCCAACGCTCCCGAAGGCACCGTCGGCCCGAACAACGGCCAGCTGGGCAGCCCGGGTACCAACAACTCGTCCACGCACGGCGCCTCGCAGATCAACACCGGCTACATCGTCGGTTGCCAGGTCAACATCGCTCAGGACGCGATTTCCGCCGGTGTCTCCGGCGGTATCAGCCTGACCGGCGCCAACGCCTCCGGCTCGATCGGCCTCAACCTGGGCCCCGGCCAGGTCAAGTTCGTCCAGATCGATTCCAAGGACATCACCAAGCCTGGTCATTACTCGGTGGAATACCAGGACGCGGAAATGCAGATTCAGGGTTGCGCGGGCTACGCCCAGGCGCGTGCCTACACGGTCGTCGAGGTCATCGGCGACAACTACTCGAAGACCACCCTCTACGGGCAGCCGTTCAGCATCGGCTGACGGTGGTCTGATCTGTCGATTTTCATTCCCGCGCAAAGCATTTCACCCTAGAGGGACATAAATATGAACATCCGCAAAACCGTGGCTCGTGCCGTCGGTGTCGGTGCTGTCGCCACCGCCGCCCTCGGCCTGTTCTCCACCGGCGCCGCCAATGCCGACACCTTCGTGCCGCTACCGGGCGCCGATCTGACCAAGACCCTGTCCGACGGCACCGTCGTGCACCTATGGCTGGACAATGAGTCGGCCAATATCAACCCGTCCATGGGTTCGACCCCGCTGCACCGCAACGCCTGGGCCACCGGCACCGCGCACGTGCAGATCTCCGGTAACAACAGCGACGTCAGCGGCTCGATCATCCCGGGCTACACCGTCGGCTGCCAGGTCAACATCTCCGGCGGCAACGTCAGCGGCGGCCCGAACGCCAGCGCGGACTGGAGCGACGGCAAGAAGGTCACCGGAAACGTCGGCGCCACCACCGGTGCCAACCTGACCCTCGGCCCCGGCCAGGCGCAGTCGTTCTACGTCCTCGACCTGGAGAAGAAGGACGACTTCGGTCAGGACGCGCACAAGACCAGCAACAAGTTCCACAACGGCCAGGGCTCGGTGGCCTGGCAGGACGAGACCATCGGCCTGAACGGCTGCGCCGGCTACGCGCAGGCCCGGTCGTTCGTGAGCGTCGAGGTCGAGACCGACAACGTCATCACCTGGGTCACCATCTGGGGCCAGCCGTTCAGCCTCGGCTGATAATTCCGACCGCGATGGGCCCGGTGCGTTCGCACCGGGCCTTTCCGTTGTCCCCCTTCAGGATTCGTGGCGTCCGCCCGCGCTCTCCCTGCCCTCCGCGAGCAGGTCGCGGATTTCGCGCAGCAGATCGGTGTCGGTGCGGGCCGCGTCGTCGCGCACCCGGCGGTTGCGCAGCTTGGTCGCCGGGAGTACCAGCGCCAGGTAGAGAATGGCCGCGATGATCACGAAATTGATCGCCGCGGTGATGATCGGGCCGACCGCGACATAGGTCGCGGGCTTGTCGGCGACAATCCGGAAACCCAAGCCGAGATCGTTGGTGCCCCCGAATATCGCGAGCAGCGGATTGACGATGCCGTCGGTGAACGCCGTGACGATCGCGACGAATGCGGTGCCCATGACCACCGCGACCGCCAGATCGATCACATTGCCACGGAGCAGGAAGTCCTTGAAACCCTTCAGCATTGCGGCTCCTGTCTCATCCGGAACGGGTACGCCGGATGCTATCCGAGGAATCGGGCAAATGCTTGGCGAACAACACCGACTAATGGAAGACCACCGTCAGCGCGGAGCGCAGCGACGCACCCGCGACGGTGACGGCATGCGCGGAGTCGAGCGCGACCAGGACGACGCGTTCGGTTGCGCCGCGCTCCTTCTCGCCACCGGCCACCAGCACCACGGCGGCATCGGTGGCGAGGACGCGCGGCGGCCCGGCCCGGGCGGAATCGCCGGAGGATTCCTCGGCGGCGACCACGTCGACCCGGTCGCCCGCGCGCAGGATGTCGGCAATGGCGTTGTCGGCCGGTTTGATCGGCACGATCCGGGCCTCGGGCACCCCGGCCGCGACGGCCGCCAGGCGTGGGCCGACCACCCGCAGGTCGGTGAGGATTTCGCCGCCGCGCACCGGCCCGGCGAGGGTCGCGCCGAGCACCGCGGACTCCGCGTGCACGGCGCCCCCGGGCACGGTGCCCGCGGTGCGGGACACCCGGCGCAGATCGTCGGCATGCAGCACGCGGCCGGGGGTGAGATCGCGGGCGGCGACCACCACCTCGACATGGTGTGCCGCCGGGTCGCCGCGCACGACGAGCACGGCGGCCAGGATCACGAGGGCGGCCGCGAGCAGGCGGCGGGCCAGGGTGGCGTCGGCCCAGGCGGGCCGGTGCCGGGTCAGCGGCTCCCACAGGGGCTCGCGACCGAGGTCGGCGTCGAGACGCAATCGCTTCATGCCCGGCACGCTACGGCCGGGCTCCGCCTACCCGGACCGGAGAACGCCTGGTCGCAACCGGGCTGTGGATAACGAGCTGGCTGTGGACAACTCGCGTGGTCAGGCCGCGCTGCCCGCCGAGGCCGTGCTGCTGCTCGCCGCGGTCGAGGCGCTCGCGGAGCCGGACGAACCCGACGACGACTCCGAGCCGGACGACCCGTTGGAGCTCGACGACGGCTTGGCCGGTTCGCTCGCGGTGGACGATCCGTTGCGGCTGTCGGTGCGGTAGAACCCGCTGCCCTTGAAGACGATGCCGACCGAGTTGAAGAGCTTGCGCAGCTTACCGTCGCACTTCTCGCAGGTGGTGAGGGCATCGTCGGAGAACGACTGCACGATGTCGAACTTGTCGCCACACTGCGTGCATTGATACGAGTAAGTAGGCACAGGAACCTCCACAGTCTCCGTCGTTAGCACTCTACAGCCGACAGTGCCAACAGTGCCAATCCGTCACCGATTCCCGGCCAGTCGCCGCAGTCCGCCGCGCGGCGTGAGCGCCCAGCCCATGCGCAGATCGTGCGGTTCCTCGGGCAGCCGCTCGACCAGCTCGTCGTCGCGAATCACCACGATCGTCCGGGCCCGGGGGTGCGCCGCGGGCAGGGTCCGGTCGTAGTATCCCGCGCCCCGGCCGAGCCGCACGCCGCGCCGATCCACGGCCAGCGCGGGGACGAAAATCACTCGCGCCCAAGCGATCGCGTCCGACCCCAGTCGCGGTCCCGCCGGTTCCAGCAAACCGTAGCGGGCGCGTTGCAGCGAGTCGGCCCCGGTGTATTCGGCCCAGTCCAGCGGACCCGGCGGACCCGTCACCGGCAGCAGCACCCGGGCCTCGGCCGCGCGCAGCGCGTCGAGCCCCGCGACCGCCCCCGGCTCGCCGCCCACCGGCACGTACGCGGCCACCCAGCCGCCCTCCGGAAGGCCCGCGATCGCCTCGGCCATGGCCGCGGCGAGGGCGCGCGCCTCGGCCTCGCGCACCTGCGCGGGCACCGCCGCGCGGTGTGCCGAGAGTTCGCTTCGCCACTCCTGCTTGTCCCGCCCGTCGACCGCCGTCATGCCGACCACGATAGGGCGCACCGGCGATGACCTGGGATATGCGGGGGTTTCCGGGGCGGACCGCGGGGTAATCAGGGGCAACCGGGCGTTGCGCGGGCGCTGTGATTCCCGTCGTCATAACCCAGCGTCCAGGGCCTTCGCCGCTTAGGCTTCCGTGATGCCGGACGAGCATGATGCCCGTTCCGCCGACCGTACCGATGGATAGGGTGTGCCTTATGACTGCTGACGCCGGATCGGCCGCGCCGCAGCCGACGTCCTGCTTCCGTACCGCGGTGGTGCCCGCGGCCGGACTCGGGACACGCTTCCTGCCCGCCACCAAGACCGTGCCGAAGGAGCTGCTGCCGGTGGTGGACACACCCGGCATCGAGCTCGTCGCCGCCGAGGCCGCCGACTCGGGCGCGAATCGCCTGGTTATCGTGACGTCGCCCGGAAAGGACGGCGTGGTCGCGCATTTCGTCGAGGACCTGGTGCTGGAGAGCACCCTCGCCGAGCGCGGCAAGTTCCAGCTGCTGGAGAAGGTGCGCAAGGCCCCGGGCCTGCTGGACGTGACCTCGGTGGTCCAGGAGGAGCCGCTGGGCCTCGGTCACGCGGTGGCCCAGGCCGAACGGGCGCTGGACCCCGACGAGGACGCCCTCGCCGTGCTGCTGCCCGACGACCTGGTGCTGCCCTCCGGCGTCCTGGACGTGATGAGCCGGGTGCGGCGCAAGCGCGGCGGTTCGGTGCTGTGCGCCATCGACGTCCCCAAGGATCAGGTCAGCGCCTACGGCGTCTTCGACGTGGCCCCGGTGCCCGACGCGGCCAATCCGAATGTGCTGCGCGTCAACGGCATGGTGGAGAAGCCGAGCCTGGCCGACGCGCCGTCCACCTACGCCGCGGCCGGGCGCTATCTGCTCGACCGCGCGATCTTCGACGCGCTGCGCCGCATCGAGCCCGGCGCGGGCGGCGAACTGCAGCTCACCGATGCCATTTCGCTGCTGATCGCCGAGGGCCATCCCGTTCATGTGGTGGTCCACCGTGGGTCGCGCCACGACCTGGGCAACCCTGGCGGTTATCTTCGTGCTGCGGTCGATTTCGCTTTGGAGCGTGACGAATACGGCCCCGCCCTGCGGGCGTGGCTGGAGCGTCGGCTCGCTCCCGACTGGAATCCGCAGCTGACCTCGTCCGAGTGACGCGGGTGGCCGGAGTCCGTCGCGGCGAGATCGGGTGGTTGGCGGACGAAGAGGGAAGGGCTGCATGCGCTCGGTGGAGGACCAGCAGATCAAGGTGACCGCGGCGGCCGTGGCGCCGCGGCCCGTCCGGGTCGCGATCTCGGAGGCCCAGGGTCTGTTGTGCGCCGAGGACGTCGTGACCGAGCGGCCGCTGCCGGGCTTCGATCAGGCGGCCATCGATGGGTACGCGGTGCGCAGCGTGGATGTGCAGGGCGCCGGGGCCGATATCCGCGACGAGGACGGGAATCCGGTCGATCTCACGCTGCCGGTGGTGGGCGAGGTGGCCGCGGGCTCGCGCCAGCCGATCCGGTTACAGCCCCGCCAGACCGTGCGCGTCGACACCGGCGCGCCGCTGCCGACGCTGGCCGACGCGGTGTTGCCGCTGGACTACACCGACGGCGGGCGCGCTCGCCTCAAGGTGTACGAGCCGGTGCGCTCGGGCGACTACGTGCGCCGCATCGGCGACGACGTGCAGCCCGGCGATATCGCGGTGCGCGCGGGCACCATCATCGGCGCCGCGCAGGTGGGCCTGCTGGCCGCGGTCGGCCGCGACAAGGTGCTGGTGCATCCGCGCCCGCGGCTGTCGGTGATCTCGATCGGCGGGGAACTGGTCGACATCGACCGCACGCCCGGACCGGGGCAGGTCTACGACGTGAACTCCTACGCGCTGGCCGCGGCCGCGCGCGACGCCGGGGCGGACGTGAACCGGGTCGGCATCGTCAGCGCCGATCCCAAGCGGCTGCGAGATGTGGTGGAGGGCCAGCTGGTTCGCTCCGAGGTGGTGGTGATCGCCGGGGCGGTCGGCGGGTGGGTGTCGGAGCAGATCCGCGAGGCGCTGGAGGGCCTGGGCGAGCTGGAGGTCGCCCGCGTCGCCATGCATCCCGGCTCGGTGCAGGGCTTCGGCCGGCTCGGCCGCGACGAGGTGCCCACCTTCCTACTACCGTCGAATCCCGTTGGCGCGCTTGTGGTTTTCGAGATCATGGTGCGGCCGCTGATCCGCATCGCGCTGGGCCGCCGCCAGCCCATGCGCCGAATCGTGCGGGCGCGCACCATCATGCCGATCACCTCGATGTCGGGGCGGCGCGGATATCTGCGTGCCCAGCTCATGCGCGACGAGCAGAGCGGCGACTACCTGGTGCAGCCGCTCGGGGTGAACGGCTCCTCGCATCTGCTGTCGACGCTGGCCGAGGCGAACAGCCTCATCGTGCTGGACCCGGATGTCACCGATGTGCGCACGGGCGACGAGGTGCAGGTCGCCTTCCTCGCCCAGCGCGGGTAGCGGCGGCGGGACGCTGATGGATATGAACGTGTTTCGGGCCACCCAGCACCCTGGGTGGCCCGCCCATCTGGGGCCGGTGCGGGTCGCGGCCGGGCGGGTCACCATGCGGCCGATCCGGCTGCGCGACGCCTCGGCCTGGGCCCGGACCCGGATTCGCGACCGCGACCACCTGGAGCCGTGGGAGCCGACCGGTCGCGGGGCCTGGGACGCGCGCAACCATCCGTCGAACTGGCCGTCGCTGTGGTCCAGCCTCAAGGCCGAGGCGCGGCGTGGGGCGATGATCCCGCTGGTCATCGAGGTCGACGGGGCCTTCAGCGGTCAGCTCACCATCGGCAATATCGTGCGCGGCGCGCTGCGCTCGGCCTGGATCGGCTACTGGGTGGCCAAGGACGTGGGCGGGCAGGGGGTCGCCACCGCCGCGCTGGCGCTGGGGCTGGACCACTGCTTCGGCCCGGTCGGCCTGCACCGGGTGGAGGCCACGGTGCGCCCGGAAAACCTTGCCAGCCAAGCGGTTCTGCGCAATGTCGGGTTCCGCGAGGAGGGCCTGCTGCGCCGCTACCTCGATGTCGACGGGGCCTGGCGCGACCATCTGCTGGTGGCCATGACCGTCGAGGAGATCTCCGGCACCGTGGTCGATCGCCTGATCCGGTCCGGCCGGGTCACCCTGCCGTAACGCCACGACCGCGAGGTCCCCGGCCTGACATCGGGGGCAACTATTGTGACACATGGGACGGGTGTGGACGGCGCGCCTGCGGGATATTCCTGTGGCACCGCATTAGCCTACGGACGTCGGTGGTGCGTCCCGCGCTACCGGAAGGGAGCCCGCGATATGGCGCGGGCGCCCGGATGACAACCGTCGAAGGGACAACAGCCAGGCGGGGACGGAGGTGCGAGCGCGATGCCGAATTCGATCTTGTGGATCGGCCTGGTCGTGCTCTGGGTCTTCGTTCTGTTCCCGATGCTCGCGGACCGGCATCCACGCATCCGGCGCACGACCGACGCCGCCCTGGCCACCCGGGTACTGCATCGCGGCGGTACCAGACGTCGCACGACGAAGGGTCCGGCCGCCGGGCACGAATCCGACCCGGATTGGGTGCCGACCCGCGTGCAGAGAAAGCTTCCCCACGGCGATGATTCGGAGGATCGGATGACGACATCGACAGATGAGTCCGTCACCGAGGATGACGAGACCGCTCGCGACGACGAGAACTCGACCATGCGAGCCGCGAACGACGACGGTGTGCGCGAGCACGATAATGCTGTGCGCGAGGCCGATTCGGCCGACGACGAGGCGGCCGACGAGGCCGAATTCGCCGACGATCCGGTCCGCCGCGACGAGGAACCGGAATTCGTCGACCAGGACTCGGAATTTGCTGACGAAGAGCCGGAATTCGCCGACAATGAACCGGTGGCGAGCGCCATGGCCCGTATCCCTCCGGCCCGCTCCGCGGCGCGGCCCGAGCGCCTGTCCGAGGACCCGGCCGACCATGAATTCGATTCCGCGGACCCGGATTTCGTGCCGAGTCGGCGCGGTCGCGGCGGCTTCGACCCGGAGGCCGACGCGATCGCCCGCGCGACCCGGTACCGGTTCCGGCAGCGCACCGCGCTCGGGCTGGTGCTGAGCCTGCTGCTGTTCGGCGGGTTCGCGCTGGCGGTGTCGCCGATGCTGTGGTGGGGCTGTGGGCTGTCCGCGGCGTTATTGGTGGTGTACCTGTTCTACCTACGCCGCCAGGTGCGTATGGAGGAGGAGATCCGCCGCCGCCGGGCCGCCCGGCTGGCGCGTGGCCGCCGGGCGTCGAGCGAGGAGCCCGCGGCCGAACGCCCCGACCGGACCGGCGCACCCGCCGACCGCGACTCGTCCCGCGCCCTGCGCCGCCGGGCCGTGGTGCTCGATGTCGACGACGAGGACCCGATGTTCGACCACCTCGAACCCTTCGATGCCGCGGCCGCCCGCGCCACCCGCAACCGCGCCGCGGGCGGCGAAATCCGCCGCGCCGCAGGAGAATAGCCGACCCCACGCCCGGTCGTTTGACCACCCCTTCATACGACTGTATGGTAGCGCTCAATACGGTCGTATGAAAGGGGTGGGCCGGTGTTTCGGATCGTCGAGTTACTCGGGCTGTTGGCGCCCGTGATCGGCGCGGGCATGGTGCTGTACTACCGGCGGCGGATGGGCCGGGCGTTCGTACCGGCCGTGCTGGCGGCGGTGGTGGCGCTGTTCGGGTCCGGGGTGGGCATGGTGACGAGCCGGGCCATGTGGTTCGGCGGGGGCGGGGCGGAGGGCATGACCGAACGCATGGAAATCGGTGCGGGCGTGCGGAATCTGTTGCTCGCGGTGGCGTGGGTGCTGCTGCTGGTCGCCATCGCCCGGCGGCCGCGGTCCGAGCGGGTGGTGCGGTGATGTCGGGGTCGATGGTGTTCGGGGCGAGCGAGGTCGCGGTGGTGGTGCTGGTGGCCGGGTCGCTGGCCTTCGGGCTGCGGCTGGCCCGCAGCTATCGGATCGCCGGGCTCGCGCTGGCGGGGGGCGCGCTGGCCTGGCTGGTGGCCGAGGGCATCCACTGGGTGCAGCTGGGGCTGGTCATGCCGCGGCTGCGCGGGGAGGAGCACGATTCGACCCGCTTCCTCGTGAGCCTGCTGGGTGACAGCGTGTATTTCGGCATCGGCGGCATCGGTGTGCTGCTGCTGTTCTTCGCCGCGGTGGTCGATCGCGAGCCGGGATCCGACGGCCGCCGGGAGCCGACGGCGATGGCGCAGCAGCTCGGCCGGGCCGCGTGGCGCTACTATCAGCAGCGCAATCGGCAGGAGAGGAGTCGGCGCGATGGGCGCTAGGCAGGCCGCGGCCCGCAACCCGGTCGGCGCCGAGCCGAACGACCGCCGCCGCGAGCTGCTGGATCGGCTCGCCGACGTGATCGCCGAGGAGGGCATCGAGGGCGTCAGCATCCGCACCCTCGCCGCCCGCGCCCAGGTCTCGATCGGCACGGTCCAGTACTACTTCGCCACCAAGAACGATCTGCTGCAACGGGTGTGGGAGCACGTCCGCGACGAGGCGGAGCAGCGCTTCTGGGCCTCCGGGGTGGCCGACCTGTCCCCGGAACAACGACTCGACGCGGCACTCACCGGCATGCTCATCGCCCCCGACAGCGGCGACAGACTGTCCCGAGTGTGGCTGGCCCTGGTGGCCCGCGCCGCCCACGACCCGGACATCGCCGCCCTGCACCGAGCCCAATGGAAACGCCTGGAAGAGGTCCTATCCCGCGCCCTGGCCGCCGTAAACCCCGCCCGCGCCGCCGAATCCCCCGACGCCGCAGCCGAATTGCTGGCCCTCCTCGACGGCCTCGCCATAGCCGTCCTCACCGAACCAACCCGCATGCCCGCAACCCGCGCCACCCGCATAGCCCGCGCCTGGACCACCACCTGGACCAACGGTCACTGAACCGCCCAGCTCCCGCCGTCCTAACTCGCCCTTATCGGTGACGGTCCCCACCGTCTCTCGATCCCGGCGTCTTCGCCCCTCGATCCCGTCTCTTGTCCCGGCGCGTTCGTCTCTTGTTCCGGCGCGTCCGTCTCTTGTTCCCGGCGTGCGTTCGTCTCTTGATCCTGGCGTGCGTTCTTCTCTTGATCCCGGCGTGCTTTTGGCCGGGATCTCCCGCAGATCCCGGCCAAAAGCACGCCGGGAACAAGTGGTACTCAGCGCGCCGGGAACAGGTGGTACGTCGATACCCCCGGATGCGGCTCCCGGTGGGGTTGGTACCGGGAGCCGCGCTGCCGGCCGACGTGGAGCGAGGCCGGCAGGCCCGGACTCAGAATCTGGATGAGTCCGGGGGCCGATACGCCGGATCGGCCCGGCGCATGGCGGCGACGTCGTCGCGATCGCGCCACTGCGGCAGGGACTTCCAGCGTTCGTGCAGTCGGGCCACGGCGTCGCGGTCGAGATCGACGCCGAGGCCGGGAGCGTCGCCGACGGTGACTGCCCCGTCGGTGAAGGTGAACCGCTCGGTGACCACATCCTCAGCCTGCCATGGATAGTGGGTGTCGCATGCGGAATTGAGCTCGGGAACTGTGGCGGCCACGTGCGTCATGGCGGCCAGGCTGATCCCGAGGTGGGTATTCGAGTGCATGGACAGCCCCCTGCCGTGCACCCTGCACACCGCGGCCAGGTCGCGGGTGGCAAGCAGCCCACCCCAGAAGTGATGGTCGGACAGCACGATCTGCACCGCGTCCCGCTCGAAGGCGGGCAGCACCTCGTCCATCGAGGTCACGATCATATTGGTGGCCAACGGAATTCCGGTCCGCCGGTGCACCTGCGCCATGCCGTCGACGGTCGCGACCGGATCCTCCAGATATTCGACGATACCGCCCAGTTCCGCCGCGACCCGCAACGCGGTGCGCAGCGACCAGCCGCCATTGGGATCCAAACGTAGGGGCAGCCCGGGAAATTCGGCGGCCAGCGCGCGGACGGCGGCGATCTCCTCCTCCGGGGCCATCACCCCGCCCTTGAGCTTGAACGAGCGAAAACCGCCGTGCCGGACGAACTTCCGGGCCAGCCGCAGCACTCCGTCGGGATCGAGCGCGGCGCCCCAGTCGTCGGCGGGACCGTCTCCGCCCGGATGTTCGGCCCACTTGTAGAACAGGTAGGCGCAGTAGTCGACCCGATCGCGCACCTTACCGCCGAGCAGCGTGTGCACGGGCACGCCGAGCCGCCGCCCGAGCGCGTCCAGCGCGGCCACCTCGAACGCGGACACCACACTCGCCCTGACCTTGTCGGTGGTCAGCGCGCCCCGCAGGCCGCTGGCCGCGGGCGCGGCGTCGAGCAGTCGCCCCTCGCCCCCGCCGATCCGGGCGATCTCGGTGATCGCGCCGATCGAACGCCCCACCAGTTCCGGCCCCAGCTCCGCCGCCCGCTCCAGATAGACGGTGTCGCCGTAGGTTTCGCCGAGCCCCGGCACGCCGCCGTCGGTGTCGAGCTCCACGATCAGCCGCGGCGTGTACGGCTGATGCACGCCGGACAGGTTCAACAGCGGCGGATCGGAGACGAGGATCGGGGTCAGCCGGACCCCGGTGATGATCGGAAGCCGCTCGGCCATCAGCGATCTCCGTCCACCCGGCGCGGCAGCCGCCACGGATTGTCCTCCCGCAGCGCGGGCGGCAGGAAGGCGTCGGGGAAACCCTGCCAGGCCACCGGCCGCAGGAACCGTTCCACCGCAGCGGTTCCCATGGAGGTGAACGTCGGCGCGGTGGTCGCCGGGTAGGGACCGCCGTGCTGCTGCGCCCAGGACAGCGTGATGCCGGTGGGCCACCCGTTCCAGACCAGCCGCCCGGCCAGCCGGGTCAGCGTCGGCAGCAGTGCCCGCACCTCGTCGGCCTCGGACTCCTCGGCGTGCAGCGTCGCGGTCAGCCCGGGTTCGAGCACCCCGAGCACCGCGCGCAGTTCCTCGCCGTCGCGGTATTCGACGATGATCGACTCGGGTCCGAAGCATTCCGCACCGAGGATTTCCGGGGCCCGCACGAAATCAGCGGCGCGCACGGTGAACAGCGTCGGCCGGAACTCCGGGTCGTCCGGCGCGGGCGCGGAAAGCACCGTGAGGGCGGGCTGTTCGCGCAGCCGCGACACCCCGGCGCGGTAGCCGCCCGCGATGCGCTCGTTGAGCATTTCCTGTGCAGGCACCGATTCGACTGCCGCGCGCAGGGTTTCGCCGAGCCCGTGCCCCGCCGGCAGCAGCAGCAGTCCGGGCTTGGTGCAGAACTGCCCCGCGCCCAGGGAGAACGACCCGACATAGCCCGCCGCGATCTCGGCCCCGCGCGCCCGCACCGCGCCCGCCGTGACGATCACCGGATTCACGCTGCCCAGCTCGCCGTAGAACGGAATCGGCCGCGGGCGGGCGTTCGCGATGTCGAACAGCGCCCGCCCCCCGGCCTCGGATCCGGTGAACGAGGCCGCCGCGATATCCGGATGCCGCAGCGCGGTCACGCCCGCGTCGACCCCGTGGACGATGTCGACAATCCCTTCCGGCGCACCGGCTTCCGTCAGCGCCCGGACCAGAATGTCGCGGGTGCGCACGGACAGCTCCGGATGCCCGGGATGCGCCTTCACCACCACCGGGCAGCCCGCCGCCAGGGCCGCCGCGGTGTCGTGCCCGGCGACGCTGAGCGTGAGCGGGAAATTGCTCGCCGCGAACACCAACACCGGCCCGATCGGCACCACCATGCGCCGAATATCGGGACGCGCACCCATCGGCCACGCCGGATCCGCGTGATCGACGGTGGCGCGCAGGAATTCGCCGTCGCTCAGCACCCGGCCGAACAGCCGCAGCTGAAAAACGGTGCGCACCAACTCCGATCGCAGCCGCGGCTGCGCGGGCAGGTGCGTCTCGGCCGCGGCCAGCGCCACCAGTTCGGCGCCAGCCTCCTCCACTGCGTCCGCGGCCGCGTTCAGCCACCGCACCCGGTCCCCCGGTGTGGATTCGGCCAGCGCCGCCCCGGCCCGCACGGCGGCGGCGACGATTCGGTCGATATCGACGTGCGTCGTTTCCGCAATCACTGTGTCCTCCACTCAGACAATGGTTTTCACCAGGGCGGTCAGTTCGGCGAGCTCGGACCCGGTGAGATCGGTGAGCGGCGGCCGGACTCGGCTCGACGGCCGCCCCACCGCCCGCAGCCCCGCCTTGACGATCGATACCGCATAGCCGGGGCGGCGGTCGCGAATCTCCAGGTAGGGCAGGACGAAAGCGCGCAGCAGCCGGTAGACCGCGTCCCGGTCGCGCCCGCGCACGGCCCGGTAGAACTCGAGCGCGAACTCCGGCACGAAATTGAAGATCGCCGAAGAGTAGGTGGTGACACCCATTTCGGTATAGGGCAGCGCGAACGTCTCCGCGGTCGGCAGCCCGCCGATATAGGTGAGCCGGTCGCCCAGCCGGGCATAGATGCGCGTCATCGTCTCGATATTGCCGACCCCGTCCTTGAATCCGACGAGATTGGGGCAGCGGTCGGCCATCCGGGCCACCGTCACATCGTCGCATGCGGCATTGGCGCGGCTGTAGAAGATCACCCCGAGCGAGGTGGCCGCGCACACCGCCGCCACATGCTCGACCAGCCCGTCCGGCCCGGACTCGATCAGATACGGCGGCAGCAGCAGAATCCCCTGTGCCCCCGCCGATTCCGCGGCCCGCGCCTGTTCGACGGCGGTCGCGGTGCCCGCGGTGGCGGAGGCGATCACCGGCACCCGCCCGGCGGTCTCGGCGACCGCGGCGCGCACCACCCGATCCAGCTCGGCGGAGGTGAGCGAGAAGCCCTCGCCGGTGCCGCCCGCCGCGAACAACCCGGCCACGTCGTATTCGGCCAGCCAGCCGATGTGCTCCCGGTAGGCGGCCTCGTCGAAGGCGAGATCGTCGTCGAAATGGGTGACCGGGAACGAGAGCAGGCCCCGGCTCAGCGCCGGTCCCAACTCGGCGGCGGACATCGATGACACGAATTTCCTCCTCGGGGAATCGTCGGCGCGCGGACGTCAGGCGTCCGGCCACATCTCCAGCAGATCGGTCACGCGGCGCAGGGCCGGATTGGCCGTGTCCCGCCGCCAGACCGCATACAGTTCGGCCTGCTCGCGCACCCCCGCCAGCGGCCGGAATCGCACCCCGTCCGGATGCAGGTGGCCTGCGGTCTCGGGCACCAGGGCCAGCCCGCGCCCGGCCGCCACCAGCGCGAGCATGGTGTGCACCTGGGTGAGCCGGTCGGACGGTTCGTAGGACACGCCCGCCAGCACCCGGGTCATCAGTTCGGCGAAATAGCGTGCGGGACCGGGCGCGTACACCAGCATGCGCTCGCCGTCCAGGTCGGGCACGCCGATCGGGGCGCGGTCGGCCAGTCGGTGGCGTTCGGGCACCGCGAGCACCAGCGCTTCGCGATGTACCTGCCGCCCGGCGAACTCGGCGCCGTCGAAGGGCGGCCGCGCCAGTGCGAGATCCAGTCTGCCGCTGGACAATTCGTTGAACTGCGCGGCGCTGACCAGCTCGCTCAGCGACAGCCGCACCTCGGGCAGCGCCTGCGAGACGCGGTTGAGGAAGCGGCCGAGATAGCCGAATCCGGCGGTCGCGGTGAAGCCGATCCGGACGGTGCCGACGCGACCGGCGGCCACCCGCCGCGCGGTGCCCGGCGCGGCCTCGGCCAGCGCCAGCAGGCGGCGGGCCTCGGCCAGGAAGACCACCCCGGCGGGGGTCAGCTCCACCTGCCGCTGGGTGCGGTCCAGCAGCAGCACGCCCACGTCGCGCTCCAATTTCTGGATCTGGCGGCTCAGCGGCGGCTGGGTCATCCGCAGTCGTTCCGCCGCGCGGCGGAAACTACCTTCCTCGGCGACCGCGACGAATCCACGCACCTGCTCCAGGGACAGCATGGCTGACAGCTTGCCGTCGCCGGTCATGGTCGGCCCTCCGGTTGCGCGGATCGGTTCCCTCGCAGGCTAGGACCCGGCGGTGATACCGGTCCAACATTCGTTTCGTATCGGGTGATATCCGGTGGGTATCACCCGGGGGATTCACGTACGTGAACAACGTCGGCATTGAGAACGGCGGCGGTCCTCGGTTAGCCTCCGACACAGCGGCCGTCGATCGGAGGAACGTCATGCAGCGCAACGGCCACGCGGACCGCGACGAGGCGTCGGCGACGGGCGTCAAGTCCGCGCGCCGCGCGATCACGCTGCTGGAGGTGTTCGCCGCCAACCGATCCTGGCTCTCGCTCGCCGAAATGCATGCGGCCACCGGCTTTCCGCGCTCCAGCCTGCACGGCCTGCTGCGCACCCTGCGCGCCGCCGAATGGATCGAATGCGACGAGACCGGCACCCGATTCCGGCTCGGGGTGCGCGCATTGATCTGTGGCACGGCGTATCTCGATCGCGACCCGGCCGTGCCGTTCGCGACCGCCGTGCTGGAGCGGCTGCGCGACGACACCGGATTCACCGCCCACTACGCGCGGCTGTCCGGCACCGAGGTGGTGTACCTGGAGACCCGCGAGTCCCGACGGTCCGACCATCTCATCTCCCGGGTGGGCCGCACGCTGCCCGCGCACGCGACCGCGCTGGGCAAGGCGCTGCTGGCCGAGCTGGCCGATCCCGAACTCGCCGACCTGCTGCCGCCGCGCCTGGCCGCGCTCACCGCACACACCCGCACCGACCGCGACACGCTGTACGCCGAACTGGGTGTCGTGCGCGAGCGCGGATACGCCACCGAGCGCGAGGAGGGCACCGCGGGCGTGGCCTGCGCGGCCGCGGCGGTGCCGTATCGCATTCCGGCCACCGACGCCGTCAGCTGCTCGATGCCGATGGATCGGGTCACCGAGGGGGAGCAGCACCGCATCGGCGCGGTGCTGCGCGATGCCGCCGCCGAACTCGCGCGCCAGCTGCGGCGCGCCGGAATTCGTTGATATCAACCAGAATTCGATCATCAAGGAGCGTCAGCCATGGCCGACCAACGGATCCTCGTCACCGGCGCGGCGGGCGGAATCGGGCGGCTGATGCGCCCGCGGCTGGCCCGGCCGGACCGGGTGCTGCGGCTGCTCGACATCGCGCCGCAGGATCCGGCCGGGCCGGGGGAGCGGGTGGAGATCGTCACCGGATCGCTCACCGATCCCGAGGTCGCGGCCGCGGCCTGTCGTGATGTGCACGCGGTGATCCACCTGGGCGGACTGTCTCGCGAGGACACCTGGGCGCGCATGCTGGAGATCAATATCGACGGCACGCACACCGTGCTGGAGGCCGCCCGCGCGGCCGGGGTGCCGCGGGTGATCCTGGCCTCGAGCAACCACGCGGTGGGTTTCCGGCGGATCGGCGAGGCGGGCCCCGACGGCCTGCCCCCCGACAGCAGCCCGCGCCCGGACACCTACTACGGCGTGAGCAAGGCGGCGATGGAAGCGCTCGGCAGCCTCTATCACTCCCGCTTCGGCATGGACATCACCTGCCTGCGAATCGGCAGCTGCTTCGAGCGCCCCGCCGACATCCGCCAACTGTCGATCTGGTTGTCCCCCAACGACTGTGCCCGCCTCCTGGAGTCCTGCCTGGCCACCGACAAGCCGGGATACCGTGTGCTGTGGGCAGTCTCGGCGAACACCCGCACCGTCGTCTCCCTCCGCGAGGCCGCCGCGATCGGCTACCACAGCGAGGACGACGCGGAACTCTTCGCCGCCGAGGTCCCGCCGGGAAAGCTCCCCGACTACCTCGGCGGCACCTTCTGCGAATGCCCACTGGGACAACCCAATCCACTCTGACCCCAGCCCTCACCCCTCCCGGTGTGCCCTTTCTGGTTCCCGGTGTGCCCTTTCTGGTTCCCGGTGTGCCCTTTCTGGTTCCCGGTGTGCCCTTTCTGGTTTCTGGCGTGCCCTTTCTGGTTCCCGGTGTGCCCCTTCTGGTTCCTGGCGTGCCCACCCATGTTCCCGGTGTGCCCACCCATGTTCCCGGCGTGCCAATTTCTTGTTCCCGGCATGCTTTTGGCCGGGAACTCACCAAGATTCCGGCCAAAAGCGCGCCGGAATCGCTTGGGCCAGTTCGTATACACGAACGTATGGCCCGATACCGAATCAGTATCGGAACGCGTATTGCCTTCACTATTCGAGCATGTGACCCTGGGCACACTCGCTTGGTAGTTAAGGAAGCACCACATGCAGCAGTCGGCATCGGCGCCCGGGCGGCGACGGCGAATCGGCGTCTCCTACTTGTATTTCTTCGGAGCGCTGGGCGGGATCCTCTTCGGCTACGACCTCGGTGTCATCTCCGGGGTCCTGTTGTTCATCAAGCCGCTGTGGCATCTCGGGTCGGTGGCCCAGGGGGTGGTCGGCGGGTGCCTGGCGGCGGGGGCGGTGGTCGGGGCGGCGTTCGCGGGGCGCATCACCGACCGGTGGGGGCGGCGGCGGTCGATCATGGTCGCCGCGGTCGTGTTCGTCGTGGGTGTGCTGGGTTGCACTGTGGCGCCGACGTTTTCGGTACTGGTGGTGGCCCGGTTCGTGACCGGCGTCGCGGTGGGGTGCTCGTCGGCGACGGTGCCGACCTACCTGTCCGAGCTGGCGCCCACGCGGGTGCGGGGTGCGCTGTCGACGCTCAATCAGCTGATGATCGTGTCGGGAATCCTCATCGCCTACATCATCGACTGGGCGCTGTCGGGTGCGCAGAACTGGCGGCTGATGTTCGCCATCGCCGCGATTCCGGCCGTGGTGCTGTTCTTCGGTCTCATCGGCATGCCGGAGACGCCGCGCTGGCTGGTGCGGGCCGGGCGCGACGCCGAGGCCCGCGAGGTGCTGCGGCAGACCCACCGCGACGGCGATATCGACGCCGAACTGGGCAGCATTCGCGAGGTGATCCGGCTCGACACCGAACGGCAGGGGCGGCTGCGCGACCTGCTCACGCCGTGGGCGCGGCCCGCGCTGGCGGTGGCCATGATTCTGGCGGTCGGCCAGCAGTTCGCCGGGACCAATGCGGTGAATCTGTACGCGCCGACCATGTTCACCGACCTCGGGCTGGCCAATTCGGGCTCGCTGCTCGCCTCGATCGTCATGGGCGCGGTGAAGCTGGTGTTCACCGCGTGGGTGTTCGTCGTCGTGGACCGGTGGGGCCGAAAACCGTTGCTGCTCACCGGAAATGTGCTCATGGCGCTGGCGCTGCTGCTGCTCGGCGCGGCCGTGCTCGGCATGGGCAAGGGTCCCGGGACCGGCATCGTGGCGCTGGTGCTGCTGAATCTGTACTGGGTCGGTTACGAACTCGGCTGGGGCGCCGTGGTGTGGGTGATGATGGCCGAGATCTTCCCGCTGCGGGTGCGCGGCGTGGGGATGGGCGCCGGGAGCGTGGTGCTGTGGGCGGCGACCTTCGCCATCACCTTCCTGTTCCCGGTGCTGAACGACCAGCTGGGCCTGGCGTATTCGGCCTGGATCTTCGCCGCGGTGAGCGTCGTGCTGTTCGCGCTGGTGCGGCGGTTCGTGCCGGAGACCAAGGGGCGCAGCCTGGAACGGATAGAACTGGATCTGCGGGCGCGGGTCGGGAGAGCGCCGGGAAAGGCGGCGGCGTGACACGGTCGGCGGCCTATGTCTCCAATGCCGACAGCGGCACCATCTCGGTCCTGCACCTGACCGCCGACGGCACGGTGACACCGGTGCAGACGGTCGCGGCCGGTGCCGCGGTCATGCCGCTGGCGGTCGGCCCGGACCGCCGCCACCTGTACGCCGCGCTGCGATCGCGGCCGTACTCGGTGGCGTGCTTCGACATCGGTTCGGGCACCGGGCGTCTCACCGCGCTCGCGACGATTCCGCTGGCGGACAACATGGCCTACCTGGCGACCGATCGCACCGGTCGTTACCTGCTGGCCGCGTCCTACCCGGGCGACGTCGTCTCGGTGAACCCCATCGGGCCCGACGGTGTGGTGCGACCGGACCCGGTCGAGGTGCTTTCGACACCGCCGCATGCCCATTCGATCGTGCCCGACCCCACCAACCGCTACGTGTTCGCCACATCGCTGGGCGGCGACGCCATCCTCCAGTTCCGCTTCGACCCGGAAACCGGGCGACTGACACCGAACACCCCGGCCTTCGTCGTAACCGAACCCGGTGCGGGACCGCGACATCTGGTATTCCACCCCGCCGGTCGCCTCGCCTTCGTCGCCAACGAGCTGGACGGCACGGTCTCCGCCTTCGAATTCGATTCCGACACCGGATGTTTGACCCTGCTCGACACGTACACCGTTCTCCCCGACCAAGGTTCGAAACCGTGGACCGCCGAACTCCGCCTCACCCCCGACGGCCACCACCTCTACGCCTCCGACCGCCACACCAACACCCTCGCCACCTTCCGCATCAATCCCCACCCCGCCACCCTGACCCCCTTGGGCCACACCCCAACCGAGCCATGCCCTCGCGGCTTCGCCATCGCCCCCACCGGCCACCACCTCCTCGCCGCAGGCCAAGACTCGAACGCCCTCACGGTCTACTCCATAGATCCCCCTACCGGCACTCTCACCCCACTCGCCCGCCACCCACTGGGCCGCAACCCGAACTGGGTCGAAATCATCCCGCTCTCCTAGCACCACCATGCCCCATGCCCTTGTCCACTCGTGTGCATGCCTTTGTCCACTCGTGTCCATGCCCACGTCCACTCATGTCCCGTGCCCACTCATGACACTCATGATTCCGGCGTGCTTTTGGCCGGAATCCTCGCGAGATCCCGGCCAAAAGCACGCCGGGATCAAGGAAGGGCACGCCGGGATCAAGGAAGGGTACGCCGGGATCATGGAAGGGCGCGCCGGGATCATGGAAGGGCGCGGCCGGAATCATGGAAGGGCGCACCGGGATCAGGGAGGGCGCGCCGGGATCGTGGAAGCACATGCCGGGGACCGAAGGCCGGAGCTTCGGCTCGGTCACGCCCTGGCACGGTTGTGCCATGCTGGTCGACGGCTGCCGGTCATGCTCGGCGGCCGTATCCGAATCGCGCGAGGCGGGAGTCGACAGTGCCTGACGAAGAACTGCACCTGAGCGCGGGGGACGCGCGGCTGACGGTGAATGCCGCCACCGGGCGCGTCGCGAATTTCCGTCTCGGAGATATCGAGGTGCTGCGGACCGGCGCGCGGTTCGGCAGCTTCCCGATGGCGCCCTGGTGCGGGCGCATGCGCAATGGCGAATTGCGGTGGGAGGGCACCACCTACCAGCTGCCGCGCACCGCGGAGCCGCACGCCATCCACGGCACCGTGCGCGACCACCCGTGGGAGGTCGTCGAGCGCTCGGAGACGATACTGGTACTGGCGCAGCAGCTTCGCGAGCCGTGGCCGTTCCGCGGCCGCGTCACCCAGTCCTTCGACCTCGCCCCCGACTCCGCCGCATTCCGCATGACCGTGGAGTCGGCGTCGGATCCCTTTCCCGCCCAGGTCGGTTGGCACCCCTGGTTCCAGCGCCGCCTGACCCCCACCGGCAAGGACGTCGAGATCGACTTCACCCCCGGCTGGCAGGAGGAGCGCGGCGCCGACTACCTGCCCACCGGCAACCACATCGCGCCGCTGCCCGGCCCCTGGGACGACTGCTTCGGCATGCCCGACGGCGTCCGCGTCACCCTCACCTGGCCCGAAACCCTCCGGCTGACCATCACCAGCCCCACCCGCTGGGTCGTCGTCTACGACCTCCCTCCCGAAACGGTCTGCGTCGAACCCGAATCCGGCCCACCCAACGGCCTCAACACCACCCCCCGCCCGGTCACCCCCGCCAACCCCCTCGAAGCCGACATGACATGGCGCTGGCACTCCCTCGCCTGATCTGACGTGTGGGCTCCCGCACAAGCAGTATTTTCCAAGTAAAACATCGGTTAACCTTCTTGCATGCCATCGCTCTCCGCTCGATTTCGCGTGCCTGCTGCCCGGTCGTATCGCAGCCTGCGCCGGGCCCTGCCGATGCAGGGCATGTTCCGGTTGCGGCCGGTGGCGGACACGTGGTTGCGGTCGGGGCTGAGCGCGGTGATCGCGATCGGGGTGCCGGAGGTGGTGCTGCTGATCCTGGGGCGGCTGGATCTGGCGCTGTATACGAGCGCGGGCGGGTTGTGCGCGCTGTACGCGCACGGGCTGCCCTATGCCGCGCGGGCGCGCACGCTGGCCTGGGTGGTGTTCGGCATGACGGCGGGCACGGGGGTGGCGCTGGCGACCGCGGTGCTCACCGACTCGGCGATCATCAAGGTCGCGGTGATCGCGCTGCTGGCGGGCGTGTTCAAGATGGTGTGCGAGGCCACCCGGATCGGGCCGCCCAACAACATCATCTTCACCTTCGTGAGCGCCACCGCGGCCTTCGTGCCGCAGCGGGCCGGGGATGTGCCCGGGCATCTGGGCCTGGTTCTGCTCGGCGGCCTGCTGGCATGGCTGGTCTGCATGGCGCCGGGACTGATCCGCCCGCACGATCCCGAGCGGTTCGCGGTGGCCCGGGTGCTGGAGGCCACCGCCGCGCTGCTGCGGGCCGAACCCGGTGCGTCGCCCACGCATCGGCTGCGGCACGATGCCGCGGCCGCCGTGCACGTCGCCTGGCACACCCTCGGCCTGGTGCCCGCGCGCTCGCACACCCGCGCCGCCGAGCTCACCGCCCTCTCACACCTGGTGGTCCGGGCCGAATCCCTCACCGCCACACGGCAATCCGACCGGGCCGACGTACTCGTCGGCTGGGCCCGCGAGCTGCGTCGCGGCCGACCGGTGCCGGTGCTGGACTGCCGTCCCGGCGAGAAGGCCGAACTGCGCGGTCGCGCCGCCGAGCACGCCGACAGCCGCAGTGTCGGCGGATTCCGCAGGGTCGCACGGGCATTCGCCCCGCACTCGACGGTGTTCCCGATCGGCATGCGGGTCGCGCTGGGCAGCGCGGCGGCCGGGTGGGTGTCGCTCGCGCTCGGCGTGCACCGCCCCTACTGGGCGGTGGTGACCGCGACCGCCGTCTTCGTCGCCAATACTTCTCTGTCATGGCAGCGTGCGGTGCAGCGGGTGGCGGGTAATCTCGGCGGGGTGCTGCTGTTCACCGCGCTCGTACCGGTCACCCACGGGGCCGTGGCGTTGGTCGTGGTCTCGCTGGTGTGCCTGCTCCTCGCGGAGGGCACCATCTCCCGGAACTACGCGCTCGCCACCGTTTTCGTGACGCCGATGGCGCTGATCATGACCGAGTTCGCGGTCCGGCACCCGGCGCGGGAACTGATCACCGACCGCTGGCTGGACACCTGTGTGGGCGCGATCGTCGGCACCCTCGTCTGTTTCGCGATCCCCAACCGCCGCGTCACCGGCCGGGTCGAGGCGGCGCTGCGAAATCTGACCGCCATCACCCGGGCGGCCCCCGACCGGCCCACGGCCCGCGCGGATCTCACCGCCGCGCTCATCGAGCTGCGCGAGGCCGCCGACACCGCGGCCGGCGAATGGTGGAGCGCGCCACTGCCGGAGGAGCGGATCGTGGCGGCCGAACGCGCGGGCCATCGGGTGCTCGCCGACCTGTCGACCCGGGCGGGCGTGCCGCGATGAGCCCGGCGGAGGATGCGGTCGCCGGGGTGCTGCGGCAGTGGGCAGACACCCACCCGAACCTGGACCTCGGCCCCATCGCCATCCTCGGCCGCCTCAATCGCTGTGCGGCACTGCTGCAACGGGTCACCGACGCCCCGCTCGGCCGCGAGAACCTGAGCCGCCCCGAATTCGACATCCTCTGCGCCCTGCGCCGCGTCGGCGGCGAACTCACCCCCGGCCGCCTGGCCCGCGAAACCTTCGCCTCCCCCGCCGCCGTCACCAAACGCGTTCGCGGCCTGGAGGATCGGGGCCTGGTCACCCGCCGCTCCGACCGCCGCGACCGCCGCGTCACCCACCTCGGCATCACCGACACCGGCCGCACCCTCATCGACCGCCTACTCCCACAACAACTCTCCTACGAACACGCCCTCCTCTCCGGCCTCCCCGAACCCGAACGCGACAACCTGGCCCGAATCCTCAGCGACCTCCTCCTCATGCTCGAGGGCCGCCTGGGCGGCCTCGACCACTGACCCACCCGCCCCGGCCAAAAGCGCGCCGGGGCCATGGGGTGACGGCTCGGGTTGTTGTCATTCCGGCGTTCGCCGGTTGTGGTCCCGATGTCTGCCGGTTGTTGTCATCCGGGCGTTTCGCCGGTTGTTGTGGTCCCGGCGTGCTTTTGGCCGGGACCGTTGGGGCGCAGGAGCTTTCGCTACTCCTCGGAGGCGAGGACGCCGAGGTCGTAGGCGGCTTGGCCGGCGAGGGAGAGGGGGCGGTCGGGGAGGGAGCGGGAGTGGTGGGCGGCCAGGGCGGTGTAGTAGGCGGATTCGTAGCCTGCGCCCAGGTGGTCTACCGAGAAGCGGTCGATGACGCGGCGGCGGCAGGCGGCCGGGTCGATGCGGTGCGCCTCGGCGATGGCGGCGGGGAGGTCGGACGGGTCGTCGCAGATGATGCCGGTGACGCCGTCCTCGACCACCTCGTCGACCGCGCCGCCGCGCAGGGCCACCACCGGCGTGCCGCAGGCCATGGCCTCGATCATCACGATGCCGAAGGGCTCCTCCCAGCGGATCGGGAACAGCAGGCATCGCGCTGACGAGAGCAGCAGCTTTTTGGCTACCGCGTCGGCTTCGCCGAAGACGACGTCGCGCGGGGACAGCAGCGGCCGTACCGATTTGGTGAAGTACGCCTTTTCCGGCGGCTCGTTCATCTTCGCGGCCAATACCAATGGGATTCCCGCCGCCTGCGCGGCCCGCAATGCCAGATCCGGTCCTTTGTACGAGACATATCGCCCGAGGAACAGCGCGAAATCCTGTTTTTTCACCCGAAACGGCCATTCGCTCGCCCGAATCGCATTGTGCACCCGGCCCACCCAGTTGAGGTCGGGTGCGAGCGACCGCTGCCGATCGCTGATGGCGACCAGATGCGTGGTGTCCGCGAGCGTCCGGTAGTACTCCTGCGCCTCCCCGTCGACCGGGCCGTGCACCGTCACCACGGTCGCGATCCCGAGGTCGTGATACAGCGGGGCGTTCAGCGGTCCGGCGAAGGTGTGGTCGTGAATCACGTCGATATGGTCGGTGCGGGCCAGCTCGGCGACGATCTGGCGGACCTTGAGGGCGTTGAGCACCTCGGGGAACGGATCGCCCAGGCGGTCGGACAGGATGGTGTCCCACACCGGAATGAAACGCGCGGTGGTCCCGGCGCGTCCGGCGCCGAGCAGCGTCACCCGATGGCCCCGCGCCACCAGCGCGTCGGCCAATTGCGCGACCACGGCCTCGACGCCGCCGTAACCGGCGGGCGGTACCTCGAAATAGGGCGGAGCAATCATCACGATGTGCAACGGCGCACCGGTATCGGCGATTTTGTAGATCAATGCGTCGGCGCCGGGCAGGGTACTGCTCATGGTACTGCCTCCTCAACGTTGTGAAGGTGCGACCAAGACAGCGAGAGACCACGCATGCAATGCGGCTCTCGGGACCGAGTATTGCACTCGTCCGGACCATCACCATCCGGTAACAGTCCCTTCCGGGACTTCCCCAGTAACGGCTCCGTTAACCCATCATGAAGAAAAAATCTTCAGAACTGGACGGTCTGATCACGGGTCGTGGTCGGCACGGACAGCACCGCGTCGAAGGCGTCCGGGACGGGCATGCGCATAGGTGTGCTCTGCGAAAGGATTCCGTCGAGCAGGGGGCGGCCCTCGGCGCGCGGCGAGGGCCGCACATCGGTCAGCGTGATCCGCTCGCCCAGCCCGGCGCCGACCAGCGCCGCCTCGACGGTGCCGGGCTCCGGTGCCGCCAGCTCCGCGTCCACCAGCGAGAAGCCCACGGCCGCAGCCGGATCCGGCGCCATCTCGGGCACACTGCCCGCGGTGTGCGTCAACGCCACCGGCCGGTAGTCGGCGCCGAACATGCGATCCAGATGCAGGCCCATGGGCAGCCCGGTGATCGTCCCGCCGAAGTCGATCGGGGTGCGCAGAATGTGACTGTTGTGGGCCAGCAGCACCATCCGCGCGTCGGGATCCTCCTGCTCCAGCTGCCAGCGCACCGATTCGGCGAGATAGATCTCGCGCACCGACATGTCCGCGACGCGCCCGGCCATCATCGCGGCCGCCGCCCGGAACGTGTAGTCGGTGTGGGTCGCCGCCTCCAGCAGTCGCCGGGCGATCTCGAAACGCGGTCGGCCGCAGCGGGATACGTGCCGCGGCTCCAGCGAGCGCAGGCGCAGCAGCAGCCGGGCCAGGCCCGCGGTGACGGCGTCCTGGTCGGCGGGGTCCAGCACGGCCCAGGCCGGTGCGGCGGCCGCGCCCGACCCGGCACCCGCGAGGGCGCGATCGGCGATGTCCAGCACCGCGTCCAGCGTCGGCAGCGAGTCGGGGTCGACCTCGCGCAGGTAGTCGGCCACCGGATCGAGCACCGGCCGTAGCGAACCGGCCGCCTCCGGCAGGTCGATACCGCCGAAGCGCACCCGCCGGGCCGCCGTCGCGTTGTAGCGGCGCAGCCAGTGCAGGAAGTCGCTCGCGCCCCACCGCGCGGCGGCCGGGCTCACGACGGCCAGCTCCGCATCGGTCTCGCCCTGCACCCAGCGGTCCACGTCGAAGCCCGCGCCGAAGCCGAATTCGTAAGTGACAACGGTGAATCCGAGACGCTCCAGCAGGAACCGCACGACTCGCTGTCGCGCCCGGTGGAATTCGGTGACGAAGTGCGCGCCCTCGCCCACCGCCACGATGCGCGCGTCGCCGACGATATCGCGCAGCGGCTCCAGATCGTCGAGCGAATCGTCCACCTCGAGCGACCCGAGCAGGGTCGCGTGGTCGCGGAACCAGGCGGCGAGTTCGGCCCCGACTTGATCTTGACTGCTCACCCCCGGGACTCTACAAGGCCGCACCCACGACGTATCAACCGATAATTCCCGCCCCGCGCCGTTCGAACAGGCGATCACGCGCCACGTCCAGCGCCCGGGACACCGCCCCGGTGAGTACTCCGTCGTCGCCGAGCGCGCTCGCCACCACGCGCGGGCGCAGCGGCCCGAGCTCGGCCATGCGCGCGGCCAGCGCCTCCCCGAGCAGGTCCAGATTGCGCCCGATGCCGCCGCCCAGCACCACCAGTTCCGGATCCAGGATGGCCGCCACGGCCGTGACGAGCGCCCCGATCCGGCGGCCCTCGGCGGTCACCACCTCGCGGGCGCGCGGATCGCCGGCCGCGGCCGCGGCGAAGATCTCCTCGGCCGAGCCGGTCAGCCCGGCGCGCTGCGCCGAGCGCGCGACTCCGCCTGCGGCGGCGACGGTTTCGGTGAAACCGCGATGGCGCGCGGCCGCGGGCACGGCGTCCACCTCGGTCGCGGGCAGGAACGACACCTCCCCGGCCGCGCCCGAACTGCCCACGTACAGTTCGCCGTTGATCACGATGCCCATGCCGACCCCGGTGCCCACCGAGATCAGCACGAAGTTGCGCACCCCCGCCCCCGCGCCGAAGGCGAGCTCGCCCACCGCCGCCAGATTGATATCGTTCTCGATCGCCGAATCCACCTCCAGCGCCGCGCGCAGCCGGTCGGCCAGCCCGGCGCGGCCCCAGCCCGGCAGATTCGGCGCGTAGACCAGCCGCCCGGTCTCCCGATCGAGCACCCCCGGGCTGCCGACGACCGCGAAAGTCACCGCCGCCCATTCGATTCCGGCCTCCGCCGCGACCTCGTCGGCGAGCGCGCGCACCCGGCGCACCAGATCCGCCGCCGATCGCGCGGAGTTGCGCACCTCCCGGCGGCCGATGAACCCGCCGCGCAGATCGGCGATCGCGATCCGAATCCACTTGCGCCCGATATCGATTCCCGCGACCAACCCGGCGCGCACGTTCACGTCGTAGATGGCGGTGGTGGGGCCCGGACGACCGCTCAGCGAGCCGACCAGGTGCACCAGCCCCGCCTCCTGGAGCCCGGCCAGCGCCGCCGACACCGTCGGCTTGGACAGCCCGCTGGCCTTGGCCAGATCGCCGCGCGAGGCGGGCCCGTCCACACGCAGATGTTCCAGCAGCAGACGCTCGTTCATGGTGCGCAGCAGCCGCGGCTTGCCGGGTTGACCCATCGCCGATCCCTTCCTCGCACCCCTGGACACTCGGAAGTTAGTAAACTACCTTTCTTACCAACGCTCAACCGAGTGTGCCCCACCCTCTTTCGGCACGGTGATTCCCATGCGTCGAATTCTGATCGTCACCGCGGCCCTGGCCGCGATCACCCTGACGGCAGGCTGTAGCTCGGGCGGCGGTGGCGCCACGAAGGCCACCGGCGCCCCCACCATCGCGCTGCTGCTCCCCGAATCCAAGACCACCCGCTACGAGGCATTCGATCGACCGCTGTTCGAGGCAAAGGTGAAACAGGAGTGCGGGGCGTGCACGGTGTTGTATTTCAACGCCGATCAGGACGCCGCCAAGCAGCAGAACCAGTTCGAGTCCGCGCTCACCCAGGGCGCCGACGTCATCGTGTTCGACGCCGTCAACGCCGATGCCGTTGCGCCACAGGTGAATGCGGCCAGGCAGAAGAAGATCCCGGTGATCGCCTACGACCGGCTGATCTCCGGCATCGGCTACGACTACTACGTGTCCTTCGACAATGTGAAGGTCGGCCGGGTGCAGGGCGAGGCGCTGCTGAACGAAATGGCCAGGCGCGGTAGCACCGACAGGGGCCAGATCCTCATGCTCAACGGCGCCCCGACCGACCCCAGCGCGGGTGACTACAAGAAGGGCGCGCACCAGGCGCTGGACGGCAAGGTGCGGATCGGGCGCGAATTCGACACTCCCGATTGGAGTCCCGACAAGGCGCAGCAGGAGACCGAGCAGGCCATCACCGCGCTGGGTAGGGACGCCATCGTCGGCGTGTACTCCGCCAACGACGGCATGGCCAGCGGCGCGGTCGCCGCGTTGAAGCGCGCGGGGTACGCGACGCTGCCGCCGCTCACCGGCCAGGACGGCGAACTCGCTGCGGTGCAACGGATTCTGACCGGCGAGCAGACCATGACGATCTACCTGAACTACCGCGCCCAGGCCGAGCAGGCGGCCGAGCTGGCCGTCGCGCTCGGCCACGGCCAGCACCCGCCCGCCCCGGCGACGACCGACAACGGCACCGCCGACATCCCCTCGTTCCTGCTCGACGCCGTCGCGGTGAGCCGGGACACCGTGCGGGACACCATCGTCAAGGACCGCCTCTACACCGTCGACCAGATCTGCACGCCGGACCTCGCGGCCGCATGCCGGGCGGCAGGTCTGAAATGAGCGCCGGGACAACGATTCTCGAGGCACGCGGCATTACCAAGCGTTTCGGCGGGGTGCAGGCGCTGGCGGGCGCGGATCTGCGGGTGCGCGCGGGCGAGGTGGTCGCGCTGGTCGGCGACAACGGCGCGGGGAAATCCACTCTGGTGAAGGCGATCTCGGGCGCGATCATCGCCGATGAAGGGGAGATCGCCTTCTCCGGAGACCCGGTGCGCATCACCCGCCCGCAGGACGCGCAGGCGCTCGGCATCACCACGGTATTCCAGGACCTCGCGCTGTGCGACAACCTCGACGTGGTCGCAAATCTGCACCTGGGCACCGAGACTCGCCGGATCGGCGTGCTCGACGAGATCGTCATGGAGCGCCGCGCCCGCGACCTGCTCACCTCCCTGGACGTACGGATCCCGGACGTCCGCACGCCGGTGCGCGCGCTGTCGGGCGGGCAGCGGCAATCGGTCGCCATAGCCCGTGCGCTGCTGGGGGATCCGCGCATGGTGATCCTCGACGAGCCGACGGCGGCGCTGGGCGTCGAACAGACCGCGCAGGTGCTGGCGCTGGTGGGGCGGCTGCGCGAGCGGGGTCTCGCGATCCTGCTGATCACCCACAATCTGGTCGACGTGCGGGCGATCAGCGACCGGGTGGTGGTGCTGCGATTGGGCCGCAACGCCGGGGAATTCGAGACGGCGCGGGCCAGCCAGGAGGAGATCGTCGCGGCGATCACGGGGGCGACGTCATGAGTGAGATGGCGCTGAAAACGCGGGTGCGGCAGGGCGATTCGCTGCACGGCCTGATCGATGCCGGGCTGGACCGGTTCCGCCGGGGTGAGGTCGGCTCGCTGCCGGTGGTGATCGGGCTGGTCGTCATCGCGGTGGTGTTCGACCGGCTCAACGCGCATTTCCTGTCCGCGGAGAATCTCACCAATCTGGCCCTGCAGATGGCCGCGACCGGGACCATCGCGCTGGGCATCGTGCTGGTGCTGCTGCTCGGCGAGATCGATCTGTCCGCGGGCTCGGTCAGCGGACTGACCGCCGTCGTGATGACGCAACTATATGTGCACCACGGCTGGAATCCGGTGCTCGCCGTCGCGGCCGCGCTGGGTGCCGGGGCGGCGGTCGGCCTGCTGCACGGGCTCGCGCGGACCATGCTCGGCATGCCGTCGTTCGTGGTGACGCTCGCGGGCCTGATCGGCTGGCAGGGGCTGATGCTGTACCTGCTGGGCAAGGAGGGCACCGTGAATCTGCCCTTCGACCACGGCATTGCCAAGATCAGCGACACCTGGATGCAGCCGGGGGTGTCGTGGGCGCTGGTGGTGCTGCTGGCCGGGGGCCACCTGCTGGCGAGCCTGCGCACGCGGCGGCGGCGGGCGCGGGCGGGGCTGCGGGTGCCGGGGCTGGGCTGGGTGGTGGCGCGGTCGGGCGGGCTGGTGGTGCTGCTGGCGGCGACCGCGCTGGTGCTGAATTCCGATCGGGGAGTGCCGCTGACGCTGATCGTCTTCGGCGGGCTGGTGGTGATCGTGGATCTTCTCCTGCAGCGCACCGTCTTCGGCCGCCGCGTCTACGCGGTCGGCGGGAATGCCGAGGCCGCGCGCCGGGCCGGAATCAACGTGACCCGGGTGCGCCTCGCCGCCTTCGTCGGCTGCTCGATGCTGGCGGCGGTCGGCGGCATCCTCGCCGCGTCGCGACTGGTCGCGGTGAACCAGAGTTCCGGCGGCAGCGACATCCTGCTCAATGCCATCGCCGCCGCCGTCATCGGCGGCACCAGCCTGTTCGGCGGCCGTGGCCGCGCCTACGCCGCCCTCCTGGGAATCCTTGTCATCCAATCGATTACGAACGGCATGCTGCTCCTGAACGTCGACTCCTCGGTCCGCTTCATGGTGACCGCCGCCGTCCTCGCCGTGTCGGTAGCAATCGACTCCGTCGCCCGCCGAGGTGCGGAGGGACGTTGATCCCGGCCCGCCCAACCTCTCATGATCCCGGCGTGCGCACCTCTCATGATCCCGGCATGCGCACCCCTCATGGTCCCGGCATGCGCACCTCTCATGGTCCCGGCATGCGCACCATTCATGATCCCGGCATGCGCACCATTCATGATCCCGGCATGCTTTTGGCCGGGATCACCCCACCCGCCGAATCAAAACAATATTGTCCAGCAACATCCCCGTCTCTCCGCTCGGCCCCACCGCTTCCCGCTCCGCCGACTCGATTCGCTCGGCCCGCCAACGGCTTTCATCGAGGTCCAGCTCGTCGACCACCTCCTGTGCGCTCGGAAACCGCACATCCTCGGGCAGGTCCCGGGCCCACGGCGGCGCGGCCCCGTGATCCACCACGAGCAGCACCCCGCCGGGCGCCAATGCCTCGGCCGCGGTGCGGAGGATGCGGGCGCGCGGGAATTCCAGTGGGCTGTGGAAGAATTGGGCGGAGATCAGGTCGAAGGCGCCGTCGGGGAACGACTCCGCGAGGTCGTGCCGTTCGAAGGTGATCCGATCGCTCACGTCCAGCTCGGCGGCGAGCTCGCGGGCCCGGTCGAGCGCGACATCGGCGACGTCCACCCCCGTCACCCGCCAGCCGCGCGCGGCCAGCCAGACGGAATCGCCGCCCTCACCGCACCCGAGGTCGAGCGCACGTCCCGCGGGAAAATCCGAAACCATCCGGACCAGAACGGCATTCGCATTGCCGCTCCAGATGTGCTCGGTGCCGTAGCGCTTGTTCCACACCTCCTGCGGCGTGCCGGTGGTGTCGAAGCCGGGGTGGGGCGCGTGCCGATGCGTGGTCATGGGGTCCGGTCTCCTGTCGAAGCCATGGCGGCGATCACCCATCGCGAGGTCACTGGTCATCTGTTCGTTCGCTGCGGAGAACACCTGGAAGGTCATGCCCCACGATGCGGCGCACCGGCCCGAACGGGCAAGAATATTTGCCGATCCAGCAAAAGGGCCGGAACCGCGGAATGCCTATGACCCTTCCCGCCGGGCGCGGGCGCGTCGTTTGCCCTCGTGCATGGCTTGGACCCGGGCCACCGGAATGGTGTGGCCCTCCGCGATCAGGTCCGCGGGCAGGGCCTGCGGTCGCGGCATCTCCTCGGCCCACGGGTCACGATCGCCGAGCGCCCGCGCGGCCGTGTGGATGGTGAAGTCGCCGGGAACGACCGACTCCAGCTCGGACCAGGCCAGCGGGAACGACACCGTCGCGCCCGGCCGCACCCGCGGGCTGTAGGCGGCCGCCACGGTCGCCCCGCCGGACCGGGTGGAGTCGAGAAATACCTTGCCGCCCCGGTCTTCTCGAATGAACGCGGTGGTCGCCAGGGCCGGATCGAGGCGCTCGGCGCGCGCGGCGACGGCGCGGGTGGCCGCGGCGGCGTCCTCGATCGCGATCCCGGGCTCGATGGGGACGAACACGTGCACGCCCTTGGAGCCGCTGGTCTTGACCGCCCCGGACAATCCGTCGTCGGCCAGCGCCTGCCGGATCAGCTGCGCGGCCAGCACCGCCTGCCGGAACGGTTGTCCCGGTGCGGGATCCAGGTCCAGCACCAGGTGGGTCTGCCCCTTGCCGTAGTCGGTGAGCAGCAGCGTCGGGTGGTATTCGATGGCCCGCTGATTGCCGAACCACACCAGCGTGCGCACGTCGTTGCACAGCGCGTAGGTGACCTCGCGATGCGAGCTCTCGGCCCACAGGGTCACCCGCTCCATCCACTCGGGCGTGTACTTGGGCAGGTTCTTCTGCATGAACGGCTCCTGCCCCGGCCGGATCCGCACCACCGACAGCGGCCGGTCCCGCAGGTGCCCCACCATGCGCTCCCCGACGGCCTCGAGGTAGTCGATCAGATCGCGCTTGGTGGCCTCGGCCCCGTCGAACAGCGGCTTGTCCAGATTGGTCAGCGTGACACCCGCCCGGACTTCCTCGCCGCTCATGGCCTCACTGTGCCCGGTACCCGACACCCGGTCAACCACCGGGCCGCGGTCGGTCAGAGCCGGCAGTTCGAGGGCGCGGGTTCGCCGCGGAAGCGGGCGTCGAGCCAGTCGACCATCGACGGCAGGCCGAGCACGGCGGCGGACAGGTGTTCGGGGGAGGGCGTCTCCTCGGTCTGCAGCCGCACCCCGGCCCGGCAGTACCGGCGGTTGGTATTCACGATCGCGTCGACCGGGATCAGCGGATCGGTGGGCGAATGCCATTCGAAGATCGGCATGGTCGGCACGCCGTCGTAGAGCTCCAGGCTGTTCTCCTCCGCCACCGACCAGGCCTCGGGGCTCTGGATCAGCGCGGTGCTGGTGGCGAATTCGAGGACGCTGTGCCCCGCACCGGCGGCCATGATGTCGTTCGTGCAGCCGTTGGCCATCGCGTTGCGGACCGCGAGCCCGCGCTCGTTCATGTAATTGCTGATCGGCAGGCGGTCCGGATACTCGCGCTCCAGCCCGATCGCCGCGGCCATGGCCAGCCCGAACGCCGGATGCGAATTGGTGTTCAGCGCTTCGACCATCGTCTTCAGGTTCATCGGCACCCCGCCGGTGGCGGCCCCGGCGATCCTCAGCTCGGGCGCGTACGTCGGTTGCAGCGCCGCCGCCCACGCCGTCGCCATGCCGCCGCCGGAGTACCCGGCCATCGTGACCGGGCTGCGCGCGACGCCCAGCTCCGGCACCCGCTGCACCGCGCGGATCCCGTCCAGGGTGATCTGCCCGCCCAATCGCGCTGCGCCATAGGCGAATTGCGGTCCCAGGTGATCCGGCAGGGCGACGCTCCAGCCGCGCTGCAACAGCACGTTCAGGGCGGGCGCCTCGCGCACCATCCGGTTCGGGTCGTCGGTGTACAGCACGTGCGAGACCGCGCATCCGGTGCCGAGCCCGTTGATGATGTGCTGGTACGACAGCAGCGGGCCGTCCGGGCGATGCCCTGCCGGGGTCAGCACGGTGGTGGTCGCCGCGATCGGCCTGCCCTGGGAGTTGGTGGAGCGGAACTTGATCAGCGTGACCGTGGTGCCGGGGAACGCGCCCAGCGACGGCAGTTCCCGGGTCGCGAGCACGTCGCCGGGCTGGCGCCGGTCCAGATCCGGCGGCGCGGCATAGAAGGGGTCGGGATCCGGTTGCGGATAGATCGGCTGCGCGGTCGCCGTCGCGGCCATCAGTAGGCCGACGGTGAGCCCGGCGAACGCACCGATCAGGCGCCCGCCCTTCCTGCGCATACCCGAACGCAGACCCTGACCAGCCACTCGCACGACCTCCGTCGATTTATTACTATCTACGTAAGTAGAACGTAGATAGCGCGAGTTGGTCTGTCAACCACGGCGGTCAGGCGGTGACCCGCGCACGTCCGAAGATCAGCGAAACGGTGACGGCCACAGCGAGATTCGCCACCAGCGCGATCAGCCCGCCGTTCACGCCGCACAGCGGGTCGCGCCCGGCGGCATGCAGGATCAGCACGATCGCGGTCCCCACGACCAGCCCCGCGGTAACCCCGGGAGCCGTCAGCCGCCGCCAGTACAGGGCCAGCAGCACCGCCGGAACCAGTTGCGCCATGCCCTCGTACGACAGCACCGACAGATTCACCAGCACCTCGGGAAAGCGCAGCGCACCCGCCAGCGCGACCGCGCCGACCACCAGGCAGATCAGCCGCGACCGGCCGCGCTGGCGGCGATCGCCCGCCCCGGCGTCGCGCAGTCCGCCGCCGAGAATCGTTCGGCCCCACAGCGTTCCGATCGACACCAGGAATACGCTCATCGGCACGATGGCCGACAGCGCCCCGGCGATCCCGATCACCGCCACCACCGGCGGCGGTAGCGCGTCGGTAACCAGTTGGTACAGCGCCAGATCCGGATTCGCCAGGTGCGGCACCACGAACAGCGCCGCGGCGCCGATCAGCATCGGGATCGCCAGCAGCAGCTGATACCACGGCAGGAAAATCGAATTCCGCCGCAGCGCAGTCGGATCGGCGGCGGACAGATAGCCTGCCACGGTGGTAGGGAAGATGCTGATGGTCACGACGTTCAGCACGACCGTCGACACGAACCAGCCCGCCCCGAAGGCGCCGCCGCCCGCGCCCGGAAACGTCAGCCACTGCGGCTTCTCCGCGACCAGCCGGTTCAGCAGCTCCCCGGGACCGTCGAAATAGTGCCAGGGCACATAGACCGCCAGGAACACCACCGACAGCACCGCCAGCCCGTCCTTGAGCACGCTCACCCAGGCCGACCCGCGCAGGCCGGAGGTCAGGATGAACACCTCGGCCACCACGAACGACACGACGGCCGCCACCCGCAGATCCACCGCGCCGTAGGACATGGCGTGCACGACCACGCCCATGCCCTGAATCTGCAACTGCACGTAGGGAACCAGGAACACCGTGCAGATCACGGCGACGACGATCCCCAGCGGCCGCGACCGGAACCGATGCTCGGCGATATCGGCGATGGACACCAGCCGATGCCGCGCGCAGTAGGTCCACAGCAGCGGCGCGACGAAGTACGCGGCCACCAGCCCGGTGCTGAGGTAGGCGATCAGATAGAAGATCGGTACGCCGTACCGGTACGACCACCCGGCCGCGCCCAGGAACGAGAAGCTGGTGTAGGACTCACCGGCCATGAGCAGCAGCACGAACAGCGTGCCCAGCCCGCGCCCGGAGATCGACCACTCCGCCATCGAGCGGGCGCGCCCCCGTCCGGACAGCACCCCGACGACCACCGTGGCGAGCATCGCCACCGAGAACAGCGAGACGGCCACCGCCGCGCGATCGCTCACCCCCGGTCCTCCGGCATCCGCGGCGTGTCCCGGTCGGCGGGTACGAATTCCGGCGCGCCCAGCCGATAGGCCGGATCGAAACGCGCGACCAGACCGACCAGCGGCCCGGTCGCGGCGGTGACCGCCAGCAGATAGAAGACGAGGAACGGAATGCCGAACACCCGCGGCTCGATCCGATTGGCCACGACCGGGGCCAGTAGGTACAACACGCCCGGCAGCGTGAGCAGCCACAGCACCGGGCCGCGCCGGCGCAGCGGGATCGCGGGCGGCTCGGCGCCGTCCGGGGGAGTGGGTTCGGACATGGCCGACCTCCGTGGGGTAGGGGCGAACTCGTCACACCTTCGTCCATGCCCGGCCCGCGCCGCCACCGCGAACGGGCCGTGTCGCCCGCGACGGGCCGGGTTCTGCCCGATTCGCCCGAAAACCTCGAGGTCCGATTTGTCGGTGTAGGGGTGATGGCTGGCCGATTGCCAATACGATTGCCACAAAGCTGCTTACGTGGTCCTGTTTGACTGTTTTGCCGGATTTACCCGAATAAGCCGCCGATGTCCGGAATTGCCGACGAACAGGCATGTCGAGTGCTTCTATAGAACCGTCGGATTTGGGCCACGATGCCGCCGTCACAGGATAGCCTGGCGGTGGCTGAATTGATCGCCGCAACGCGCGCCGAGACGGTTTCAAGATCATCAATAGGAAGATCAAAAATGTTGCTACACAACGTCGTTGAGATGTGTAAGCTGACGATCAATCACACCCCACTACGGAGTGGGCTGACGGCGAGGGCGGTGTCGCAGTGAGCATCGACAAACTCCGGTTGCGCCGTGCGGCCATTATCGCGGCCGTTCTAGGCGTGCTGGCCCTGTTGGTGACCGGAGAACTGGATCGTTGGCTGCTGGGCGTGTTCATCTGCCTCGGCCTCGGGCTCGGCTGGATCAATGCTCAGCTCACCTGGAAAGCCGTCACCCGCACCATTCGATCGGAGACGCCGAACCGGCAGGGATTGCTGCTGTCGTCGGCGGTGCGTTTGTTCGCCTTGACCGGCCTGGCCATTCTGGTGGCCTTTATGACCCGGCCGAACGGTATCGGAATCTTCTTCGGCCTGGCCGTCTTTCAGATCATCGTGGTCCTGCACACCGCGATCCCCGGATGGAAAGGGTTGCGTCAGCCGTCATGACGAGTTCCGCTGCCTCGACTCCGCTCGCCGCATCCATCGAGGTCGGCGAGCACGCGGTCGCACACCTGTGGGGACTGGACTTCAATGTCGACACCATCGTGTCGACGGCGGTGGCCGCGGTGATCGTGCTCGCGCTGGCCGTCTTCCTGCGGATCAAGATCACCTCCGGGGTGCCCAACGGGGTGCAGCTGTTCTTCGAGGCCGTCACCGTTCAGATGCGCAATCAGGTCGAGGCGGCCATCGGCATGAAGGTGGCGCCGTTCGCGCTGCCGCTGGCGGTCACGCTGTTCACCTTCATCCTGCTGTCGAACTGGCTGTCGGTGCTGCCGGTGCAGTACGGCCACGGTGAACTCATCGCCCCGCCCGCGTCCGACGTCAACTTCGTCTACGCGCTGGCGCTGTTCGTGTTCATCTTCTATCAGTCCGCCGGCATCGCACGGCGCGGCCCGTTCAACCATGTGAAGAAAATGCTCAAGGGGCATACCGGCTGGGGCCCGATGATTTTCATCAATATCATCGAGGAGATCGCCAAGCCGCTGTCGCTCTCGCTGCGGTTGTTCGGAAATATGTTCGCCGGCGGCGTGATGATCTCGGTGATCACGCTGTTCCCGTTCTGGATCAGCTGGGGCCCGAATGCCATCTGGAAGATGTTCGACCTGTTCGTCGGCGCCATCCAGGCTTTCATCTTCTCCCTGCTGACCGTCCTCTACTTCAGCCAGTCCATGGAGCTGGAGCATGAAAACCACTGACCGGCACCGTCGGTCGACCTTCGTCGAGAACAGGAAGTGACAATGGCTGCAGATCCCGCAATCGTCCAGGGCGCGCTCATCGGTGGCGGCCTCATCATGGCCGGCGGCGCCATCGGCGCCGGTATCGGTGACGGTCTGGCCGGTTCCGCGCTGATCAACGGTGTGACTCGGCAGCCGGAGGCCGAGGGCCGGTTGCGCGGTAACTTCTTTCTGACCGTTGGTCTGGTCGAGGCCGCGTACTTCATCAACCTGGCGTTCATGGCGCTGTTCGTCTTCGCGACACCCGGTAAGTAGCGCGCCATGGCTGCGCGAACGGATACGGTTGCCGAAGGCAACTTTCTCATTCCCAACGGCACCTTCTTCGTCGAGCTGGCGATCTTCCTGATCGTGCTCGCCGTCATCTGGATCTTCGTCGTTCCCCCGATCCGTAAGGTGCTGGAGGAGCGGGAGAATCGGGTATCCGAGACGACGGCTCGCGGCAAGGAGTCCAAGGAGCTGTTCGCCCAGGCCCAGGCCCACTACGAGGAGGGGCTGGAGAAGGCGCGCGCCGAGGCCGCGGATATTCGCAACCGGGCGCGCGCCGAGGGCCGGGCCATCCTCGAAGAGCTTCGCGGTGAGGCGCAGCGGGAGGCCGACGCCATCGTGGCGGAGGCGCAGACCCAGTTGCGCGCCGAGGCCGATCAGGTCGCGGCGGAGTTGCGCCAGGCCGTGGAGCCGCTCGCGGATTCGCTGGCCGACCGCGTGGTCGGCGGGCCGGAGGGACACGCCGGAACGAGTTCGGGTCACCAGAGGGGACGGGCACAGTCATGATCCACACCGGCGGCGTCCTGGCCGCGGGCCCTTACCACATCACCTTCGATTGGCCGGTCTTCTTCAGCCAGCTCTTCGGCTTCGCGGTCATCGTCTTCGTGACCGTGAAATGGATTGTGCCACCGGTCAAGCGGATGATGGAGCGCAGTCAGGACGCCATCCGCAAACAGCTGGAGGAGAGCGCGGAGGCCGCGAACCGGCTCGCCGAGGCCAAGCAGTCCTACGACAAGGCCGCCGCCGAGGCGCAGGCCGAACTCGAGCGGATGCGCACCGACGCCCAGTCCGACGCCGAGCACATCATCGCGCAGATGCGCGAGGCCGCGGCCGTCGAGGTCGAGCGGGTCCGCAAGCAGGGTCGCGACCAGATCCTGCAGCTGCGCCGCCAGCTCATTCGCGACCTACAGCACGACCTCACCATGTCCATGCTGGATCGCACCGAGGAGAAGGTGCGCGCCCAGGTCGCCTCGAATCAGGTTCGCTCCGACAGCATCGAGAAGTTCATCGACGACCTCGAGGCCCTCGCCAACGGCACCCTGCACCGCCGCGCGCAGTCCCGCTGGAACTGACCCTCCTCGCTGTACTGCCTGTCGGTCCGGCACTATCGCCGGTGGTTCCCGTCGGTCCGGCTCTGTCGCCTGTGGTTCCCGTCGGTCCGGCTCTGTCGCCGGTGGTTCCCGTCGGTCCGGCTCTGTCGCCTGTGATTCCGGCGTGCTTTTGGCCGGAATCACAGGCAGCACAGCCGTTTCCCTGTTCCAGGCCCGAGCTCGCACCCCCGCTGCTATATTCCGAATAGCGTCATTTTCGCTTTCATGCAGTCGACGGCACGTGAGGACGGCCTGCGCATGATGGGATGTCGGCACGCGGTGCGGCGGGGATGCGCGATGATCGCCGCGGCCGTGATCGGTGCGGGACTGTGTGCGGGAGTGGGCAATTCGGCCGCCGACCCGCCGGATCCGATCCCCGCGCTGCACGCCCAGGGCTCTGCGATCGTCGACGAGTACGGCCGCACGGTGCTGCTGCACGGGGTGAACAATGTGCACAAGCAGGCCCCGTTCGTGCAGGCCGGGGACGGCTTCACCGTCTCCGATCGGGATGCGAAGTTATTGGCGCAGCACGGATTCGACGTTGTGCGGCTCGGCGTCCCGTTCGAGGCGCTCATGCCGACCCGGGGCACGATCGATACCGCGCTGCTGGACCGGGTCGTCCAGGTTGTGGATACCCTTGCCGCACAGGGGATCTACACCCTGCTCGACGATCACCAGGACGGGCTGTCGAAGATCTGGGGCGGCAACGGATTTCCCGACTGGGCCATCAGGTCGCGGCCCGCGCCCTGGGAGCCCAATCCCGGTTTCCCGCTGTATTACCTGATGCCCAGCATGAATCGGGGCTGGGACGAGGTGTGGAACAACACCTACGGCGTGCTCGATCAGCTCGGCACGGCGCTCGGTGAGTTGGCCGCCAAGGTGCGGGGCCATTCGGGGGTGCTCGGTATCGAACTGCTCAACGAGCCCTGGCCCGGCTCGGCCTTCGCCTCCTGCTATCCCAACGGGTGCCCCGACTTCGACGCCGAATACCAAGCGGCCATGCAGAAGCTGACCACGGCGGTGCGCGCCCGCAATGCGTCCGTCCCGGTGCTGTGGGAACCCAATGTGACCTGGAACGAGACCATGCCGACCTACCTCGGCAAGAATCCGCCCATCACCGACCCGAATATCGTGTTCGCGCCGCACGATTACTGCATCCCCAGCCAGCTGGCGATCTACCTCGGCCTGCCCGAGCAGCTGCGCGGCCTGTGCCCGGTGCAGCAGGACAAGACCTGGAGCAATATCGACTCCTTCACCCGGCGCACCGGAATCCCCGCGCTCGTAGACGAATTCGGCGACGGCGACCCCACGGTCCTGCACAACACCACGACCCGCGCCGACGAGCGCACCATCGGCTGGGCGTACTGGCACTACCAGTCGAGCTACGGCCCCGGTGCCCCGCGCCCCGACCCCTTCCTCGGCGCCATAGGCCCAGAACTCGTCCGCACCTATCCCCGAGCCACCGCAGGCACCCCCACCCACCTGTCCTACGACCCCACCACAGGCACATTCACCTACACCTACACCCCCCACCCCGCCACCAAGCCCACCGAAATCTACATCTCGGACATCGCCTACCCCCACGGCTACCAGGCCCAAGCCGCCGACGCCACCATCACCTCCCCCCCAAACGCCCCCACCCTCACCCTAGAAGCCACCGGCCCCACCCCAGTCACCATCCACATCACCCGCCCCCAATAATCCCGCCACGACCAGCACACGATCGTCCCGGCATGAGCGGTACCCAGTAGCCCCGGCATGAGCAGTACCCAATGATCCCGGCATGCTTTTGGCCGGGATCCACCCACCGAGATTCCGGCCAAAAGCACGCCGGAATCGACAACTATGTCTGCGCCGCAATGGGGGACGAGCGCGCCCGCGCCGCGCTGTCCGACGGGTGGGCCTGCGCCGCTGCCGGAGGAATGGCCGCGCACGAGATGTACGCGGCCGTCCTCACAGCGCCAGCAGGTATGACCGCGCGGAGTACGCGCAGCCGTACTTCACAGCGCCAGCAGGGCCCGATGGCCGAGCCGTGGGCTGGCCAAGGGGCGCAAGGCTATTCGCATCAGTGCGAGGGCGTTGTCGTCTCCCGCAATGCGATTCACCTTCAGTATTCCGCAGGCGAGGCACTGGTGGACCAGGGACCATTCGCCATTGTCGCGGGTGGTGAGGCTGACGGCGGTCATGCGGCCGCCGCAGGGGTCGGCGCGGTCGCCGGGGGTGCGGCGGTCGATGTGCTTGCTGGTCAGGCAGGTTGGGCAGTGGTTGCGGTGGGCGGTGCCGGGGGCGTGCGTGGGCACGTCCCGGCGGCAGCCGACGCAGCGGAACGCGTCGCCGGACTCGCCGCCGGGGCCGTGCAGCACCTGTTTCGGTCGTTGCGGCCGGCGGGCCGACGGTTTTCTCCGTGGCATGCCGGACCTCACAGATCGCCGAAAACTTCGAGCGGGAAAGGCGGTTCGGCCAGCGGCCGCACCGCCAGCCGCATCAGCATGAGCTGATTGTCGTCCCCGCTCACCGGATGCATGGCCAACTCGTGACACCGCGTGCAGCGGTGCACCAGGGCCCAGTCGCCGGTGCGCAGCACCGCGATCGACAGCGGAGCCATCCGGCCCTGGCACTGCGACACGCCACCGTCGACGTGATCGTGGATGTGCCGCGAGCTCAGGCAGCTCGGACAGTGATTGCGGCGGGTGTTGTCCGGCGCGAGCGTGGCCACGACGAGGCCGCAGCGCATGCAGGGGAAGGTCGCGGTGCGCAGCGCCGGACTCGGCCCGTGCTGGGTGGAGGTGTGCTGATCGGAGGTGTTGTTCGACACCCGGAACTCCTTCGTCGACTGGAAACAGAGCAACGGGAGCAGGCCGAGTGCGCCTGGAAACCTACGTCGTCAGTGCGCGACGACGTGGAGGTCGGCGATAACCGTGTGTTGAGGCGCACGCGGCGCGAGCCGGGTCATAGGCATCCTCGAGTCGAGCGGACATTCCTGACGGCGAGAAGCCGTGCCGTCTCAGGTAACCACCGACACGGACGCGGAGCCACCGAATTTCCCGCGACCGTTTTCTCCGCAATTGGACGCTGGACCAACTCGGGGTATTCTCGCAGGTCGAGAGGAGTATGAACATGGTAATCATTTCTATTTACTATCAATCGCCGATCTGGTGACCGATCTCGCAACCTGGGGGCGCATCCGGCGAATATCGGTGGCGGCATTGGCCGCACTGACCGGAGTCGGCTGTCTCATGGGCGCGATATCGCATGTCGTCGATGTCGACCGGGGACTGCACTGCGCGCTGGCGGAGGCCGAAACACCCGGTTCCTGTGCGTATATCACGCTGGCCGGGTGGATTGCCGTGATCGCGGTGGAGTTCGCCATCGCGGCGGTCATGTTCACCGCCGCGCCGCTGTGGGTGCGTTCGCTGGCCGCCGATCGGGCGACCGCCGGTCCGGGGATGGCCGAAAGGATGACGGATTTCGGTTGGGGTGTCGAAATTCTCCTGTCCGCCTTCGGATTTCTGACCGTCGGAAACGAGTGGCCGCTGCGCTGGATCTGGCCGGAGTGGGCCGGGAGCCGGGCGCCGCTACACATCTTCCTGGTGGCCGCCACCGGGCTGGTGCTGTCGCAGCTGTCCGACAACGGGATCGGCCTGCGCGGCCGCCGAGGCCCGCGACAGTCGCCACAGCGCAACGGGTCCGAGCGCGAGCGCGACCACGGCGAGAATCACCACCAGCCGGACGACCGGCAGCGGTGAATCCACGGCCAGCGCGATCACCATGGCCACCAGCGACATCGGCAGCACGCCGAACACCATCGTGATCAGCAGCCGGTCGCCCGCACCCAGATACCGGGCCAGCCGCCGCGGCGCCGTCAACGGCAGGCCGAGGCCGATGGCGACCACCGCGACCCCGCCGACGAACCGGGTGACCGAGGTCGAATCGGCCAGGGCCGCAGCGGTTCCCGCCACCAGATACGGTGCGGCGGGAAGCGCCTCGGCGGCCGCGCCGCCCCGCCGGATCGACCGCACGATCACCGCGGGCACCATCAGGCCCAGCCCGAGCACGAGCGCCACGCCCGCCCGATCCCAGCCCTCGTATCCCGCGATCAACATGAGCGGCACCAGAAACCACACATCCCCCAGCCCGAGCATCCCCCGGGAGACGACCGCGAATGTCCAGGTCGCCGCGAAGATCCCGCCCGCCGCCGCGACGGCCCGCGCCAGCGCCGCCATATCCCCGGAGGTCGCGCTCGCCGCCGCCAGCAGGAAGGCCGCCAGGATCGCGCCGACCCGACTGAGCGCCAACGGGATTCGGTGGGCGTGCGCATCGATCCACGCCGCCCAGACCGCCAGGGCCGACACCGCGAGCCAGGCGATGACCGCGGGCCGGTCGCCCGCCTTCGCGATCGCCGCGCACCACAGCGCCGCATTCGCGGCGATAGGCAGGATGTGTCGGGTGTCGACCGCGATGCCGACCGTCGCGCACCAGCGCTCGACCACCGGCCGCGCGAGCCGCGCCGCCAGCGCCCCGGCAATGCCCGCGAACGCCACCGCCACCGCATCCAGCGCGAGCAGTCCCGCACCGGTCGCCGCCGCGCTCGCGGCGACGATCAGGCCGATCCGAATCGGCCCGTCCAGCCGGTCGGCCGCCGGTGCCGCGACCGGTTCGCCCGATCGGGCCGTGGTCGATGGCATCGGCCCACACCTCCCAATTACTATTAACGTACATAGATAGTAGATGACGTGGCCCGGAGGGGGTCACGTGACAGTGAAAGGTGAGGGGTCATGAAGGGATTTGCCGCGGCCGCGGTGACCACGGCGGCGTTCCTGGCGGTTTCGATATCGGATGCCGGATCCGCTGCGGCGGAACCGGATTCGCATCCGCTGGATCGCCTGGTGGCGCTGGTCGCCGACCGGCTCGACACCGCCGACACCGTGGCGGCGGTCAAGTGGGCCGCCGCGGCGCGCGAGGGCGCCGAACCGGTCATCGACGATCCGGCGCGCGAGGCGCGGATCTACGAGGCGATGGCCCGGCTGGGCGCCGAGCGCGGCCTGCCGGAGCCGTGGGTGCGGCAGGTGTTCGCGGGGCAGATCGAGGCCAACAAGATCGTGCAGCGTGGCCTGGTCGAGCGCTGGCGGGCCGGGGTGGCCGCAGCGCCCGTGCCCGCGACCGACCTCGCGGGCGTCCGCCCCGTCATCGATCGGGCCAATGTCGAGATCGTCGAGCAGCTGGCCGCGCACCGGGCGGAACTGTCCGCCCCGGGCTGCGCCACCGACCTCGCGGGAAGCGTCCTGGACACGATGCCCGCCCGCAACGGCGATGCCGTGTACCGGGTCGCGCTGGTTCGCGCCTCCTTCGGATTGTGCGCGACGCCGTCGTAATCGATCCGAGATAGCGCGCTCGAGCAGCCAATTGAGCGCCGAGGCGAATAATTCTTCGCCAACCCGAACTTTCGAAATTCGGTAAATTCCGCCGAGAGTCCGGGAGTCGCCGGTCGGCGGCGACTTGACAGCGTATTACTATCTATGTACGTATTCAGTAGTAGCTAGTGATAGCTGAAGAGCGAGCCGAGCAGGCGAAGGGGCAAGGAGAGCCAGAGTGGGGACTCGTGGATTCGGAAATTTGGAGACGGTCGTGATGGACCGGGTATGGGACCGCGAGGGCGAGACGACGACCGTCCGCGAGGTCTACGACGGCATCGCCGCCGAGCGCGAGATCGCCTACACCACGGTCATGACCACCATGGACAATCTCCATCGCAAGGGCTGGCTGGAGCGCCGCCGTCAGGGCAAGGCGTTCCTGTATTGGCCCACCCTCACCCGGGAGGAGCACAGCGCGCGGCTGATGCGCGAGACACTGGACGGCGGCGGCGATTCCGACCTGGTGCTCGCGCATTTCGTCGAGCAGATCGGTCCGGAGGATTCGGAGCGGCTGGTGGCGGCGCTGCGCCGAATCCGACGCGGAGGCAAGTGATTCCGGCACTCAGCGACCGGGGGTGAGGGTAATCCCGTTGAGCGCCTGCGCCTCTCCGATGCGCTGATGGAACTGCGCGATCGTCGGCCACGGGACCACCCCGGCGAACACGGTGATCCGGTTCCACGGCGGCAACAGGTTTCGGATCCAGACCGAGAACGGCACCGTCCATCCGCTCGTCGCGGTCACGGTGAAGGTGCCGCCCGGCGCGTCGACGCTGCTCTTGCCGATGAAATGGCCGCAGCTCGGCGACGGCACATCGCCGGCGCCGGGCCGCGACAGCGCGTCGAAGGCGCCCGTATAGGGCACGAACGGCTGTTGGGTGATGACTGGAGTCGGGTTCACGCACAGCGACGGCAGTGATCCGTCGCCCCAGTCCACGAGCACCCCGGGGTTGAACGCCGACAGTTCGATCCCGTAGAGCCCGATGATGTTCTTGATGCTCAGGTATTTCGGGCCGACCGTCGAATCTCGAATCTCGTCCGGGCAGATCCACGCCCAGGAGTTCAACCCGACCACGCCGGTGCTGCCGGAGTCGGTGGTGCCCGGGGCGAAGCACATGGGTGGCTGTTCCAGGTTCATCCAGCGTTCGATGATCTTGGGGGCCTCCCAGATCCAGAACCAGCCGCCGCCCTTGCCGCTGATCGGTTTGCCCTGCACCTCGGTCGGGGCCACCGGGATGGACGGGTCGCGGTTGAGCACCTCCGTCGCACCGACATGGGTGGTGCTCGGGGCGATATCGGTACCGCCGTCATCGGTTTCGGCCGCGGCCGTGCCCACGATCGGTGGCATCACGGACAGCAGCAAGGCGCACAATGCGGTGGTCAGCAGACGGACGGAACGCGGGGACATCGGCGAAATCCTCTCCGGGAGTTCAGGAATCGGCACACGGGGCATACTGCGGGGCGGAATCGCCGGTCACCCGCCAGCCGTTCGGGTCGGGGTAGGCGTGATCGCGCACGGTGAGATCGGCCCGGACGCGCTGCGGGCGTTTCGGATCGACGGAGGGAACGCCGTCGTGGTCGCGCCAGGTGAGTCCGGAGATGTCCAGACAGACCCGCACATGCACCCACGCCGGTGCCCCGGTGTCCTTGGGGCGCTGGGGAATTCCCGCGCCGGTGGCGGTCGCGTCGACGACCCGGAACGCACCGGATCCGATAATGCTCTGCGAGCGGCGCACCAGGATGTCCTCGGTCCAGGCCGTCAGGATCGGATCGTCCGCGACGGCCCGGAGCTGATCCAGCGGGGCAACCGGGTTGCCCTCCAGCCGCGACCAGGTGTCGTAGAACTCCCGCACCTTGGCGACCGCCTGCCGCTCGGCCGCGTCGGTGGGGTCGGTGGAATCGTCACGGTAGCCGCCGAATACGGGGCTGGAGCCGCTGGGAGTGGTGTCATCGGAACTGTGTGTCGCGCAACCGGCGGCGAGCAGGACGCCGATCAGGGCAAGGGGGAGACGAGGATTCACGAGACTCTCCGGCCGTTCAGAACAGGCTGGTGTCGCAGCGCTGATCCGGCAGCGCGACGGCGAGGGTGACCCGCCATCCGGCCGGGTCGGGCCAGTCCGGATCATCGACCTTGGTTATGACGGAGGCGGATCGGTTGCGATCGGCGCCGACACAAGTGTCGAAGTCGATAGTCGCGTGCCCGGGTGCGGGCGCGCCCGTGTCGGGATCCTTGGGCACCGTGTGGCGCGTGGGGCGGCTGCCGATCAGGGTCGGATTGATCCCCTCGCCGGTTCGGAGCTTCGACACCTCACGCCGCGCCCGGTCCACCTGGTCGCCGCTCGAAACCGTCTGCAGCGCCTCGAGATCGGCGCCATCGTCGTGTGCCAGGCGGGTGAGCACGGCGTAGTAGTTCCGCAGCAGGGCGGTGGCTTGGTCGACAGCCTGCTGCTCGGGCGAGGCGGTCACCCCGGCGGGGCCGGACAGCCCCGGGCCGTGCGCGGGGATCGGCCCGGTGGTCACCCTGCTGCATCCGGCGAGCAGCGCGACGGTGAGTCCGCCGTAGGCGGCACGAATCATGTTCCGCCGCGCGGTATTTCGCTGATACACCGCTTCTCCTCCGTCAAAGTCCGGTATTGGTGTGTTCGAGATGTGCGGTGGCCTTACCGGTCACGAACTGCGGCCCGATGCCGATCAGGCCGAGGATCTTCGGTTGGTAGACGACGGTCGTGGTGACCTCGACCGTCGTCGGCCCGGTGACGATCGCCGTACCGGGCACCTGTGCCCGTACCAACGCCAGCTGCGCGTATCCGGTCGCGGTCAGCGGATCCAGGGTGACCGCGGTGCCCTGCTTGGCCAACGGCACCACGATGGCCTGCCCCGCCGCCCGCGCCGCGTCCTCCGCTACCAGCTGCGCCCGCTGCCCGGCATGCAACTTGCCGCCGCCGTCGACCACCAGCCCCAGCGCGAGCAGGCCCGCGAAAAGTACTATGGCCCACCACAGCACGAACGATCCGTGGTCGTCTGTGCTCATCGTGCTCGCTCCCGGAAGGTATCGATCGGTGAGGTCGCCGACGCGGTGATCACCCGGGTACCGCCGATTCCCGGTAGCAGCAAGGCATCCAGGGAGACCACGCAGGTGACCACGATGGTGACCGAGGCGAGTTGACCTGGGGGACGCATGAATCCGGCTACATCGGTGGTCACGACGGGGGCTCCCACGCAGTCGAGCCCACGCGCGATCAGGTTCTGCTCGGCCGCTATCCGGGCGTCGGCTGCGGCCTGGATTCCGGTGCGGGCGATCGACGCGGCGCGGGCGGCCGTATAGGCCGCGAGCTCGACCTTCTCGTGCGCGAAGCTGATTCGTCCGCCCACGATGATGATCCCGATCAACAGGAGGACCACCGGGGTGATGATCACCTGTTCGAGGACTGCTCCTCGGTCGGTTCCGTCTCTCATCACATCTGCCCGGGCCGTGTCACCCGTTCCACAGGCTGGGTCTGGTCGACCGTCACCGTGAGATTCAGGAACGGGACGAGCTGAATCGGCTGGGCCACAATGTGTGCCGACGCCTCCCTCGGCCCGCGTAGGACGAGGACCTTGGGCGATCGCAGCACGGTGGGACCGTTGCGAGCTATGAAGGCGTAGGCCGCTGCCGTGCCCAGTGGGCCGTTTCCATGCTGCCCACGAGCCTGCCGCAGTCCGGCCTCGGCGGCCTTCACCGCCACATTGCGGGCGTGAAAGTACAACGCGCCCTGTAGCGCTGTGAAAAGCAGTAGCAGCACCATCGGCGTGATGATCACCGTCTCCAGCACCGAACCGCGATCGTCCGAGCGGCGCATTAGATGATCTGGATAACGTACCTGGCGAAAGCGGCCTTCGCCGCCACGACCAGGGCGATGGCCAACCCGACCATCCCGGCGATGATGATGACCTTCTCCATGACGTCGCCCCGATCCCGGTGCTCGTCGGCGGTCCGCGCCGAGACATAGTCCGACACCGTGGCGACCACTACAAGCAGGCTCACCGTCACTCTGTCGAGTGCGAGTCGGGTGGTACGTGCCGAGAGTGATCTGTACATGTGTATTCCTTTCATCAGGGTAGGTTTCGATGACGAGTGGTCTCACGGGTGCATGATGTTCACCACTGAAGGCACCGAAAGCATGACGACCAGCAGCAACGCAATACATGCCGCCGGAATCCGGAGCCGCTCCGAAGCTGCCTCGGCCGCACCGAGTTCGCTCGTGACGACCTCGTGTCGCTGCGACCGGCTGCGCGCCCGGAGGCCGTCGACCACGCTGGTGCCCCATTCGCCCGACATCGTCATGATGTCGCCGAGGTCGGCGAGATCCGGCAGCGCCAGTCGGCGCGACAACTCCGACAGTGCGGACCATGGTGGCTGCCCGGCCAATTGGGAGCGCTGCAACACCTCGGTGAGCCGATGGAACACCCAGCTGTCGCCCACCGCGGCCGCCCGCTCCAGGCTTTGCAGCGCGCCGACGCCGCCGATTCGGTTGAGCGTCACCAGATCCAGATAGATCTGCAGGTGCTGCGCGAACTCCGTCCGGGCTCGTGCGGCCTTCGCCCGGAGCTCGGCATCCGGCGCGAGGAACAGCGCCGCGCCCAATATCGGTGCGGCCGCCAGCGCCAGCGATTCCGGGATCCCGACGCCGATCGCCCGCCCGGACACGGCCAGAACGAGCGGTAGCGCGAATCCGGCAGCGCCGGAAAGGATCTTGTCGCCGAGGAAGCGGGCGGGATCGATCTCCAGCAACCGCAGATCGTGCTCGGGCAGTCGGAACCATTGCCAGCGCGCCAGATACGGATACGCCAGCGCGCCCACCCGGGCCTTGATGCTGCCGGTGTCCCAGGCGATGGGCACCGGGCCCGCCGCCGGGCTCAGGCGTTCCAGCGCCTGCCGCAGGGCCGGGCGGCTGCGCAGGAAAGTGCCGACGACAGTGCAGAATCCGAGCACGCCGAGGCAGGCGAACAGGGCCAGGTGCAGCTCGTAGGTCATGACGAGCTCCCGGCGGGTTCCCGATGCCGCACCCGGATGAACCGGGTCCGCGGGCGATGTCGCACGATGGCCCGCATCCACAGCAGTAGTCCGCCGAATGCCGCCACCAGCCCGGTGAACAGCAACTGCAGCCCCCCGTGCCGGTAGGCGGCCAAATAGTCGGTGGCAGCGAACAGGTAGGCGAGCAGGCCGATGATGATGATCGTGGTGTAGCGGACGCTGGTGACCGTCTGCCTGCGCTTGGCCTCGATCTCGCGCCGATTGCGCACGTCCTCGCCGATCGACACCGACAACCCCTCCAGGATGGTGGTCAGCCCGCTGCCGCGCAGGCTCGCCACCTGTAGGAGCGCGGCGACGACGGCATCGGCGGAGGCGTCGTCGACGGCGTCGGCGAAGCGGCGCAGCGCCTCGGTCACCGGGGCGTTGGCGCGCACCGCGGCCAGCAGCGCGCTCAATTCGGGTCGCAGCGGATCGGGGACGGACCGTTCCGTGGCGAGAATCGACTGCTCCAGACCGTTGCCGACCGAAGCGACACCGGCCAGATTGCGCACCCACTCCTCGAGGGCGTCGAGCCGCTCGATCTGCCCGGCGGCGGCCGTCGGGCCGAAGATCTGCGGCAGCACGACCAGCGCCAGCGGCCCGGCCGCCATCCAGGCGAGCCATCCGGTCGTCACCCAGCCCGCGATCCCCGCGAACAGGCCGATCGCCAGCCGCATCCGCGTCCGGGCAGACATCCGATCCCACAGCACGACACCGGCTTTCGGCTCCGGCATTACCACCGCCGCCCGCCGCCCCCGATAAATCAGATACCCCCCGACCAACAGCGCCAGATCCACACCGAGCACGGCGATCCGATAGTCGTTCACAGCGCCTCCGAGAAATCCAGTGTGGAGACCGGGATCTCGTGCTCGCGCATGCCGCCCTCGAGCAGCGCCGTGCGCAGCGCCGTCGGCACCGAGCCGAATCGGCCGGTGCCGTCGGTGTTTCCGAGATAGACCGTGGTGACCGCGGGCGACAGGTCGGACTCGCCGGGCTCCACGTAGATCACCTCGCGCACGAACCGACGCATGCCGACGATCTCGCCGCGCGCGTCGCGCAGCGTGCGCCGCTCCAGCTGCACGATCAGATCGATGTGGTGGGCCACCTGCGCCGTCGCGTATTCCACGGTGATGCCGGGCACCTCGCGAGCGATGGTGGCGAGCCGGTGGATGGCGGCGCGCGCGTCGGTGGCGTGCACGCTCGACATCGAGGAGGGGGTGAACTGCATGGCCTTGAACATGCTGAGGATCTCCTTGCCCGCGACCTCGCCGACGATCACCACCTCGAGCTGCATGCGCACGAATGCGTAGAGCAGATCGGTCAATCCGATCGCGCCGCGCAGTTCTCCGGTGAGATCGTTGCGCTCGCCGCCGCCGGTGATGGTCTCCCCGCTCACCACATACGGTGCGCGGCCGGGCAATTCGTCCAGATACAGCTCGCGCTCGGTCTCCGCGGTCCCGATCCGGGTCTCCACCGGCAGCGCATTGGCCAGCGCCCGCAGCAGCGTCGTCTTGCCCGCCCCCATCGGTCCCGAAACGACCTGGGACACACCGCCATTGGCGGCGGCGCTGAGCAGTCGGGCCAGTGGCTGCGGCAGCATCCGGCGGTGCACGAGATCGTCGAGGCAGACGTTGGTGAGCCGGTGCAGGCGGATGGCGATATTGGGATGCGGCACCGTCCACGCCATGGCCGACAACCGGATGTGCCCGGGCAGGTCCAGCCGCAGATGCGGGCTGACCGGGGAGAACGGCCGCCCGCCGCCCGGCGCCCGCTGCGCGACGGTCACCAGCCACTCGATGATCTCCTGATCGGAGTCGGCGATCGGCGGCCGCGCCTCGAATCGCCCGTCCGGGAACAGCACTCGCACATGCGACCCGTTGATCACGATATCGGTGACCTCGGGCTCGTCGACCAGGGACTGGATCGGCCCGAGGCCGAACATGTAGTCCTCCACCGACTTCGCCAGCGCCTCACGCTGATCCCCGGTAACGGTCTGCTCACCGTCGTTGATCTCGGTCCGGATCTCGTCCTCGACCAGGCGGGCGATGATATCCCGCCCGAGCCCGCGAATCTCCTGCTCCCCGTGCGGCATCGGCGTCTCCCGCTCGCCCGCCCGTTCCCGCAGCAGCGCCGTCAGCTCATCGGAGGCCGCGGCCACGATGCGCCGCATGACCGCCCGATCCGGCGCGGCGCCCGCGCGCGGCACCACGATCCGCGGCGGCACCGACCGCAGCGCCGAAAGATCCAGCGGCCGAGTCGTTTCCATCGCCGAGACGCTGTCGGCCCGATCCGCGTCGTGCGGCTGCAACTGCTGCAACCGACTCCACAGCGAGGTCGTCAATGCCGTCGACCGCTCCTGCCGCCTCACCGCCCCGACCTCCCATCGCCCGGCCGAGCGACCGAGACGTCGGCGAGACGGGGCCAGGTGCGGCGGAGTTCGGCGAGGTAGCGGGAGCGGGTTTGGCGGAAGCGGCGCAGGCGGGCGCCGTGCGAGAACACGGCGGCGTGGTCGGGGGCGTAGGGCAGGGTGGTCAGGACGTCGACACCCAGGGCTCGGCGCACCTCCGAGGGGCTGTAGTGGGAGCCGACGAGGATCACGCCCAGGACGGCGGTCGAGCCCGCGGCGGTCAGGTCGCGGCGGAGATCGGGCAGAACACCGTGCAGGACACCGAGTTCCGCGAGACCGGCCCGACACACCACGCCCACCACATCGGCGGCCGTGAGCAGATCCGTTGCGCCGTAACGATGTCCGTAGCGGCCGGTGTCGGCCACCACCGTGACCCCGCAGGTCGTGCTCTCGGCTAGGAAGCGGCCCAGCGGGCCCCAGATCGTGCGGGTCACCATGGCCTGGCGGGTGGTCCACATGCCGGTCAACGCCTGGACGCGGGTGTCCGGAATCGGTTCGGCCTGTTCGCGAATGCCGTCCGCGAGCCGCCCCGCCTGATGGGCCTCGATCAGCCCGACCACCGAGGTCCGGCGCGGCCGTTCGGAGCGGTAGTAGCCGGAGTGCAGGAAGCTCCCGCCGCACGGATCGGCCTCGACATAGAACACGTCGTCGGCGGGTGCGCACAGGGCCAGGCCCAGCGCGGTGGTAGAGGTTCCCGGCGAGCCGCTCGCGGAGGTGAGGGCGACGAACATCGGCCTCACCGCACCCGGGAATCGAGCACGACCGCCACCCGCCCGGTCGCGGCGCGGGCCGCCACCCAGGTGGCCTCCGCCTCGGGCACGATCACATCCACGGTGACCTGATCGGCCTGGGTGTTCGCCCGCACCGTCACCACCTGCGCGTTCGAGGCGATGGGCGCCTGCACCGGCGCGCTGTCCTGGTCGCGCGGCGTGTCGACCAGGCGCACATAGTCACCCGCCCGCAGCGGCTCGGCGGGCAGCTTGGCCGGGGCGACCGTGACGCCCACGAGCGTCTGACCGCGGCCGGGCACGACCGCATCGGTGAGCATGCTCGCCACGAGCAACTGGCCCGCGGTCAGCGGCTGCACCGCCGCCAGCCCGATCACCGCGCCGCGCTTGTCGCTGGGCACCACCTGCAGGCCGGAATCGGTGTTGACCGTCGCGACGGTCAGGTCCGCGGCGTCGATTCGCCCGCCCTGGGCCACATTTCGGGCCAGCACCAGCACCTGGGTGGTGGCGCGCAGATTCCGCACCACGGCCAGCGACCCGATGACCGCGACCACGATCAGCACACCGCCCGCGATGCGCAGGCCCCAGCGCGGCCGGGTCGGGACGGCCGGAATCACCGGCGCGTCCGCGGCGTTCGCGGCGTGGGCGCGCCGCGGCGCGGCGTCGGCGCGGGTCGATGCGAAGGAAAAACGCGGGAAGCGAGGCATGAAACGAGACCCCTCGGGGCGGGTGGGCGAGCGGCCGACCCAATAATTACTACCTACTTACGTAGATAGTAATAACAGCTGGACCGGCATCGAGCAAGATCGGGAAGCTCGGATGCGTGGCGCTCGGTGATGGTGTATGTTCGTCGCGTCGATCTACTATCTATGTACGGGGATAGTATATTGACACCGGTCACGACGCGGCGGTTTTCGGGGAGCGCGGATCGGGAGTCGTCCACCATCGATTCCCGGTGTCGCGCAGGCATTCCCCGGTGCCGCCCCCGATCCGCCGCGTCGTGTATCCCGTTGGCTGGCGCCGGTCCTCCGGCAAGGAGGGCGTGTGGGCGTAGCGATCTGTCTGTTCGTGTACGCCACGGGCGCAGCCATTTTCGCGCCGCCCCTGCTGCGCGCCCTGACCGCCGACGGGGCCGCGCCCCGGCTCGGGGTGGCGGCCTGGCTCGCCGTGCTCGTCAGCGTGCTCGGATCCTGGTCGGTGGCAATCGTTTTCGCGCTCGGGGCGGTGGCGGTGCGGGTGTGGCACCATCCCCGGGTGCTCGTCGTCCTGGGCACCGGCAGATCGCAGGGCGTCGCGACCGTGGTGACCGCGGTGGTGCTGGTCGGGGCGGTGGCGGTGGCCGCCGTGCAGCTCGCGCGCCTGTTCCGGGCGATGCGGGCGCGCGCCCACGAGCACGCCGAGGCGCTGCGCCTGCTCGGCCGCCCGCTGGGCCACTATCGTTCGGGCGCGGAAGGTTTCGATCCGGGTGTGGTGGTGCTCGCGGCCGCCGAACCCGCCGCCTACTGCCTCGCCGGGCGTCCCGACGTCATCGTGATCACCAGCGGCGCGGTCGACGCGCTCGGCGATCGGGAACTGGCGGCGGTCCTGGCGCACGAGCGCGCCCACCTGACCGGTCGCCACCCCCAGATCCTCACGCTGCTCCGGGGTCTCGCGACCACCTTCCCGCGCCTGGCGGTGTGCCGCGACGGCGCCCGAGAGGTCGGGCGGCTGTGCGAGATGTGGGCCGACGACGGCGCGATCCGCCACCACGGCCGGGCCGCACTGCTGTCGGGCCTGCTGGCCATGTCCGGCATCGCCACCGAAACTTGACAAGCAATCTACTAACTATGTACATAGATAGTAGTCGCAACGGCGAGCGCGGTACACAACGCGGCGGACCATCGAACCCCTTCCCCCGTCGCCGCGTAGTGAGCGCCCCAGAACAGCGCCCACCGTCCGCCGTCGCGACCGACCCCTCCCGGGTACGACCCCTTTGCCGTACCTCGGAGGGGTCATTTCATTCCGGCCAAAAGCATGCCGGAATGACGAGATTGGGGACAGTCCCGCCGTTCCGCCACGCCCGGCCCTGTCGTTCCGGCATGCCGACCCCGTCATTCCGGCGCGCTTGGCCCTGTCGTTCCGGCACGCCCGGCCCTGTCGTTCCGGCGCGCTCGGCCCTGTCATTCCGGCACGCCCGGCCCCGTCGTTCCGGCGCGCTCGGCCCTGTCATTCCGGCACGCCCGGCCCCGTCGTTCCGGCACGCTTTTCGCCGGAATCGCGATCATGCATTGCAGCACCGGCACCGCCAGGATCATCAGGACCAGGCGCAGGCTCTGCACCCTCGCGAGGAGTGGCATGGTCGCGCGCAGTCCCTCCGTGGTGGAGAAGGCCGTATTGATGCCGCCCGGGGAGGTGGTCAGGTACAGGTCCGGCAGCCGCTGGTCGACGAGCAGCGCCAGGCCGAAGGCCAGGGCCGCCACCGCGGCGATCGCCAGAATCAGGTGCGGGGCCGGAAACCCCACCCCGCCCGAGCAATTCCGCCGCCCCCACCATCCCGCCCAGCAGCACGCCCCAATAGAGCGCCTGCGAGCGGGATGGCGACCCGCGTTAGACCATTCCGACTCCTGAATCGAAAGTGCCGTCGGCAGACGAGATTCGGCATTCCAGATAGAAACGACCGAATGGTATTTCCGAATGGAAATTAATCCATAGCTACCCCGCACCCGACAGGTTTGCCAGCGGTTCTCCATCCCCGCCGGAATGGCGGAGAACCTATTGCGCCGACGCCATCCAGCGATCGACGGCCTGGATTCCATTGGGCGCGAACGCACACGCCACATGCCCGCCGCACGGCAACACGTCCAGCGTCGTCTCCGCTCCCCGGCTCGACCATTCCCGGGCCAGCTCCTCGACGCCACGCAGCGGAATGAACTCGTCGTCGGACCCGTGCCAGAAGTAGATCGGCGCCCGCGGCACCTGGGCCCCGGGCCGGGTGTCACGGAACATCTGCCGGACCACCTCGGTGTCGTACGGGTTGCCCTCGGTGAGCGCCTGAACCGGCAGCGGCACCCCGGCGAACGCCAAACCCGTGTAGACGCAGGCGTTCCGGAACCGCTCGGCCAGTTCCGCGCCGAGCGGGTTCAGCAGATTCAGCGCCCCCGGCGTGGCCCGGGCGACGCCGAGCGCGCCCAGCAGATAGAACGCCGAGCCCGGCGGGCGGCCGTCCATGGTCGCGGGCAGCAGCGACAGATCGGTCGGGGTGCCACCGGCGGCCGCACCCACCAGATCGAGTTCCGGAGCGTACTCCGGCGCGAGCTGCGCGGCCCACACGGTGGCGATGGCCCCGCCGCTGTAGCCGAGCAGGGCGATCGGTCCCGACAGCCCGGCCTCGGGCAGCCGCAGCGCGGCCCGGATGCCGTCGAGCACCTCGCGCCCCTCGGTCGGGCCGTGCCCGTAGGCCATCAGGGGACCCTCGTAATCGGTCAGCACCACCGCGTATCCGCGCTCGAGCAGCTGCCGGGTCACGTCCGGCTCCTCGATCGACACCGAATTGGTCAGCTGGTACGAGGGATTGCACGTCCTGCCGAGGCCGTCGATGGCGAAGTTGTTGCTCACGATCCGCCCGTTCCACGCATCGGGTTTGAGCACCGTCGTCAGGGCGGCGATGGGCGATCCGTCCGCGGCGGATGTCTTGAACCAGGCTTGCCATGCGGTGAATGCCGAGGTGAGCGCCAGTGGGGGGAGAACAGCAATCTGCCGGGAATCGAGCACGGTGCCGTCGGCCATTGCGGCGGTGGTGGCGAAATGCCGATCGAGATACGGGTCGCCGGTGGGATCGGGGCGAAATCTGGCCATCGAGTCCGAATCCCACCGTGGCGCGGGCGTATTCGCCGCCGCGAAGGGGACCGCTCCGCAGGCGATGAGGACGAGACTCACCACCGTCGTACACAGTCGCAGGAACACACGCATCGGCTCGCTGTCACCTTTCATTGCCGAGGCTTGCCGGATCGGATCCGAGCCTCTAGACTCTCTACTATCTACGTACGTAGATAGTATCAGTGGTGGTGGTCCGGAGCGCGGTCCGGGCCACCACCGCCGGTCTCAGTGCGCGATGCCGAGCCCGTCGGCCAGCGTCGGCCAGGCCCGCCGGAAGTCGTCCTGCCAGTACCCCCACGAGTGGGTGCCGGTCGAATCGAAGTTGTAGGTGGCCGGAATCCCCAAGGCGTTCAACCGATCCCGCATCTGCTGCGTGCACCGGTTCACCGCGGCCTCGATGGCGCCGCCGCCGATCACCTGATCCAGATAGCCGTTCGGCCCGGGCTGGATGTGCGGCCCGCCGAGGCTGTCGTGGCGGCCGGGCAGCCCGGTTCCCGTGGCCAGGAACAGCTTCGTGCCGCGCAGCCGATCGGCGTGCAGGTAGGGATCGTTCGCCGCCCACATCGGATCGTCCGGCGGGCCGTACATGTTCCTGGTATCGCCGTGCCCCCAGGTCTCCACGGTCAGCCGAATGAAGGTCTGCCCCATGGGATCGCTGACCCGCGCGCAGCCGCTGAAGGCGGCGACCGCGCGGTAGAGCCCCGGCTCGGCGACGGCCAGCTGCAACACCGAGGTACCCGACATCGACAGTCCGGCAATGGCATTCACGCCGCGATTGTCGTAGGCGGCGTCGATCACCGGCGGCAGCTCGCGGGTCAGGAAGGTCGCCCATTTGTTCACCCCGAGCACGGGATCCGGTGCGCGCCAATCGGTGTAGTAGCTCCACTGCCCGCCCACCGGCTGCACCACCGTGACGTTCTTCGACGCGAGGAAGTTCAGCACATCGGTGTTCTGCTGCCAGGTCGCCCCGTCCTCGCCGCCGCCACCGCCGTTGAGCAGATACAGGACGGGATGGGGCCGGGTGCGATCCGCGGCGGGCTGCACCTCCACGGTGATGTCGCGGTCCATGGCGGGCGAGTAGACCTGCAACCGCTCGGTGCGCGCGTCGGTGCGCTGCGTCGTATCGATCCGCGCGGGCCGGGTTCCGGGAATGTCGGCGCCGAAGGCCGGGGCGCTCGGTCCGAGGGCGATCATGGCCGCCAGCGCCGCGGCCGTGCCGGACGTGGCGAGCCGGGATCTCGTGGGGAAAGTGTGCACGATCGGTATCCCATCTGATTACTATCTATGTACGTAGATAGTACATAACCCATCGATTGCCCGATTTGGGATTCGCTTTTCGCGCAGGGTGGTCATTACTTGTGGAAATTATATGTTTCACCCGTGTGTTATTTGATCGTTGTAGCAAGATTGTTGATTCTTGTAACAGACGTCTGTAGCTGTGTGATCGGCCGATGTAATGTGCCGAAATCGTCGTGATTCGAATCACAAAGAAAGGAACTCCGTGAAGCGACAAGCTACCGTCCGTAGGCGGTGACGACGGTCGATGCGGACCGTGTGACTCGTCGCCGGTGTGCAGGTTTGTCTAGGAGGCATTGTGAGGGTATGGATTCGGGGATTGAGAGGTGCTGCCCGCACTCGCCCTCGGATTCCGTCCGGATATCCGGAAATCCCTCGTCCGTGGGCTTGAGATATGGCCGTTCTACTCTTCGCCCACGCATTGCTCATGGTGCTGTGTGCGACGCCGATGCTGCGTCGCGTGACCCGCGCCGGTATCGCCCCGGGCCTGGGCACGGCGGTCTGGCTGACCGTGCTGGCGTGCGTCCTGGGCTCGGTGGTGACCGCTCTCGCGCTGGCGATACTGGTGCTGGTCGGTGTGCTGGAGGCGTCGCGGCCCATTCCGGCGGCGGCGTTCGTGGCCACCGTGGTGCTGGCCGTGCTGGTCGTGGTCGCGGGCGTGCGCTGGGTGCGCGCGCTGCGGCGGATGCGGGCCCGCGCCGACGAGCACGCCGACGCGCTGCGCCTGCTGGGCCGCCGCTTCGACTGTGACCGGCTCGCCACCGATGTCGTTGTGCTGGAGGCGGACCGACCGGCCGCGTACTGCGTCGCGGGCCGCCGCGGCATCGTGGTGGTGACCAGCGCCGCGATGGCCGCGCTCGATCCGGTGACGCTGCGCGCGGTGCTCGCGCACGAGGCCGCGCACCTGGACGGGCGACATCCGTTGCTGCTCACCGTCGTTCGCGGCCTGGCCGCCGCCTTTCCCGGACTGCCCGGCATGCGGTGGTGCCACACCGTCGCCCGGGAGGTCGGGCGGCTGCTGGAGATGAGCGCCGACGACGCGGCCGCGCGCCGGCACGGGGTGGCGTCGGTGCTGTCGGGACTGCTGACGCTGTCGGGCGCGGTGCCCTCGGGCGCGCTCGGGGCCAGCGGGCAGGACGTGGTCGCCCGCGCGGAGCGGCTGGCGGCCGGGTCGCGGCGCTGTCTGCGGGTGCGAATCTCGCTGTGCGCCATCATCGTTTTCGCGTTCGGGATACCGGTCGTCATCGTGCTCGCGCGCGCGGTGGGGGCGCTAGGCCCGCTGGTGTGGCCGTAGCTCGCCGCCCTCGGCGATCGCGCGCAGCCGCTCACGTTTGCGCCGCCCGAGCGCCGGATGATCCTCGTCGCCGAGATCGATGGTGGCCACCACGCCGTGCGTGATGCCCGAGCGCAGTGCCTCCGCCGCGCACTCGCGCACGGCGAAACAGGCCCGGCACATCGCCCGCGCCGAGGCGGTGCGGGTCTCGCGGTCGGCCCATCCGGAGGGGAAGAAGACCTCCGGATCGACGCTCAGGCACGGCCGGTTGTCCCGGCGGTCGGTCGCGGGGAGGGGGACAGCGGTAGACAACGTGAATCCAATCGAGCAGGAGGGTAGTGATATCGACTTACTGGAAGACGCAATCGAATTCCGGCCGCGGCGGGTCGTGGGCCAGGATTCCGGTGTACATCCGCTCCAGGGTCGGGCTCGGTTCGACACCCATCTCGCGGGCCAGTTCCCGCCGGGATCGGTGGTAGAGCGTGAGGGCCTCGGCCTGGCGGCCCATCCGGTACAGGGCGAGCATGCACAGCTCGATCAGGCGTTCCTGGTTCGGGTATGCCTGCACTAATCGGCGTAGCTCGGCGATGGCGAGCCGGTCGTGGCCGAGGGCCAGCCGGGCGCACTCCAGGGCGTACCAGGCGTTGAGCCGATGCTCCTCCAGATAGGCCGCCTCGTAACTGCATCGGGCGCTGTCCTGGGTGCCCATCAGCGCGTCGCCGCGCCACAGTTGCAGCGCCTGCTCCAGGCTGCGGACCGCCCGCGCGGGGTCGGCGCCGACCAGCGCGGACGCCGAGGTCGACAGGGCGAGAAAGCGGTTGGCGTCCACGCATTCCGGCGCGACGCTGAGCTGGTAGCCGCTGCGCGCCGCGCGCAGCATGTCGGGCGCGCTCAGCAGCCGCCGGATGCGGGTGGCGTTCGCCTGCAGGGCATTGCGCGGATCGGCGGGGCGGCCCTCGGGCCACAGCTCCGCGGTCAGCTCCTCGTAGGAGACCACCCGCCCCGACTCCAGCGCGAGAATCGCCAGCATCGTCCGGACCTTCTTCGCATGCACCGGCCGGCGAATGCCACGCACTGTCACCTCCAGTGCGCCCAGCAGATTGATTTCCACGCTGATTCCTTCTCGAGGCTTTCGGGAGTCGGTTCGTCCAGGGCCCCGGGGCGCGGGGAATTGGGGGGAGGGCCGGCCCCGGGGCTGGATGGTCGCGGGCGGGTCGCCGTGCGCACGGCGCGTTGTCCCGACGCGACCGACGGAGCTGCGGGCTGATGAGGGGGAGCCCGCAGCTCGCGGTGCCCGGCAACCGACCCGCGACGTTCCGGACTGTGACGGCCCGGAATGGGTAAGCAGTATCTACTGCTTACGTACGTAAATAGTAGATACCTCGGTCCGGACTGTCAAAGATGTTCCGTTTGCGGTCGCGATTCGGGTACTGCAGGCTTCGATCCTTGATTCGATGCCGAGGCCGAAGCGGATGGGGTCATTCCGGCCGCAGGTAGGTCAGCGCGGCGTCGAGGACGGCGTCGGCGTAGTCGTCGGTCAGGCCGTCCAGGCCCAGTGACCAGCGGTATTGCAGCGGGCCCAGCAGCAGGTCGACGGCCAGTTCGAGGTCGGCGTCCGCGCGTACCTGACCGGCGTCGACCGCGGAGCGCAACCGGGCGACGAGCGCGGCGCGCTGGGGGAGCAGCAGCCGCTCGCGGTAGTGGCGGTGGATCTTCGGGTCCTGCTGGATCTCGACGTACATCGCGCGCAGGAAGGCGCTCTCGGTGGTATCGGCGAGGGCGGCCGCCGCGCCGCGCAGCAGCAGGCGCAGGTCGGCGCGCAGATCCCCGCTGTCGGGCAGCGCCGAACCCGCAGGGCCGGAATCCCTTTCGAGCATCGCGTCGAGCACGACCGCGCCCTTCGACGGCCACCACCGGTAGATGGTCTGCTTGCCGACGCCCGCGCGGGCGGCAATGGCCTCGATGGTCAGCTTCGCGTAGGGCACCTCGTGGATCAGCGCGCCGGTGGCGGTCAGGATGGCGGACCGTGCCCGCTCGCTGCGGCGGGCGGCGCTCGGCGTCTCGGGCATGCGGTGAGCATAGCATTCTGCGAGACGAGACGTACCGTCTTGACAAGCTCGCGCCCTCGCTGCCATGCTCATCTCAACGAGACGCCGCGTCTCGCGAAGAAGGGAGAACTCAGTGACCCGAACATGGTTCATCACCGGCGCCAATCGTGGCCTGGGGCGGGCGTTCACCGTCGCCGCCCTGGCGCAGGGCGATCGGGTCGTCGCGACCGCGCGCGATCCCCACGGCCTGGACGACCTGTCCGCCGAACTCACCGACGGCCGACTGACGGTGCTGCCGTTGGATGTTCGTGATCGCGATCGCGTCCGCGCCACGGTCGACCGCGCTTTCGAGCTGACCGGCGCGATCGACGTGATCGTGAACAACGCCGGTTACGGCCTGGTCGGCGCGCTGGAGGAGCTGGACGAGCGGCAGATCCGCGACCAGATGGACGCCAATTTCTATGGCGCCCTGTGGGTTTCGCAGGCTGCCGTCCCGCACCTGCGTAAGCAGGGCCGCGGGCACATCGTGCAGATATCCACGGTCGGCGCGGTGGGCGCGCTGCCGCTGTTCAGCCTGTACAACGCGAGCAAGTGGGCCCTGGAGGGTTTCAGCGCCTCGCTCGCGGACGAGTTGCGCCCCTTCGGGATTGCGGTCACGATGGCGCAGCTGGGTGGCTTCGACACCGACTGGGCCAAGTCGAGCATGCGCTTCGCCGCCGCCCTGCCCGCCTACGACGACCAGCGCGCGAGCCTGCTCGGCATGCGCGACTACCCGGACCCGTCGGCCCCACCCCCGGTGACCGACTACGAATCCGAGTGGACCGAGGCCGCCCCCGAGGTCGCCGCCGCCGAACTGCTCGACCTGGTCTCCATGCCGAACCCACCGCTGCGCAAGATCATCGGCCCCGGCGCCCACGAGATGGTCGCCCTGGCCCTGGACCAGCGCCGCGTCGACTACGCGTCCGACCCGAAGTTCACCTGGCCCGCTTGATTACCGGGCGAACAACGCGAACAACGCGGGAGCGAAGTCCTGGATCAGCCTGTTCAACAGCTGCGACGACATGACTCACTTCCTTGGTGATGTGGTGTCGAATCCTGTGAGGACTTCGGAGCGGCCGACGGCGTGGATGGGCGGACAACGTCCGGACACCCTGCGGGACAAGAGAAAAGGCCCGTGCTCACACGAGCACGGGCCTTTTCTCGGCAGCCTCACCCTTCGGTGACGAGCTCCGCGTTCTCCTTGTCCGCCAGGACCGCCTCGCCGCGGGCGATCATGCCCGCCTCGTCGGAGAGCTTCAGGTGCGGGATGAACAGGGACAGGACGAAGGCCAGCGCCGCACCGGGGATCAGGTACCAGAAGCCCGGCACCAGCGCGTGCACGTAGGCGCCGACGATGGCGTCGTGCAATTCGGTCGGCAGGTGCTTGACCACCGACGGCACCAGCCCGCCCGGCTGCAACCCGGACTGGGCGGCCTGCTGGTAGTGCTCGCGGAACGCGTTGGTCAGGCCCTCGGTGAGCCGGTTGGTGAAGATCGACCCGAAGATGGCCACGCCGACCGCGCCACCCATTTCCCGGAAGTAGTTGTTGGCGCTGGTCGCGGTGCCGATCTGGTTGGGCGACACCGCATTCTGCACCACCAGCACCACGACCTGCATGATCAGGCCGATGCCCGCGCCCATCACGAACAACATGCCCCCGACCACCCACATCGTGGACTGCGCGGTGAGCTGGGTCATCCACAGCATGCCCGCGACGACGATCAGCGAGCCGATCGGCGGATAGATCCGGTAGCGACCGGTCCTGGTGATGGCGCCCATGGACGCCGTGAGCGTCAACATCATGCCGACCATCATCGGGATCAGCATCAGGCCCGACACCGAGGCCGAGGCGCCGGTGGCCATCTGCAGATAGGTCGGCAGGAAGGCGAGCGCCGACAGCATCACTAGGCCGACCACCAGGCCGATCGCGGAGGTCAGCACGAAGGTGCGGTTGCGGAACAGCCACAGCGGCAGCATCGGCTCCTCGGCCCGCGCCTCCACCATGATGAACGCGCCGACCACGAGCACCAGCGCCACGATCATGGACAGGATCGTCGACGAGTCCCAGGCGTAGCGCTTGCCGCCCCAGTCGGTGATCAGAATGAGCAGCGTGGTGGCGCTCGACATCAGCACCATGCCGAGGTAGTCGGGCCGCACCTTGGGCCGGTGGCTCGGAATGCTCAGGTAGCGGGTCGCGATGACCAGCGCGATCAGGCCGACCGGCACATTGATCCAGAAGCACCAGCGCCAGCTGAGGTGATCGGCGAAGAAGCCGCCCAGCAGCGGACCGGCGACCGAGGTGATACCGAAGATGGCACCCATCGGGGCCATGAACTTGCCGCGCTCCTTGGCGGGCACCACATCCGCGATGATGGCCTGCGCCAGGATCATCAGGCCACCGCCGCCCACACCCTGCAGACCGCGGAAGACGATGAACTCCCAGAATCCGGTCGACACGGCCGCGCCGACGGAGGCGGCGGTGAAGATGCCGATGGCGAACAGGAACAGCCAGCGGCGGCCGAACAGATCGCCGAACTTGCCGTAGATCGGCATGACGATGGTCGTGGCCAGCAGGTACGAGGTGGCGGTCCAGGCCATGTTGGAGATGCCGCCGAGCTCGCCGACGATGGTCGGCATCGCGGTACCCACGATGGTCTGGTCCAGCCCGGCCAGGAACATGCCGGAGATGAGTGCGGTGAAGATCAGCCACACTCTCTTGCGGGTGAGGACGATCGGCGGCGGCGATTCTGCCGTCGTGGTCATGCCTTTCTCCTTTGCTTGTCGGCCGTCCGCTCGAACAGGCGGGCGGCAAGCTCACAGTTCTCGTGGGTCGCCTGGGCGAGCGTCCGGGTGGGGTCGTCGGCCAGCGACATCGCGGCGCGGGTGGCGAGCGCGGACATGATTCCCACTGCGACGGAAGTGAATTGGCGTGGGGTGTCCGTGCCGATGCGGGCGCACAGCAGCTCGTGCATGGCGGTCTCGTGCACCACGCCGGAAGCGATCATGGCCGCCAGCACGCGCGGCTCGGTCTTGATGATCGTGGCGATCAGCTGAATGCTTTCGCGCACTTCGTCTTCGGGCTCGTAGGCGGAGACGTACAGGGTGGTGAGGTCGTCGATGAGCACGCCGCTGGGCCCGCCCGCGACGAATTCCGCACGCGCCGTGGGTGTTCCGATCTCCCCGACCGGCCCGACGATGGCGGCCAGCTTGGTGTCGTAGTAGTTGAAGAAGGTACGCGGCGACACCCCGACCTCCCTCGCGATGTCCTCGGTGGTGGTGGCGTCGAGCCCCCGCTCGACCGCCAGCCGGCGCGCGGCCATGCACAGATCGAACCGGGTCTGTCGTTTCTTCTGCTCCCGCAGCCCCATCTCCGGCACCGCCTGCTCAGCCTCGATCATGCCTCAAAAGTAGCAGAGACTGCAAAATTTCAGATAGTGCAATTTCCGTCACATTCCCCCGCCTGGCAGTCACGCTCCTCTCCTGTGCCCGGCACGCTCCTCTCCTGTGCCCGGCACGCTCCTCTCCTGTGCCCGGCACGCTCCTCTTCTGTGCCCGGCAGGCTCCATCTTCTGTGCCCGGCACGCTTTTGGCCGGGCACCGGTACCGTCACCACCATGGGTGGGTTTCGTCATGAGCCGCACAGGTATTCGGTCTCGGTCAAGGGCATCGTGATTCGCGGCGGCCGGGTGCTTCTGCTCCAGGATGGGCACGGCGGGTGGGAACCTCCCGGCGGCCGCCTGGAGCCGGAGGAGACTCCCGAGGAGTGCCTGATCCGCACGATCGCGGAGCAGACCGGCCGTGCGGTGGCGTCGGCAACGATCATCGACGCCTGGACCCGCTACATCGACGATATCGACCGGCACGTCTTCGTCGTCACCTACGGCTGCCTCCCCGCGACCGACGCCGATCCGGTCGCCTCGCGCGAGTACCGGGGGATCGGCCTGTTCCGCGAGAACGAGATCGCGGAGCTGGCAATGCCCGAGGGCTACAAGCGGTCGGCGGCACTATGGTTCCACCGCCTACGCTCGAACGAAATATCTTGAGCCGCAAGAACAATCGCTTCCAGCGACTGCGCGGATATGCCCGCGACCGCAACCGGCGGCTGGCGGAGCTGGCCCATTTCCGCAATATGTTCGTCCCGCAACCGTACTCGTGCGGACGTACCATGGAGTTCTGTCCGCCCCTGGGCTTGCCCGGCTCGGTGCTGGTGGCAGCCCGGCGGAAGGGTCTTCTCGATGCCGCCGTTCGCGGATCGAACCGACGCGGGCCGACAGCTGGCCGAACTGCTGCCGGCATTTCGGGGTGACGATGTGGTGGTCCTGTGCCTGCCCGGTCGCGGTGTTCGCGTCGCCGCGGAGGTGGCCTCGGCCCTGCGCGTCCTGATCGATGTGATTCTGGTTCGCTCCCTCGTCGTCGCGCGGCGGCCGTCCGTGCGGTACGGCATCCTGGGCGAGGACGGCGCGCTGATCATCGACACCGCGGCGCTCGCCCGCGGCGCCGTCCGCGCCACCGAACGCGCCCACACCGAGCGGGTGCAGGAAAATATCCTGCACCGCAACGCATCCGCCTACCGCGGCGTCCGCACCCGAGTGGCCCTGGACAATCGCACGGCGATCCTCGCCCACGACTGCCTCACCGAACCGACCGTCGTCCGCGACGCCTGCCGCATCGCCCGCCTGCTGGGCGCGATCCGCATCGTCATCGCCGTCCCCGTCGCCGACCACCGCTCCCTCGGCGCCCTGGCCGCCTACGCGGACAACATCGTCTGCCCGAACCGAACCACCGACCCACCCATCGCCACCCACTGGTACCTGGGCCCCGACCCCACAACCCGCGCGGACGTCGCGAACCTCCTCACGGCCCTGTCATCGAATCACCCACGCCGACAACCAATTCCGCTGTACCGCGTGTGAGTACAGCGAAACCCCCGGCACCGCCAGGGGTTTCACCGAGCTGAACTTCAGAAGTGGTCGAATCCGCCGCGCTGTACGCCGGAAGTGAAGGCGTCCCAATCACCGGGGGTGAAGACGAGCGCGGGGCCGGTCGGGTTCTTGGAATCCCGTACGCCGACAAAGCCGTCGTCGAGGTGGGCGATCTCCACGCAGTCCCGTGAGGTCCCGCTCCGACTGGACTTGAACCACGTAGCTCGCGATAGGTCGATACTCATTGGGCATACTCCTTCGCTACCGCCAGAATCCTGCTCCTGGATGCGCTTTGGTCGAAGCCGCCGCGCTGTACGCCGGTGGTGAAGGCGTCCCAATCACCGGCGGTGAAGACGAGTGCGGGGCCGGTGGGGTTCTTGGAATCCCGGACGCCGACCATGCCTGCGTTCAGGTGGGCAACCTCGACGCAGTTGGCATTGGGCTGGCTGCGGGTGCTCTTGAACCACTTCGCATCGGATAGGTCGGTCATTCGCCGTACTCCTCTGCAATCCTCTTGATGAGATTCATGGTGTCTTTCTCGCTCAACGATACGCCCCGGATGTCTTCTGCCGCTGTGCGATATCGTTCGAGCGCAGCGTCGTCCTCCAGGAACAGAGCGCCGAGGTGTTCCTCGATGTAGACCACCGGAGGGTCGATGAGCCGCGATGCGCGCAGCGGCGGGAACTCGAGCATGGTGAAGCTCTGGACCACCAGGCCGATGTGGCTTTCGACATCCAAGGGAATGACTCGGATGGAGACGTTCGGCAGCCGCCCGATTTCTACGAGATGCAGGAGCTGTTCCTTCATAACCAACCGGGAGCCGACGCGATGCCGCAGTGCCGCTTCGGACAACAGGACGTTCATCGTAAAGGTGCTGTCGGAGAGCTTGGTTTGTCGACGCTCCGCCAGCTCGATGCGTCGGTCGATGTCGATCGGTGCCATCTGTGGGTCGGATATGAGGATCATCGACCGGCGGTAGGCGGCGGTCTGGAACAGCCCGGGAATCAGAGTCAGTTCGAACATGGTCATGCGGGAGCAGGCGTCTTCCAATGACATGTAGTGGTTGAAATGTCCTGCTACAACGTCTGCGTATGCCTTCCACCACCCGCCGGAGACATTGCCCTTGGCCTTCTTCGCCTCCAGAAGCAGGCCCATTACGATTGTCCTGTGGGCTTTGTCGGCACCGTAGAACTCCAGTAGTGCGTTCATTTGGGGAGAGCTCATTTTGACCGGTTGACCATCTTCCATGCGGCCGATGGTTTGCGGGGAAAGGTCTATTGCCAGCGCCGCCGCCAGCTGGCTCTTTCCTGCTTTCATTCGCATCGCGCGGAGAACTCGTCCCATTGCACGTCGGGGAAGAGTGGAGCCTGCCATCTCGTTAACCTCGCTAACTGGGTTTGTTCCGTACTGGAATGCCCCCTGGTGGTGCGTTCCGCATTGGAGGACAAGGCCATTCGGCCGTTTCGGCGCAGCGGGCATTCCATCGGGTATCTACTTGGGCTCGCCTCGGAATCGGATGGCGGTCCGGGAGGCTGGGGCCGCAGCGGAAATCGCTGCCGGATAACTCATCGCGTGCCAGAGCTCAGGATAGTCGAATTTCTCTGGGAGGTAAGGCAAGTGGGTGTAATTATCGTCCGGAACCGGACGGGGGACAAGGCTGGAACGCAGCATTGCGAATGCAGACCTTGCATGTGCCGATGTCGCGAGATGTGCTGGGGCCGTTGGTTTCTGCCCCAGCAATATCCGGCATGCGCGTTGCGCGCGGGGTGAGTAACAATGGTCGCGGGAGGGGACATGAACGATGTCCGTCAGACCGAGGTCGACGGGTTCCAGGTCACGTGGCGATTGCTGCACCCGCATCGGATCGCGATTATGGCGGTGCACGACACCAGCGACAATCATCCCGTGGCGGCCTTCGACGCCGCGGACTGCCCCGATCTGGTGCAGGTCAGGGAGCAGCTGCCCAAGCTGGACAGCCTCTGGAACGCCGTCCGTCACGAATTCTGGGTGGAAATGAGCTCACCGAGCGTCACGACCGCGCCGGCCGCGAATCCCGTTCCGGGCGAGGAAAACTCGGTAAAACCCCAGCGACACGCCCGCGAACTGCCCTCGATTCGCCCCTGGATTCTCGCCATCGAGGACAAGGCCGGACCCGGTTACCGCATTGCCCGCGAACTGGATCCGCCCTACGGCTGGAACCTCTTCGACCCCAAGGGCATCAGGGTATGCAGCGGCAGCCTGGACCGCCTGGAGCTGTGGGCAATCCATCGTGGCATCGGTCCGGCCAAAAGCGTGCCGGGCTGACGAGGGTGGCGTGCCGGGCTGACGAGGGTGGCGTGCCGGGCTGACGAGGGTGGCCCGCCGGGCTGACGAGGGTGGCCCGCCGGGCTGACGAGGGCGGCGCGCCGGACTGACGAGGGTGGCGCGCCGGACTGACGAGGGTGGCGCGCCGGACTAACGAGGGTGGCGCGCCGGACCGGCGGGGGCGGGCGGATGCTCTGTCATTCCGGACCGACTAGGAGGGGCGGATCTTCTGCCATTCCAGATCGGCCAGGATAGGTGCATTCTCCGTCATCCGGGCGTGCCCTTCCGTCATCCCGGCATGCTCCTCTGTCTTCCCGGCGTGCTTTTGGCCGGGACCACTCCGTAACCGTGACGTCGTCCCCCACGGCGAGTAGCCCCGGGCGCAGTACCGCGAATTTCGCGCCGAAGGCGACACCACCCTCTGCGGCGCGGCGGTAGGTGGCGAGGGTGCGTAGTGGCTCGGGGCCGACCCGGACTCCGTGCCGCTGGTCCACCAGGGTGACGGCGCAGCGAATGGCGAGTTTCGCGAAGCCGAGCGCGGTGTCGGCGATGGTGAGGCGGCACGCCCGGTCCTCGGTGTGTGGCTCGTCCCAGCCGTCGACCACGATATTGGGGCGAAACCTGTTCAGCGCCACGGGATCCGACCCGCGCGCGGTGATCGCGCCGTTGAGGCCCGCCAGGGAGGCGACGGACAGGATGTGGATCGGGCAGCTGTCGGCGAACGCCGAGGTGCCCGGCACCAGCCCGTCGGTGACCCGGGCGTGCTCCGGCGGCACCCGCACCAGCCTGCTGGGCAGCCCGATCGCCTCGGTGAGCCAGGCGGCCACGCCGTCGCCCTGATCGATCGCGCGGTACGGGTGGCCGAACATGGTGACGGTCCGCCGCGGGGCGGCGACATCGACTGCCAGTGCGAAGGATTCGATGCCCGCGGCCGACAGCGTCAGCCGCCGCCCGTCCGGATCGATGTCCGGATGGATCCTGGCCAGCTGCGGCTGCCCCCGCTGCGTCCGGGCCGCGCCGTCCTCGTCGACGATCAGGAACGTCCGATCGTGCGCGAGACCGCGCTCGGTCAATTCCGTCGCCCCCAAGGCCATCCCGGCGCACCCCTTCACCGGATAACTGAACAGCCCTGCGACCCCCACCATCCCGTCCTCCTCCGCTCGGGCGATCGGGGCGCACCGCTCACCCGCGGCAAAGCCTGCCGACGGCGGCGCGGGACCGGGCGCGAGCTCGAAACATACAATCCCCTCCACTGTATGCGTGCCCGCTCCGGCAGCCGGGGCCGCCGTCGGCAGGGGTCTGGGTGACTCGGACGGGCAACAGCAATCATCGCGCAGTCCCGACCAGGGGGTTTGTCCAGAGCGGCCCGTTTTTTTGACCGCAGCGGCCCAATCGTTGGAATGCCTGATCAGCGGGCTGCGGCAGGCTGGTACGCGCGGCGGTAGGCGGCCGGTGGAATGCCGAAGGCGGCCCGGAACGTCCGGGTGAAATGGGCGAGGTCGAGGAAGCCCCAGCGGGCCGCGATCACGGCAACCGGGCGGTCGACCAGGGTGGGGTCGAGCAGATCTCGGCGGCAGCGTTGCAGGCGCTGCGCGCGGATCCAGCCCGTGACGGTGTGCCCCTCCGCCTGGAACAGCTTGCGCAGATAGCGGGGGTTGATGTGATGGGCGGCGGCGATGTCGTCGGGGGACAGCGCGGGATCGGCCAGGTGCCGGTCGATGAATGCGTGAATGCTGCTCAGCAGCACGTTCTCCCGGGTCTCGATCGGGAGCAGCGCGGTGCGGTCCAGGCGGGTGGCCAGCCCGGCGGCGATGAGATCGACTGTGGCCGTGGCCAGCCGGTTGTTGTCGGCCAGCTCCGGATCGTCGAGGCGCTGGGCCATCTCGCGCAGCAGCGACGAGATCAGCGCCCCGGTGCCGGATCGGCCCGACATGCGGGTGCCGGTCAGCTGCGCCACGTGGTCGTTGCCCAGCGGCAGCAAATTGTGCGGGAAATTCACGATGACCAGGCGGCGGGCGGCCTCGCCGACGTAGCGGAACGGGCGGGAGCTGTCGACCAGCGCCACGTCGCCGCGGTTCAGCAGCGCGGTGCGGTCGTCCTGCTCGAGGCCGACCTGACCCTCGGTGACCACCGCGCACAGGTAGCGGCCCATATCGTTGCGGCGGATGAGTTCGGGTGTGCGCAGCACGTAGTAGGCGCTGCCCGCCACCGTCGCCATCTGGAGCGGGCCGACATCGCCGGAGTGCAGCCACGCTTGGAAATCGCGGTCGGAGTCGCCCAAGACGTTGCAGGACACGCTGACCTGATCGAGAACGTGCGTCCAATAGTCACGGCGTTCGTTCTCGGGCACATCCTCGGTGCTCAGCACGACACCCATCGCCGACCACCTCCGGTCACGGTCGAGCAGCTTTCACGTCACCTAGGTCGACCGGAGGCCACGCAAATCGGCGCCGGTCCGATCGGACCCCGAGCTACCCCAGCCTAACGCGCTGATCACCGCCGTGACAGCCCTGAAATCCGACCGCCCCGCCAGCAACACCGTGGCTTCATGAGTACCCGACGCCCGCACACATTATGCGCACCATCGCGATCGATCCGATGGCTGGGAAAATTGTCCGATTCTTTCGCCGATACCGCCGACCGGTTCGCGCACTCGGGTAGCAACCGTTGGGGCAGGGCGGTTTTCGCTTGGCGTATCAACTCGAACGGACGGGGACTTCAGTAGATTGTTGTTGCGCGGCGGTGTTACTTTATGCTCACCTGGAAGGACAGCTATACTGCTCCTAAGATTCGGGGGCACAACGACTTTCGGTTCGACTGTTAGGCTCGCTCCGTGGCGTGCCGTTGCGGCGGCTTGCGTGGAGCGTGGATCAAGGGCGCAAGTTTGCAGGGGGTTCTATGAATCGAGCGGTGAGCATGGGCGATGATCTGCGAGTAGCACGCGAAACGGCTGTCCGAATTCCTGCCCCGTCACCTCCGTTCGAGGTTTTCGAAACGAATGTTGCACGCGTCGTCGCCCGAACGAGGTAGGGCATCGGAGGAGGCGACGCGAATGACCTGGCGGCGCAAGCACTTCGACTCCCTTGGAGTGAAGGTGCGGCGTGCTCAGCTCGCGCTGGAGCGGGCCCGCGGAGTGGGCGAGGTGAACGGCGTGCGGGTCGTGGTCGACGCCAATTGCCATCTGGTGGCGGTATCGGTGCAGGACGAGGAGGCGCTGCTGGCCGCGTATCGCGCTGCGCTGCAAGATCTCGCGCCGCAGCTCGACGAGGCGATGCGTGAGGTCCGCGCCGACTCTCGGTTCACCTCCGTCTCCGCCCGCACCGAAGTCGATTCCGCGCGACTGGAAGCCGAGCGCAGGCAGTGCGCCGAGGAGTACTTCGACAGCGTGCGGCCGTACGGGCTCGAGGGTCTGTGGTGACCGTGCGCCGCGCTAGCCGAGGGCGGCGAGCCAGCGGTCAACCGGGCCGAGGGTGACCAATCCGCTGCCCGCACCGGCGATTTCGCCCGCAGCCGGGCGGAGGCGGGCGTAGGCCCTTGCTATGGCCGTCGGGTCGTCCAATTCCAGGGCCACCGCCGCCTCCAGGCAGCACAGTGCCTCGTACATGAGGTCGGCGGGTGGTTCCGGGAGGGCGCGCAACGCCGCCCGAGCATCGGCTCGAGTACCCGAGCGGATGTGCAGGAAGGGTTCGATCCAGGGGCGGTAGGGGCCCCACTCCGCGTGCGGGTCGAGCTCGTCGGCCGCGTCCTGGGCCGAGCGGGTGCCGTCGGACAGGGACAGGCACAGCAGGGCCAGCGGGAGCAGGCCCCGTGCCACTCCGGGCATACCGGAACCGTCGAGCCTGGTGGCGGCCGCGCGATAGGCGGTCTCCGCCGCGGCGAGGTGTCCGGTTGCGGACAGCCGGAGGGCGCGGTACCAGTCGGTGAAAACCGTTGTGAGCGGCCGCTCATGGCGGGCGGCCAGGCGGTCGGCGGCGACGGCGTGGCGATCGGCGGTGGCGAAGTCGCCGAGCGCACTGCGGGCCTGGATCCGGATCAGGTGGCCCAGGATCTCGAAGGTCGACAGCCCGTGCCGTTCGGACAGACCGATGAGCTCCACGCCGATGCCGTCCCGCCGCCCCGCGAGCCCGGCCCGGGTGCACGACTGCATGAAGACGCCATTGAGCGCGAACGCCAGCAGCGTCGGATCATCCAGGCGCCGCGCCGTCTCCTCCGCCAGCCGCGCCGCCTCGGGCCCACGCGGCGACCGCGTCCCCCGCATCTCCAACGCGATGGTGGCCAGCAGCCGACACCGCGCCGAGGCGTGAGATTCACTGTCCGGCAAAGCAATCAACGTCCGCTCCGCCGCCGCGACAATCCGCTCCGCCTCCCCCGGATCATCGCTGCGAGTCCAAATCGCAGGCACGTCATAGGCCCCGATCACCCGAGCCGTAAGCTCCGCATCCCCAATCTCCTCCGCCGCGGCAATAACCACCCCCCGATGCTCCCGAGCCGCCTCGAGCCCCCTCCCACCCGTCACCGCCAAACCCCGCAACAACCCCACCGTAGACTCCAACCGAGCCTGCGCCCCCTTCCCCACCACCCGGTCATAAGCCGCAGCCGCCCAAGCCCAAACCTGTTCAGCCCCAACCGACTCGGTCCCCTTCGCCGCAGAGTCCCCACCCGTCGTCCCGCCACGCGTCCCACTCGTCGCCCCGGTGTCGGCCTCGCTTGTCTTCCCTGTGTCGGCCTCGCTTGTCTTCCGGGCGTCGTTCTCATTCGTCGTTTGGGCGTCGTTCTCACTCGTGATCCCGGCGTTGGTCTCGTTCGTGATCCCGGCGCCGTCTCCACTCGTGATCCCGGCGTGCTTTTGGCCGGGATCGCCTGCGGTAGAGTGGATTCCGGCCAAAAGCGTGCCGGAATCAAGGGGAGGAAGCGCGTCGGAATCACGAGGGTGAAGCGCGTCGGGACCACGAGGAGGAAACGCACCGGGACCACGAGGGGGAAGCGCACCGGAATCACGGGGAGGAAACGTGCCGGGATCGCGAGGGGGAAGCGCACCGGAATCACGGGGAGGAAACGTGCCGGGATCGCGAGGGGAAAGCGCGCCGGAATGACGAGCGGGGCTTTCGGGTAGGTCCAAATGTGGGGCCTGGGTGAGGATGTCGGATTCCAGTTGGCGTAGTTTCCGGCTCGGGTCGAGGCCCAGTTGGTCGGCCAGGGTGGTGCGGGCGCGGCGGAGGACGGCTAGGGAATCGGCTTGGCGGCCGGTGCGGTAGAGGGCGAGGGCCAGGAGGCGCCAGGCTTCCTCGCGCCAGGGGTGGTCGGTCAGGTGGGCGTCGAGGTCGGGGATGGCCTCGGTTGGCAGGCCCAGGTCGAGGCGGACGGTGGCCAGGCGCTCGACGGCGTGTAATCGCAACTCCGCGAGGCGGGATCGCTCGCCGCGGACCCAATCCTCCTGGGCCACATCGGCATACGAGGGGCCGCGCCACAGGTGCAGGGCGTCTTCGAGGCGGGTGAGCGCCTGTTCGGGTGGCAGCGTGGCGGCGACGGCGGCCTCGAAGCGCCAGGCGTCCACGGCATCCGGCTCGGGGCGCAGCGCGTAGCCGGGGCCCTCGGTGACCAGTAGGCGGGCGGGGGCGCGTTTGGGGCGGTCGGGTTCCAGGACGCGGCGCAGATCGGCGACGAAGGTCCGGACCGCGCCGACCGCGCCGGCGGGCGGCTCCTCCCACAGGTCGGCCACCAGGCGCGAGACCGGGACCACGCGGCGGCGCGCCACCAGCAACCGGGCCAGCACCGCGCGGTGCCGCGGCCCCTTGAGCCCGAGCACACCACCGGCGGCGTCCCAGGCCACCACCGGTCCGAGAACGCCGAAAGTGACCCGATCCATCCGCACCTCCCTGCGCTTGTCTCGCCGCAACGGTACTGATCGGATACTGATTCGAGGGCGGCAGAGTCGACATGTCCGAGTCACCCCGACGAAAGCAGCATCGTGACACCCACCATCCCCGGGTTCGACTACCAGCGCGTTCAGGTCGCCGACGGCGTCGCCCTACAGGCGGCGGTCGGCGGCTCCGGCAGCCCGATCGTGCTGCTGCACGGCTTCCCGCAGACCCATCTGATGTGGCGGCACGTCGCGGCCGACCTCGCCGCCGACCACACGGTCATCTGCCCCGACCTGCGCGGCTACGGCGCGAGCGACAAGCCCGCCGACACCGGCGACACCTACGCCAAGCGCACCATGGCCGCCGATATCGTCGCCCTGGCCCGCGCCCTCGGCCACGAGCGATTCGCGCTGGCGGGGCACGATCGCGGCGCGTTCGTCGCCATCCGCGCGGGACTCGACCACCCCGATGCCGTCACCCACCTGTGCAGCCTCGACGTCCTGCCCAACCTGGACTCCTGGGACGTGCTGCGCGGCACCGTCGGCATCGTCGGTTTCCACCTGTATCTGATGGCCCAGCCCCCCGGCCTGCCCGAGCGACTGATCGCCGCCGAGCCAGACGCCTTCTTCGGCCACTTCCTCGACATCTGGTCCCGCGACCCCGAGGCTGTTCCGGCCGATGTGCGCGCCGCCTACCTCGATGCCTGCCGGGGTGCCGTGACATCGATCGTCGCCGACTATCGCGCCTCGGCGACCATGGATATCGAGCACGACCGGGCCGATCGCGATGCGGGCAACCGGCTGTCGATGCCGGTCACCGTCCTGCAACAGGATTGGGGCGCAGCCCTCGGCTTCGACGCCGAGAAGCTGTGGCGCGCTTGGGCTTCGGACCTGTCCCACACCACCGTCACCTGCGGCCACTTCATGGCCGAGGAGGCCCCGGAGCAGATCGCATCGGAACTACGAAAGCTATTGTCTCGCTGATGAGGCGGGCTTACCGTCGCGGCTATGACTTCTTCCGCCGTCGAAAGCCGGTCGACCCGGGACTTCTGGGCCGATGCCGAGCGGCATCTGGTGCGCTACGCCGGTGCCGGTGACTTCACTCGCGAGATCATTACCCGGGCCGCCGGGAGCTTCGTCTACACCGAGAGTGGCCGGGAGATCCTGGATTTCACCTCCGGGCAGATGAGCGCGATTCTGGGGCATTCGCATCCGGAGATCGTCGCTACCGTGCGGCGCCAGATCGGCGAGCTCGATCATCTGTTCAGCGGCATGCTGAGCCGCCCGGTCGTGGACCTGGCCCGACGCCTGTCCGAGACGCTGCCCGCGTCGCTGTCCAAGGCGCAGCTGCTGACCACCGGGGCCGAGGCGAACGAGGCGGCGATCCGGATGGCGAAGCTCGTCACCGGCAGGCACGAGATCGTCTCGTTCGCCCGGTCCTGGCACGGCATGACGCAGGCGGCGGCGAGCGCCACCTACAGCGCGGGGCACCAGGGGTACGGTCCCGGTGCGCCGGGAAACTTCGCCATTCCCGTGCCCAATGCGTATCGGCCCGATTTCACCACTGCCACGGGCGAACTCGACTGGCGGCGGCAGCTCGACTTCGCCTTCGACCTGGTCGATGCGCAGTCGACCGGTAGCCTGGCCGCCTGCATCGTCGAGCCGATCCTGAGCTCCGGCGGCGTAATCGAGCCGCCCGCAGGGTATTTCGCGGCGCTGCGCGACAGGTGCCACGAGCGGGGGATGCTGCTGATTCTCGACGAGGCCCAGACCGGGCTGTGCCGCACCGGATCCTGGTACGCGTTCGAGCGCGACGGGATCGTGCCGGACATTCTCACGCTGTCCAAGACCCTCGGCGCGGGGCTGCCGCTGGCGGCCGTGCTGACCAGCGCGGAGATCGAGGAGCGGGCGCACGAACTCGGATATCTGTTCTTCACCACGCATGTCTCGGACCCGCTGGTCGCGGCCATCGGGAACACCGTACTGGATGTGCTGCACCGCGACCGGCTCGATGCTCGCGCGGCCGCGCTCGGTGATTTTCTGCGCACCGGCCTGCGGCGTCTCGCCGAGCGGCATGCGGTGGTCGGCGATATCCGCGGGCGCGGTCTACTGCTCGGTCTGGAGCTGGTAACGGATCGCGAAACAAAAACGGGCGCAGACGCGCTCGGCGCGCGGGTCACGCGGCGGTGTCTGGAGCTGGGCCTGCACATGAATATCGTTCAGTTGCCCGGCATGGGTGGGGTGTTCCGGATCGCGCCGCCGCTCACCGCTACGGAAGACGAGCTGGCGCTGGGGCTTTCGATTCTCGATCAGGCGCTGGAGGACTCCTTGTGATCCAGGTGCGGTTCGTCGCCGAACACCCGCCGCATCTCCGGTAGCCGGGCCGGGTGTCGCATGTACAGGTAGACGAGCACGACAATCCCGACCAGACACCAGATTCCGATGATCAGGCCCGTCTCGCTCGACGGATAGGTCAGCGGCGTGACGAATTTCAGTGCCGAGGAACCGATCCCCATCGCGGTGAACCAGGCGGGCACGAACGCGGCGATGCCGAGAATCGGAATCACCAGGTGCAGCAGCCAATTGAATTCCGACCGCTGCCGCCGCAGATAGAACATGGTGCACGACAGGTTGAACACCATGTAGGCGGCGATCATGACGCCCGATTGGATCGTGGCGAGGAAGATGAAGGCCGTATTCGGGCCGAAGTGGATGCCCACCGGCAGGCCGATGGCGAGCGTCACCAGCAGTTGGAAGACTATGCCGACGTGCGGTGAATTCCACCGGGGATGGGTGCGGGCCAGCGCGGCGGGCAGCAGCCCGATCCGGGACATGGCGAACCAGGTGCGCGTCGTCGCCAGGGTGGCGGCATTCCCATTGGCGAATGTCGAATTGAGAATGGCGAACAACACCAGCACCCAGCCGACTCCCCACACATCGCGGCCGAGCGCAATCCACGGGCTCCCATTACCGAGCTCTCCGAAGCTCGCGTACCGGTGCGGCCCGAAGTACACATCGCCCGCGTAGGTGGTGAAGACGTAGAACACGCCGATGGCGCAGCACGACACCACGACGGCGATCGGGATGGCGCGGCGCGGATTACGGGCCTCCTCCGCCAACGGGGCCGAGGCTTCGAAACCGATGAACGCGAGGACGGTGTAGATCGACGCCGCGGCGACGCCGGTGAACCCGTGATAGCCCGGGACCGTCGCGAAATGCAGGGTGAAGACCGACCCGGTATTTCCCCCGCCCGCCCTGACCACGAGCCAGATTGCCAGCGCGAGAAATACGACGATCTCGAACAGCCCCAGCACGGTGCCCACCTTCGCGCTGACCTGCACGCCGCGATAGTTCAACAGCGCGATCGACACCGCCGCCGCGACCATGACCACGATCCAGGTCGCGGTGAACGGCCACCCGAACTCGTCGTGCATCACCGAGCCGACCAGATAACCGACGAGGATCGTGGTCGTCGGCCCCATCAGCGCCTCGACGAGCGCGTATCCCCAGCCGACCAGGAACCCGATCGACGGGTGCAGGGCCTCGGCCGGGTAGGTGTAGATGCTCCCCGCCGACGGCAGATGCTTGGCAAGCTGTCCTATCGAGCTCGCGGCCAGCAGACACGCGACCAACGCGAGCAGCACGGCGAGCGGCAGCGCACCCCCCGCATACCCCGCCCCGACCGCGATCGACAACGCCACCGCCCCCGCGGGCGCCATCGAGGTAACGGATTGAAACAAGACCTCCCGCAGCCCGATAGCGCCTCGCGCCAACCCCGGAGCTGCGGTGGATTCGGCGGCTGCCATAGCCACCCCCTTCGTCTTCCGACAACGACCGTGCGACCCCACACGACCAGATCGCCATTTTCCCCCGTTCGATCCGCCGAGGGAGGAGCATGCTGAATTTATGCCCACCGACGAAATTTCCAGCCTGGCATCCAGCTTCGATTCCTACGCCGAGACGCTGCCCGGAACCGTAGGGCTGGCGTATGCCCCGGTCGGGGGCGAGCGGGTGGTGGCGCTGGGGGAGTGGCGCGGGGGCGTTGCCTGGTCGACCAGTAAGGTGCCGGTGGCGATCGCGGCCCTGCGAGCGGCCCCGGATGCCGCGAAAGACCGTGTGACAGCGGCCATTACCTGGTCGGACAACGCCGCCTCCGAGGAGCTGTGGTCGCTGCTCGGAGCCCCCGCCGACGCCGGTGCGGCGGTGGAGGCCGTCCTGCGCGAGGCCGGGGACCACCGCACGCGAGTGCAATCCCGGCGCGTCCGCCCGGAATACACCGCCTTCGGTCAGACGGAATGGAGCCTCACCCAACAGGCCCTGTTCACCGCCCACCTGCCCCACATAGCGACCGGGAGCGACGTTCTCGCGTTGATGCGAGCGCTTGTCCCCGAACATCACTGGGGATTGGCCCGGTTCCCCGGCGCGGCCACCAAGGCGGGGTGGGGGCCGGATGCGCGTGGGGCGCATATGGTTCGGCAGTTGGGCGTGATTCCGAACGGAGACGGGTGGACGGCCGTGACGGTGGGGGCCGATCCGGAGTCGGGGGGCTTCGAGGAGGGAATTGCATTGTTGGACAGGCTGTATGAGTGGGTGCAGGATCATCTCGGGCAGTTGCCCGCAGGGCGATGACAGCCCGCGGACGGCTGGTTACCGAAAGACCAGCGGGAAGGGGCGGACCTCCGGGCCGCCGTGGTCGACGAGGAACGACCGGGCCACCCGCTGCCCCTCGAATTCGAACCAGTTGGCGGCCAGGTCCTTCAGGCTGTGCGCGGCGGCCAGCGCCGGTCGAACCACCTCGTCGGCGCGCTGCGTCAGGGCGGAGGTGTTCGCCGGATAGGCCACCGTCGGCCAGTCGGGTCGCACGGGGTGTTTGGACTTCGGCAGTCCCGCGACGTACTCGGTGAAAAGCGCATCGGCGGAATCGATTTCGGAACGCACGGCAGCGGCCATGGCATCGATGTCGAGCCGCCCCGCGGTGGTGATCCCTTCCGGAAGCCTCGGTTCGGCACTGCAATCGACGGCATAGTGCCCGTCCGTCAGAATCCCGATCTCGGTGGTTTGCCCGATATCCAGCACCCAGGCCCCCGACAACCGAGCCAGCCCCAGCCCCGGCCCGACGTCCACGTGCCACACGGCCAGACGGTTGTCGATGCGGTTGAGCACCGCGACGGTGAGAAGCTGGGATGTCGACGTCATGGCCGTGACGGTACCGCCGATCGGTCCGACGGAGCTGCCCGACCCCCGAATCCCTTGGGCCGTAAGGAGATCGACGGTGCCGAGACGCTCAGACGATCATGACCCGACGTCCGCGGGTGTGCCCGGCCCGGCTGTTGATGTGTGCCGCCGCGGCATCGGCGAGCGGGTACGACTTCTCGACCGGGATGTGGAGCCTTCCGTGTGCGATGAGCCGTGCCGCCTCGGCGAGCGCTTCCGGCATGCTTCCGGCCACGCCGGAGAATCGGACGCCGTGCTCGGGTGCGCCGAGATCGGCGATGGAGATCACCCGCTGTGGATCGCCGGTCAGCTCGACGAGCTCGCGGATCACGCCCGTGCCTGCCAAGTCGAGGGCCGCGTCGACCCGGCCGAGCTGCCGTACCCGCTCGACCCAGCCCTCCCCGTATGTCGTGGCGACGGCACCCAGGCTGCGCAGATAGTCCTGATTCGCGGCCCCGGCCGTCCCGATCACGGCGATGCCGCGGTCGCGGGCGATCTGCAGGACCGCCGATCCGACTCCCCCCGACGCGCCGCTGACCAGCAGCGTCTGCCCGGGCCGCACACCGACCTGGCCGATGATGCGCAGCGCGGTCTCCACCACGGAGGGGTATCCGGCCGCCTCTTCGAAGGTCAGTCCCTCGGGCATGCGGGCCCAGGCCGACAGCACGGCGAACTCGGCGTAGGTGCTCGAGCCTTCGCCGAACACGTGATCGCCGACCTCGACCCCGTCGACACCCGCGCCGATCTCGTCCACCACCCCGGCGGCATCCAGCCCGACACTGGCGGGCAGCTCGATCGGATGTGCTTGCAGGAACTGGCCTTCGCGGATCCGCCAGTCGACGGGGTTCACGCCCGCCGCCCGCACGGCAATGCGCACCTGGCCCGGACCCGCGTGGGGCTCCTCGGCATCCACGAGTCGCAGCACATCCGGGCCGCCGAACTCGGCGAAGCTCACTTTCTTCATGCCGTCGACCGTAGCACTAACGGTTAGTGTTTTGGAACAACTACGTTTTCGTGACTGATAGCATCAGAGGATGACCGCGCCGACCGGACGCCGCGAACGCAAAAAGGCGGCCACCCGCCAAAAAATCGCCGACACCGCCCTGCGACTGTTCCTCGATCGCGGCTACGACGCGGTCGGCATCCGCGATGTCGCCGCCGAGGCCGACGTCGCCGTCACCACGCTGTTCTCCCACTTCGCCGCCAAGGAGGCCCTGGTCTTCGAACAGGACCAGAATTTCGAACACCGCCTCACCCGGGCGGTCGCCGACCGCGCACCGAACGAGCCGCTCATCCCCGCGCTCCGCCGCGAAATCCACGCCATGGTCCGCCACTGCACCGCCGACGCCGCCGCCCCGATCTGGCACATGATCGACAACTCGCCCGCCCTCCGCCAATACGAGGAGTCGATGCGGCTACGCCACGCCGAATCCCTGGCCGCGGCCATCGCCACCGACCTCGACCTGCCGCAGCCCACCGTGGCCTGCCGCACGATCGCAAGGTTCGCGATCGACGCCTTTACGCTGGCCCGCGAGGCGGCCGACCCGCAGGCCGCGGTGGACGAGATCTTCCGAATGATCGAGGCGGCTTGGGAATCAGTCTCGTGTCCAGTCGAGTGGGGACAGGGCGGCGAGAGTCGAGTCGTGGTGGGCGAATTCGGACAGCCGGGTGCGTAAAGTGTTGTGGAAGTAGGCGATCAGGCCGTCGACGAGGACCATGGTCTGCACGGCGGGTGTCACGCCCGCTCGCGGACCGTCCGGCACCGACAATTCCGAGACGGTATTGAGCACGACCACGCCATTGCCCAGATCCTCGCGGTGTTCGATGCGCCCGCGGAATCGACTACCGCGGTAGATGCTGTCGAACAGCTTCTGGTGTTCGCTCGCGATCACCGCCCGCCCCCGCTGTATCCTGCCCAGCACGTCGATGAAGACCGCCTCCTCGGCGAACAACGCGGCATAGGAGGCACTGTCACCGGCGTCCCAGCTGTTTTGTATCGCCCGCAGGATCTCATCCGCGTCCATCCCCGATCACCTTCCCTTGCATCGTCTTTCGCCGACTATCCAAGGATGGAACCCGAACAGGTGTTGAGGTCCAGTGCGTGTGAACGAGACCACAGCGCCGACAGACCTGGCGCGGCATTACAGCGGTTCTCGATCGAATTCGTCAGTCGGCCAGTTGGTCGAGGTGGGCCTGGAGAACCTTGAGGCACTCCCCGGGGTCGATCAGGTCCGGGTGCAGGATCGCGTTCAGGCTGAGTCCGTCCAGCAGTGAGGTCAGGCGTTCGGTCTCGGTGTCGAGATCGAGCCGGGGTGCGGCCGATTCGGTGATGCGCACCAGGATTCGCCTGACGAGGGTTCTGGTGCCGACCGCGGCTTGGTGGGCGAGGTCGCCGCCGATCGCGGGGTTGGTCCGGGCCGCCGTGATGAAGTCGATGAAGACCGCGGCCTCGGCCCGGCGGGTCTCATCGAGCGGGAGCAATTCGGCGAGCAGGTCCGCGGCCAGATGCCGTAACCGTGCCGGACCGAAGGCGCTGGGATCTCCCGCCTCGTCGATCCGGCGCTGCAGCCGCTCGTCGACCCGATCCAGCATGGTCTGCATCGCGAAACGCATGAGCTCCCGCTGGTCGGCGAAGTAGTGCCGCACGGATCCGATATTGAGCCCGGCTTCGTCGGCCACGGCACGCAGCGATGCGCGGTGCAGGCCATCGCGGACGGCCACTCGAAACAGGGCATCGACCACCTCCCGACGCCGAGAGTCCCGGTCCACCAACTTGGGCATGCCCCTTTGTATCACAGGTGTGATACTTTGTTTTTATCACTGCTGTGATAAAAACCGTTCGAAGGAGATGTTCGATGCTCACCCTGCTGCTGATCAGGTTCGCCGTGGTCGCGGGTGCTCTCGTGGTGGTCGGTCTGGGTGTCTTTGCCGTCGCCGTGCGCCTGAAGCGCCGGGGCGGGATGGACCAGGTCCGCCGGTCCGTCGAGCCGCTGACCCGTGCTGCCGCAAGGCATGTGGCCGATCCCGCAGCCCCCGGTACCTCCCGCAGCGAGCTGGCGGGCACAGTGGCCAGAGCGGCGGCCCGCTATCTCGACGATCGGCGCGGGGGCAACCGTCGATGACGCTCCCTTGGCATTCGCTACTGTGAAATGTCGTGCGGCCGAGCACACCACCACACTGGCGCTGTGGGCCATTGCGGCAGTCGCCGCCGTGACCTACTGCTGGGGGATCGGCGCGGTGGAGCCGGAGATCTTCTATGCGGCCGCCGCTCGGTCGATGTCGACCAGCTGGCACAACTTCGTCTTCGCGGCCTTCGATCCCGAGGGGACCGTCAGCGTCGACAAGCTGCCCGGCGCCTTCTGGATACAGGCTGCCTCGGTACGGATCTTCGGTCCGCACGTCTGGGCTGTGATGCTGCCGCAGGCGATCGAGGGTGTGCTGACAATCCTGGTGCTGCACCGGGCAATTCGCCGGATCGCGGGACCCGTCGCGGGTCTGGTGGCGGCCGCGGCCATGGCATGCACGCCGGTCACGGTCGCGCTGAATCGCGGAAACATCTCCGACACGCTGCTGATTCTGCTGCTGGTGCTCGCCGCCGACACGATGACGACGGCAATACTCGCCAACCGGCCGAGATGGTTGTTACCGACCGGCCTGCTCGTCGGTCTTGCGTTCCAGGCCAAGATGATTCAGGCCTGGTTGATACTTCCGGTGTTCCTGCTCGCGTGGCTCGTCGGCACCCCCGCGGGTCGGTGGCGGCAGCGGATGGGGTGGGCGGCGGCAATGATCGCCGTCGCGGGAGTCGTCTCGTTCAGCTGGATGACGGTCGTATCGCTCATCCCCGCCGATCGACGGCCCTATGTCGATGCCAGCCAACACAATTCGCTGTTCGAGCAGGTATTCGTCTACAATCTTCCGGGTCGGCACACGACCGCGGAGCCGTTGGTCCTCGGTCCGGCGAACCGGTTCGATCATCTTCTCGGCGGTGCGGGCGGGCGCTCGATCGGCTGGCTCGTTCCGATCGCGCTGGTTTGCTTGATCGCGTTGACGATTCGCGCCATCCGTCACCGCGGCAGGGCGGACCCGCTGACCGCAGGGTTGGCGCTGTGGGGGTCATGGCTGGTCGGACATGCCGCGGTATTCCTCGTCGCGGGCACCGTCTATCCGTATTACCTGGCCGTATTGGCCCCGGCCATCGCCGCGGTCCTCGGTGTCGGGGCAGCGGAGTTCGCCGGACAACTCGGCACGAGCCCCCTGAGGCGCTACGGCCCGGCCGCCGCCATCGCCACCGCCGGGTATGCGTGGTGGCTGTTCGCCCCGGCGAGTAATGCCGTGCGGTGGGGCGTTCCCGTGCTCGCCGTGGCGATCGCGGTAACGGCCGCCGGACTGCGCGGGATTCGTTGCACGGCAGCGCTGATCGTCGCGATACTGCTCCCGCCTGCCGCGGCGTCGGTCGCGGTCGTGACCGACGGCGGCGGCGCGTTCGACACCGCATTCCAGCCGGTAGCGGTCAGCCGGGTGACGCACACCGCCCTGCACGCGGCCCGCGAAGGCGCCGGGACGGTCGTCACCGATCTCGGCGCGGACGACGACCCTGTGCTAGCCGCATACACCTCGCTGCTGGCGGCCCCGATGATCTTCGCCACCGGCGCGGAGGTTCGGCCGATCGGCGGATTCCTCGGTGCCGCACCGGTTCCGAGCGTCGAAGGGCTCGCGCGCATGGTGGCGGACGGACAGCTGCGCCTCGTGCTGCTCGAGTCGGCCTACACCGGCGACGACCGCGCCGAGTGGATCCGCAACCATTGCCGCCGGGTCGATTCGGGTCCGGACGCTGCGGCCCGGACGCTGAAGGGTTGGGCCGCCGAGGGTATCGACGCCCGCCTCTACGACTGCGGCTGACCGGTCGCTGCCGAGGCCGCCGGGCCGCCCGCGACCAGTCGGCGGCACAGTTCGATGAACCGCTCCCGCTCCGTGGCGGTGAGCGGGCTGAAGATCTCCCGCTCGGCGTCGTTCATGGCCTGGTCGATGGAACGCTGAAGCCGACGGCCCGAGGCGGTCAGATGCAGTTCGTAGGCGCGGCGGTCGGAAGCGTCGCGGCGGCGTTCGATCAGGCCCGCACGTTCGAGCGCATCGGCCACGCCGACGATGGTGGTTCGGTCCACCCCGATGCGCTTGCCCAGCTCGCCCTGCGGCAGCGGTCCGCACTCGCCGAGGCAGTACACGGCCATGCCCTGTTTGAGGTCGGCGCCTATCGCCGCCACCGCCCGCTCGACCCGCGCCCGCACATCGGCGTGCAGGGCGACGACCAACAGCGGCAGGCGCGACGAGGGAAACGGCATCCTGACATCATCGCACCCATGCGATATAGTCAGGATATTGATCATCAGTATTCTGACTAACTGAACGAGCGGTGCGATGGCCACGAGGGAAATCACCAGGGGCGCAATGGAATTCGACGTCGACGGCGTCGGGCCGGACGCATGCCTGGTCCACCAGTATCGACAAGTCTCCACGCGTCAGCCGATCGCCGAGGCACTACTGCCGCGGCTGCGCGTCCACGCGGTCAACCCCGTCGGCTTGGACTCGCCCGACGTGGATCTCGGCATGACCGCATTCGCCGACGACCTGGCCGAATTCCACGCGACCGCCGCGCTCCCACCCTGGGTAATGGTCGGCGGCTCCACGGGCGGAATGGTCGCCCTCCTCCACACCCTGCGCCATCCGCAGCGCGTACGCGGACTCATCCTGGTAGGCACCGCCGCCAGCCACCGATTCACGACGGGAAGCCTCGCAGACCCCGCCCACCCCCGAGCCGCCGAGGCCGCCGCCGCCCACGCCCTACTCGACGGAGGCCCGGAAGGCGCAGCCGCCTACCGAGCAGCCATGTTCCGACTCAGCGTCGCCGACCCCCACCGCTCCACACCCCCACCGGCAGACCGCGACGGCACCACCTCCACCCCCCGATTACAGTCCTTCCTAACCGAACTCGACAGCTTCGACCTCGAACCCCAACTCCCCGCGATCAACTGCCCGACACTGATACTGGTCGGCAAACACGACCCCCAATGCCCACTACCCAACAGCGAACGAATCGCAGCAGCGATACCGGGGGCACAGCTCGTAGTGTTCGACCGTAGTGGGCATTATCCGTATTTGGAGGAGGCGGAGCTATTTGAACGGGTTGTGGGGGAGTGGGTTGAGGAGCAACTGACGGGGTAGCGCAGCAGGGCTCGGTCGGCCGAGTGATGACAGAAATGCCGATACGCGGGCGCGGCCAACGTTGCCAGTGGTCTGTGATTCGGCACGCGCTGATCGGCTTCACGGATGGAGAGGTCGTACAGCGCGCTGAGTGACTATGTATCCGAAGCCGAATCGCCAAAAGGTGCCAGCCAGTCAACTCTGATTCGACAGGTCACACTGCGATGGGACGTACCGCCGCATCCTGAAGCAACCGATCAAGAGCGTCCAGTGAACTTCAGGGCACGGCATCCCTCGATGCCGGGATGATGTTGCGGTCGATGTCCACGATGTCGGCCCGGATTGTATGGCTCATATGACTGGATTGCCTGGAATGATAATAAATGCGAAGTTGAGGCCAGGGTGCTTCCATAATAGGGACTGATGGCACCTAATTTCGACGGCGGCAAGCAAGTAGCCTTCTGCTCGCTGAGTTATTCCCCTCCACTTTATGGGATGGACATGAAGTTTCCCAACCCTCGCTCGACCGGATCGATCGGTCACTACTTACGGCAATTCAGGTCTCTGAACAGGCTGAGTCGAGTCGAGACGGCTCGACTTCTGGATATCAGTACTGAATCGGTGCGTCGATACGAAGTTCTCGGCGCTCGTAGCTCGGACCTCATGATACTGCGAATGTATCGCCAATTTCTGTGCCAGGGTGGACTGTGGAACGAGTTTGCCGAGGCGTGGGGTTACCGCTATCGCATGGCTCCCACTGGTGAGACGACGCCTGATCCGGCTGCTTTCGATTCGATACGAGACTGGCTTCGGGCAGTTCGCTTGTACCAGGGCATGACGCGACCGCGGTTCGCCACCCATGTGAACCTGTCCTGCGGTCGTGTTTCCTACATGGAAACTCGCCGCATCACCCCACCGCCCGTCATAGTTCTTCGCAAAATCCGGGATGCTGTTGACATGCCCAACCGCATACTGACAGAAGCTCTTCGGCGAACGTATGTGCAGTATTACGGGACCGAGCCGGTCGACAGCATGGACGAAATTCTCTTTTGGAAGCTGATAGGCACTCCGGCAGGGTCGCGGGCAGAGCGGGATCTACGCAATCAGCTCTTCGATCGTCACAAACTAATCGCCGAGAATGTCGCGCGGCGATGGTCTCGAAGCGCAGGGCACCGAGAAGAGCTTGTCCAGCGTTGCAACGAGACGATACTGTTCGCGATCCTGAACCACGTCCCGACCCATTCGTTCGCCAGATATGCATACGCATCGTGCCGAGGAACTATGTTGCAGGCATATTTTGAGGAAAAATATCCAAACCTGGATCGGCAGACCAGATATCACGTCGTGCGGATAGATGCCTACATCCGGAAAGGAGGCATCCACACCGGGCTTGCCAGCTGCACGGAAATATCAGAGGCGCTGAAGATTCCACCATCCAAAGTCGAGACTCTTGTCCGACTGGCCAACATCCGGACCGTATCGCTCGACCTGCCGATCGGCGACGAGCCCGGGTCGTATCGACAGGTCGCCGAGCCGACTCCGGCGGGTTTCGCCGACATCGAGCTGAGCGCCTCAATTGCCAAGGCTCTGGTAGACCTACCCTCGCCGGAGACTGCGCTCCAGGTCATAATGCTCCATCTGGTCGAAGGCATACCCTTGGACCAAGTTGCCGCCCGCGTCAATCTGACGGCAGCCGAAGCGACCAGTCTTGTGGCATGTGCGACAAGCCGACTCAGATCGGCCCTCGCCAGCAGCGAATGACGGCTGTGGGACCAGACATGCAACACGCCGCCGGGCGAAACAGAAAGCAGCAGGTCAAGAGATCTGCGGCTGCGCGCTCCTTGTGGAGCTAACGCCCCACAGCCCGAACTCTCTGACAGTGGCAGGTGCTGCTCAACCACGCGCTAGAGCAACTCTGCGCCGAGACGACCCGAGAGACCAGCGACGAGATCACCGAGACCGAACGGCCGCCCCGTCTCGTAGTCGTCGCGGGCGGGTCTCGGCAGGATGAGACGGCGACGGCCGAAAGAGGATGTGGGCGCACTCCTGCGCCGAGTGGGGACGAGGGGTTGTACACCGACCGGTGCGGAGCTGGATCGCGTTGTCGGCACCAACAACTACGGGCGACGCGTGCTGCGTCAGCGGCGAGAGTTGGGGCGCATCACTCACGCAGAGCTATCACCCCACCGGGAGCGAATCAGAGCCGAACGCTTACACATCGGCTGAGCTGTTGGGACGATGAGGCTATGGGTGGCGGAGTTCTCTACGACGGCTGGTGTGGTGAGCCCATCGCGTGGGTGCGGGTTGGCGAGCGTGTCATCGGGCAGGAATGGACTCGGGACGGCTACGTAGCGATTACCGAGCGTCTGACCCCGGCCGAAGCGGTACGCAAGTACGGTCCAATCACAGAGCTGGAGCTGGGCCGCAACGGTGGGTTCCGATCGGTCACCTACGGGACCACGAAGTTCATCGACCGGTTCGTCGACCCGCGAGGCACGGGGTTGTATGATGACACCGTCGTCGTAATCGACGATCCAGCCAGGAAATACCATGAGTGCCCGGTCTGCGAGGTCCCTCCGGGGACGCAATGCGTGGATACGAAAGGGCAGCCCCGCGGGAACCATCAGAAACGCTCGCGAGGGCGCACACTCTGGGATATCGAGCGGGCGCAGGAAGCCGACCGTATCGCCCACGAGGAAGCCCGAGCCGCCGAACAGCGTAAACGCGAGGTGGATACGCCACCCGTCATCGGTGCAGTCGTGGAGATCAAGCGATGGAAGCCGGTCGAGCCTCCGGCATGGGAGCGGGTCCCAGACGTCCCCGACCGCATTACCGTCGAACGGACCTACGCCAACCGAACAATCGAGGGTACTGCCGAGACTGGCGCACATATGTTCCTGGCGCGCAACGAGTTCACCGGTGATTGGCACGAAATCTGTGGCCAGCCGACCTCGACCCGCTTGCCATGCAAGAACGGCGGCGCTGGAGTGCAGTGCCGGACTCGGCACAGAGCAGGACTACATCTACGCGAAGACACCCCATGGGAACCAAACAGCGACTCCGCATAGGACCTTTCGCCGCGGTCATCCGGTCCGTCCGCACCACCCTGCAGGAGCACAGTACGGACGCATCGACCAACGTCGTCGACGATCGGCCGATCCGCCGACCTCATCGCGGTAGGTGTGCGACGCTTCGGCCATGACGCCTCCGCCGCCCAACGACGAGCTTCGTACCGTGCCGGGACAGGCGGACGTCGGCCGTGAGTGGATCTACTGCTTGCGTGACTATTCGCGATCTGAGCGTGTGCGGGTACTCGCGATCGACACGCGACCGCGGAGCGTACGCGTCGACGTCGAGTTCCTCGACGGCGAGAAGGCCGGGCAGCGGGAGAATATTCCTTCGGGTCGGCTCCGTGGTCCTTGGAGCTCCGTGCAGAGATATGACGAGCTCATGGGGAACTGGAGTCGCCTCGCTGCCGAGGGCGACATCAGCGAGCCGGAGGAATGGGCCATCGACACGGTGTTCGAACTGCTGATACCTGACGAGATCGCGACGTGCTGGGGGCAGCAGGTCAAAGAGGTAACGGTAGTCCACGACCGAATCGGATTCGAGAAGCTCATCGGCACCACGCTCGACGAAATCACCGCTGCCGTGGCGTCGTTCGAGCTCGACGGCACGTTGATACTGTCACCGGCAGGCTCGCTGATGGTCGCCGAGTTGGCGTGCCTCCACAATCCCGCGCCCATTCTCGATTGGGTGATGGAGGCCGAGGAAAAAGCGCGAGACCTGTGCATCAGCGGGCGTAAGTTCCAGGCTCATGACAGGTCGGGCGAATGCACCTCGGATCCGGAATGGGAGTACAAGTGGTACATCGAACACGACCGGCCACAGCACGAGTTGCTACGTCAGTGGTGCGGCCACCGGGCTGTAACCACATACGAACGGGTGACCGCCGCCGAGGCGGAAGTGCTTCGACTCGATCGCATCGTGCGGCGGCTACTCGACGTCGTTCGAGACCATAACCACATTTTGGCCGAGGTGATCGAACGGGAACACGAGACCGAACGCATTACACCTGCCAATGTCCGGCCCGAGATCGAACGTCCGAAGCACCCGTCCGAAATGCCCGTCCGGATCATCAAGGTACGTGCGCCGAGGTGGTGGTGAAGCCGTGCTCGGTCACCACCTCGACGAGTGGTCCGGACCGTAGTAGCTCCAGCCGTTGAGATACGGCTTCAGATCCTCCGCGCTGGGCTTGGGAATGGCAGGCATGCCCAGCCTCCCGTGCAACGGATCCAGTTCCTTTCGGTGGTTCGACGCCCATTCCAGCCAGCGAGCCGCCTCCTCCGCGTCATGTTCATCGTCGATACCAGCGATGTGGGATTGCATCGCTGCCAGGTATTCGTCGAGCTCATGCAGCTGGCGCCAACGCTTGGCCTGTTCCCGGAAGACCTTCGCGCGGTGGGCATCTGCGAATGCCGACTCGGCGGTCGCCATTGCTGTTTCCCACCGGCGTTGGCGTTCGGCTGCGTCGCGCTCGTCGGCAAGCCGGTTCACCTCGGCCTCCGCTGCCCGCAGTTCCAGCTCCAGCACAACGTGGGCCAAGTCGACTACGCCCTCGTCGTCACTGTACGTCCACGACGACTCGAGGCATGAGACACCGTCTGCGATCGTCAGCGTGATCCGACCACTGGGAACGACATCGTATTTGGTGATCGTATACGCGGAATCCCTTGCGGCGCGGGCGAGTTCGGTCGTCGTCGCCTCGTGCGGAACCTTCTCGGTCGGTTCGACCAGCTGGACGCCGAAGGAATGCCCCTTGATCTTGATCTGTAGCACTCGTGGTGAACTGTTGCGCCGGTTGTAATAGCCGCCCCGATGATCGTGTCCCGGCACCGCGGAGACGTCGGCGCCCTGCGCTGTGAGCGCCGAGGCGAGCACATCCAGCACGCCAAGTGCCCACACTCGGACCGACGGCGTGATCTGCATGCTCTTCTCGTCGTCCCGGAGGCGAATTACGGCCGAATGGGACAACGTGCGTCGAATCGGCACAATAATCGGCTTCGGCTCATCCAGCAGCCTGATGGCCAGTTCTCGGGGGTCCTGCCCGCGCCCGGCCACTAGCAGCTTGCCCTTCGGTACTTTGCCCAATCGCACAGCGGAACGGATCAGACTGTCGTAGTTGGGGCCGTCGGCTGTCCGGCTGACAAGGAGTGTTCCGTCGGCGTCGATGATGTCAGCGATCAAATTGTCGACCGGGCGCGGGCGAGGCGGCTTCCTCTTGGACTGAGCAACTGGCTCTTCCACTGGCAAGGAGTCCGCCAAAGGCGAACGGGCGCCCCTGGTTTCGCTCTCATCCCCGAAGGGGCGATCGACGCCGCCTACCACGTCACGCTGAACCGCGGCATCGGCGTGGACACGCTGGCGCCGGTCAGGTGTTTCGTGTTGATCCTGCCGCCGGACAGGTCGACGAGGTGCTCTTGCCTTGCGTTTGCTGTCCCAGTGACCATCCGGGTACCGGCCGTGGTCGAGATAATAGCGGCCAGCCTCCGTCAACGCCGCGCGCCAGGCGCCGCCCTTCGTTGACACCGTGAGCAGGCGACGCCACTCCAGGGCCTTCGCACTGTGCTTATAGGTGTGGCCCATCATGACTCCGTCCGGACATCCCTCGGACACCCAGTTCAGGACGTCCAGCTGAACACCGGAAATCGGGCCGCTACGCGCCATGCCCAAGCCTCGCACGGGTCGCGGGCACGACGCTCCAGTTTCGACGCCACAATGTCTACCCGGTCAATGACCGTCGATACTTGTCGATGGTCCCGGATCTTATTTGGGACACAGCTGGACGACATCGGAGCTACGGTCTCGGCGTCTCGTTAGAGCAGCACGCCGAAAATGTGCGGCCGATAGCGACCGCGCAGTTATCGGCGCCTTGTCCGCTGGGTGGTCGAATTCAACGCCGGGCAGCCGCAGTTGACACCCGTGGTCAGCGAGGTTGTCGTTAACGATGATCCTGACGGCTTCGCCCGTGGCGCTCTGCGCGACCCTGGAAAGTACTACCATCAAACTAGTTGTAATTCACTACTAGGAGCGCCCATGGTCGACCACGTCACCTTCCAGTACAGTCAGGCTTTCCTGGCCGCGATCTCCGAGCGCTGGAACTATCAGATCCTGCGCGAGGTGTTCTTCGGGGTGCGGCGGTTTGGGGAACTCAAACGCGCGCTGGGTATTTCGGCGACCATGCTCACGACGCGGTTGGCCGAGTTGGCGGAGTTGGGTCTGCTGGAGAAGCGGGTGTATCGGCCGGATAAGGGCTGGTATGAGTACCTGCTTACCGACGATGCGCGCAGGCTTGTCGTTCCCGCGCTGGTCGCGGTCGCTCGCTGGGCGGAGAGTCGGGCCGCCGGTGAGCGGATCGATGCTCGACCGCTGCGGCACACCACCTGTGGCGATGAAACCGAACCGTATCTCGCCTGTAGTAGCTGCGGGCGGCCCATCGAAGCGGCCACCTTGGAGCCTCTGGCGCCGCCATCCAGCTAGTGCTAAATTCTGACTAGTAGGTAATCAGTACTAGTTGAACGGAGTCGTCATGATGACTGGCGACCAGTTGGAAGACGTGACCGAGCGGTTGATCCCGACCGCGCTGGGTCTGATCAACGTGCGCGACGGTGGCCGTAGCGACGGTCCGGTCCTGGTGTTCTGGCCGAGCCTGATGATGGACGGCACGATGTGGCGGTATCAGTACGAGCACTTCGCCCCGGACTATCGGATCGTGTTGGTGGACAGTCCCGGTCACGGCCGGTCCGAGGCGCTGCGCAAGATCATCGACCTGAAGGACTGTGCCGACGCGCTGGTGGAGATCCTCGACGCTCTCCGCATCGGCAAATGCGTGCTGATCGGCAACAGCTGGGGCGGCATGCTCGCCGGTGTCTTCCCCGCCTACTATCCGGACCGGACGGCCGCCGCCATCGGCATCAACGCTACCGCCTCCTTGCCCACCATGTTCGAAAGCATCTGGGCCACAGCACTTTCGGCCTATCTATCGCTGCATGCCACGATGCCCGCACTCGCGGCGCGGGCCGCCCGGGGCGCCTTCGCCGGGCCGACCGCCGAAGCGAGCAATCCGGAGTTCCTGGCATTCACCGATTTCGTTCTGCGGGACGATCCGAAGTCGGTGGCGTGGGCTTTGCGCAGCATCCTGATCGGCCGCAAGGACGAACACCGCCGGCTGGCGACCATCTCCCCGGATATCCCGGTGCTGATCATCGCCGGTGAGGAGGACAGTCAGTTCCCGGTGCACGTGGTGCGGAAGATGGCAGATGCGATACCGGGCAGCACTTTCCGCGTGCTCTTGCATACCGGTCACCTCGCCGCCCGGGAGAACCCGGACGCGGTCAATGCCGAGATCGACGCGTTCCTGACCGCCCTGCCCGCCGCTGCCGGAGCCCGGTCATGACCGCGGTCGCGGCTCCGGTGCCGCGCTGGGTGCGCCAGATCATGCGGGAGATCGACACCCTGTCCTTCGGGGACGGCTTCGCGCATCTCACCGACGACACCGAAATGTATCTCGGGACAGCGCATATCGTCGGTGCGCAGGCCATCCAGGAATTCTTCGTGCGGATCGATGAGCCCCTGCACATCACCCACGAGGTCCTCGAATTCTGGACCGCCCCCGGCGGCGTGTGCCTGCTGCGCGGGGAGGCGAGGATGGCGAAGAAGACCGCACCCGGTGAGGTCGTGCAGGCCCCGTTCATGCACATCTTCTACCTCGCCGATACCGACCCGGCGCGCATCGCGACCTGGCGTATCACCGCCGGACCACTGCGCATCGACGCCGTCCTCTGAGCGTGAAAGTGGCTTCGGCAGAAAAGGTTTGGTTATGTCAGCAGTATTCGGCCGCGCCGATCCCGGCGCGGCTCACGATTCGATCGCCCGGCACGAGGCAATCACCCTGGCCGGTCCGCACCTGATGGAGAAGGTCGACGAACTGGCGGCGATCAGTCCGCAACTACACCGTTCGCTGCTGGACGGGTTCGGTGGGCCGCTGGCCGGGCGCGCCATCGGCTACCGCGACTGGGCGCTGCTCACCCTGGCCGTATTGACGGCCCTCGGCGACACCGACGACCAGCTGGGCGTCTACTTCGACGCGGCGGTGCGGCATGGCGCCACCGACGCGGAAATCGCCGACGTGATCAGTCTCGCCCTGGCCTATGCGGGCGCGCCGCGCGCGGTGAACGCCGCCCGGGCTCTCGGTGGCCGACTCGCCGACCTGCGTACCCCGGACCTGCGCTCCGCCAAGGAAATACGGGTGCGGTTGCGCGATCACGACACGATGGTGTGGGACAGCGGCGGCGACGGCGTCCCGATGGTGCTGATCCACGCGCTGTCGCTGGATCACCGATTCTGGCGCGCGGTGTGGCCGCACCTGACCGGACTCGGCCGGGTCGTCGCCTACGACATACGCGGCCACGGCCACGCCCGCGGTGCGCCCGACACAACCGGGCTCGACCAGCTCGCCACTGACACCATCGACCTGCTCGACGCCCTGCACATCCCCGCCGCGGACATCTACGGGGCCTCCTATGGCGGCGCGATCGCCCAGCATGTCGCGCTCGAGTATCCGACCCGGGTCCGGTCGCTGGCCTTGATCGCCACCGCGTCCCGATCGCCTCGCGCACTGCTCGAAGCACGTGCCACCGCCGCCGAGGAGCAGGGGATGCAGGCGCAGGTGCCGGTTTCGCTGCTGCGCTGGTTCTTGCCCGAGACCATCGCCGAGGACGGCTGGGCAGTCCGATATGCCCGCGAATGCGTCCGCCGCGACCGCGTCGCGGACTGGGCCGCGGCATGGCGGGCCATGGCCCGCCTGGACGTCGTAGACCGGCTGCCGCAAATCACCGCCCCCACCCTCGTGATCGCCGGACAACAGGACCTCTCGGCCACACCCGAGGACATGCGCCGAACGGCCCGCGGCATCCCCGACAGCGAGTACGTCCTGCTCGACCCGGGCACGCACATGATGCCCCTGGAGCAACCCGACGCATTGGCGGCAGCGTTGCGCCGATTCCGCGGCTCGAATTCGGTGGCGGCGGGATAGATTTCGGCGACGAGAGCAGTCGGGTTGAGCCCGGAGCGATCTTGTGGGCTCAGTTGGCTGAGCCGGTCCCTGGTCGAGGTGGCATCGGCTTGAAGACCGACGCCGACGTGTAATACACATCGACCGGGTGGCCTGACCTACAGTCCTGCTCGATAGAGTTGTCCGTGCTGTGTGCGAGTACCAATGTGTTGTGGAAGTCCGATTTCGTCGTTGTTGGTGCACGATAACCAGTGGCAATCGACACCTGGCGCGAGATTGGTGGCCTGCTGGGCGCCAGCCCGGGGAATGAAGAGTCCAGTGGTAGCGATGCCGAGGGCAGCAACACTCAAGGCTCTAGCCAGTCGCTGGTTCACTACCTTGTCAACTCCGATCCGAACGATTCCGCGCCACGGGGGAGACTGCGTGGAGGGCATACATCAACTGAACGTAACTTCCGTCAGAGAGATGTGCATGTGCGAGAAGCCTTGGCCCTCAACAAACATCTGCACTTGTGTGGGCCCGCACGGGGTATCGATGCGTCGGCGCGGTTTGGTGGCCGAGCAGATCGACGAAGCGGTGCATCTGTACGAGCTGGGTTGGTCTCTGGCCCGGGGGGAGAGCGTCTGGATGTGGACGTGCGACGGTGCATGCCAGGCTTCGTGAGCGGGGAATCGTTATCAGGGACACCCAGGGACGATCATGAAATTCGGCCAGCGCCGCAGGTTCGTGCCCTCGGAAGGGCGCACCGAACATGGGAACCGGGACGACCTGGGGGTTTCGGGGGATAGCTGGTGATCGAAGCCGATTACCAGCTGTAGACCTGACTTGGGACAAGTTAGTGTGCAAGTCGCCGGGCTCGGCTCGGCGGTCTCGGTGGGTTTTGGTCAGGGCCTCGGCCCGGTCGGCGGGTAGCGGGTCGGCGGCGGTGAGGGTTCGGTTGCCAGGCTCGGATCTCGATGGTGCGGTAGCGGTGGGCGGTCTATATGAATTTCTTGATGCTCTATCCGGTGCGGGTCTCGATCCGATGCGAGACCGCGAGGGCGGCGAACACGATGGTCAAGTGAGCGTCGATGGATTCGCGTTTGTAGTGGTAGATCGGTCTGGCTTGCAGGTCGTTTTTGGACATGTGGAACGCTTTCTCGATTCGCCACAGGTGGTGGTAGGCGCCGATGACGAACTCAGCGTTGGGGCTGGTCAGATTCGTGGTGTAGCCCTTGAGTCCGACCAGCGCCCGGGTTTTGGCTTCCAAGGTGCGATCGACGGTTTGGTGGCACCGATGAGTTTCACGAACCGGTTCTTCTTCACCGGAACCTTCCCGTCGACGGCTTTCTCCGCCTTCGCGACCTGTTCGTCGATCCCGCGCAGTGTGCGCCGCGCCCGATCGGCTCGGTATTGGTAGTAGATGACGGTGTCGAGGATCCCGCGCGCTTTCTCCTTGCCGGTCGCCGCCCAGGGCTGAGTGAATACGTATCCGTCGGAAATGTCCTTGCCGGGGTGCATTTGTCGCCACTCGGTCATCACTTGCCGTTTGCGGGGGATGCGGGTGCCGAGGATGAACGACAGACCGGCCTCGGCGATCGCGATTTGGTTGGGGCTTCAGAGATCATGCCAGCGGCCAGGCGCTGGTTCGCCGCGGCCCGCAACGCCTCCAACTCGGCGTCGTCGTGCGCCGATCCGACATGCTTGATATCGCGGGCACCACGCCGCGTCGACCGCACGATCTGCACCGCAGTCGCCCGACGCGATCTTCACCGTCCGCACGTAGGCCACCCGAACCAGGCACGAAGATTGGCTTACTGTGCAAATTCAAGCCTGCTCGACAACGGCCCCGCTGATCACGAGCCAGCAACCATCGCCAAGATCAACATCTGTCCCAAGTCAGGTTTTCGGGGACAGCTGGTGATCGAAGCCGATTACCAGCTGTAGACGGTTGTTGTCGTTCGCCGTCCCAGCGTCAATTCTCGAAATATCGACAGAAGTCATCTGATGCTGGTCGACTCTACCGCGACCACAGGCTCGGCTCGGCTGCGATTGCCGTCGACGGCCTTGGTGGCGAACTCCACCGATGCGACCACCAGAGAACTGTCGGCATCGACCGGCAGGTCGGCGACAGTCCGGTGATTGGTAGCCGTGGGGCCCTCGTTGACCTCCGCGTTGCAGCGTTGAGCACACCGTCCTGGGGGTGCTGGCCGCCGGTTCTCACTCTCGTTCCCGTCGGTGGTTGTGATTTGGGCAAGGGATTCGAGCGCACCAGTGAGCTCATCGACGCAGGCTCTCTGCTTATCGCGGCAATCTCCCAGACTCCGCTGTTCGCTTTGCCTCCGCGTATTTCGGTGCCAATACCTCCATCTGGTCGATCACCTGCCGGATCGCGGCTGGCTGCTTGTCCGGCGGGTACCCATACTTACGCAGGAGCCGCTTGATCGTGGAGCGGAGTTTCGCTCGGACATCGTCGCGAACCGTCCAGTCGGTCTTTATATCCCGTTTCATAACGGCGACCAATTCACGAGCGATGTCGCCGAGAATATTGTTGCCCATTTCGACGACCGCGGACTCGTTCTCATGGACGGCGTCATAGAACGCGAGCTCATCCTCGTCCAGCCGTGGGGTGAACGCGGCACCGCGGTCGCGTTCCTTGGCGGCCTCGCGAGCCAACTCGATCAACTCGGAGATCACCTGCGCGGAAGTGAGTTGCTGGTTGGTATACCTATTCATCAGCTCGCGCAGACGCTCGGAAAAGGCCTTCTGCCGGACCAGGTTGTTGCGGGTGCTGCGGCGGACTTCGTCGGTCAGCGCATCCCGCAATGCTTCGATCGCAAGGTGCGGGTGCTCGGATTCCATTGTCCGCCGTTCGAATTCAGGGGTGAGCTCGGTGAGTGACGGCTTGGGTATGCCCGCGGCGGCGTAGATGTCGATGATCGCGCCGGAGGCTGTGGAATCGGCCAGCAATTTGTCGAGGACTCGTTTGATGTCGGCGGGTAGCGGCCGTCCTTCGGCCTTGCGTTGCTCGGCATCGCATTTGGCCATCCAGACCCGGACCTGTTCGTAGAAGCTGATCACCGGCCGCAGATCGGCCAGGGTCTGTGAGCCCTGGCACACCGCCCAGGCCCGGCCGAGCTGATTGGCGAAGTCCCGGAACCGGTCGCCGAGTGTCGGATCACCGGGGGCCACTTGGTTTCCCGGGGTGGTGGGGGATCGTAGGAACTCCAGCAGACCGGTGACGACCCGCATGAACTGGCCTGGCTTGCCGTTGAGTTTCGACCGCCACGGATACCCCGCGCACAACGCGTCCAGCGCCGCGACCAGTTGCCGGGTGAGTTCGATGACCTCGTCCGGTGTCGTCTCCACCGGTTGTTCTCGGCCCGCAGTGCGGGTGTATTCCTTGAGCGCCTTCTCCAGGTTGTCGGCGATCGGCGCGTATGCGACGACCAGGCCGTCCTTCTTGCCTTCGAAGGTGCGGTTCACCCGGGCCAGAGTCTGCATGAGCAGCGCGCCCTGGATCGGCCGGTCCAGGTAGAGGGTGTGTAGCGGTGGTGCGTCGAATCCGGTGAGCAGCATGTTCTGCACGATCACCAGCTCCAGCGGGTCGTTCTCGTCCTTGAGCCGGTTGGTGATGACCTTGTTCTCCGACTCGCGGCGCACATGCTTGCGGATCGGCTGTAGGTCCTTGGCGCTGCCCGAGTAGACGACCTTGACCACACCATCGGCCGGCGAGTCCGATTCCCAGCCGGGTTCGAGCGCGATGATCTCCTCGTAGAGTTTCGCGCAGATCTCGCGGGTCGCGCAGACGATCAGCGCCTTGCCGTGGCCACCGATGAACTCGTCCATCACCTCCCGTCGATCCTTCCAGTGTTCGACGATGTCTTTGGCGACCTTCGCCAACCGTTCCGGCGCCCCATATAGGGCATTGAGCACGGTGACCGACTGCTCGACGCGGCGGCGTTCGATGTCGTCGAGCCCCACGACCGCCGCATCTGCGGCGCCGTCGATCTCGGCGTCGGTGACATCCTCGGCCACCTTCACCTCCGGCAGCCGCGGCTCGAAGATCACTCGTACGGTCGCGCCGTCGTCCACGGCGCGGGCCAGGTCGTAGATGTCGATGTAGTCGCCGAACACCTTGCGGGTGTTGCGGTCCTCGAACGAGATCGGGGTGCCGGTGAACGCGATCAGCGTTGCGTTGGGCAGCGCCGACTTCAGGTGTGCGGCATACCCGTCGAGATCGTCGTAGTGGCTGCGGTGGGCTTCGTCGACGATCACGATGACGTTGCGCCGATCCGACACCAGTGGGTGGCTGGACCCGGATTCCTTCTCGTCCTTGGACAGCCCGAACTTCTGCAGTGTGGTGAACAGGATGCCGCCGGTCTGCCGGTCGGCCAGCGCGGTGCGTAGTTCGAAGCGGCTGCCGATCTGTTTCGGTTCCTCTTGCAGCAGTGTCGATTTCGAGAATGCCGCGAACAACTGCCCGTCGAGTTCGGTGCGGTCGGTGACCAGCACGATGGTCGGGTTCTTCAGCTGTGGTTTGGTGCCTACCAGGTGGGTGTAGAGCTCCATCTCCATCGTTTTGCCCGAACCCTGGGTGTGCCAGACCACACCGGCTTTGCCGTTGCTGCGCATCGCCTCGATGGTGCAACCGACCGCTTTGGAAACCGCGAAATACTGATGAGGCTTGGCGATTCGTTTCACCAGTCCGTCGGGGGTCTTGTCGAAGGCGACATAGTCGCGCTGCAATTGCAGGAACCGTTCGGTCTGCAAGACTCCGTCGATCAGGTACTCCAGCTGGATGCCGGCATCCTCGTCCTCGAGGCGGGCACCGAACGCCAGCGGCTCCCCGTTCTCGTCCACGTTCCACGGTGAGTAGTGATTCAACGGCGTGAACGGGGTGCCGTAACGGGCAGTGACGCCGTCGCTGATCACGGTCAAAACCGTGAACCGGAACGTCATCGGGAACTCGTCCAGGTAGGTGGCCAGCTGCGCATGCGCCGATGCCAGATCGGCTGCCCGGGTCCCCGGCTTCTTCAGCTCGACAATCACGACGGGCAGTCCGTTGAGGTACAGCACCATGTCGAAGCGCCGCCGATGCTCCCGTGACCGGATGTCGACCTGGCGCACGGCCAGAAACTCGTTGTCTTCCACCCGATCGCTGAGGAAATGGATCGTCGGATTCTGTTCCACCCCAAGGTGGTCGACGTAACTGATCCCGCGATACCCGTCGACCAGGATCTCGTGCAGCCGGAAATTCTCCGCGATCGCGTCTTGCGACGTGGGCGCTAGCACCTCCGCCCGCGCCTGCTCCAGATACTCCACCGGCACCGCCGGGTTCAGCTGCCGCAGCCGCTCCAACATCCGCCCCGGCAGTACCAGGTCCTGCCACGACTCGCGGCCCAGATCTCGCCCCGGAGCGATGTCGGTGCCAGCCAACGGCTGCCACCCGTGAAAATCCCCCAACCGGTCGACCATGATCTGCTCGAGCTGGTCCTCACTGACACCGACATTCTCGATCATCAGATTATCTCTTCCACTTTCTTTTCCGCGTCCTTGACGCGGAGCTTTCCGGACATGAGGAGGGGGAGGAGCTCGTCGCGGGTTTTGGCGAGGACTTGAGATTCTCCCCGCGCTCCGTTGATGCGACGCCCCAAGCTGTCTATAAGATCTCTTACAACCTTGTCGAGCGATTCAGGGTCGCCTACTCTGGTTGTTAGGATCTCCAGCGGCTTGACACGCTGGTGACTCCCTGATGTGCCGGCTACTTTGCTGGAAATGTAGATCGATACAGCAGGCTGGGCCAGCAGTGCCCACAATACCGAGGTCGAGTTGCTTCTCGGAACTAGAACGACGAATTCCGTTGAAGCCACTGACTGAATTCCTGTCGGCTCAACAATATTCCAGAGCCGTGGAATTCTCGGGTTCAACTTCGAAATGAGAACGCTGGGGCTGTCGATTATAAATTTGTTGCTCTTAATCGATCTCGCCTCTTCGGTAACCGGAAGTGCGCCACTGTCGAAGGCGGGCAAGCTGTAGTGTGCCACCGTTTTATGGAACTCTTCAGGGCTCAGTGATCGAGTTGAATGGCTCGCAAGACTTCCAATCTTCGTCGAACGAGTCGCCTCGCTTGCGTACGCGATCATTAGCGACTCTGCGCAGGTGATCAGTCGTTTGTTGGCGGCGATCTTGTCATCGAGCGCCCCCAGCACCTCCGCAATCGCCCGCTGTTCGCCGACGTCGTGGTGGACGCGAATGGCGAGGTTACCGAAATCGCCCTTCTTAAAGTGAGGAATCATTGTTCCTACGTGCATGTTCTGGATTCCGAACTGCACGTCAGGTGCCAAAATGCGATAGTATAGATAGCCAGGCCAAACATCGTTCGCCGCCCGCAAGGCAACCATGTCTTGCGCAATGCAGAACGAGACGGGGTCAGGGACAACCGCGACACGTCCCGGCGAACCCTTGCAGACGAACAGAATATCCCCGGGCTTGGGATGTGACCGGAACCAGGTTGAGTATGTCTCGTCGTCGACATAGCGTAGGTTCTCGAACACAACCTCACGACTTCCTGCCTTCAAGCAATTCGTCGCGATCAAAGGTATGCCATCATTAGCGGTGGGACAGGTGCGTCCTCGGTTGTCTACAATGAAGCTGGTCAAGTCAAGGAGCGACCGCTCCGTGAATGCGTTCATGCCAACCTCTTCAATTGAATCCGGACCGCCTGGCCAGCGTCATCGGAGATCTTCAACGCATCCAGCAATTCAGCGCTGAGGCGTTTCACTTTCATATCCATGGGCTCCGTGTCGACCTCTCCCTCGGTCGCCCCTACGTACCGCCCGGGCGTCAACGCGTAGTCCGCCGCTTTGATCTCCTCGACCGTCGCCGACCGGCAGAACCCCGGCACATCCTCATACGTCAGACCCCTCATCGCAGCCGACCGCGTCCCCCGCCACTCGTGATACGTGTCCGCGATCTTGGCGATGTCGTCATCGGCCAGTGCCCGCTCGGCCCGGTCCACCATGTACCCCAGTTCCCGGGCGTCGATGAACAGCACCTCCCCGCTCCGGTCGATGGCCCCGCCCTGCCCGGCTTTCTTATCCTTGGCGAAGAACCATACGCACACCGGAATCCCGGTGGAGCGGAACAGTTGGGTCGGCATCGCGACCATGCACGACACCAGGTCGGCCTCCACGATGCGGGCGCGAATGTCCCCTTCCCCGTTGGATTTCGACGACATCGACCCATTCGCCATCACCACGCCGGCGGAGCCGTGCGGAGCGAGCTTGTACAACACATGCTGGATCCAGGCGTAGTTGGCGTTGTTGGCCGGGGGTACGCCGAATACCCAGCGTGGGTCTTCGACGTTGCGGGTCCAGTCTTTGATGTTGAACGGCGGATTGGTCATGATGTAGTCCATGTCCACGCCGGAGTGCTGGTCGCGGGCGAAGGTGTCGCCCCAGCGGGCGCCGAGGCCCTTGTTGTCCATGCCGTGGATGGCGAGGTTCATCTTCGCCAGCCGCCAGGTCTCCTCGATGGCTTCCTGGCCGTAGACGGCGAGGTCTTGCGCGTCGCCCTCGTGGTATTCGACGAATTTCTCCGACTGTACGAACATGCCGCCCGAACCGCAGCACGGGTCGTAGATGCGGCCACTGCTTGGTTCCAGCACTTCCACGATGGTGCGCACCACGCTGGGCGGGGTGAAGAACTCGCCGCCCCGTTTGCCTTCCGCGCGAGCGAAGTTGCCGAGGAAGTACTCGTACACCTCGCCCATCAGATCGCGGGCTTTGTGCGAGCCTTGCCGACTGAACTGGGCGCTGTTGAACAGGTCCACCAGTTCGCCGAGGCGGCGCTGATCGACGTTGTCGCGGTTGTAGATTCGAGGCAGGGTGCCCAGCAGCGACTCGTTGGCCGCCATCACCGCGTCCATCGCCTCGTCGATCAGCCGACCGATCGACTGGGCGGGCTCGCCGGGAACGTTGCGGCCCTTCGAGTGCTCCGACAGATAGCTCCAGTGCGCGTTGTCTGGGACCAGGAACACCCCGTACCCCTGGTATTCGTCGGGATCGTCGAGGTCCATCTCGAGCTGCACGGGGTCCGCGTTGTCGCCACCGAGTTCCTCGCGCAAGGTGTTGCGGCGTTCGTCGTAGGCGTCGGATACGTACTTGAGGAATACCAGGCCGAGGATCACGTCCTTGTACTGGGCCGCTGACAGCGAACCCCGGAGTTTGTCGGCTGCCTTCCATAGCGTGTCCTTCAGCTCCTTCATCGTCGACGGCGCCTGATGCATGCTCGCCTGTCGCTTCCTGGGGGGCACCCGGGGCTCCTCTCCTCGTTCTCCGACAACAACTTTCATGTGATTAGTGGACCGATTCGGCTGGTACGCACAGGCTCACCGTGCCCGCGCCGATCCCGCCGATCAGGGCACGGCACAGATCATCCATTGCATCCTGCCGCGCTCGCAGCCGCGCGATGTAATCGGTGGCAGCGGCCAGCACTGCCTCAAGCCGTGTCGACTCGTCATCGGTGAGGCGGGGCACGTTCCACGACCTCCAGTCGGTGTGATGAGCAGGCGATTGGTTGATCAGCGCCGCTAGAGCGCGGGGGCCGATACCGGCATCGGGTGACAACCGCAAGATCCGCGACGGCGACAACACCAAGTTGCCGCCTGTCTCGTCGACCAGCGCCCGGGGTGGGTGTTCGCAGAACACGACGTCACCGGCCTCGGTGCGGGTCGCACGCGGATAGCGACTCACTGCGTCGAGCGGGTCCAACTGAATCCCCGCGGAGCTACCGTCTGCCGACAGTACTCTGACGGTGCCATTCGGGTCGTGGTGCGATCGGTCGATCTTGTTGCCCTTGCGCATCACGATCTGCTTGCGGTCGGAGAGTTCGCTGAGCGGGCGGTGGCGCACCTGCAGGGAACGAGCACCGGCGCGGGCCGCCACGTCGAAACCGTGATCAGGCACCGAGGTCACCAGTGTCGCGGCGTACACGCGGTTCAACTCGCCGACCGCCTCGGGTGCCCGCACCCACACCGCCACCGTGCCGGGTGAGACCACGGCGTGCCCGGCCAGGATGTCACTGAGCTTGACCATCCGACCGTAGCGGTAGGCGCGAGCCATCCGATCTTCGCGATCACCGAGTGCGGAGGCCAGGTCGGCGGCCAGCGCGTCGTGGTCGAGCTCGGTCGGGAGGACGGCGCCCAGGTCCGCGACCATCGGCAGATCGATGGTGGCCCCTCCACTGAACACCCAGACGCCCAGCGCCTGACGGGGAGCCTCCTTCCACAGCCCCCGGGGCAGTTTCAACGCCGCAGCGAGACCACCGAACCTCAAGGTGTCCGCCCGCTTGCCCTCCGGATGTTCGCTCGCGCTCCCACTCGGGGAATCGAATCGCACAGTGCCGAGGCAGCCCCCAGGATCACGGCGATCTCACCGGGTTCGAGACCGGCCAGTACGTAGTCGACATTGTCCAGGGCCTGTGACAGCTCCGCGCCGACAACCGACAACAGCCGCACCCGCGGGCCACACCCCGACGCCTGTTCCTGCTCACGAATCACCATGCGGCGGCGCAATGCCCGCGCGGCTGGGGTGTCGCCGAGCGCGTGCACCTCAATATCCGGGTGGGCGTCGGACAGGGCCAGCACCACGCTCGGCTCGTCGCCTGCCGAGACCACCTGTGCGGTGTACGTGCCGAGCTCCATCCGGCAGGCGTTCACGACGGTGCCCAGCAGCGCCACCGCATCCGGGTTCAGGTCGCGCACCGCCAATTCACGGCCGACACGCGAGGATTCGAGCTTCGCCAGCGCATCCGTGCCACCGAAACTCGACGCCACCAGACCATCGATGAATACGCGCGCCTGGCGCGTGTTGTTCAACCCTGCCACCTCGGCGGCGAGCATCTCGTTGCCGGGATCGTGTTCCCAGGCGGCGGCGAGACATTCGTCGGCGGACAGCTGCTCCAGATCGCCGGCCAGTTGGCGCAAGCAGAGCAATGTCACCAAATCTTCGAGCTGCACTCCGTCCGGGGCGCCGACCGCCGCCGCGTCCAAGCGGAATTCGGTGTTGTTGCCCCGGCCCGTGCGCTCCAGATAGTCGATCACCTCCGCGGGAGCAAAGCGAGCGATTCCTCCGATTTCCGCGACCGGCCGAGGGAAAGCGACGTGCTCACTTTTGATCGACCTCCGGTTGCGCCAGGTCGACACCACTGAGCGCTTGACCTTCGCGAGGTCGGCGATGTCCTGCAGCGTCAGTGTCGGTTCGGTGGTCGGATGCTCCATCGGTGCCCTCGTCTCCTTCCAGGGGTATGAGAGCAACGGTACGAGGCTCAGGTTTCCGCCGGAAGATGTCTGCCTGATAAACCCCCTTATCAGTGCTCTACATCGACTTCGCTTAGTAGCGGCTGCATCGTTGTGGCATCACACACCGAACACGGAGGTCGCGATGAGCACCAACCAGCCAGCTAGGCAGTGTCGGCACCGATCGCGTCATATGGGAGGCCGCGAGCTGGCTCTGCACAGCGGCGCCGACCTCACTGGTCTGTCACCGTTGATCCGCGTGGCGCGGTGTGCGACTGGCAAGATCGGTACTTTGCCGCCGCGGACGCGGAGTTGGCCTTGGCCGGCATCTCTCGTGACGATCCGAAACGCCGCGAGCAGCGGATCTATCACTGTCGGGTCTGCGACGGCTGGCACCTGACCAGCCAGAACCTGCGGACTCCTGACTTCATACCGTAGGGGTGGAGCCTGATTCCACCAGCAAGCCGATGGACATCGCCGCTTCTCGATATTCCCAATTCGCGCATGGCGCACCCGCTATTAAGCAATGTTAAATAAGGAGACCAGCATGGCTAATATGAAGGCACCGAAGGCCGGTACTCGGTGGTCGAGCCTGCACCGCCTGACCGACCCCGCCGGCACCCCCATCGACCTGCGCAATTTTATCCGCGAGAAATACCTCGACGACAACAACTATGAGATACGCGAATTCAGCCACGACGGGCTCGCCGGACTGCTGGTCAGTGGCGCGAAGCCGCCGGAGCGCGCCGAATGGTGCCCAGCAGCAGAGGGGCTGACCGGCCTGCCGGTATCGGTGACCACCAGCCAGACCGGCGGCCTGCTGCTCACCCGCACCACCGGTAGGCTCTACGCCCTGACCTATGGGAGCCTCGGCCACCATATCCTCGACCCCGCCTACCGTGACGACGACTTCGGACTCGGGTTCGCGGTCCGCTGCCTCGATGAAACCGATGTCACTCGGTTCCGCAACGAGATCATGGACCGCCGCGGTCGCGTCGAGGACTACACCGTGCTCGGTGGTAGCGACATCGCCGGATTCGGTCTCGACAAGTTCAGCGCGCTGGTCCGGAGGATCTGCGGCGGTGCACATCTGAATCTCACCGCTAAGTCCCACACGTCACGGACGGTGCGGGTCGAATGCTCCGGCCATGCCATCAAATTGCCACTCGCGACCACCCCTGCCCAGTTCCTGGCCGACCTCGCCGAGATCGAGCGGGTCTGCGATAAGGAAGACCCGCTTGACGGCCTCGCCTTCGTCCACCGGTTCCGGAAGCTGAACAAGAACAGCCCGGCGGCGCTGGCCGCTGACGAGGTCTTGGCGAAGCTGCTCGGCGACCCCAGCAACGCCCGGCTCGGCATTACCCTGCCCGACAACTGCGTCGGCTATTACGGCGCTGCGCGGTCGTTTCGTATCACGCTGGGCGGCAGCGCTACCGTGTTCGGTGAGATCGATCTGGCTGTACTGCTCGAGCGAATCCGCGACCGCGACGAACATCGCCGTCTGCAAGACCTGCATCGCCTTCGGATCACCATGTACCAGGACGCGGGCCAGACCATGCTGATCGGCCCGGAAACCCGCGGCACCGATTGGCTGGTTGCGGAAGTCGAATCCGATGACGAGCGCTACTACTACGGGCAGGGCAGCTGGCACGAGATCGGCGCCTGGTATCTGGAGACCCTGCGCGAAGAGCTTGACGAGCTCCTCAGCGCGACCACTGAAGTTACTGTCCCGGCCTGGCCGAAAGGTAAGCGGCGCACCAGCGGACCGAAGAAGGGGCAGGACTCCCACGACGAGGACTGGTTCAACCGCAAGCTTGCTGAGCAGGCCAGCTACCAGCTCTTCGACAAGAAGAACTCCGTCACCGGTTTCTATCGTGGCGGAGGACTGGAGATCTGCGACGTTCTCGGGCCCGACTGCGAGTTGATCTGCGTCAAGAAGGCCACCAGCAGCGCACCGCTGAGCCACTTGTTCGCGCAGGCTATCAACGCAGTGACGGCCTTGCGCAACGACAGGGACGTCGCGAAGAAGTTCCGCGACCGCATCGCGCGCCACAACCCTGACCACCCGATGGTTCGTGACATCGGCACCCTGAAGGTCGTGTTTGCGATTCTGCTCAACGATGGCGAGGAGATCACTACCGACTCGCTGTTCCCGTTCTCTCAGATCTCGCTGGTCAGGTCACTGATCGAGCTTCGCACCATGAACGCAGAGGTCAGGGTGGTAGCGATCAGGCGGTCATAGGACTGCGGTCGAAGCCCGTACTGCTGTGCTGTCGGCGGCGCACCCGCCCGACTGCGGATGTGGTGCCGCCATTCCGGGCCACCTGACAGCGAGAGCCGCTCGCCTGGCAGTAGCCGCTCTTCCGTTGATGCACGCGCGTTGAGTGCGCGTTTGTCCCGGTCACCTCTGCCGTACGAGACGTTGATGGATTACGTTGTGTACAAACGCTATTCATCGCAGAAGGGGAGGTTGCATGATCGACGATGATGTTACTCGCGAAGAGGAGATACGACGGAGCGGCTGGCGGAGTGGGAGGGTGAGATCGCCCGGCTGCGGGAGGTTGCCGATCGCACGCGATGGCTGGCCGCACGGCTCCGCCCGCGCTATGGTCTCCCGGATGCGACATACCTGCAGTATCTGGTTGGTGAGTTCAAGCGGGTAGTCGGCGATGTCGATCGTAGCCGCTTCGATGACTTGATTCTCCACACCAACGACCTGCACCAGCGCGGTACGGGCATTCTTGACCCCGAGCGGGGCCCCTCGCCGGAGCGGACCGCATTTGTGCGCCGCGTGCCGGCCTCTGAGCCGGTCCGAGATCCGTTCGTGTATGTCAACCACATCGTCGAATCGCTTGAACGCTTTGTCGATGTCTGGACGACGGCTCTCGACTCTTCTCTGAATTGCGATTGGGGCATGTTGGAGGACGAGTTCCCCAAGATCGCGATCTTGATGGAGGAAGTTGAAAAAGCCCATCAGGCTTGGACTTCACTGCACAGTTACTGATCCGGGCAGATCCTGTGGCCAGGTCGCGGCCTGGTACCGGGTCTCGCGTCAATCGGTGCACACCTGGGTCCAAGAGGCGGAGCAGACGGAGGCGAATACGGGTTCCTACCTTTCGGCGGATGCCCTGGTCAGGGGCGACATGCTAGTGTCCCCAGGAGGCTTTGCGGGTTGGAACTCGGTTCTTCAGGGGGGATCGTTGGGCTACATGCTTCAGGTCGACCAGGACACGCTGCACCAGCTCGGCGGCGCACTGGCCGGACACGCCGACGCTATCGGCCAAATCAAGATCTCGACCGCAGTCACGATGCCCGATTCGCCGGTGCAGGCATTGTCGACGCAGGCCAGTGATGCCGTGATCAAGGCATATGGTGTCATCGGCGGTAACGTTCGGCAGATGTCGGAGGCGTCGCAGTCGGCGGCCAAGACTTACGAAGAAGTCGATCAGTTGTTCGCTGGCCAGCTACGTCGCTATAGCAGCGGTGGGTAGCCGCAATGACCACGATTAGAGCTCCTATCGGGTTCGGTTGCTGAGTCGTCGCCAGCAGATCAGTGCGGTGGCGAGGTCGAGGAAGCCGTGGTGGATGTCGGTGCGTCGTTCCCATCGGATGGCCAGCCGCCGGTACTGGTGCAGCAGGGCGAAGGATTGCTCGACGATCCAGCGGCCGGCGGTGACCTTGTCACGGGTGCCGCGGCGCGCGATGTAGCCAGTGATACGGCGTTGCCACAGTTCGGAATACACGCTGGGATAGTCGTAGCCCTTGTCCGCGATCAGAGTGGTGATCCGATGTCTGGGGCGGCCCGCACGCCCGCGAAGGGGCTTCACATGGTCAAGGAGCGTGGGCAACATCAGGTGGTCGTTGACACTGGCGCCCGACAGCGCCACCGCGAGCGGGAATCCGTTCCCGCAGGTCAACAGGGTGGTGCTTGGAGCCGGTTTTGGCGCGGTCGACCGGGCTCGGTCCTGTTGCGGCGCCCCTTTTTTCGCCCGCACGTGCGAGCCGTCGACCATGACCCAGTCGAAGTCGATCAACCTGGCGGCGTGGCAGCGGGCGAGCACGGCCTGATGGATCTGTTCGAACGCCCCAGCGGCCTGCCAGTCCCGCAACCTGCGCCAACACGTCATCCCGGACCCGAACCCCAGCTCCTGGGGCAGGTCTTCCCACCCGATCCCGGTGATCAACACGAACAAGATCCCCTGCAGCGCCCTCCGGCTGTCCATCTGCGGCGGCCCCGGTGTCCCGGCCGGTTTCACCGGCAGTAGCGGTTCGATCACCGACCACAACTCGTCATCCACGATCCACGGTGCCGCCACAACGAAACATACTGCCCGACACCATGATTCATCAGCAACCCACCGAACCTGTTAGGAGCTCTTAGCCGGAGGTGCGCCGCCCTCAGCGGCGACCGTGATCCTCCAATCAGGCTCACGGACGATTGGGCGCGACGGAATAATTTCCTTGCGCCAGCAGCCGGAACCGTCAGCCGGGCAGCAACGGGAAACCACAATATTCGCGACACCGGCACGAATTCAGTTCCGGCTTCCCCGCGCTCGATGTCGCAGACTGCGGAGATCTGCGACCGCACATTGACCGCGTAGGTCCGTAGAAGGTCGTGGCCGCCGCATCGTTTTGAATCCACGGACAGAGGTGAAGCCAGCGATATTCGAGCTGAGCGTGGACGGGTCGACTCCGATCTGTCGCGGTTCATGCTGGCAGCGGTGCGAATCTCGCAGCTGCCGTGTCCACGCAAGTTTCGCGGGGCCGAACGGGACCGTCAGACGCCGGCGAAGTCCTACACGCCACCGACCGTTGCGGATTACTGCGAGAGCACAGATCTGGCTGACTGGGTGACGCTGCTCGCTGCAACCGGACTGCGCCGAAGCCAGATTCTCGGCCTGCTGTGGTCCGACATCGATCTGAAGGCGCGCACGCTCCGGATGAGCGGCAAGGTGGTTCGCGTCAAGGGTAAGGGCCTGGTGCGTGTCGAGAAGGACGACGACTCCAAGAACCGCAAGGGCGTAATCGCCCTGCCTGAGTTCGCAGTGGAGACATTGAAACGGCGTAAGCCCGATCTGGCTGCCCGTAGGTTGGCCTCGCCGCCGAACCCCAAGGCAAAGGTGCTGGATCTGGTGTTCCCGTCTGCGGTATGACTTTGCGCGACCCGCAGAACGTGGGCCACGAGTGGCAGCAGGTCCGCGATGCGCTCGGTGTCCCCGACGATGTGACCGCGCACAGCTTCCGTGGCGCGGTCGCGACGATCCTCGATGACGCTGGGCTATCGGCGCGAGTGAGGGCGGATGTGTTGATGCACGTCGCCCCGGCCATGACCCAGCGGCACTGCATGGCTCGTGGACGCGCGCACAAGGCTGCCGTCGATGCGCTTGATCGTGCCGTCAGCGGGCAGTTCTGACCTGGGACGGCAGGCGAATTTGTTGGGACTTAGTTGGAAGATCTGGGAACGAAGAAGGGCCGGTCTCGCTGCGGAAACCGGCCCTGATCTGGGGAAAGAGTGGAGCTAAGGGGAATCGAACCCCTGACCTTCTCGATGCGAACGAGACGCGCTACCAACTGCGCTATAGCCCCGTGGGTCGTTGCCGAGCCACGGTCAGGAACTTTAGCAGGTGGGGTGGGTTGGGGACGAATCGGCTGGTCGGGGCGGGTGGGGAGGGGTGGGGATTGGGGGTGGAGGGGGTGGACGGGTGTCCGATACGGTGTGTAGCAGGTAGATGGGAGGTCGTGATGGTGGGTTACGACGTTGTGGTGCGTGGGGGGCTGGTTTACGACGGGACGGGGGTGGGGGCCGTTCGGGCCGATGTGGGGGTTGTCGGGGGGAAGGTGGCGGCGATCGGGGTCGAGTTGGGGGAGGGGGTGCGGACGGTTGATGCTCGGGGGCGGTGGGTGGTGCCGGGGTTTATTGATGTGCACACCCATTACGACGCCGAGGTGTTGTTCGCGCCGGGGTTGGGGGAGTCGGTGCGGCACGGGGTTACCTCGGTGGTGATGGGGAACTGTTCGCTGTCGACGGTGTATGCCGGGGCGGAGGACTGTGCGGACATGTTCGCTCGGGTGGAGGCGCTGCCGTGGGATGTGGTGCATTCCGCGGTGAAGGAGCATCGGGACTGGGTGGATCCGAGATCGTATGTGGCGGCGCTGGAGTCGAAGGCGCTCGGGGTGAATGTTGCGGCGTTTCTGGGACATTCGGATATCCGGGTGGCGACGATGGGGCTGGCGCGGGCCTCGGATCGGCGGGCGCGGGCGACGCGGGCCGAGGTGCAGCAGATGCGGCGGATGCTCGGCGATGCCCTCGATGCGGGGTTCGTGGGACTGTCCACGATCCGCAGTTCGTTCTCGAAGCTGGAGGGTAAGCGGTATCCGGGGCGGCAGCTGCCGTCCACCTATGCTCGATGGCGGGAGTTCCGGGCGCTCAATGATGTGTTGCGGCAACGGCATCGGGTCCATCAGAGCACCCCGAACCTGACTCGTCGGCTCGAGATCGCGAACTTCCTGCTGCAGAGCGGGGGTTGGCGGCACGGGCGGCCGTTGAAGACGACGCTCATCTCCGCCGCCGACATCAAGGCCGATCGGAATGTGGTGCGGCTGGCGACAGTCGTTGCGGCGCTGGCCAATCGGGTGCTGGGTGCCGACTTCCGGTGGCAGCACCTACCGGTTCCGTTCGAGGTGTATGCCGACGGCGTCGATCTGGTGATCTTCGAGGAGTTCGGGTCCGGCGTGACCGCGCTCAATATCCGAGATCTGTTGCGGCGGCACGAATTTCTGAACGACCCCGACTTTCGGCGCGCCTTCCGCAAGGACATGTCGAAGAAGTTCGGCACCCGCGTCTGGCACCGTGACCTCTACGACGCGGAAATCGTCGCCTGTCCCGACGCCGACCTGGTGGGCCGCTCCTTCGGCGAAATCGCCGACGACCGAGGAATTCTCGCCCCCGACGCACTGCTGGACCTGGTAGTGGAGCACGGTTCGGCCCTCCGCTGGCGCACCACCATCGCCAACGATCGTGATACCGAACTGAACCGGCTCGCCCGCTCCCCTCAGGTGCAGATCGGCTTCGCCGACTCCGGCGCGCACCTGCGCAATATGGCCTTCTACAACATGGGAATTCGCTTCCTGGAACGCGTCCACCGCGACCGGATCATGCCCGTCGAACGCGCCGTACACCGCCTCACCGGCGAACTGGCCCAGTGGTACGGGCTGGACACCGGCCGCATAGCCCCTGGTGCCCGGGCCGACCTCGCGGTCGTCGATCCTGCCGGATTCGATGGCAGCAGTGGGGATTATCATGAGGCCCCGATGCCGGGTGCGCCCGGGGTGAATCGAATGGTCAATCGGTCTGGTAGCGCCGTCGCCGCGACCATCGTGAATGGCACGGTGGTGCATGAAAATGGTGATTTCGCAGAGGGTTTCGGGACGAGTTTGCATGCGGGGCGGTTCCTGCGGGCGGTGGGGTGAGTCCTGTTGAGATCCCGTCATTCCGGCCCTAGGGGGCCGGAATGACGGGAAAAGGATGATGGTCGAGTAGAGGTGAGGGCCGGGTGAGGTTGTGAGGGGAGTTGGGGCTGGTGGTGTGTGAAGAGAGTCGGGGCCGGTGGTGCGTGAGGAGAGTCGGGGCCGGTGGCGACATCGCGTCACGAACCTCAGTAAAGGCGACGGTCTCCCTCTGTTCCCGTCGTTCCGGCCCCCAGGGCCGGGACGACGGGATCCCTACAACCCAGCCGCCGACTTCGCCTGGGCGAGAACGTCTTCGAGCATCGCCGGAGTCAACCTTCCTGTGAACGTGATCTGTTGGTTGATCTCCCGATAAGTACTGGTTGGGTCTGGCTGGCGGGCAGCTCATTTCGCGTGTGAGCGGTTGGCGCTGATCGCGAGCGCCCCGCAAGGTCGGACGTGACCGGACCGGCGGCCGCCTCGGCATCGGTCAGCACGGCTTCGAGTCCATCAGCACCGTGGTGAATCGCCCGCATGGCACCGTCCCGGCTACCGGGACGAAACACATCGGCACTCACTCCCGATACCTTCTCTGTCACCTCGGGTCAGTCGGAGGGGCACGGAAGGAACTCGTTATGTCGTCCGCACAGATCTCGGACCACCGCCCGTCACGACCGTTGGTAGCGGGTAGCTGGATCGCGGCATTTGTACCGCTGTTCAGTTTGGGACTGCTGACCGCCGTGCTGTTCGCTGTCGCGGCCGCTGCGGCACGGTCACGGTCGCTGGCGTTGAGCGCGGCCGGTTACGCAGTGGCAACCGTGATCGAATTCGTGGCAGTGAAGCATAGCGACCCGATCTTCGCGACAGTCTTGGTGATTCTGATGTTCGGAGCCACAGGCCACGCCGTGTGGGTCCGCGATCGCGTGGTCGGGGCGATGACCCAGCAAGCCTCACATCGAGAGCAGGTTGCCGCGCTCCATCCACCGGCGCCGGAGGCGGCAATAGTGACCGAACCCGTAGTACAGGCGGCGCTGCAGCGTCGCGCGCGTCGCGCGCAGGCACGCCAATTGCTGTCCACCGACCCTAATCTGGCGACCGAGCTGGCGATCGGGCGTCCGGATCTGCGACGCGAGTTCGACGACGGCGGACTCGTCGATATCAACAACGTTCCCGAATCTATCCTTGCCCAATTGCCAGGTGTCACTACCGAATTGGCCTCCCAGATTGCTGCGGCATCGAGAGTCTGCAGGCTCGCCTGCGTCGAGGATCTGGTCGTTTTCGCGGGCGTCCCCAATGATCTCGCCGAGAACCTGCGTGAGTATTCGATCTTCCGCGAACGTTGCTGACACAAGCGGGGCGGTTCTCGCGGGCGATCGGGTGATGTTCCGTTGAGATCCCGTCATTCCGGCCCTAGGGGGCCGGAATGACGGGAAAGCCATGCGGCCGGAGGCCGAAGTGGTGGTCGACCGCTTACAACCCGGCCGCCGACTTGGCCTGGGCGAGAACATCTTCGAGCATGGCCGGAGTCAATCTCCCTGTGAACGTGTTCTGTTGGCTCACGTGGTAGCAGCCGAATAGTTCGACAGGGTTCAGGTGGGGTGCGGCCGGTTCCAGCCTGTACCGCACCCCGTGCCCGAATTTCGGTTGGGGCGTGGGGATTTGCCAGCCTGCGGTGGATAGGGCGGGGAGGAGGGACTGCCAGCCGAAGGCGCCGAGGGTGAGGATGGTGCGGACGGTGGGGGCTAGGAGGTGGAGTTCGGTGGTGAGCCAGTGGCGGCAGGTGTTGCGTTCGGTGGGGGTTGGTTTGTTGTCGGGTGGGGCGCAGTGGACGGGGGCGGTGATTCGGGTGCCGAGGAGGCGGAGGCCGTCGTCGCGGTGGACGGCGGTCGGCTGGTTGGTGAGGCCCACCGCGTGCATGGCGGCGAAGAGGACGTCGCCGCTGCGGTCGCCGGTGAACATGCGGCCGGTTCGGTTGCCGCCGTGGGCGGCCGGGGCGAGGCCGACCACGAGCAGACGGGCGTTGTCGGGGCCGAGGCCGGGAACCGGTCGGCCCCAATAGGTTTCGTCGCGGAAGGCGGCGCGCTTGTCGCGGGCCACCTGTTCGCGCCAGGCCACCAGGCGGGGGCAGGCGCGGCAGTCGATCAGGTCGGCGTCCATGGCGGCGAGCGTGCGGTACCCGTCGGGCGCAGCGGGCGTGTCGGTCATGATCCCAGGCATACGCTCATCGCCGCGGCGGCCCGGTACCGGGCACGCCGAGCGGCACGGACGGCCCGGCGAGTTCGCGGTGGTGCCCCGATGTGGTGTGTTCGCCGCTCGATCATGCCTACTATGCATCGATAACCATGGGTTTGCACCATTTGTCGCGGTGCGGACATGTCACCGATCTCTCACAGGAGGGGTTGATAGCATGACGTTCCTGGCCGGACGGGATGCGGGCGCCGAGCCCACGCGATCATTGTCGAGAGAGTTTCCTTCCATGCAGTTTGAGATCGTCGAGCGAGACGAGACATGGGTCGCCGGGCTACCGGTGCGAAGCCCGAAACGTGCGCTCGGAGAACTGCGGGACCACGATCTGGAGGCGGCCTGGGCCGCCGTGCTGCATCAGGAACTGGGCGGTCCGCTCGCGTCGGCCTACACCGACTTCCAGCCCGACCTCGGCACCTACAACACCCAGATCGTCGGCTACCAGTGCTCGTCGTTCGACGAGGTCACCCGCGGCCACATCGCGACGCGGCTGGCGGGCGGCACCTACGCGCGGTTCTCCTCGGTCGGCAACTTCCCGCAGATCATGACCGACCTGTGGACCCAGATCGCCTTCGCCGAGGAGCACAACCAGATCCGGCGCACCCACACCGGGGACTTCGAGTGCTACCCGCACGCCTACAAGATCGATCTCTACCTGGCGGTCGACCCGAGATGAGCTATTCGATCGTGGTCCGCGACGAGTCCACCTATGCCGGTCTGGTGGTGCCTCGGATGCGCCCGAGCTTCAAGGTCAGCAACAGCGAGCTCATCGAATTCCTGCGCGACCGGTTACGCGACCGCGACGGCTCGCAGCGACCGCTCTACACGGTGTACGTGCCCGATCCGGCCGGAAATTACAACGTACTGGTCAGTTACGACTATCCGGCCGTGGACGCGGTGCCGGTGGGCGATGTGATGATCCGCGTGCCGAAGGGCGTCTACGCCCGCTTCGAGCCCAACGGCGATTACCACGATCAGGTCGAGGATGTCTGGGCGCAGGTCGACGATGCGACGGCCTCGGCCGAGATCACCCGCGCCTACCGCGAGGAGATCGAGATCTGGCGCGGTTCCGCCGAGGTGGAGCTGCTGATCTCGATACTGGTCTAATCCTCAACTAGGTTGCGGATTGGTAACTATATCGGAACCAACCGGTCTTCCCGTTATGTCGCTTCGCGGCTACCTTCGGGCTGACCTGGGCGGATTTCAGACCTACCCTCTAGGTTTCGGAAGATTTGCCAGTCTTCTGGTCAATTCTGGTTCGATGACGGATACTGCCTAGGCGACCACACCCCGGGCGCGGCCGTGGATCGACGGTGGTCGCGACGCCCCGGCCAGGCCGCGCGCCACCGCGCAGCAACGGAGTAGGAACAACGAGTTGAACGCGATTTCCTCCCAGTTCGCCGATACACTGACGTCACTTCGGGGCAGGTTCTCGGACCTACTGGAAGTGCCTGTGCATGAGATCCTGGCGTACGAGGCCCCGCAGCTGACGCGATCGGAGATACAGTGCCGCGGCGGACACTTGACTCACTGGTGACACAGGTTGCCTCCGAGTTGATGGGCGTCGACGCCACCACGATGGTGGCGGCGACGGAACGGGTGCTGGCGAGTCTGGTCGAGCACTTCGATGTCGACTTCTGCTACCTCCGACACACCGACCGGGAGCACCGGGCCACGGTCCTGGTGGCCGAATGGCCGCGCCGCGCCTGTGTGCCCGACCCCGATCCGCTCGGCGTCGTCTACTTCGATCAGGCCGATTCCTCCTTCCGCGCCGTGGAACACGCCACCGAGCCGACCATCGTGCGGCCCGGCCCGCAGTTCGCCGAGTATCAGGCGACCGTCCGGCGCGCCTCGGGATTCGACGAGGTGACCTCCGCGGCGGTGCCGCTGCTGTCGCGCGGGGAGCCGATCGGCCTGCTCGGTTTCATCAAGCACGGTGACCGGGAGTGGAGCACCCGGGAGCTGAATGTACTCAAGGCGATCGCCGCGCTGTTCGCGCAGTTGCAGGCGCGCGTGGAGGCCGAGGAGCGGCTGCGCTACATCGCCATGCACGACGACCTGACCGGGCTGGCGAACCGGCGGGCGCTGCTGGAACATATGGAGAACCGGTTGCGGTTCGGCAGCCCCGGCCCGGTGGCCACCTTCTTCCTGGACCTGGATCGGCTCAAGGCGCTCAACGACTTTCTCGGTCACACCGCGGGGGACAACTTCATCCGGACGCTGTCGGAACGGCTGCGCGACCACATGGATCCGACGGACATGATCGCGCGACTAGGCGGCGACGAGTTCGTCATCGTGCCCGCCAAGCCGATGGACGCGGTGGCGGCCGAACTCGAGGCCACCCGATTGCAGCAGCTGATCGCGCAGCGGGTGACCGTGGGCGGCGAGTCGGTCAGCCGCGGCGCGAGCATCGGAGTCGCGCTGGGCATTCCGGGGGAGACGACCGTGACCGAGGTGCTGCGGCGCGCCGACCACGCGCTGCTGTCGGCGAAATCCGGTGGCGGCAACGGGGTCGCGGTGTTCACCGACGCGATGCGCGCCCAGTTCGAGTTGCAGGACGACGTCGAGCTCAACCTGCGCAGCGCCGTGACGGACGGATCGCTGGTCCTGCACTATCAGCCCGAGGTGGATCTGCGCACCGGCCGGATCGTCGCCATGGAGGCGCTGGTCCGCTGGCAGCATCCCTCGCGGGGACTGCTGCCGCCCGGGGCGTTCGTGGGTGTCGCGGAGGCGACGAATCTGGCCGGTGAGCTGGGCCGGTGGGTGATCAAGGCGGCGTGCGAGCAGTTCGCGCGGTGGCGGCGGCGCGGGCTGGCGTCGAATGTGGTCATCCGGATCAATGTGTCGCCGGTGCAGCTGGTGAGCCTGGACTTCGTGGAATCGATCGAGGATGTGCTGCGCCGGCACGGAATCGACGGCAGCTCCGTGTGTTTGGAGATCACCGAGCACGTCGTGGTGCAGGATCTGACCCGCACGCAGGTGACGCTGCGCGGCCTCAAGCGGATGGGCGTGCAGATCGCCATCGACGACTTCGGCACCGGGTACAGCTCGCTGTCGCATCTGAAGGCGCTGCCGGTCGACGCGGTCAAGATCGATCGTGGCTTCGTGCAGCGCCTGGGGGTCAGCACCGACGATCTGGCGATCGTGAAATCCATTGTGGGCCTTGCCGGTTCGTTCGGGCTCGGGGTGGTCGGCGAGGGCGTGGAGACGGCCGTGGCGGCGCGCACCCTGGTCGGGCTGGGGTGCTATCGCGCGCAGGGCTTCCTCATCGCCCGGCCGATGCCCGCCGCCGAGTTGGACGCGCATCTGGCGGCGGGCCGCATCCCGCTGGATCTGGAGCTGCCCCGGGTGTCCCGGGGTGTGCCGCGGACCTGAAATCCGTTATGCCGGAAGATGAATGGTTGCTGGTCGAGATCATGGGGCCGGAACCGACGGTGGTGGCCGACGGCGGGCAGCGGCGGGATTGGACGAGTCCTTGGCGGGCGCGGGCCGGGCTGGGTCCGGTGGGGCGGCGGTTGATCACCGACGCGGTGCGGGCGGCGAGCGAGAGCTCCGACGCCGAGGTGGTGCTGGCCGATTCCGGCGTAGGGGTGGTGGCGGTGCCGGTGCGGTGCGCGTTCGGCACCGTGCACGGCGTGCAGGTCTGGGCCGGGCGGCTGAATGCGATGCCGCCGCCGCGGCGGCGGGTGGCCTGCTGGGACTGGAATTCCGACACCCAATTGGCGCACCACGGGCCGGGTCTGGAGGAGTTGATCTTCGCGCGGGCGCCCGAGGACGTGCGGGTGATCCGGACGCCGCCGGAGGCGTTCGGGCGGATGGTGCGGTTCGACGACCGCCTCGCGTACTTCGGCTTGATCCAGGATCTGAAGCCGGGGTCGTGCTTTCAGGGTGAGGTCGACATGCTCGGCGACGACGGCGCGGTCCGGCACTTCCAGATGATCACCCGGGTGCATCCGGACGGGGAGCCGTTCATCCGGGCGCTGATGCACGAGATGGTGGTGCCGTCCGCGCCCAGCACCGAGCTGACCATGCTGCGGGCGGCGTCGCGGGCGCTGCCGAACGGCGTGGGGCTGACCATGGCGACGGGGCTGGTGTACGAGTGGGTCCGGGAACCGCCGCCGCCCCTGGACCGGTGGGCGACCGAGCTTCCCGAGATCCACCCGGACGATGTCGAGGCGTACCGGGCCGCGCACCTGTCCGTGGTCGGCGGGGCCGAGCGGGACGGAACGGTGCTGCGGTTCCGGGTGCGGTTTCCGGGTACCGAGTGGATCGCGGTCGGGGCCGAGCTCGCGGGCCTGCATCATCACCAGCCCTCGCACGGCATGCTGCGCGTCTGGCCCGAACCGCTCGGTTGACCAGCCTTCCGCCGGAGTTCACGCCCTGTTGGCCCGGGCGGTCCGGTTTGCCTGCACGATCGGCGCGTGCGCATCGCTCAGCTGGCGAACTTCTACGGTCCGCGGTCGGGGGGCCTACGCACCGCACTGCATCACCTGGGGGCGGGATACGCCGCGGCCGGGCACGAGGTCGTGCTGATCGTGCCGGGTGCGCGCCGCGGCGAGGAGGTGCTGGCGAGCGGGGTGGTGCGGATAACCGTTCCGGCGCTGGCGATTCCGTGGACGGGCGGGTATCGGGCGGCGAATCCGCGGCGGGTGGCCGACGTGCTGGCGGGGCTGCGGCCGGACGTGCTCGAGGTGTCGGATCGGTTGACGCTGCGCGGATTCGGGCGCTGGGCGCGGCGGCGCGACGTGGCGGGGGTGATGATCTCGCACGAGCGGCTGGACCGGCTGCTGGGGCAGGTGCTGCCGGGGCCGATGGCGCGGCGGGCGGCCGACGCGGCCAATCGGCAGACCGCGCGCGACTACGACATCGTGGTCTGCACAACGGAATTCGCCCGCGCGGAGTTTCAGCGCATCGACGTGCCGAATGTGGCGCTGGTGCCGCTGGGCGTGGATCTCGAGCTGTTCAGCCCGCGGCGACGGGATCGGGCGCTGCGGGCGCGACTGGGCGGATCCGAACATCCGCTGCTGGTGCACTGCGGACGGTTGTCGGTGGAGAAGCGCGTGGACCGCAGCATCGAGGCGGTGGACGCGCTGCGGCGAGCCGGGGTGGACGCGCGGCTGATCGTGGTCGGCGACGGCCCCCGCCGAGAGTCCCTGCACCGCTTGGCCCGTGGCCTGCCCCCGCTCCACGACGGCCGCCCCGCGGTCCATTTCACCGGTTTCATCGACGACCGCGCCCGCCTGGCGACGCTGCTGGCGAGCGCCGACGTCTCCCTGGCCCCCGGCCCGCACGAGACCTTCGGCCTCGCCGCCCTCGAGGCCCTGGCCGCGGGCACCCCGGTGGTAGCCAGCCGCTCCTCGGCCCTGGCCGACATCGTCACCGCCGACTGCGGCGCCGTCGCCGACGACCACCCCACCGCCTTCGCCCACGCGGTCAACAACGTCCTGGCCCTCCCCCCAGCCGCCCGCCGCCGCGCCGCCCGCATCCGCGCCGAACAATTCACCTGGCCCGCCGCAGTCGCGGGCATGCTGGAAGTGCTTGGCGGGCGTGATTGTTGAGCGGGGCGGGTGGGCGTGACCGCTGAGCCGGGGGAGTCGGAGTGGGGGCGGGCTGTATGGAATCGAACCGGGGTTGGGGGTAGGCCGTATGCTCCTCGGCAGCACTGGAATATGTCAGGCGTTCGGGTCGGGTGATTCGTCGCGATTCGGTCGCCGCCTACAACCATCGAGGAATGGCGTGCGTGATCGCTTGAAGTCCGTGAGCGGCAAGAAGACCCTCGTCACCGGCGCGGCCAGCGGGATCGGGCGGGCGACGGCGCTCGCCGCCGCCCGCGAGGGCGCGGAGTTGGTGCTGACCGACATCGACGCGGCGGGGCTGGCCGAGACGGTGGCGCTCATCGAGCAGGCGGGCGGCAAGGTGCTGGCCTCGCGGCCCCTCGACATCAGCGACTACGACGCCGTCACCGCCTTCGCCACCGACGTGCACGACGAGCACGGCAGCCTGGACGTGGTGATGAACGTCGCCGGGGTCTCGGCCTGGGGCACGGTGGAGAACCTGGAGCATCGGCACTGGCGGCGGATGATCGACGTCAACCTGATGGGCCCCATCCACGTCATCGAGAACTTCGTTCCGCCGATGGTGAAGGCGGGACGCGGTGGCGCACTGGTGAATGTGTCGTCGGCGGCTGGCCTGCTGGCATTCCCGTGGCATGCGGCCTACAGCGCCAGCAAGTTCGGGCTGCGCGGGGCGTCGGAGGTGCTGCGGTTCGATCTGGCGCGGCACGGGATCACCGTGCACCTGGTGGTGCCGGGCGCGGTGAACACCCATCTGGTGCAGACCGTCGAGATCGCCGGGGTGGACCGCGAGGACCCGCGGGTGCAGCGCTACGTCCGGCATTTCCAGAAGCACGCCACCCCGCCGGAGCGGGTCGCCGCGCAGATCCTGCGCGGCATCGCGCGCAACCACTTCCTCGTCTACACGTCCTTCGACGTGCGCTTCGGCTACTGGTGGGCCCGCAAATTCGCCCTCCCGTACGAGCTGGTCATGCGCAAGGCCAACGACCGCTTCCACACGTTCCTGCGCTAAGCGCCCGCGGCGCCGGAGGATTCGGGTAACTCCGCGGCCGCGCAGCCCTCTGATTCGCCAGGGGTGATGTTGACGTCCAGGACTCGGGCGCCGGGGCCGTCGTCGCCGAGCTTGTCGTGCCAGTTGATGATGCGGCAGCTGGCCAGCGACAGGCAGCCGCAGCCGATGCAGCCGGTGAGGCTGTCGCGCAGGCGGGTCAGCTGTTCGATGCGCTGTTCCAGGTCCTCGCGCCAGATGACCGACAACCGCTCCCAGTCCTTACGGTTGGGGGTGCGGCCCTCGGGCAGGGTGTCCAGCGCCTTGCGAATCTCGCTGAGCGGAATGCCGACTCGCTGCGAGATGCGGATGAACGCGACCCGACGGAGCGTTTCACGCGGGTAGCGGCGCTGGTTGCCGCTGGTACGGCGGCTGGTGATGAGGCCCTCGCGCTCGTAGAAGTGCAGCGCCGACACCGCGACCCCGCTGCGTTCGGACAACTGTCCCGGGGTGAGCTCCTTGGCTTGCCATGTCGTGTGCTGCATACCTTAACAATACTTCAGGTATGGCGCAGATTGCCGCCGAACGGAAGAACTGGGGTCACATTTGTGCCGGTCCGGATGCCCAGCGAATTCCGTGCCAATGTCGCGGCCGACCATTACGGTCAGAATATGGAAACAGAGGCTGTGCCGGCAGCGCGACCGTTTTCCGTGACATCCGAGGTCGGCAACCTGCGAACGGTGCTACTGCACCGGCCCGGAGACGAGCTGCGCCGACTGACACCCCGCAACAACGACCAACTGCTGTTCGACGGTATCCCCTGGGTGGAGCGCGCCCAGCAGGAACACGACATCTTCGCCGACACCCTGCGCGGCCGCGGGGTGGAGGTGCTGCTGCTGGCCGATCTGCTCGTGGAGACGCTGGCGCAGAGTCGCCCGGGCCGCAGCATGGGCATCACCGCCGCGGTGGACGCGCGCCGCATCGGGCACGGGCTGGCCGAGGATCTCAAGGGCTATCTGCGCGCCGTCCCGCCCGCCGACCTGGCCCGAATCCTCATGGCGGGCATGACCTTCGACGAGCTGCCGTTCGACCCCGACGCCACCTCGCTGGTGCGGCGCATGCACCACGGCACCGACTTCGTCATCGACCCGCTGCCGAATCTGCTGTTCACCCGCGACTCCTCGTTCTGGGTCGGCCCGAAGGTGGCCATCACCTCGCTGGCCCTGCCCGCGCGGGCGCGGGAGACCTCGCTGACCGATCTGGTCTACGCGTTCCATCCGCGCTTCCTCGGCGTGCGGCGCGCCTACGAATCGCATACCGCGCCCATGGAGGGCGGCGATGTGCTGCTGCTCTCGCCGGGCGTGGTGGCCATCGGGGTGGGCGAGCGGACCTCGCCGGCCGGGGCGGAGGCGTTGGCGCGCAGCCTGTTCGAGGACAGTCTCGCGCATACCGTGCTGGTGGTGCCGATCGCGCAGAATCGCGCCACCATGCACCTGGACACCGTGTGCACCATGGTGGACGTGGACGCCGTCGTGATGTACCCCGCCATCCAGGACGAGCTGTGCGCGTTCACCATTCGCAAGGAGGACGACCACCGCGTCAGCATGCGCGGGCCGGACCCGTTCCTGCCCGCCGCGGCCGAGGCCATGGGCATCGACAAGCTGCGGGTGATCGTCACCGGGCTGGACGGCGTCACCGCCGAGCGGGAGCAGTGGGACGACGGCAACAATACGTTGGCGGTGGCGCCGGGCGTGGTCGTCGCCTACGAACGCAACGAGAACACGAACGCGCGGCTGGCGGATGCGGGCATCGAGGTGCTGGCCATCCCCGGTTCCGAACTCGGCTCCGGCCGGGGCGGGCCCCGCTGCATGTCCTGCCCGCTGTCTCGGGACGAGGTGTGAGGGACCGATGCTGGACATTCCGGTCGACCATCACTCGACGGTTCCGCCGTACGAGCAACTGCGACAGGGCATCATCGCCCGAGTGCGGTCCGGTGAGCTGACGGCCGGAACCAAGATCCCGACGGTCCGGGCGCTCGCCGCCCAGCTCGGCCTGGCCCCCAACACCGTCGCCCGCGCCTATCGCGAACTGGAACAGGACGGCGTCCTCGAGACCCGCGGCCGCCTCGGCTCCTTCATCGCCTCCTCCGGCGACCCGACCCGCGACGTAGCGGGCCGCGCGGCAACCGAATACGTCACCGTCGTCCGCCGCCTCGGATTGGACGACGACACCGCCCTCGGCTACATCCGCGCCGCCCTCAACGAGTAGTCCACCACAGTCCCGGCCCGCCTCCCCTGCGTTCCCGGCCTGCTCCCACTGCGTTCCCGGCATGCTTTTGGCCGGGATCCACTGCACACATGGCCCGAACGGAGCACCACCTCGTCGGTGCGGTGTGATGGAGGCGTGGACGGTAGCGGGATGAGTGAGTGGGCCGGGGCGGGGCGGCTGGTGCTGGCGGCGACGCCGATGGGGGATGTGGGGGATGCGTCGCAGCGGCTGCGGGCGGCGCTGGCGGGGGCCGAGGTGGTGGCGGCCGAGGACACCCGGCGCACCAGGGCACTGGCCAAGGCGCTGGGGGTGGAGATCACCGGGCGGGTGGTGAGTTTCTACGATCATGTGGAGGTCGCGCGAATTCCGTTGCTGCTGGACGAGATCGAGGCGGGGCACACGGTGCTGCTGGTCACCGACGCGGGCATGCCGTCGGTGAGCGATCCGGGCTACCGCATGGTCGCCGCGTGTGTCGAGCGCGGACTGCCGGTGACCTGCCTGCCGGGCCCATCCGCGGTGACCACCGCCCTGGCCCTGTCCGGCCTGCCGATGGAGCGGTTCTGCTTCGACGGTTTCGCGCCGCGCAAGTCCGGCCAGCGCAAGGAGTGGCTGCGCACCCTGGCGACCGAGCCGCGCGCCGTCGTCTTCTTCGAGGCCCCGCACCGCCTCGCCGACTGCCTCACCGACGCCGTCGCCGTCCTCGGCCCCGACCGCCGCGCCGCCGTCTGCCGCGAACTGACCAAAACCTACGAGGAGGTCGTCCGCGGCACCCTCGCCGAGCTGGCCGCCTGGTCCGCCGACGGCGCCCGCGGCGAAATAACCGTCGTCCTCGAAGGCGCCCAGCCGATTTCGACCGACCCCGCCGACCTGGTCGACGAGGTAGAAGCCCTGGTAGCCGAGGGCCTCCGCCTCAAGGACGCCTGCGCCCGGATAGCCGCGACGGCGGGGGCTTCCCGCCGAGAGCTCTACGACGCCGTGCTCGCCGCCCGCGCCGCCAACTAATTCGCGCGCTGTCCTTCTCCGCACGTAACCACCCTCATGATTCCGGCGTGCTTTTGGCCGGAATCTTGCGAGGTCCCGGCCAAAAGCATGCCGGGAACTGGGGGTGCGCTGGGAGCCGGGGTGGGTGCGCCGGGAGCTGGGGTGGGTGCGTCGGGAGCTGGGGTGCGGGTGTGCTCGTGAACAGGCGCTAGTTCTTCGGCTCCACGTACTTCGGGAAGACCGGCTCGGGGGTGGGGAGGGACAGGCCCGGTTCGATCGGGGTGGTGAGGTCGGCGAAGGTGCGGCCGGTTTGGGCCAGCTGGTCGAGGATCTTGCCTGCCGAGCCTGGGATTACAGGTTGCACCAGGATGGAGACGATGCGGAGGACCTCGAGGGTGACGTAGAGGACCGTTGCCTCGCGGGCCACGTCCTCGGGGGTGCCCGATTTGGCCAGGGCCCAGGGCTGCTGGGCGGAGAAGTAGCGGTTGGTCTCGCCCAGCGTCAGCCAGATCGCCTCCAGCGCGAGATGCAACTGCTGCTGGTCGAATTCGGCGCGGGAGCGTTCCAGCAGACCGTTGGCGCGGTCGAGCAGGGCGCGGTCGGCGTCGGTGAACTCGCCGGGAGTCGGTACGGCCGAACCGAAGTCGCGCGCCACCATCTTCAGGCTGCGCTGCACCAGGTTGCCGTACTCGTTGGCCAGATCGGTATTGATGCGGCCGACGATCGCCTCGTGGCTGTAGGACCCGTCCTGGCCGTAGGAGATCTCGCGGAGCAGGAAGAAGCGGACCGCGTCGAGCCCGTACTCCTCGACGAGCCGGAGCGGGTCGACCACATTGCCGACCGACTTCGACATCTTCTCGCCCTTGTTGTACAGGAACCCGTGCACGAACACCCGTTTCGGCGTTTCCATCCCCGCGGACAACAGGAACGCGGGCCAGTACACGGTGTGGAAGCGGGTGATGTCCTTGCCGATGATGTGCAGATCCGCGGGCCAGTACCGGCGGAACGACTCCGACTCGGTATTCGGGAAGCCCGCCCCGGTGATGTAGTTGGTGAGCGCGTCCACCCAGACGTACATGACGTGCGCGGGATCCCCCGGAACCGGTACGCCCCAGTCGAAGGTGGTGCGGGAGATGGACAGATCCTTCAGCCCCGCCTTCACATAGCTCACGATCTCGTTGCGGCGGGTCGCGGGCAGGATGAAATCGGGCCGCTGCTCGTACAGTTCGAGCAGCTTGTCCTGGTACTTGGACAGGCGGAAGAAGTAGTTCGACTCCTCGGTCCACTCCACCGGCGTGCGGGTCTCGGTGGCGACCCGGATGCCGTCCTCCCCGACGGTGGTCTCCTCATCGGTGTAGAACGCCTCGTCGCGCACCGAGTACCAGCCGGAGTAGGTGTCGAGGTAGATGTCCCCGGCCTCGCGCATCCGCTCCCAGATCGCGATCGAGGATGCGAGGTGATCCTCGTCGGTGGTGCGGATGAACCGGTCGAAGGAGACGTCCAGCGTCTTGTCCATGCGCTCGAACACATCCGAGTTGCGCGCGGCGTACTCCTCGACCGGGATGCCCTCGGCGCGCGCGGCTTGCTGCACCTTCTGGCCGTGCTCGTCGGTGCCGGTCATGAAGAACACGTCGTATCCGTCCAGGCGCTTGAACCGCGCGAGGGCGTCGGCCGAGATGTACTCGTAGGCATGCCCGATGTGCGGCGCACCGTTCGGGTAGGCGATGGCCGTGGTGATATAGAAGGCGGGACGTTCGGAGGCGCTCATGGTGTGTCTACTCTAATCTGCGTGCCTTCGACCGCTCGCGCGAATATCCCGGTTGCCGATGCCTAGCAAACGACCTGCTCCCGAACCCCCCGAACCGCTGTCCCCCCTGGTGGACGCGCACACCCACCTGGACGCGTGCGGCGCCACCGACGCGGAATCGGTTGCGGCCGTGGTCGATCGGGCCGCCGCGGTGGGCGTCGGCCGGGTCGTGACGGTGGCCGACGATCTGGCCGCCGCCCGGTTCGCGGTCGAGGCCGCGCACTGGGACCAGCGGGTGTACGCGGCCGTCGCGCTGCACCCGACCCGCGCGAACGCGCTGGACGACGCGGCCGAGGCCGAGCTGGAGAAGCTGGCCGCGGACCCGCGGGTGGTGGCGGTCGGCGAGACCGGGCTGGACTACTACTGGCCCGGCAAGCTCGACGGCTGCGCCACGATCGAGGACCAGGTGGAGGGCTTCCGCTGGCACATCGACCTGGCCAAACGCGTGCGTAAGCCGCTCATGATCCACAACCGCGAGGCCGACCACGACCTGCTCGCGGTGCTGCTGGACGAGGGCGCGCCGGACACCGTGATCTTCCACTGCTTCTCCTCCGACACGAATATGGCCATCGCCTGCGTGGAGGAGGGGTACGTGCTCAGCTTCTCCGGAACGGTCAGTTTCAAGAATGCCCACGAGCTGCGGGAGGCCGCGAAGGTGGTGCCGGACGACCGGATCCTCGTCGAGACCGACGCCCCCTTCCTGACCCCGCACCCCTTCCGCGGCGCCCCGAACGAGCCGTACTGCCTGCCCTACACGGTCCGCGCCCTGGCCGACCTGCGCGGTCAGGACCCACTCGAGCTGGCGAAGATCACCACCGCCAACGCCTATCGGGTGTACGGCCTTTACTAGCCACCGCCCCGTTCACCTTCTCGGCCTGCCTTCTGTGTTCTCGGCCTGCCTTCTGTGTTCTCGGCCTGCCTTCTGTGTTCTCGGCCTGCCTTCTGTGTTCTCGGCCTGCCTTCTGTGTTCTCGACCTACCTCCTGTGTTCCCGACCTGCCTCTTCATGTTTTCCGGCGTGCCTCTTCATGTTTTCCCGGCGTGCTTTTGGCCGGGACCCAACGTGCGCTAGGTCACAACGCGAGGGATTGCTGTACGGTCTGTGGCCGGATTCACTAGTATTACCGAGTCGTAATCTCTCCGCAGTCTCGATATCGCCCCGTGATGTGGAAAATGCCTGTTCCACGGCTTGTGGTTGTCAGGCTCTGACCCCCTCGTTATCGTATTGTGACCATGCCGGACTCTCGGACGTCCGCCCTGCGGCGGATCAACTCGTCGCGATCGCCGCTGTTGTACGCGGCCATCGCGGCGATGCTGGTCACGCTCATTGTCGGGGCGGTATTCGCGATCGTGGACCGCAAGACGGTCACGGTCATAGTCGACGGGCAGAAGTCCACGCTCACCACCATGGCGGGCGATGCGCGCGGGGTGCTCAAGGCCGCCGGGTTCGTGGTGCACAGCAAGGACGCGGTCAGCCCGTCCGCCGGTGACTCGGTCGCCAACGGGGCGACCGTCACGCTGAATCGGGCCCGGCAGGTGTCGCTCACCTTCGACGGCCGGGCCAAGCAGGTGTGGACCACCGGCTACACCGTCGCGGATGCGCTGTCACAGTTGCAGATTCCCAGCGACGTCTTCGTCTCGCCGTCGCGGCCCACCCCGCTGCCGCTGGAGGGCGCGGCCATGGCGGTGACGAGTCCGCGCACGGTGCTGCTGTCCGACAACGGCGAGGCCGCCGGGTATGTGCGCCTGGCCGCGCCGACTGTGGGCGAGCTGCTGACGGTGCAGGGCACGCCGCTGGTCGACCAGGACTCGGTGGTTCCGGCCGCGAACACCCCGCTCACCGAGGGCATGAAGATCACCGTCACCCGCAAGCGGGTCGAGGACCGGGTCGAGCGGGTGCCGCTGGATCCGCCGGAGAACGTCATCGAGGACCCGACGATGAATATGAGCCGAACCGTCGTCGAGAATCCGGGCAAGCCGGGCGTGCAGGACGTGACCTACGCCGTCGCCATCGTCAACGGCAAGGAGAGCAGCAAGGACCCGATCGGCAACAAGGTCATCGTCCCGGCCGAGCCCAAGACCATTCGCAAGGGCGCCAAGCCCGGCACCGAGGTCCCCCCGGTGCGCGACGGCAGCACCTGGGATGCGCTGGCCAAGTGCGAATCCGGCGGCAACTGGGCGATCAACAGCGGCAACGGATACTACGGCGGCATCCAGTTCGACGAGAACACCTGGGCGCGACAGGGCGGCCTGCGCTACGCCCCCCGCGCCGACCTGGCGACCCGCGAGGAACAGATCGCCATCGCCGAGGTCACCCGAGCCCGCCAGGGCTGGGGCGCCTGGCCCGCCTGCACCAGCCGCCTCGGAATCAGCTGAGCCCGTCCCTCGTCTGCCCGACGGGATGGCTCTCAATTGCCCGACGCGATGGCCCTCGTCTGCCCGCCGCGACGGCTCTCGTCTGCCCGAATTACATGAGGGCGCCGCCGTCGACGCGGATTTCGGAGCCGGTGATGTAGCGGCCCTCCTCGGAGGCGACCATGGCGACGGCGGCGGCGACGTCGTCGGGATTGCCGAGGGCGCCGCCGTTCAGCCAGCCGGTGAGGCGGGCGAACAGGCTCCAATCGGTGTCCTCGGGGACGGCCAGGCCCGAGGTGATGCCCGAGTTGATGCCGCCGGGGACGATATTCACCGCGCGCAGGCCCTTTTTCGCGTACTCCAGCGCGATGGCGTGGGTCATCGCGTTCACGCCGCCCTTGGAGGCCGAGTACGCGGCCATGTACGGATGCGCCCCGAAGGCGGAGGTCGAGGAGAAGTTCACGATCACCGGATGCTCGGCCTGCAGCAGCGTCGGCAGCGCGGCCTGGATCATGAGGAACGTGCCGGTCAGATTCACCCCGATGACCTGGTTCCACGCCTGCAGCGGCATCTCGTGGGTGTGCGCGGTGCGCATGATCCCGGCCGCGTTCACGAGAACGTCCAGCCCGCCCAGGAATTCGATCGCCGTCGCGCAGCCCGCCCGCACCGACTTCTGATCGGCGACATCCACGCGAACGGTCTGCAACCGCTCGCGGTCGCCGTCGTCCGCCGCCTGGACGGTCTGGGTCAGACCCTCCTCGGCGACATCCGCGGCCACCAGGGCGGCGCCCTCGGCCAGCAGGCGCAGCGCGACCCCGCGGCCTATGCCGGAACCCGCACCCGTGACCAACACCCGTCTTCCGTCGAACCTGCGCTGCATGGCGTTTCGTCCCTCCTGGGTACGTCCGGGGCGGGAGCCGCTGTGCCGCCGCCACTTCCGCGAACACTCCGAAATTAGAACGTGTATCAATTCGCGTCAACGGGTACGATCGTCACGCTCGAACAGCAATCTGCTGGCTACGGACTATTCGGCTCGTGCTCCTCGAAACGGAGAGTGGTGTTCGATGCGGTTGGCGGCCTGCATTGTCGTCGTGGCGGCGCTCGCGCTGGGGGAGGCGAGCGCGGCCGCCGCGCCGAGCGCGGTTCCGGGCACGGCCCTCTCGATCACCCCGCAACCCGGCGGCTGGCGCGGCATGTCCGGCGGTGAGGTGGTGCGGTACTGGACAACCGGATCGGACGGCGCGCCGCGCCCGGCCAGCGGGGCGGTGTTCGTGCCGCCGGGTCCGGCCCCCGCCGGTGGTTGGCCGATCCTCGTCTTCGAGCACGGCACCCGCGGGCTCGGGCCGGGCTGCGGCGGGCAGGCGGCCCCCGAGCGGGCGCCGTTCGGCAAGGCGCTGGAGGGCGAGGACCGGATCCTGCGGCACTTCGTGTCGAAGGGATTCGCGGTGGTCGCGCCGGACTATCTGGGGCTCGGGGTGTTCGACACCGGCCCGCATCCGTATCTGGAGCTGACCACCGAGGTGAGCGCCACGCTGGATCTGCTGCGCGTGGCCCGCGCCGCGCATCCGCGGCTGTCGCGGACCTGGATGGTGCTGGGTGGGTCCCAGGGTGGGCAGGCGGCATTGGGTATCGCGCATCGGCAGCGAAACCTTATGCCCGAGTTGAATTTTCGCGGCGCGGTCGCCATCGATCCCGAATCGGATGTGGAGCACCTGCTCCCGGCGGCCGGGCCGTGGGGGCCGGATCTGCCCGGGGAGATCGGCGACGCCCTCACCGCGGCGGTCGCCAGCATTCTCGCGGGATTGCGTGCGGCGCGGCCCGATGCCCGGGTCGACGACTATCTGACACCGCGGGGTCGCCGCCTGCTCGATGGCATCGGGCGGCTCTGCCTGGACGCGATCGTGACGCGGGTACACGGGATCGGAATCGGCGATGTGCTGTCGAAGTCGTTGGGCGACACGCATTTTCGTGCCGCGCTGGCCGACTACATGGGTGTTCCGACCGGCGGCTTCGACGCCCCGATCCTGCTGCTGATCAATGCCACCGATCTCGCGGTGCCCTCGCCGCTGCACGCCGCGCTGGCCGCGCAACTCGCCGCGAATCATGTCCGGTACCGGATGGTGGTCGGCACCGGTGCGCACGTGCAGCTGAACGCGGCCATGTGGTCGGCGCTGGATTGCTTTCTGGACGAGGTGCGGGCATCGGTGCCGTCGTAGCTTCACACACTGCTCTCAAAAACAGACTGTACGCTCGTTCAAGTTTTGCCCGGAGAGCTGGAAAGTGGTGCCGATATGCGATTGCCCGGTTCGTGGGGACGGACGGTCCTCGCCGTAGCGGTGACGGCGGGTGCCGCGCTGAGCCTCACCGCGGGTCCGGCGGTCGCGGCCCCGGTGCGTACGGGCGTGCCCGGCACCACCATCGAGGTGACGCCGCGGCCGGACGGCTGGCACGGGCTGAGCAACGGCGAGGCGGTCGACTACTGGATGACCGGATCGGACGGCACGCCGCAACCGGCCAGCGGCGCGGTGTTCCTGCCGTCGGGGCCCGCACCCGCGGGTGGCTGGCCGATCCTCGCCTACGACCACGGCACCAGCGGCCTCGGCGCGAACTGCGGCGGCCAGTCCGATCCGGACGGTGCGCCCTATCCGGCGAGCCGGGCCAAGGAAGAGCAGACGCTGCGCTACTTCCTGTCCAAGGGCTTCGCGGTCGTGGCCCCGGACTACCTGGGGCTGGGCAGGTTCCGGACCGGGCCGCACCCGTATCTGGAGTTGAAGACCGAGGCCACCGCGACCATCGATCTGGTGCGGGCCGCCCGCGCCACGCATCCGGAGCTGTCGCGGACCTGGGCGGTGGCCGGTGCGTCGCAGGGCGGGCAGGCGGCGCTGGGCGCCGCGCATCTGCAGCGCACCTACGCGCCGGACCTGGACTTCCGCGGCACCATCGCCATCGATCCGGAATCGGATGTGGAGAAGGTGCTGCCGCTCGCGGGCCCGCACCTGCCGGACCTGCCGGGCAGCGACGGCGTGACCACGTCGTTCATCGCCATGACCCTGGCGGGGTTGCGGGAGTCGCGGCCCGACCTGGATGTGAACGGCTATCTGAGCCCGCGCGGCCGCGAGGTGCTCGACAGCATCGGTGACCTGTGCCTGGACCGCATCATCGACCGCACCAACGGCGTGTCCCTCGGTGACATGCTGGCGAAGCCGCTCGGCGACGACCGGTTCCGCACCGCGCTCACCGACTATATGGCCGTCCCCACGAGCGGTTACGACGCCCCGATCCTGTTGCTGGTCAACGCCACCGACACCACGGTTCCGTCCCCGCTGCACGCCGCGCTGGCCGCCCAGTTCGCGGCGAACGGCGTCGACTTCCGCACGGTGGTCGGCACCGGTAAGCACGTCCAGCTGAACCCGCAGATGTGGTCGGCCATCGACGAGTTCACCGCCCGGGTGCTGGCGACACCGACCGAGCGCTAGCCGGTGCGTCGCCGGTCCCGCCCGGCTTGGTAGTTTGTCGGGCGTGTCCGAACCTGCTGTTGCTGCCCGCGGTCAGGCCGAGCTGCTCGGTCCTGCCGAGGTGCGGGTGTTGGCGGAGCGGTTCGGGGTGCGGCCGACCAAACAGCTCGGGCAGAACTTCGTGCATGATGCCAATACGGTGCGGCGGATCGTGGCGGCCGCGGGCGTGGGGCGCGAGGACGTGGTGCTCGAGGTCGGGCCGGGGCTCGGGTCGCTGACGCTGGCGCTGCTGGACGTGGTGGACCGGGTGGTGGCGGTGGAGATCGATCCCGTTCTGGCGCAGCATCTTCCGAGGACCGTCGCCGATCGCGCGCCGGAGCTGGCCGATCGGCTCGCGGTGGTCGGCGCCGACGCGCTGCGGGTGCGCGCCGCGGACCTGCCCGCCGCGCCGACCGCGCTGGTCGCGAATCTGCCCTACAATGTGGCGGTTCCGGTGCTGCTCCACCTGCTGGCCGAATTGCCCAGTCTCGCAACGGCTCTGGTAATGGTGCAGGCGGAGGTGGCGGATCGCCTGTCGGCCCAACCGGGTTCGCGCATCTACGGCGTCCCGAGCGTGAAGGCCGGGTTCTTCGGCACCGTCCGCCGCGCCGGGGCCGTCGGCCGCCAGGTGTTCTGGCCGGTCCCGCAGGTCGAATCCGGCCTGGTCCGCATCGACCGCTTCACCGAACCTCCCTGGCCCATCGACGCCGCCCACCGCGAACGCGTCTTCACCGTCATCGACACCGCATTCGCCCAGCGCCGCAAGACCTTACGCGCCGCCCTGGCCCCCTGGGCAGGCTCCACCACAGAGTCCGAACGCCGCCTACTGGCCGCAGGCATAGACCCCACCGCCCGCGGCGAAACCCTGGACACCGCCGCCTTCGTCCGCCTGGCCCAACAGGCATAGCGGCCATCGTCCGGCGGGCGCGCTCACGCCTTATTCCGGGTGTGTGCCTTTGCTCTTTGGTCCGGGTGTGTGCCTTTGCTCTCTGGTCCTGGTGTGTGCCTTCGCTCTCTGGTCCTGGTGTGTACCTTCGCTCTTTGATCCTGGTGCGTGCCCTCACGCCTTATTCCTGGTGCGTGCCTTCGCTCTTTGGTCCTGGTGCACCCCTCCACTCTTTGGTCCCGGCGTGCACCTCCACTCTTTGGTCCCGGCATGCTTTTGGCCGGGATCTCACCGGATTTCGGCCAAAAGCATGCCGGAATCATGATGGTGGGGGCGTTGGAATCGGGCGGGCTTTCGGCAGGCGTAGGAACGGCCCGGTGTGGGTACCGGGCCGTTCGCGGAACCATAGTCAGCGGAAGGTGCGTAGCCGGAGGCTGTTGCTGACCACGAAGATGCTGGACAGGGCCATGGCTGCGCCGGCGAGCATCGGGTTGAGCAGGCCCGCCGCGGCGAGGGGGATGGCGGCCACGTTGTAGCCGAAGGCCCAGAACAGGTTTCCCTTGATGGTGCGCAGGGTGGCGCGAGAGAGGCGGATGGCGGTGGCGACGGTGCGCAGGTCGCCGCGGACCAGCGTGATGTCGCCCGCCTCGATGGCCACGTCGGTGCCGGTGCCCATGGCCAGGCCCAGGTCGGCGCGGGCGAGGGCGGCCGCGTCGTTGACGCCGTCGCCGACCATCGCCACCACCTTGCCGCCGTCCTGCAGCCGCCGCACCTCGGCGAGTTTGTCGCTGGGCAGCACCTCGGCGATGACCTCGTCGATGCCGACCCGATCGGCGACCGAGCGGGCGGCGGCGGCATTGTCGCCGGTCAGCAGCACCGGGGTGAGGCCCAGGGCGCGCAGGTCGGCAATGGCGTCCGCGCTGGTCGGCTTGATGGCGTCCGCGATCACCAGCACGCCGCGCGCAATGCCGTTCCAGGCCACCGCGATCGCGGTCCGCCCGGCCGCCTCGGCCTCGATCTTGGCCTGCGTCAACGGTTCCGGCAGACGGATCGCCCAGTCGTCGAGCAGCTCGGTGCGCCCGATAATCACCGCGCGCTCGCCGACCATGCCCTGCACGCCCTTGCCGCCGTGACTCACGAACTGCCGCAACGGTTCCGGTGTCAGCCCGCGCTCGGCCGCGCCGCTCACCACCGCGCGCGCCACCGGATGCTCGGAGCCGTGCTCCACCGCGGCGGCCACCGCCAGCAGCTCGTCCGCGTCCGCACCGGCGGCCGGAATCACCTGGGCCAGCGTCATTTTCCCGGTGGTGACGGTGCCGGTCTTGTCCAACACGACGGTGTCGATGCGCCGGGTGGACTCCAGCACCTGCGGTCCCTTGATGAGGATGCCCAGCTGTGCCCCGCGCCCGGTGCCGACCAGCAGCGCGGTGGGCGTGGCCAGGCCGAGCGCGCACGGGCAGGCGATGATCAGCACCGCCACGGCGGCCCCGAACGCGGTCGCCACCGATGCCCCGCCGCCGAGCCAGAAGCCCAGTGTCACAACGGCTATCGCGATCACGATGGGCACGAACACCCCCGCGACCCGGTCGGCGAGCCGCTGCACCGGCGCCTTGCCGTTCTGCGCCTCCGCCACCAGCGCCGCCATCTGCGCGAGCTGGGTGTCGGCGCCGATCCTGGTGGCGCGCACGGTGAGTACGCCCCCGGCGTTCACGGTCGCGCCGATCACCTGGTCGCCCGGGCCGACCTCCACCGGCACCGATTCGCCGGTGAGCAGGCTCAGGTCCAGCGCCGAACTGCCTTCCGCCACAACACCATCGGTGGCGACCTTCTCTCCCGGCCGGACCAGGAACAGGTCGTCGACGCGCAATTCCTCGACAGGAACCCGGATCTCGCGGCCATCGCGCAGCACCGCCACATCCTTGGCGCCGAGCTCGAGCAGGGCCCGCAGCGCGGATCCGGCGCGCTCCTTGGCTCGCGTCTCGAAGTAGCGGCCCGCCAGGATGAACACGATGACGCCCGCGGCCACCTCGAAGTAGATATTGGACGCCGCGCCGCCGCGCTCGACCGCGAGGCTGAAACCGTGCTTCATGCCGGGCATTCCGGCATCGCCGAAGAACAGCGCGTACACGGACCAGCCGAAGGCGGCCAGCGTGCCCAGCGAGATGAGGGTGTCCATGGTGGCGGTGGCATGGCGGGCGTTGGTCCAGGCGGCGCGGTGGAAGCCCGCCCCGCCCCAGAACACCACCGGGCCCGCCAGCGCCAGCGAAAGCCATTGCCAATTACGGAATTGCAGCGCCGGGACCATGGCCATCACGATCACCGGCACCGCCAGGGCCAGGCTGAGCAGCAGCCGCCGCCGCAGCCGGTCGGCGGGCGAGGGTCGCGAATCGTCCTGTGGGCGTGTGGTTTCGGCGGGTTCGTGCACGCGGGCGGTGTACCCGGCGTCGACCACGCGCTCGACCAGATCCCGCGGCGTCACCGAGGCGGGGAAGGAGACCTTCGCCTTCTCCGTCGCGTAGTTGACCGTCGCGCTCACGCCGTCGATCCGGTTGAGTTTCTTCTCGATTCGCGCGGCGCAGGACGCACAGGTCATCCCGCCGATCTCGAGTTCGACCGACTGTGCGGTCTGCAATCCGGAGTTCATCACGCCACCTGGTAACCCGCTTCGTCGACCGCGGCGGTGACGGCGGCATCGGAGATCGGCGCGGCGGACTCGACCTGCACGCGGCCGGTGCCCAGATCCACCTCGACACCGGTGACGCCGTCGATCCGGCCGATCTCCTGCTGCACCGCGGACACGCAGTGGTCGCAGGTCATGCCGGTGACGGTGTAGGTGCTGGTGGCCATGATCGACTCCTCAATCTGACTTTTATACGGTGTAGGGGTATCACCCGACATCGATGAAAATACCCCCCATGGGTACCATGCGCAAGTGATCCCCGGCACCTTTTCCGGGTCTCGACGGCGCGTTGCTCGCGTGCTGTGGCGGCATGGACGCCCGCACCCCAGTACGCTGTAGGTTCGTGCTTTCCGTTGTGCCCAGACCCGTGATCGTGCGGGCACCGTCCAAGGTCAACCTGCACCTCGGTGTGGGTGATCTCCGCGCTGACGGCTACCACGAGCTGACCACGGTGTTCCAGGCGCTCTCGCTCAGCGACGACGTGGAGATCGCCCCGGCGGCATCGCTGTCGGTACGAGTGGTCGGCGTCGGTGCCGACGAAGTTCCCACCGACCGCCGGAATCTGGTGTGGCAGGCCGCGGTGCGGCTGGCGCACCTGGCCGGACGTGCGCCGCTGGTGGAGATCGCCATCCGCAAGGGCATTCCGGTCGCCGGCGGCATGGCGGGCGGCAGCGCCGACGCGGCCGCCGCCCTGGTCGGCCTGAACGAGCTGTGGGAGCTGGGGCTGTCCCGCGACGAATTGGCCACGATCGGTGCCGAACTCGGCAGCGATGTGCCCTTCGCCCTGTACGGCGGCACCGCGCTGGGCCGCGGCCGGGGCGAGGACCTGCTCCCGGTGCTGGCGCGCAACACCTTTCACTGGGTGCTGGCGCTGGCCAAGGGCGGCCTGTCCACCCCCGCGGTGTACGGGGAGCTGGACCGGCTGCGCGACCAGGGCGACCCGCCGCGCGTCGCGGAGCCGCAGGAGCTGTTGCAGGCGTTGGCATCCGGCGACGCCCGGCACCTGGCCCCCCTACTCGGCAACGACCTGCAAGCCGCCGCCCTGACCCTGCGCCCCGAACTCCGCCGCACCCTGCGCGCAGGCGTCGGCGCAGGCGCCCTGGCCGGTCTGATCTCCGGCTCCGGCCCCACCTGCGCCTTCCTCTGCGACAACGAAGCCGCCGCAGTCGCCGTAGCCGCCGAACTCTCCGGCGCCGGCGTCTGCCGCAGCGTCCGCACCGCCACCGCCCCGGTCCCGGGAGCGAGAGTAATCGAGGACCCACCACGCTGATCCCGGCCAAAAGCATGCCGGGATGACGGTGGGGCGTGTGCCGGGATGACGGCGGGGTGCGTGCCGCGATGACGGTGGGGTGTATGCCGCGATGACGGTGGGGTGCATGCCGCGATGACGGTAGGGCGCGTGCCGGGATGGCGGTGAGGCGCGTGCCGGGATGGCGGTGAGGCGCGTGCCGGGATGGCGGTGAGGCGCGTGCCGGAATGATGGTGGGGTGCGTGTCGGAATGACGGTGAGGCGCATGCCGGGATGACGGTGAGGCGCATGCCGGAATGATGGTGGGGTGCGTGCCGGGATGGCGGTGGGGTGCGTGCCGGGATGGCGGTAGGGCGCGTGCCGGATGACGGTGGGAGTTGGGGTGGGGAGGCCAGTACGCTTGCTGGTGGTAAGCGGCGATGACAGAGGGGCCATGGTTAACCTGATCAATCTCGAGCAAGTCCGTAAGAGCTTCGGTATCAAGCCGTTGCTGGACGATGTCTCCCTTGGGGTGCAGGAGGGGGAGCGGATCGGGGTGGTGGGGCTCAATGGTGGGGGGAAGACGACGCTGCTCGAGGTGTTGACCGGGATCGAGGAGCCCGATGGGGGGCGGGTGAGTCGGCGCGGGGGGTTGCGGCTGGCGGTGGTGACCCAGCGGGGGACGCTGCCGGAGGGGGCGGCCGTGGGGGAGGTGGTGCTGGCGGGGCTGGCCGATGATGCTCGCACCGATGGTGTCGCCGAGCACGAGTGGGCGGCCAATCCGCGTATTCGGGGGATTCTCGAGGGCATCGGTATCGCCGGGCTGGGCATGGATACCCCGGTCGCCAATCTGTCCGGCGGTGAGCGGCGCCGGGTCGCGTTGGCCGCGGCCCTGGTTCGCGAACTGGATCTGCTGGTGCTCGACGAGCCCACCAACCATCTCGATGTCGAGGGCGTGCAGTGGCTGGCCGAGCATCTGCTCGCCCGGCGCAGCGCGCTCGTGGTGGTCACGCACGATCGCTGGTTCCTCGACACCGTCGCCACCCGCACCTGGGAGGTGGTCGGCGGCGCGGTGGAGACCTACGAGGGCGGCTACAACGACTGGATCTTCGCCCGCGCCGAACGCGCCCGCCAGGCCGACGCCACCGAGGCCCGCCGCCGCAATCTGGCCCGCAAGGAACTGGCCTGGCTGCGCCGCGGCCCGCAGGCCCGCACCTCCAAGCCGCGCTACCGGGTCGAGGCCGCCGAGTCGCTCATCGCCGACGTCCCCGCCCCGCGCGACACCGTGGCGCTGGCCGCCTTCGCCCGAAAGCGACTGGGGCGGGTGGTGATCGAGCTCGAGGACACCACCCTCGCCACGCCCGACGGGCGCGAACTGGTGCGCGATCTGACCTGGCGGCTGGCCCCGGGCGAGCGCGTCGGCCTGGTCGGGGTGAACGGCTCCGGCAAGACCACCCTGCTGCGCGCCCTGGCCGGGGACTCGGACCTCGCCGCGGGCAAGCGCATTCAGGGCCAGACCGTCCGAATCGGCTGGCTGCGCCAGGAACTCGACGATCTCCCCACGAATATGCGTGTGCTGGAGGCGGTTTCCGACGTCGCCGAGCGAACCATGCTGGGGGACCGGGAGATCACCGCCAGCCAGCTCGCCGAGCGGCTCGGCTTCACCCCGGCCAAGCAGCGCACCCCGGTGGGCGATCTGTCCGGCGGCGAGCGCCGCCGCCTGCAGCTGACCCGCATCCTGATGAGCGAGCCGAACGTGCTGCTGCTCGACGAGCCCACCAACGACCTCGACATCGACACCCTGCAGCAGCTGGAGGATCTGCTCGACGGCTGGGCGGGCACGCTGGTGGTGATCAGCCACGACCGCTACCTGATCGAGCGCATCTGCGATTCGACCTGGGCGCTGTTCGGCGACGGCAGGCTCACCAACCTGCCCGGCGGCATCGAGGAGTATCTGCGCCGCCGCGCCGAGGCTGCCCGCCGCCCCGCGGCCACCCCCGTCGCCGCGAATTCGCCCGCCGCCGCGACGGATTCGGCCGCCTACCGCGCCGCCCGCAAGGAACTGGCCAAGCTGGAACGCGCCCTGGAAAAACTCACCGAACGCGAGGAACGCCTGCACACCGCCCTGGCCGAGGCCGCCACCGACCCCGACAAACTCGTCGGCCTCGGCACGGAACTCAAGCAGGTCCAGTCGGAGAAGGAAAGCACGGAGGAACGCTGGCTGGAGCTGGCCGACCAGGTGGGGTGAGGTGGATCAGAGGGCCCGGCCCACCGGCGGCACCGGGAGGCAGGTGCGGACGAAGCCGGAGCCGAAGGCGGTCAGGGCGATGCTGCGGTAGTGGACCCTGGCGCCGAATGCGGTGCGTTTGCGGAGCTTTCGCATCTCCGGGCGGGCTTCCAGGAGCTGGTAGCGGGTCGGGTCGTCGAGCGGGTCGCGGGTGAATTCGATCAGGCCGAGACGGGACAGGTTGGTCAGGTAGGGGTCGATGCGGTCGGGGAAGCGCAGGCCCGCGTCCTCGCCGATCGAATTCACGCCCATCGCGGCGCGCTCGGCGCCGGGGCTCAACGGGCGCCCGGTGCGGATATCCAGGGCGGGCTGGGCGCCGTCGAGATACAGCACGCGCAGGATGCGGGCCTCGTCGGGCGCGAGTTCGGTGAGCATGCGGGCGTAGGCCGGATGATCGTCGTCGGCGCCGTGCACGCTCGCCGACAGCCGCAGCAGCTCCGCGCCGCGATCGCGCAGGGCGGGGGAGACGGGGGCGGCCGCACCCTCGGCGGGCGGCGGAATGCCCAGGGCCCGCCGCACCGAATCACGCACCTGCTCACCGGCTTCCGCGAGCACCTCGGCGGGCGGCCGACCGGCCATGCCGCCGCGGACCACGGTCCCGGTCACGGTCAGCGCGGTGCCCACGCCCCACGCGGTCACCTCGGTCACCGCCGCCACCGCCACCCGCACCAGCCCGGTGGCGGCGCGCCCGGGCGAGGTCCGCACCGGAATCAGGTCGGCGGCCGGTCGCGGCACCAGCTCGATCGACCGCGGCGGTTCGGCCGCATCGGGTTCGGTCATATCCATCTCGTGGCTATCTCCGTTCCGAAGAGCAGGAGATGAGCGTAACCGGCGAACAGCCCGAGCACACCGCCGTGCACGAACAGCAGCCACTCGTCCTGTTTGATCGCCGAGCGCAGCATGTCCACGAAATCCGGCGGCGACAGCGCCGCCATCTGTTTGGCGATGTATTGCCCGACCTGTTTGCTCTGCCGCGCATTGAACGCGGGATCGGCGAACGCGACCGGGGCGAGATTCTTGGCCTGGTCGGTGAACGCGGTTTTCAGCGTCTCGTAATCACGATTACCGATCATGAACCTCAGGGCCCCGCGCGCGGGGCCCAGCGCCCGATCGGTGGCGGGCCGCAGCGTGTCCTCGAGAACCTGCATGGTGCGATCCGAGCGCGGCCCGTTGAGCAATTCGTCGCCGACATTGGCGATGGTCATGATCTGGGTGGCCACCAAATCCGCATAACCCTGGGTGATCTCGGACTGCCGTTTGATCAGCAGGCCCTGCCGCCACGGGCACCACCACTTCGGATAGGCCGGTTCGAAGATCAGATTGATGCCGATCCAATTCACCACCCAGCCGATGATCACCCCGCCCACCGGCAGCACGATCAGCGGCGACCAGTGCGTCAGATGCAGGATGCCGACCAGCACCGCACCCATCGGCGCACCGAAGTAGAAGCCGAAGTTCTGCATGAACCGCAGCTCCTTGGCGCCCAGCACCTGAAACACGGCGTTCAGCAACTGCGGCCGGGACTGGAAGTAGCGGATCACCATCGACTTGACGTCCAGCAGCTGTTCGATATTGGCGCCCAGCTCCTCGGTGAGTTCGCGCAGCACGTCCGGCAGTTGCTGGCGCACGCGCTCGTGCACCATGTCCCGGACCTGTGCGGGCAGGTTGTACCAGAGTTGCGGATGCTCGCGGATCGCGATCTCCTCCACGATGTCGCGGATCTGCTCCTCCGCGATATCGGTGAGATGTTCGGCGAGCGCATCGGGATCCAATTCCCGATAGAAGTCGCCGACGCTGCCGAGTTTCGCCAACCCCTTGTCGACGGCGATAGACGCCATTTTGTCCGCGCGGGAGGGCACGATGCCCTGCCAACCCACCCGGCCGTCGTACCGCATGAGCGGCAGCACCTGAATTCGCTTGAGCAGGAAGGGAAACAGCCAGCGCAGGCCCGGCACGCGAATACCGTGGAAGTGGATCGGCTTGAACAACATCAGGACGCCGGTCCAGTTGGTGATGTAACCGATGATGCCGGTGAACAGCGGGATGGTAATCAGTTCGAGCACAATGCTCGTGGGAAGAACACTGTGTAGCACGACACCCTCCTGCCGACCCTCACCACCCGGTGACCCGCCGCCTCACCGGCACCTCAACGTACCCCGTCGGCACGGCAGACCTTACTGTGGAATCGGGAATTCGGTCCACTTGCTACGGGGACTGGCTCACGACGCCGTGAGGTGGGAGACTTCGGTCACATCGCGTGCCCGGAATGTCGCGCTGAACAAGCGGGTACCGGAAGAATGACGACCACCACATTGTGAGCGGATGCGTTCACCTGGCGATATTCGGAGAGGGACGTGGCAGACGACAGGACCGGACAGGATGTGGTCCGACCCGGTTCCCGTGCCGTGGAACGTAGTTCGGATGTGGAGCAACGGCAGATCAGCAACGAGGCCAGGCTGATCCGCGGCGTCTTCCGCGCGGCCGGACTGGCGGCCGGTAGCGCGGTGCGCGGCGGCCAATGGGCGGTCGGCACCACCTACGAGGTCACCCGGCAGATCACCCAGGCCGCGCTGGACGGGGAGTCGTCGGCCGAGATCGCCGAGCGCGCGGGCGCCGCGCTGCAGTCGGTGGCGCGCAATATCCTCGGCGTCACCGAGGGGTCGGTGCGCGAGATCGTCAGCTACGTGCCGACCTCGAACGGCCATGCCCAGCAAGCGATCGGCGGGTACGTCCGGTCGAGCAGCCTCGACGATCTGCGCCACCGGGGCGACGCGCTGCTCGCGCGCTCGGCGGACGTGTACTTCACCGAGGCGGTGCATCCGGCCTACGACCGCATCCTCGACCAGATCGCGCCCGACGAGGCCCGCATCCTGCGCTTCATGGCGCTCAGCGGCCCGCAGCCGACGGTCGACGTGCGCACCAACCGTCCGCTGGGCATCGGCTCGGAACTGGTCGCCGGCGACCTGACCTCGGTGCCGGAGCAGGCGGGCGTGCGCTACCCGGACCGGGCCCGGCTGTACCTGATCAACCTCAACCGCCTCGGCCTCACCCACATCTCCGACGACCCGGTGGTGCTCAGCCGCTACATGGTCCTGGAGGTACAGCCGCTGGTGGAGGCGGCCCTGAAGAAGGCCGGACGGGTACCGAAGATCGTGCGGAAGAGCTTGCGCCTTACGGAGTTCGGTGAAGACTTCTGCAAGACTTGCTTCACGATCAACGGGTCGTAGGTCCCGGCCAAAAGCATGCCGGGACCAGAAGGTCGGCGTGCCTCCCTCTAGTTCCCGGCGTGCTTCATCCTCGTGTTCCCGGTACGCCTCATCCTCGTGTTCCTGGCGTGCATCACCTTCGTGTTCCTGGCGTGCATCACCTTCGTGTTCCTGGCGTGCATCACCTTCGTGTTCCTGGCGTGCATCACCTTCGTGTTCCCGGCACGCCTCATCCTCGTGTTCCTGGCGTGCCTCACCCTCTAGTTCCTGGCGTGTCTCATCCTCTAGTTCCCGGCGTGCTTTTGGCCGGGACCGATCGGTCTGTGATAGCAATCCGATACAAATTTGCCGATCTGCGTAGAACCGGCGGTTCGGATGGGATTGTTGAAGTATGGATTCCGATGCCGTCTCCGCGATCAGCCGGCTGAAGTACCGGTATCTGCGGGCACTCGACACCAAGTCCTGGGACGACTTCGCCGACACCATGATCCCGGAGGCGACCGCCACCTACAGTGAGTACCTGCAGTTCGAATCGCGCGACGCGTTCCTGGCGTTCATGCGCAACACCCTCGGCCCGCACGTCATCACCGAGCACCGCTGCGACCACCCCGAGATCGATATCGACGGCGACACCGCCACCGGCATCTGGTATCTGGCCGACACCGTCCTCATCCCCGGCCACAACATGCTCCTGCGCGGCGCGGCCTTCTACTCCGACCGCTATGTGCGCTGCGACGACGGGCAGTGGCGCATCGCCCACACGGGGTACGAGCGCACGTACGAGGTCGTGCTGTCCCTCTCCGACCTACCGAGCCTGCGGCTGACCTCGAGCCGATGGGGACTCATCGCGCGTGAGCCGGGGATGACGACGGAAGTGGATGGGATGCCGCCGGATTCGGCGGAGACGATGGGGTGAGGTCCCGGCCGAAAGCATGCCGGGACCTCAGTCCGCCGTAGCCACCAACGGTTCCAGCGTCAGGTCCTTCATTTCCTTCTGGATGTACTGCAGGCGCCACTTGTCGCTGAACAGGGCCAGGATGGCGCCGTCGGTGCGGGTGAAGACCTCGACGCCGCGCTGGCGGTTCAGTTCGGGCGCGGACTCGGCGTCGGTGCGGCGGGCCAGCTGGTAGGGCAGGAAGTCGAGATGGGTCTCGACATTGAATTCGCTCTGCATCCGGGCGGTGACCACCTCGAACTGCATGGGGCCGACCGCGGCCAGCACCGGTGAGGCGTCGCCGCGAGTGTCGTTGCGCAGCACCTGCACCACGCCCTCGGAGTCGAGCTGGTCGATGGCCTTGCGGAACTGCTTGTACTTACCGGCGCTCTGCGCGCGCAGCGTGGCGAAGTGCTCGGGCGCGAAGGACGGGATCGGCGGGAACTCCACCTTCTTGTCCACGTACAGGGTGTGCCCGGGGGCGAGCGCGGTCGCGTTCACCAGGCCGACCACATCGCCCGGATAGGCGGTGTCGACCGTGGAGCGCTCGCGGCCGAACACGGTCAGCGCGTACTTCGTCGCGAACGGCCGCCCGGTCTGGGCGTGCGTGACGACCATGCCGCGCTCGAACTCGCCGGACACGATGCGCATGAAGGCGAGCCGGTCGCGGTGCGCGGTGTCCATGCCCGCCTGCACCTTGAACACGACCGCGCTGAACGGCTCGGCCGGTTCGCGCGGGGTGCCGCGCACATCGTCGCGCGGACCGGGTGCGGGGGCGAGCCGCACCAGCGTCTCCAACAGTTGGCGCACACCGAAATTCAGCATCGCCGAGGCGTAGACGACCGGCGAGGTCTGCCCGGCCAGGAACAGCTCCTGATCGTGGTCCTGTCCGGTGGCCGACAGCAGCTCGCTCTCCTCGAGCGCGGTGGTCCACGCCTCGGCCTCGCGCGCGGCGGCCTGCTCGGGGGTGTAGAACTCCTCCGGCGCGATGGTGGCGCCGCCCGCGGTGCGGGTGAAGTGGATGTATTCGGTTGCGGCGCCGTCGGTTCCGCGGCGCAGCAGGCCGCGGAAGTCGCCCGCGATGCCGACCGGCAGGAACAGCGGGGTGGGGGTCAGGCCGATGCGCTCGGCGATCTCGTCCAGCAGTTCCAGCGGGGCGCGGCCCGGCCGGTCCCACTTGTTGATCACGGTGATGACCGGGATGCCGCGGTGGCGGCACACCTGGAACAGCTTGAGCGTCTGCGGTTCCAGGCCCTTGGCGGCGTCGATCAGCATGACCGCGGCGTCGACGGCGGTCAGCACCCGGTAGGTGTCCTCGGAGAAGTCCGAGTGGCCGGGGGTATCGACCAGGTTGATCACGCAGTTGTCGTACTCGAACTGCAGCGCGGTGGAGCTGACCGAGATGCCGCGCGCCTTCTCCATCTCCATCCAGTCGGAGACGGTGGACCGGCGCCCCGCCTTGCCGTGGATGGCGCCCGCCTCGGCGATGACCTTGGCGTGCAGCGCCAGCGCCTCGGTCAGCGTGGATTTACCGGCGTCCGGGTGCGAGATCACCGCGAACGTGCGCCGCCGCGCCACCTCCTCGGCCAACCGCCCGGATGTGGTCGCGCCGGGAGACGGGGAATTCACGGACACTGCTCCTCTGGACGGGACAACAACCGTTCCAGGGTACTCGACGGGGTCGGGGGCGCGTCATGCCGCGGCGGGCACCTCCCCCGGCATGGTCTCGGGGGCATCGAGCGAGGCCGACTTTCGGGTGAAGGCCGTTTCGTCGAGGATGCCCTCCCGCTTGGCGACCAGGACCGGGACCACCATCTGGCCCGCCACATTGGTGGCGGTGCGGATCATGTCCAGGATCGGGTCGATGGCCAGCAGCAGCCCGGCCCCGGCCAGCGGCAGGCCCAGCGTGGACAGGGTGAGGGTCAGCATCACGATGGCGCCGGTCAGGCCCGCGGTCGCCGCCGAGCCGACCACCGAGACGAACGCGATCAGCAGGTAGTCGCGGATGCCCAGGTGGGTGCCGGTGATCTGGGCGACGAAGATCGCCGCCAGCGCCGGATACACGGCCGCGCAGCCGTCCATCTTGGTGGTCGCGCCGAACGGCACCGCGAACGAGGCGTATTCGTTCGGGACGCCGAGGCGCTCGGTGGTCATGCGCTGGGTCAGCGGCATGGTGCCGACCGAGGAACGGGACACGAACGCCAACTCCAGCGCGGGCCAGGCCCGGGAGTAGAAGCGGAGCGGGCTCACCCCGCCGACCAGCCGCAGCAGCACGGGGTAGACCACGACGAGCACGATCAGGCACCCGGCGTAGACCGCGACGGTGAAGGTCGCCAAGGGCCGCAACAGATTCCAGCCGTAGCTGGCGATCGCCTTCCCGATCAGCCCCGCCGTGCCGACCGGGGCCAGCCGGATCACCCACCACAGCGCCTTCTGCACCAGCTGCAGCACCGACTCGGCCAGGGTGAGAAAGGGTTTCGCGGCCTCGCCGAGCTTCACCGCGGCGACACCGAGCACCGCGCCCAGGAAGACCAGTTGCAGCACACTGCCGTTGGTGGTGAAGGCGTCGACCGCGCCCTTGGGGATGATGCCGGTCAGGAAGTCGGTCCAGCCGCCCTGCGTGTCGGGCGCCTTCGCCCCGGACAGCGAAAGATTCACCCCGCGACCGGGATTGGTGATCAGGCCGAGCACGATCCCGACCACCACCGCGATCAGCGAGGTACCCAGGAACCACAGCAGGGTCCGCCCGGCGAGCCGCGCGGCATTGGTGACGTGCCGCAGCCCGGCCACGCTTACCAGCACCGCGGTGAACACCAGCGGCGGCACCGCCAGCTTGAGCAGCTGCACGAAGATGCCGCCGACCTGGGACAGCGTGCTCGCCAGCCAGGCGACATGCCAGGCGCGGGCGATGAATCCGGCGGCGATGCCGACGACCAGACCCGCCAGGATCTGGATGCCGAACGGCCAGCGCACCGGATTGAGCAGGCGTAAGGGAGAGGCCGACGTGGACGAAGACGGCGATGACATGGAGAACCAACTCCGAACTGAACTCTATGAGGGATCCGACCGGGGTCGAGGCGGCGCGAGGGCAGCGAGCGCTATCGCGCACGCCTCAGCGACACAGCTGTGCGGCCAGTCGGCCGAGATCCACGTGCAACCTGGCGACCAGGTGCACAACAGTCACAGAGAAGTTCACAACCCAACGAGCGTACGTGATTTGTCTGTTATTCCGCGCAGGGTCGAAGTGATCACCCCCGGGTGAGCCCCTGCTATAGGGGTACGGCCGTGCATGTTATTCTCTTCGGGTTGTCTCGGCGAGGGTGAGCAACGGAAGTTTCTCACCGTGATCGACGTGGCTCGGCTTTCCGGCCGTTCTCGCGCGGTTGTCGCCCGACTAGCAGACCCTTTGCCAGGGGCAGCCCCCTGGCCAGTGTGCAGACCCGCCCCGGAGAGCCGTAGGAGTTCATCAGTCATGTCCGACGTTACCGTCCTCGAAGCCACCGTCCGTACCGAATTCGGTAAGGGCGCCGCGCGCCGCACCCGCCGCGACGGCAATGTGCCCGCCGTGCTGTACGGCCACGGCGAGGCCCCCAAGCATCTGTCGGTCAACGCCCAGGCGTTCGCCGCCGTGCTGCGTCAGCACGGCACCAACGCGCTGCTGAACCTCGACATCGAGGGCAAGAAGCAGCTGGCGCTGACCAAGTCGGTTGTCGTGCACCCGATCCGCCGCTACATCGAGCACGCCGACCTGCTGCTCGTGCGCCGCGGCGAGAAGGTCACCGCCGACGTGTCCATCGTGCTGACCGGTGACGCCGCCGCGGCCACCCTGGTCACCCAGGACACCACCACCCTGTCCATCGAGGTCGACGCCCTGAACATCCCCGAGCAGATCGAGGTGTCCATCGAGGGCGCCGAGGCCGGCACCCAGATCACCGCCGGTCAGATCGCGCTGCCCAAGGGCGCCTCGCTCGCCGGCGATGCCGAGCAGCTGATCGTGAACATCATCGAGGCCCCGGCCGCCGAGGTCGAGGGCGAGGGTGAGGCCGCCGAGGGCGCCGAGGGCGAGAGCGCCGAATAAGACCGGCTCCCAACGGATCTCGATGACCGCATCGGACGCCGGGGCGGCGCTCGTGGTCGGGCTGGGTAACCCCGGGCCCGAATACGAGCGCACCCGGCACAATGTCGGTTTCATGGTCGCCGACGTGCTCGCGGAGCGCGTCGGCGGCCGTTTCACCGTGCACAAGAAGTCGGGCGCCGACCTGCTCGAGGCCCGGCTCGACGGACGCAAGGTGCTGCTGGCCAAGCCGCGGACCTACATGAACGTGTCCGGGCGCCCCGTCGCCGCGCTGGCCCGGTTCTTCTCGGTGCCGCCCACCGAGGTGGTGGTCGTGCACGACGAACTCGACCTGCCGTTCGGCGCCATCCGCCTCAAGCGCGGCGGCGGCGAGGGCGGCCACAACGGCCTGCGCTCGGTCTCCAGCGCCCTGACCACCAAGGACTACCTGCGGGTGCGTTTCGGCATCGGCCGTCCCCCGGGCCGCCAGGACCCCGCCGACTTCGTCCTCAAACCGTTCGCCACCCCGGAGCGCAAGGAAGTGCCGGTGCTGGTCGAACAGGCCGCGGACGCCGTGGAGTTGCTGCTGCGCGTGGGTTTGGAGACGGCACAGAACCAGTTGCACTGACTCGGATCCCGGCCAAAAGCGTGCCGGGAACAGATCGATGGGCGTGCCGGGGGAATTCGGGCTCGGCTCTGGGGTGTTTGGCACTGACAGGTGTCGGACTCGAGAGGAGAGCTCATGTCGGAGGCGGGGATCGCGGGGCGGGTGGCCGTGGTGACCGGGGGGTCGCGGGGGCTCGGGCGGGCCATTGCGGTGGCGCTCGGGGCGGCCGGGGCCGCGGTGGCGGTGAACTATCGCACCCGTTCCGATGCCGCCGACGAGGTGGTGGCCGAGATCGAGCGGGCGGGCGGCCGGGCCGTCGCCATCGGCGCGGACGTGTCGGTCGCCGACGAGGTCACCCGGCTGTTCGAACAGGTGCGCGGCGCGCTCGGACCGGTGCAGATCCTGGTCAACAACGCGGGCATCGGCGTCATCCTCGATCTGGACGAGGTGACCGAGGCCGTCTTCGACGAAACCATCACCGCCAACCTCAAATCCGCGTTCCTGTGCACCCGGGCCGCGCTGCCCGACATGCGGGCCGCGGGGTGGGGCCGGATCGTGAACATGTCCTCGGCCGCCGCGCGCGGCGGTGGCATCGTCGGCGTGCACTACAACGCCTCCAAGGCGGGCCTCGAGGGCCTGACCCGCGGCTACGCCACCCGACTGGCGCGCGAGGGCATCACCGTCAATGCCGTCGCGCCGGGCCCCATCGACACCGACATGGCCGAGCCGCTGAAGCGGTCCGGCGTGGCCGACCGAATCCCGGTGGGCCGCATGGGAACCGCGGCGGAGGTCGGCGACGCGGTGCTCGCGGTGGTGCGCAACGGTTTCATCACCGGGCAGACCCTCGCCATCAACGGCGGCTCGGCGCTGATCTAGCGCCCCGCGGCCAGCGCGGCGACCTCGTCGACGAACCGATCCAGCTCCGCGGCGGTCACGAAGCAGTGCGGTGAGGCGCGCACCACCGAGGACAGCTCGCGCGCGGACATGTCCAGCAGCGTGGAGCCGCGGTGGCTGACGGTGACCGTGATATCCCGGCCGAGCAGGTGGTCGCGCACGTCCACCGGCTCGAGCCCGTCGACGGTGAACGACACGATGCCGCTGTGCCGCACACCCAGATCGCGGACGGTGACGCCGGGAATCTGCGGCAGCGTCTTGCGCAGGTACCCGGCATTGGCCGCCACGGCGTCGTACACGGCGTCGGGCCCGAGGTCGAGCAGGTAGCGCACGGCGGCGCCCAGCCCCAGGCGCGCGGCCACATCGCACTCCCAGAACTCGAAGCGGGTGATGTCGGGCGCGACCCGGTACTCCCGCGGCCCGGTCCACACCGCGCTGTGCAGATCCAGCCGGGTGGGTTCGATGGCGGTCACCAATTCCGGTCGCACATACAGGAATCCGGTGCCGCGCGGCCCGCGCAGCCACTTGCGGCCGGTCGCCGACAGCGCGTCGACATCGAAGGCGGCCACGTCCAGCGGCACCTGTCCCGCCGACTGACACGCGTCCAGCAGCACCAGCGCCCCCACCCCGTGCGCGATCCGGGAGACCTCCGCGACCGGGTTCGTCAGGCCGCCGTTGGTCGGCACGTGCACCAGCGACACCAGCTTCACCCGTTCGTCGACCAGCTCGGCGAGGGCCGCCGTGTCGACCTGCCCGGTGTCGTCGGTGGGGATCTGCTCGACCACCGCGCCGTGCGCGCGGGCGCGCTGCAGCGCCGCGATGGCATTGCTGGCGTAGTCCGATCCCGAGATCAGGATGCGGTCGCCCGGGCTCAGCGGCACCGAGTAGAAGAAGTCCGCCCAGGAGCGAGAGGCGCTGTCGCTCAGGGCGATACCCGCCGCGTCGGCGTTGATCAGGGTGCCGATGGCGGACTTGACCGCGGCCAGATCGTCCAGGCGCTCGTTCGCCGCGCGGTAGCCACCGATCTCGGCCTCGCGCCGCAGATGCCCGATCACGGTGTCGAGCACGACCTGCGGGGGCAGCGAGGATCCGGCGCTGTCGAGGAAGACGGGGGAGGGGCGGGAGGTGTCGGCATAGGCGCGGATGTCGGCTCGCAGGCGCTGTTGATCTAGCACCCGACCGACGATAGAAGATCGGCGCCGGAATCGGGGTGCGTCCCTGCTCGACCGACTCGATCCGAACCGGATTCGGGCTGGTAGCGGCCGCGGACGGGCACCGCTCATGGTTTCGTCGGACTTATTGTCGAATTCTTGTCGGTGGCTACCGTTACCCTGGTTCGGGTCGATGGAAGACGGTTCGGCTTCCGTGACGACAGGCTAGGCGGCATGGCTGCCGCACCCGGCCGAGATCGGCGGGTGCAGAGCGGAGGTTGGCATGGCGGTAACAGCGGTTCGGACCCCGATCGAGGTCGGCTCCGGGCTTTCCTCCCGGGCCGCCGCCGAGGCGTATATCGGCGGGGTCTGCTTCAAACAGGGTCCACCGGCGCTCATCGGCGCCGAACTTGAGTGGCTCACCGCGCATGGCGAGTCGTCGGCGCCCGGCCCGCGACCCGAGCTGTACGAGCTCGCGGACGCGCTGGGATCGTATGCGCCACGGTCCATTTCACCCGAATCTCCAGCCCTGCCACTGCCCGGCGGCAGCCGAGTCACCATCGAACCCGGCGGGCAGATCGAATTGTCCAGCGCCCCCTTCGGCACCGCGACCGAACTGTGCGAGCGCCTTCGGGCCGACACTCGACTACTGGAGCATCTTCTCGAATCCCGTTCCATCCGAATCATTTCCGCGGCCGCCGACGGCGTGCGGCAACCGCGACGACTACTCCAGCTCCCGCGCTATCGCGCCATGGAACGCGCCTTCGCCGGCATCGGCCCGTTCGGCAAACTCATGATGTGCAACACCGCGGCCACGCAGGTCAGCGTGGACGCGGGCGCCGACCGCGCCGAGGTCTCCGTCCGCTGGGGCGTGCTCTACGCCATCGGCCCGGCGCTGCTGGCGGCCTTCGCCTGCTCCCCGGACCTGCACGGCGTCCCGGCCGGTGCCTGGGCGTCGCAGCGCATGCGGGCCTGGCTGCGGCTGGACCACGCCCGCACCCGGCCGCCGGTACGGCACTGGTCGGATCCGGTCGCCGACTACGCCCGCTGGGCCCTGGACGTGCCGCTGCTGTGCGTCCGCGGCCCCGACGAGACGACCGACTGGGCCGCCCCGCCCGGGGCCACCTTCGCCGACTGGCTGTGCGGCGCCCTCGACGACGAGGTGGGCCGCCGACCCGACCTCGCCGATCTCGACTACCACCTGACCACGATGTTCCCGCCGGTGCGGGCGTCGGGTCATCTCGAGGTGCGGTATGTCGACGCCCAGCCCGGCGACGGGTGGACCGTGCCGATCCACGCCGTCGAGGCGCTGATGTCCACGCCCGCGGCGGTCGCCGAGGCCACCCGCGTGGCGGCCCCGGTCGCCGATCGCTGGTTGGAGGCGGCGCGCTGCGGCCTCGCGGATCCCGAGATCCGTTCGGCCGCGGTGGCCCTGCTCGAACTGGCGCAGGCGCACGCGGTGACCCCGGTGGCGGCGCGCGAACTGGGCGCCGCCGCGCACCGATGTCGTAGCGGCCGCATGCCCACCGGTGAGCGGGCCCGCTGCGCGGACATCGACGGACCGACCGGCGCGAACGCCGAAAGGTAATGCCGCGCGGGGAAATACGCGCATATCGGCTCTACGGATTCGGAGCACACTCATGACTGTTCACCTGACCGGCGGCGATCGCGCCGAGACCGAGCGGCTGCGCGAGCGGATCGCCGGGGTCCTGACCCGGGCGCGCACCCGCACCGCCGCCCTCACCGACTGCATGGACGAGGCCGAGCTGGTGGCCCAGCATTCGCGGCTGATGAGCCCGCTGGTCTGGGATCTGGCGCACATCGGCAACCAGGAGGAGCTGTGGCTGGTGCGCGATGTGGGCGGGCGGGAGCCCGTGCGCGCCGACATCGACCACCTCTACGACGCCTTCCGGCACGCGCGCGCCGACCGGCCCGCGCTGCCGCTGCTCGACCCCGCGCAGGCCCGCGGCTATGTCGGGACCGTGCGGGCGAAGGTGTTGGATGTGCTGTCCGACAGCGCATTACGCGGCTCCCGGCTGGTCGAGGGCGGGTTCGCGTTCGGCATGATCGCCCAGCACGAGCAGCAGCACGACGAGACCATGCTGGCGACGCATCAGCTGCGCACGGGCCCGGCGGTGCTGTCGGCCCCGCCCGCCCCGGCGGCCACGGTCCCGGTCTCCGGTGAGATCGTCGTTCCCGCAGGCGAATTCACCATGGGCACCTCGACCGATCCGTGGGCGCTGGACAACGAGCGACCCGCGCATCCGGTGCGCCTGCCCGGTTTCGCCATCGACGCCGCGCCCGTCACCAACGAGCAGTACCAGCGGTTCATCGAGGACGGCGGCTACCGGCGGCCGGAGCTGTGGTCCGAGCGCGGCTGGGCGCATCGGGTCGAGGCCGGGCTGGTGGCGCCGCAGTTCTGGGAGCGCGACGGCGGAAACCGGTGGTGGCGGCGGGTTTTCGGCACCATGGTGCCGGTGCGGCCGCGGCAGCCGGTGGTGCACGTGTGCTGGTTCGAGGCCGAGGCGTACGCGAACTGGGCCGGAAAGCGCCTGCCCACCGAGGCCGAATGGGAGAAGGCGGCCCGCGTCGATCCGGCCACCGGGCAGTCGCGCCGATATCCCTGGGGCGACGCCGATCCCGACGACACCACCGCGAATCTCGGTCAGCGCCACCTGGAACCGGCGGAGGTGGGCGCGTATCCGGCGGGCGCCTCGCCCGCGGGCGTGCATCAGCTCGTCGGCGACGTGTGGGAGTGGACCTCGTCCGGCTTCGAGCCGTACCCGGGCTTCCACGCCTTCCCGTACCGCGAATACTCGGAGGTGTTCTTCGGCGGCGACTACCGGGTGCTGCGCGGCGGCTCGTTCGGCACCGACCCGGTGGCCTGCCGCGGCACCTTCCGCAACTGGGACCACCCCATCCGCCGCCAGATCTTCTCGGGCTTTCGCCTGGCCCGAGACCTACGCCCGGGCGAGCACTGATGTGCCGCCACCTCGGCTACCTCGGCCCCGCCGCCCCCGTGGGCGAACTCCTCACGCGGGGAACGCATTCGCTGCGCGAGCAGGGCTGGGCCCCGCGCGACATGCGCGGCGGCGGCACGATCAATGCCGACGGCTTCGGCGTCGCCTGGTGGGTGCGGGAGCCGGGCGATACCTTGCGCGCCAGCCGATATCGCAATCCCGCGCCGATCTGGACCGACCCCGCGGTGGACGAGGTGCTGCCGCAGCTGTGGTCGACCGCGGTGGTGGCCGCGGTGCGATCGGCCACGGTCGGGATGCCGGTCGAGCGCAGCGCGTGCGCGCCGTTCACGCACGGGCGCTGGGCATTCAGCCACAACGGCGTGGTTCGGGACTGGCAGCGCGTTCTCACCGAGGTCGCCGCCGAATTCGGGGTTCCGTCCCTCCTCGATGCCGAATCGCGTACCGACTCGGCCGCCCTGTGGGTAATTGTGCGCGGCCTGCTCGAGACGCCTGGTACGGCGGTTGGGCAAGCAGCAGACAGCTTCCGGGCGCACGACCCATCGGTCGCGCTGGCGCGGCTGGCACGGGCCGTCTTGGCGCGAGTACCGGAGGCACGACTGAATCTCTTGCTGAGCGATGGCGAAACACTATGGGCCACTACCGTTTACCACTCGCTGGCGGTGCTCGTCGGCGAGGAGGCGGCGGTGGTGGCGTCCGAACCCTATGACGACGATCCGCGCTGGCGGGCGGTGCCGGAGGGGCGGGTGGTGACGGTGCGGCCGGGGTCGCTGGTCATCGCCTCCCTCGCGGGTGACGACCGTGGCGGGGACTACCTGGAAGCCGAATCCGAAAGGGCGCGTTCATGACCGCACCGACGCTGGAGATCCACCTCACCGACGACGACCTCACCGAGGCGCTGCGGGCCGATGCCCGCCGCGGCCTCACCGCCACTCCGAAGTGGTTGCCGCCCAAGTGGTTCTACGACGCCCGCGGCAGCGAACTGTTCGAGGCGATCACCGAGCTGCCCGAGTACTATCCCACCCGCACCGAGCGGGCCCTGCTGGAGCGCGTGGTCGGCGAGATCGCCGAGATCGCCCGGGCCGAGGTGCTGGTGGAGCTGGGCGCGGGCTCCGCGGCCAAGACCCGGCTGCTGCTGTCGGCGCTGAGCGCCGGGGGGCCGTTGAAAACCTATGTGCCGCAGGATGTGTCGGAATCGGCGCTGCGGGGCGCGGCCGCCGAGATCGCCGCGGAGTTCCCGGGGCTGGCCGTGCACGGCGTGGTCAGCGACTTCACCGACACCCTGCACAACCTCCCCCGCGGCGGGCGCCGCATGATCGCGTTCCTCGGCGGCACCATCGGCAACCTGGTCCCGGCCGAGCGCGCCGAATTCCTCACCGGCATCCAGCGGGTCCTGGAGCCGGGCGAGCAGCTGCTGCTGGGCGCGGGGCTGGTGATCGATCCGGCGGTGCTGGTGCCCGCCTACGACGACGCGGCGGGGGTCACCGCCGAATTCAACCGAAATGTGTTGCACGTGTTGAACTCCCGGCTGCACGCGGACTTCGACCCGGACGCCTTCGCGCACATCGCGCTGTGGGACACCGACAACGAGTGGATCGAGATGCGGCTCGAGGCGGGGCGCGACATGACCGTCACGGTGGCCGATCTGGACCTCACCGTGCGGTTCGCCCGCGGCGAGCAACTGCGCACCGAGATCTCCGCCAAGTTCCGCATCGACGGCCTCACCGCCGAACTGGCCGCGGCCGGATTCGCCACCGAACACGTCTGGACCGACCCCGACGCCCGCTTCGCCCTCATCTTGGCCGAGCGTCGCTGAGCTCACCAGCCACCGCGCCCAGCCACTCCACGACCGGGCGGATCGTCTCCCAGGACTTGCGGATCTCCTTGGCGGCGCGCGGGGTCCGGAGCCAGTCGGGTGCGCCGAAATCCCTACTGACCCACAGGGATTTGTGGCGCAGCAGCGCGATGCGCGGGTGATCGATCGGATAGCCCTTGGGCCGGGTCTTCAGCGTGTCGCCGCCCACGGTGAAACCGGCCTTCGTGGCCTTGGCGAGCAGGGCCTCCAGCTCGCCGCCGCGCACCTCGTCATCGATCGTGGTGCGCAGCCGGGCGATCTGCTCGGGCGACGGACCGAACAGCCCGCCCCCGAGGTACAGGCCGGGCGCGCCGATGTGCAGATACCACCCGGCGCCCGGCGCGACCCGCACCACCGCGCCCTGATGCGTCTTGTACGGCGTCTTGTCGGCGGAGAAGCGAACGTCGCGATAGGGCCGGAACATCTTGGCCGGGCCGAAGTCGGTCTCCAGCTCCGCGAGCAGCGCGGCCATCGGGTCGCGCACCGACCGCTCCCACACGTGCTTGTTGGCGGTCCAGAACGTCTTCGAGTTGTCGGCCTCGAGATCCTCGTAGAAGTCCAGTCCCGCAAACGGGAAACCCGCGAATCCGCTCATCCTGACAACTTATCCCGCCCCTCCAACCATGTGGTCCCGGCGTGCTTTTGGCCGGGACCTCTCGGGAGATTCCGGCCAAAAGCACGCCGGAATGACGGACGGGGCCTCAGTCCCCCGGCTCGTCCACGACCTCCATGGCGGCGATCTCGGCCGGGCGCTCGTCCTCGGCGCGCTGCTGCTCGCGCCGGCGGCGGCGGGTCCACTCCTGGTCCAGCTCCCGGGCGATGCCGAGGCGGCCGGTGTCGTCGTTCTCGTGATAGCGGATGACCAGATCGCTCGGCGGGTCGGTGATGTAGCGCTCGTATTCGCGCACCTCGTCGGCCTGTTCGTCGTCGCCCAGGTCGTAATCGAGATCCTCGTCGTCCTCAGCGTCCATCTCGAACACCTCGTCCATCAGCGGATTATCGGGTTCGTCGGCCATAGGCCCACGCTACAACGAACTCGCCCCGCCGGATAAGTCTCCGGCGGGGCGATCGATGTCGTCAGGCGGTTAAGCCGAGCCGTTGAACAGGCCGGTCACCGAGCCGTTCTCGAAGACCTCGCGGATGGTGCGGGCCAGCAGCGGGGCGATGGACAGCACGGTCAGGGTGGGGAACTTCTTGTCCTCGGTGATCGGCAGCGTGTTGGTGACGATCACTTCCTTGGCGCCGCACGCCGACAGGCGCTCGGCGGCCGGGGCCGACAGCACGCCGTGGGTGGCGGCGATGACGACGTCGCCGGCGCCCGCCTCCCGCAGCACGCGGACCGCCTCGGCGATGGTGCCGCCGGTGTCGATCATGTCGTCGATCAGGATGCAGGTGCGGCCGTCGACGTCACCGACCGGGCGGTGCGACTTGACCTGGTTGGGCACCAGCGGGTCGCGCGTCTTGTGGATGAACGCCACGGGGGCGCCGCCCAGCGAGTCGGCCCACTTCTCGGCGACCTTCACCCGTCCGGCGTCGGGGGAGACGACGGTGATGTTGTCGAGGGTGTAGTGGTTGCGCACGTACTCCGACAGCTGGACGAGCGCGTGCATGTGATCCACCGGGCCGTCGAAGAAGCCCTGGATCTGATCGGTGTGCAGATCGACGGTGATGATCCGGTCCGCGCCCGCGGTCTTGAGCAGATCGGCGACCAGGCGCGCGGAGATGGGTTCGCGGCCACGGTGCTTCTTGTCCTGGCGCGCATAGGGATAGAACGGCAGCACCGCGGTGATCCGCTTGGCGGAACCGCGCTTGAGCGCGTCGATCATGATGAGATGTTCGACCAGCCACTGGTTCAGCGGCGCCGGGAAGCTCTGCAGCACGAAGGCGTCGGAGCCACGCACCGACTCCTCGAACCGGACGAAGATCTCACCGTTGGCGAAGTCGCGAGCCGTTTGCGGGGTAATGTGAACGTCGAGTTCCTTCGCGACCTGTTCGGACAACTCGGGGTGAGCACGCCCCGAGAACAGCATCAGGTTCTTCTGGTTATCGGTCGAGAACGCGGTCACTCTCTGTTGCCATCCTTTTGCTCGGTTGCCTGACTCGCCCTGTCATCGGCCGCGATAGCATCCGCCGCCGCCTGCGCCGCAGCGGTTCCGGATCGATACCGCTGCACCCAGCCTTCAATATTGCGCTGTGGCCCGCCCGACACGGCAAGCGCCCCCGGCGGAACGTTCTTCCGCAGCACAGTACCTGCCGCGGTATAAGCGCCGTCGCCCACGGTCACCGGGGCTACGAACATCGTGTCAGAGCCGGTCCGCACATGCGAGCCCACGACCGTATGGTGTTTGTTCACCCCGTCGTAATTCACGAACACGCTCGATGCGCCGATGTTGCTGTACTCGCCGATGGTGGCGTCGCCGACGTAGGTCAGATGCGGCACCTTCGAATGCGCGCCGATGTCGGCGTTCTTGGTCTCGACGAACGCTCCGAGCTTGCCGGACGCCCCGACGACCGTGCCCGGCCGGACATAGGTGAACGGGCCGACGGTCGCCCGCGCGCCGATGGTGGCGCCCTCGCCGTGGGTGCGCACCACGCGAGCGCCCGCACCGACCACCACATCGGTGAGCGTGGTATCCGGCCCGATCTCGGCGTCCTCGCCGATCACGGTGTTACCGAGCAGTTGCACACCCGGCCGCAGCACGGCGTCGCGGTCGATGCGCACCCCGGCGTCCACCCAGGTGCTGGCCGGATCGATGACGGTGACCCCGGCGCGCATGTGGCGTTCCAGGATGTAGCGGTTGAGGTTGCGGGCGGCGGCGGCCATCTGCACCCGGTCGTTGACGCCGGTCACCTTGGCGGCGTCGAGCAGGCGCGCGCCGTGCACCGGGTGCCCGCCCTCGCGGGCCAGCTTCAACACGTCGGTCAGATACAGCTCGTGCTGGGCGTTGGCGGTGGTGAGGCGGCCGATCATCACCCGCAGCACCGACGCGTCGAAGACGTACACGCCGGAGTTGACCTCGCCGATGGCGGCCTGCGCGGGGGTGGCGTCGGCGTGCTCGACGATCTCGGACACGTGCCCCTGGGCGTCGCGCACGATGCGGCCGTAGCCGTTCGGGTCCTCGGGAGCGAAGGTGAGCACCGTGACCGCCGACCGCTCCGGATAGCTGCGGTGCTCGTCCAGCAGCGCCGAGAGGGTGTGTCCGTCCAGCAGCGGCACATCGGCGGAGGTGACCAGCAGATCGCCGTCGAAGTCGGCGGGCAGCGAGCCCAGCGCGCACTGCACCGCGTGCCCGGTGCCGAGCTGCTCCTCCTGCACGGCCGAGACGATCTCCCGACCCAGTTCCGCCGCAACGGAACTCACGGCGGCGCCGACCACCTCGCGGTCGTGCCCCACCACAGTGACCAGATACGTGGGGTCGATCTCGTTCGCCGCATGCAGCGCGTGGGCGAGCATGCTGCGGCCGGCCAACGAATGCAACACCTTCGGCGTCTTGGACCGCATCCGTGTTCCGGCTCCGGCGGCGAGAACGACGACGGCGGTCTGCTGTGGCATGGATCTCCCTCGGCTGCCTGTCATCGTGTTCGGTGGGCTGTCTTGCGCTGGGGCCGCGCGGCCGGGTCTGCTCCGCCGCCAGGACTCGAACCTGGACTAACTGAACCAAAATCAGTGGTGCTGCCATTACACTACGGCGGATTGCCGCACCGGCGGACCTGTCGGTTCACCGCTGCGCCACGGCATGCGGGAATGATCCTCGCATGAGGAGCCGCGTTCGTCTAACGCGGTCCCGCCTCTCCGTGTTTTTTCGCCGATAGTCGGTCGTGGGGGAGTTGTCGACCGGGCCGACGGTGTCGTGCGGGGGACCTCTGGGCGTTCCCGGCGAGTTACCCATGTTCTCCCGAGATCGGTTGGTGCGTTGGGAGCCCGAGTGGACCGCTGCTCCGGGACTGGCGCACGGGTGGTTGCAGAAATCTTCGCGGATGTCTGAAAGAGTTGTGTGCGGAATTTGTGACGGCATACAGAAGAGAGGCGGGAGTGATGAGCTCGGGTGAGACGAACCGATCACCACGTACCCGCATGACCGGTACGCAGCGACGGCAGCAGTTGATCGAGATCGGGCGGGCGCTGTTCGCCGAGCGCGGCTACGACGCCACCTCGATCGAGGAGATCGCCCAGCGCGCGCAGGTGTCCAAACCCGTTGTGTACGAACATTTCGGCGGCAAGGAGGGGTTGTACGCCGTGGTCGTCGACCGCGAGATGTCGACGCTGCTCAGCATGATCACCGCATCGCTGACCCGCAATCGCTCCCGGGTGCGGCTCGAGCAGGTGGCACTGGCGTTGCTGACATATATGGAGGAGCGCACCGACGGGTTCCGGATCCTGATGCGCGACCAGCCCGTATCGGCGGCCGAGGGCACGTATTCGAGCCTGCTGAACGAGGCGGTCAATCAGGTCGCGCACATCCTGGCGGGCGATTTCCAGCGCCGCGGCTTCGACACCAGCCTGGCCACCCTCTACGCGCAGGCGCTGGTCGGGATGGTCGCGACGGCCGCGACATGGTGGCTGGACGAGCGGCAGCCGTCCAAGGAGGTGGTCGCCGCGCACCTGGTGAACCTGTGCTGGAACGGGCTCACCCATCTGGAGGCCGACCCGCAGCTGGCGTCCGAATGGTCAAGCGGCACAGGGGCGTAACCACGCGGCTGCGGGGTAGGGGCAGCGCGGTGCGGACGAACTGGACGGTTAACCCATGATTAGCGAAAGAGGCCGGTCGGAATGCTCGATTCCCTCGGCTCGGCCCGGTCGGGTGGTACGGTTCACCCATCCTTCGAGTGCTGTTCGAGCTGTGATGTCGGTCAACTTCGGGATGTCGGTCTACTTCAGGATGGCTGGTTTGATGACAGGCGGATCTGATGGCTAGGCAAGCGCGTGCGGAGATCACTCGCGATTCCGTTCTCGCGGGTGCTGCCGATGTCTTTCTGCGCCTGGGTTACGCGAATGCGAGTCTGAGCGAGATCATCGCGCAGTCGAACGTGACCAAGGGCGCGTTGTACTTTCACTTCGGCTCCAAGGAGGAGCTGGCGCGCGCCGTGGTCGATCAGGGCAACGAGCGACTGATCAGCGCCTGCCAGGGCTTCTTCGATCCGCGGGTGCCGGCGCTGGAGGCGTGCATCGGAATCACCTACGTGGTCGCCGATCTCACGATGAACGACCCGATGGTGGGCGCGATGCTCAAGCTCACCCACCAGATCGGCGACTATCGCGGCGCCACCGGCGACAACATCGCCAAGACCTGGGGCGAGACGCACCGGCTGCTGGCCGAGCGCGCCATCGCCCAGGGCGATCTCGAGCCGGACCTGGAACCGGAGACCATCGGCCTGCTGCTGCAGGAGCTCACCGCCGGCGTGCACATCACCGCCGTCGGCACCGACTCCATCGATCAGATGGCGGTCCGCATGGAACGCATGTGGTACTTCCTGCTGCCCTCGATCGTCCCCAAGGAGAAGGTCGCCTACTTCCGCGAGTTCGCGGCGCGTCGCCTCCGCCGCTACGTGCCGTAATTTTGGCCTCGCTGCGCTCGGCGGTTCGCGGCCCCTGGAGGCTCGTCGTTCAGCGGCCGAGACTCGCGCTGCGCGCATGCGCTTCGGCCGCTGAACGACGAGCCGGGCCGCGAACGGTCGCTCGTAAGACTCGCTCCGTCATCCGTCTCGAGTAGTGGAGGGGGAGTGGTGGGTCCGGTTCCTGTCGGCTGCGGTGATTAGACTCGGTTGGCCGCCCTAATCGCTCGTCCGCGCCAGGAGTCCGCCTCATGTCCACCCCTCGTCCGCCTCTCGCGGGACTGGCCGCGACGGCCGGTGCCGACGCCGCGCTGACACAGGTCGCGAGCCTGATCGGTCGCACGCCGGTGCAATTGGTGGCGCCGTCGGCGGTGCGGCCGTTCGTCGCGGCGACCATTGCCGCGACGCGGCCGCTGGTGGTGGTCACCGCCACCGGCCGCGAGGCCGACGACCTGACCGTCGAGCTCGCCGAGATCCTCGGCGACGGGGTGGCGCTGTTCCCGTCCTGGGAGACGCTGCCGCACGAGCGGCTGTCGCCGAGCGCCGACACCGTGGGCAGGCGCCTGCAGGTGCTGCGCCGCCTCACCCATCCCGACGACCCGGTCTATCCGGTGCCGCTGCGGGTCGTGGTCACCACGGTGCGCTCGCTCATGCAGCCGATGGCCGGTGGCCTCGGCGATATCGAGCCGGTCGTGCTGCGGGTGGGCGCCGAGTTCGATTTCGACGAATTGATCACGCGCCTGGTCGAATTCGCCTACGAGCGGGTCGACATGGTCGGCAAGCGCGGCGAATTCGCGGTGCGCGGCGGCATTCTCGACGTCTTCCCGCCCACCGCCGATCATCCGGTGCGCGTGGAGTTCTGGGGCGACGAGATCACCGAGCTGCGGCCGTTCTCGGTCGCCGACCAGCGCTCGCTGGCCGAGGTCGAGGTGGATGCCGTTGTGGCGCAGCCGTGCCGCGAGCTGCTGCTCACCGAGGAGCTGCGGCTGCGCGCCGCCGAGGTGGCCGCCGAGAACCCCGCCGACGCCGCCCTGGTCGAGATGCTGGAGAAGCTGGCCCAGGGCATCCCGGTCGAGGGCATGGAGGCGCTGCTGCCCGCGCTGCGCCCGGGCCAGCTGCAACTGCTCACCGAGGTGCTGCCCGCCGGTACCCATGTGCTGCTGTGCGATCCGGAGAAAATCCGCACCCGGGCCGCCGATCTCGTCCGGACCGGGCAGGAGTTCCTGGAGGCGTCGTGGACGGCGGCGTCCTTCGGCGGCGCGGCCCCGCTGGGCGCGCACGGGCTCGACCTGGCCGCCTCGGCCTATCGCGGCCTGGACGTGGTGCACGCGAGCGCCGACGCCTGCGGGCTGCCGTGGTGGACGCTGAGCCCGCTGGCCGCCGACGATCCGGCCGAACTGGTGCTGCCGGTGCTGGCGGCCCCGGCCGCGCGCGGCTCCGAGGAACTGGTCGCGACCGTGTTCGCCTCGCTGCGCGCGCACGTGACGACCGGTGGCCGCGCGGTCATCGTCGTCGCCGGGCACGGCACCGCGCAGCGCATCCTGGAGCGGCTCGCCGACGCGGAAGTCCCGGCGGCGGCACTGGATCCGGGCGCGGAGCCGGTGCGCGGGCTGGTCGGGGTGCTGTGCGGATCGCTGCACGACGGCATCGTCTTCGACGACGCGAAGCTGGTCGTCATCGCCGAATCCGACCTCACCGGCAATCGTGTCACCGCCCCCGGCGAGGGCAAGAAGCTCCCGGCGCGCCGCCGCAATCAGGTCGACCCGCTGGCGCTGTCGGCCGGCGACATGGTGGTGCACGATCAGCACGGCATCGGCCGGTTCGTCGAGATGATCGAGCGCACCGTCGGCGGCGCGCGGCGCGAGTACCTGGTCATCGAGTACGCGCCGAGCAAGCGCGGCCAGCCCGGCGACCGGCTGTACGTGCCGATGGACTCGCTGGACCAGCTCTCGCGCTACGTCGGCGGCGAGATGCCCAGCCTGTCCCGGCTCGGCGGCTCGGACTGGGCCAACACGAAACGCAAGGCGCGCAAGGCCGTCCGCGAGATCGCCACCGAGCTGGTGCAGCTCTACGCGGCCCGCCAGGCCGCGCCCGGGCACGCCTTCGCCCCCGACTCCCCGTGGCAGCAGGAGATGGAGGACGCGTTCGCGTTCACCGAGACCCACGACCAGCTCACCGCCATCGCCGAGGTCAAGGCCGATATGGAGAAGGCGGTCCCGATGGACCGGGTGATCTGCGGCGACGTCGGCTACGGCAAGACCGAGATCGCGGTGCGCGCGGCGTTCAAGGCGGTGCAGGACGGCAAGCAGGTGGCGGTGCTGGTGCCCACCACGCTGCTGGCCCAGCAGCATCTGCAGACGTTCACCGAGCGGGTCGCCGGTTTCCCGGTGACGGTGAAGGGCCTGTCCCGCTTCACCGATGCCGCCGAGTCGCGCGCGGTCATGGACGGCATGGCCGCGGGCGAGGTCGACATCGTGGTCGGCACCCACCGCCTGCTGCAGACCGGCGTGCGGTGGAAGGATCTGGGCCTGGTCGTCATCGACGAGGAGCAGCGCTTCGGCGTCGAGCACAAGGAGCACATCAAGGCGCTGCGCACCCACGTCGACGTGCTGACCATGTCCGCCACCCCGATTCCGCGCACGCTGGAGATGAGCCTGGCGGGCATCCGCGAGATGTCGACCATCCTCACCCCGCCCGAGGAGCGGCACCCCATCCTCACCTACGTCGGCGGATACAACGACAAACAGGTCGCCGCCGCCATCCGGCGCGAGCTGCTGCGCGACGGCCAGGTGTTCTACGTGCACAACCGGGTGTCCTCGATCGACAAGGCGGCGAAGCGGATTCGCGATCTGGTGCCGGAGGCGCGGGTCGCCGTCGCGCACGGCCAGATGAACGAGGACACGCTGGAGAAGACCGTGCAGGGCTTCTGGGAGCGCGACTTCGACGTGCTGGTGTGCACCACGATCATCGAAACCGGTTTGGACATCTCCAATGCCAACACCCTGATCGTGGAACGCGCCGACGCCCTGGGTCTTTCGCAGCTGCATCAGCTACGCGGCCGGGTCGGGCGCAGCCGCGAGCGCGGGTACGCCTACTTCCTGTACCCGGCCGAGAAGCCGCTCACCGAGACCGCCTACGACCGGCTGGCCACCATCTCGCAAAACTCCGATCTGGGCGCGGGCATGGCGGTGGCCATGAAGGACCTCGAGATCCGCGGCGCGGGCAACGTGCTGGGCGCCGAGCAGTCCGGGCATGTCGCGGGCGTCGGATTCGATCTGTACGTGCGGCTGGTGGGCGAGGCGGTGGAGGCGTATCGCGCGGCGGCCGACGGCCGGCCGATCACCACCGAGGAAGAGGTCAAGGAGGTGCGCATCGACCTGCCGGTGGACGCGCACATCCCGCCCGACTACATCGCCAGCGACCGGCTGCGGCTGGAGGGCTACCGGAAACTGGCCGCCGCGCAGGACGATTCGACGCTGGCCGCGGTGGTGGAGGAGCTGGTCGACCGGTACGGCCCGCTGCCGGTGGAGGTCGGTCGGCTGGTGTCGGTGGCCAAGCTGCGGCTGCTGTGCCGCGAGTACGGCATCGCCGAGGTCGGCGTCACCGGCACCACGCTCAAGCTCTCCCCGCTGCAGCTGCCGGACTCGAAACAGCTGCGGCTCAAGCGGATCTACCCGTCGGCGACCTACCGCCCCACCACCGGCATCGTGCAGCTGCCGCTGCCGCGGGTGGAGGACAGCGTCGGCGCGGGGCGCATTCGCGACGTGCGGCTGCTGCAGTACGTCGCGGATCTGCTGCTGGCGCTGGACGGTAAGCCGCAGGGCACCGTGGATCTGCATGTGGCGACCGAGGTTTCGGCTCGATGAGCTCCGACCCCACTGTGCGAGAGGCCGATTCGGCGGCGCTGGCGCACGGCCTCGCCGAGGCGGTCGAGGTCATGGACCGGCTGTGGAACTTCGGCGGCTGGGAGGTGACCCAGACCCACGATTCGCTGCGGCCGTACCTGCTCGAGGAGACCTACGAGCTGCTCGACGCCATCGGGCACCGCGACGCCGACACCATCAAGGAGGAGCTGGGCGACCTGCTGCTGCAGGTGCTGTTCCACTCCCGCATCGCCGAGGCCGCGGGCGAATTCACCATCGCCGACGTGGCCGCCGCCCTGGTCGCCAAGCTGGTCCACCGCAGCCCGCTGCTGGACGCCCCGCCCGACCCCGCCGCCTCCCCCGAGGAGAAGATCCGCGCCCAGGAAAGGGCCTGGGAGGAACGCAAATCCGCCGAGAAGTCCCGCCGCTCCTGCCTGGACGGCATCGCCATGGCCCAGCCCGCCCTGGCCCTCGCCGAGAAGATCCGCTCCCGCAGCCTCCGCGCGGGCCTGCCGGACGACCTCGTCCCCGAGGACCTGCGCGTCGTCCACCTGGGCGGCCCCGACAGCGCCGAGGAGCGCCTCCGCAAGGCGACGGTGGCCTTCGCGACCAGCATCCGCCTGGCCGAGGACGCCGCCGAACAGGCTCGCGGCAACCGACTTCCACTCGCCCCGCAGGACTGGCGCACCTACTGGCCGCGCTGACGCCCGCGCTCAGCCCTCGGCGAGGTAGCGCTCCACGCTGTCGACCTTGCTGGTCAGGCCGTCGGTGACGCCCGGTCGGATGTCGGCCTTGATTACCAGGCTGCAGCGCGGGGAGACGGCCATGACGGCGTCGGTGGCCTGCTTGATCACCGCCATCACCTCGTCCCATTCGCCCTCGATGCTGGTGAACATGGCGGTGGTCTCGTTGGGCAGCCCGCTGGCGCGCACCACGCGGACCGCGGCGGCCACGGCGCGGCCGACGTCCTCGCCCACGCCGAGCGGGGTCACCGAAAATGCGGCAATCATGGGATCAATTGTGGTCGTTGATCATGCCGCGCAGGGTCTCGACACGCGATTGGAGATAGTGCAGCTCGGCGTCGTCGAGAATATTGCGCTGGATGCCGGTGGCGACGGCGAACGCGGACTGGCGGTGGTCGTCGATCACCTCGACCTCGAGGGCGACGCCCACGTAGTCGTCGGCGCCGGGGAGCGGATCGGCCACCACGTGGGCGTGGCCGCGGGCGCACAGCGCCACATTGCCGCCCGCGAGAATCAGCAGCGCCACGTCCGGCCGCTTCCGCAGCCGCGCCAGCGAGCCGCGATCGGACTTGAGGCTCAACAGGATTCGCCGATCACCGGCGCGCACCGGCCAGGACACCGGGATGGCGTGCGGCGCCGGGTCGGTGGTCACCAGTACCGCGATCGTGTCGAGCGGCCATTCCGGTAGAACGTCCAGTTGGGGATGCTCGGTCGACGACTCATGACGTTCCCGCGCTCCGGCTACCATCTTCCACCTCACGGTCGACTCGCGCAGAGGGCTGTTCCGCGCGTCGCCTAGCAGTCTAAGCCGTTGCGCCGCTTACCCGCTGGCCCCCGGTTGCCCAGTCGCGTCAGACCGAGGTGGGCGCGGGGATCTCCAGTGCCCGCGCCCATTCGCGCGCCATGTCCTGCGGTCGCTCCGAGCTGGAGGCGTCGTGGCGGGCGTGGGCGCCGACCTGTTCGGCGCCCAGGGCGGTGAACTTCTCCGCGCAGATCTCGCCGCCGCGGTTGAAGGTGGTGTCGTAGACGATGTCGCCCAGCCCGAAGACCGCGAAGCGCAGGCCGGACAGGTCGGGCAGCCGATCGTCGAGTTGCGCGAAGAACGGTTCGGCGCCGGTGGGGAGCTCGCCCGTGCCGTAGGTCGAGCAGACCAGGATGTGGAAATCGCGGGTGTCCAGGTCGTCGGCATCGAAATCGGACATGTCGTAGACCGCCACATCGTGGCTCGCCGCAAGCACATCCGCCACGGCCTCCGCCGCGCGCTCCGCCGTCCCCATCTCGGTTCCGAACAAAATCACTACCCGCACACCGGTCTCCTGTCTGGCATCGGCCCCCTTCGCTCCCGTGGGTAAGCCTACCCTAACTCGTATACTGATATGGGTTGCCGAATGGTGCGTTACCGACGATTCGGTACGCTCCGCGTTACGGCCGCGAAAACTGCCGATGCCCCTGTGGCGGTTCCGATTGACGAACGGCTCCCGGCAGTTGCATCATTCGTAACGGTTCCTCGTCGAATCGAGGTCGTGTGAGTAGCCGGTCGATGACCGCCCGGTGAAGTGAGTCGTTCACCGTCTTCCCGGTGTGGACGGTGCAGCAACATCCAGTACGACGCGCTCCGTCGCGCGTCCAGCCGCGAGTGAGGTGAGAACAAATGGGATTCCGATCGAATCGGCTTCGGTTGTGGGCGGCCTTCCCGAACAGTCTCACCGCGCGGTTCGTTACGCGCTGACGGTTTTGGGTCGCGAGCCCTCCGCCACGGGCGGAGGGCGGTACGCGTTTTTTTCATGGATGTTGTTGCCCGGCAGCCGGAGCCGACCGTGCCGGGTCGAAGCGAAGCGGGAGACGGTGATGAAGGAGTTCGAGGTGCACTCGGCCGGTGCGATGTACGCGACCGGCGCGGCGGTGGCCAATATGGCGGTGTCGACGGCGGTGGTCGACGATCTGCGCTATCTGCGCGCCGAGTTGACCGCCGCCGACACACCCTTCCTGCTGCTGCGCGACGCCGACCACCACCTGCGGCTGGCGGTCGACGCCACGCACCGGGCCGAGCTGCGCCGCGTGCTGGGCGCGGCGATGGTGGCCGGATTCTCCTGTAACGAGGTGCGCCACAACGTATTCCGGATCGGCCGCGACCTGGACCCGGCCCATCACGTGGAGCTGGAGCTGTGGGAGTACCACGGCGACACGGTGGAGTGCCCGCGCCCGAACGCGCTGACCCGCAACGTCTTCGACGTCGCCGACGTGGAACAGACCACGGTGCTGCTGTTCGACACCAGCTGGCCCACCCTGGAGGGCATGTTCGCCCCGCACCCGGCCGATGTCGGCTTCCCGATCGACATCGTGTACTCCTGGGTCGACGGCAGCGACCCCGAATTCCGTGCGCGCCGTGCGGGAATGATGGCCCAGGTGGTGGTCGGCGAGGGCGACGACGCGGACGCCCGCATCCGTCAGATCGACGAGCTGCGGTACGCGCTGCGCTCGGTGCACAAGAACGCGCCGTGGATCCGCCGCATCTTCATCGCCACCGATTCCCGGGTGCCGGAGTGGCTGGCCGACGACCCCAAGGTCACTATTGTCCGTGCGGCGGACCACTTCTCGGATCTCAGCGGGCTGCCGGTGTTCAATTCCCATGCCATCGAATCCCAGCTGCAGCATATCGAGGGCCTGTCGGAGCACTTCCTGTACTCCAACGACGATATGTTCTTCGCCCGCCCGGTGCGGCCGTCGATGTTCTTCACCGCGGCCGGGATCAGCCGGTTCATCGAGGCGGGCACCCGAATCGGGCCGGGCGCCAACAACGAACGGCGCAGCGGGTTCGAGAACGCGGCGCGGGTGAACCGCCGCCTGCTCGCGCAGCGCTTCGGGCACGTCATCACCCGGCATCTGGAGCACACGCCGGTTCCGTTGCGCCGCAGCGTGCTTCGGGAGATGGAGCAGACCTTCCCGGAGGATTTCGCGCGCACCCGGACCAGCCGGTTCCGCGCCGCCACCGACATCTCGGTGACCAACTCGCTGTATCACTACTACGCGCTGCTCACCGGCCGCGCCGTTCCGCAGGAGTCGGCCAAGGTGCGCTACGTCGACACCACCGGCCACGCGGGCCTGGCCCTGCTGCCCGGCCTGGCTCGCCACCGCAATGTGGACTTCTTCTGCCTCAACGACGGCAGCTTCCCGGAGGTCGCGGAGGCCGAGCGCGTCCGGGTGGTCTCGGAGTTCCTGGAAAACTACTTCCCGGAGCCCGCCCCCTGGGAGCGCGTCGACGATGCGGACCCACTGACCGCGCTGGAACCCGGTGCGGCCTAGTGAATTTCGTCCGACTCCGGGGCGTCCACACCCTCCCGCAGCACCTGCGGAATCCTGGACGCACCCGGAATCACGATGCCCGCGGCGGTGAGTCGCTCGGCCGCCTCCTCCGGGCTGGCGGGCGTGCCGACCGTGGGGCCGTGGCCGATCGGTACCACCGAATGCACCACGGTGTCGGGGTAGACGTGCACGTAGTTGAAGCTCTGGGCGCCGTCGCGGCCGCGCTGGCCGCCGACGCTCACGGCCAGGTCCTGGCTGTAGCACGACGACGAGGCCACCGACACCGGAATCCCGGCGAAGGTCGCCGTGGTCGAGAAGTGCAGGTGGCCCGCGAGGATGCCGCGCACATCGGTGCCGTCCAGCACGTCGGCGAGGCGGCGCTGGTCGCGCAGCTCCACGGTCACGGCCAGGTCCTGGCTGTAGCACGACGACGAGGCCACCGACACCGGAATCCCGGCGAAGGTCGCCGTGGTCGAGAAGTGCAGGTGGCCCGCGAGGATGCCGCGCACATCGGTGCCGTCCAGCACGTCGGCGAGGCGGCGCTGGTCGCGCAGCTCCACGGTCACGGCCAGGTCCTGGATGCAGGGGACCGGCGGGTGGTGCATGGCCAGGATGGTGCCGAAGGGCGCGGGTTCGGCGAGTTCGGTTCGCAGCCAGGCCAATTGGTCGTCGGAGAGCTCGCCGTAGTGATGGCCCGGCACCGTCGTGTCCAGCACCACGATGCGCAGGCCGTCGAACAGGTGCACCCGGTCGAACGGCGCGGCGGAGCCGTCCTCGTCCAGCAGATGCTCGCGCAGGGTGGCGCGGTCGTCGTGGTTTCCGGCCACCCACACCACGGGCGCGCCGAGCCGGGCCGCGAACGGCTCCACCAGCCGTCTCAGCTTCCCGTAGGCGTCGGACTCGCCGTGATCGGTCAGATCGCCGGTGAACACGATCGCGGTCGGGGTGATGCGACTGGCCTCGGCCTGGGCGAGTAGCTCGCGTAGTCGGTGCTCGGCGTCGACCGTGCCGTAGAGCCCACCGTCACCGGCGATCAGATGGGTGTCGCTGAAGTGGAACAGAACGTGGTCCGGTCGCGGGTACTCCGCGACTCTGCGTATGTGCACCGGACTCCTCCCGGCAATTGCTCGCCATTGGCTTCGGGTTCCCGCCCGTCAGAATATCGAAGCCTCTGTCTCCACCTTCCCCGCGCACGGTGACGACATGCTTACGCCGAGATGAGATTTTCGTGTCAGCTGTGACCGCTGAGGCTATCGGCCAGCACGCGGGGCTCGACCTGCTCCCGAGCGCCCAGGCATGCGAAGTAGCGCCGCAGCATCAGCCCGGCAGTCGCCGCCAGCCCGGCCGTCAGGCCCCACCACACACCGGCCGCGCCCAGCCCGGCGGGGAAGGCGAGCACGATCGCTGTGGGCAATCCCACAATCCAGTAGCCGACCAGTGACAGCCGGAACCCGGCCTTGGTGTCCTTGACCCCGCGGAGCAGACCGTTGCCGATGTTCTGCGCGGCGTCGAAGAATTGCAGCACGATCGCGATCAGCAGCAGCGTGTGCGCCAGCCGCACGGTGCCGTCCTCGGTGCTGTGCAGGAACGGGCGCAGCACCATATCGGGCACCGCGACGTACAGCACGCCCACCAGCGCCGCGACCACCGCGGCGTGCCGCAGCGCGAGCCAGGCCAGCCCGTGCGCGCGCCGATGCTCGTCGCGGGCGACGGCCTTGCTGACCAGGATCGACGCGCCGTGCGAGAGCCCCACCGCCACCTGGAACACGATGTAGACCAGCTGGTAGACGACATTGTGCGCGGCCAGCGCGTCCGGCCCGAGGTGGCCCATGACCAGCGCCAGCACCGAGAACATGCCCGCCTCCGACCCGTAGGTCAGCGCGATCGGGGTGCCCAGCCGCAGCTCCTCGAGGATGGTCTTGGCGCGCACCGGCCACATCCGGATCGGCAGGGTCGCCCCCAGCGTCGTATCGCGCCGCACCATCACCCAGAACACCGCGAAGGTGAGCAGGAAGACCAGCGAGGTGGCGATGCCGATACCGGTCAGGCCCAGGGCGGGCAGCCCCGCCCAGCCGTGCATGAGGGCCAGCGCCAGCACCAGATTCAGCGCCACCGAGCCCAGCGTCACCAGCAGCAGCGCCTGCGGGCGCTGCATGCCGACGCTGTACTGCCGCAGCACCTGGAACCACAGGCACGGCAGCAGGCCCGGCGCCAGCGCGACCATCATGGGCCGCGCCTCGGCGAGCACCCCGGCGTCCTGGCCGAGCCACTGCAGCGACCAGCCCAGCCCGATCAGCACCAGGCCGCCGAGCAGCCCCCCGGCCGTGGCGATCAGGAAACTGGACCGCACCACATCGCGAATCTCGGCGTCGGCGTCGGTGTTTCGCTTCTCCGCGCGGCTCACCACGGTGGCGATCTGATTTCCGGTGGCGGTGATCAGGCCGACGCACATGGTCCGGATCTGGTTGAACAGGGTCAACGCCAGACCACCGGCCGCCACCTGGCTGATCCCGAGCGAGCCCATCAGCGCGATATTCGTCGTCGAGACCGCGACCTGGGCCAGCTGGGTCATCGCGATCGGCGTGGCCAGCGCGGTGAGCTGCCGGCCGTCCGAGCGCGTGCGGGTGTCGGGCGTCGAATTCACAGTGCTCCCACCAGGTTTCGTCGGGCCGCCGGGGTGTAGCGGTCGAGCAGGTCGGCCGCCGCGCGCTCGGCGGACTCGTCGAGCAGGTCTCGTTCGGTCATCCAGTCGTCGTCGAACACGGTATCGAGGTACTTCTCGCCGCCGTCACACACGATGCTCACGATGGTCGAGCCGGGCGGGAACTGCTCGAGCCGGGTCAGCGCGGCGTGCACCGAGCCGCCCGCCGACCCGCCGAGCAGCAGGCCCAGCCTGCGGGCGACCGCGCGGGCCGTGGCGAAGGCGTCCACATCGGTCACCTTGAGGCCCTCGTCCAGCAGCGAGTAGTCCACGGCGGTGCCGACGGTCGCGCCCGGCGGGGTGCCGGTGCCGGACTGCCAGTACGGGCCGCCCTCGCCGCCGAAGGCGATCGAGCCGACCGGCTCCACCCCGATTACCCGTGGGTGGCAGCCCAATTCCTTCAGGCGGCGGGCGGTGCCGAACAGCGAGCCGCCGGTGCCGACCGCCGACAGCAGGATGTCGACGTGGCCGAGGTCGGCCAGCAATTCCTCGGCGACCGGGTAGTAGCCGACCGCGTTGGCGTCGTTGTTGTGCTGTTCGGTGAAGTAGGCGTCGGCGCGGGCGGCGGCCATCGCCTCGGCCAGATCCTCCCGGGCGGAGGTGGCCAGGCTGTCGTCCCCGTCGTCGGCGACGTACACGAGTTCGGTTCCCATGGCTTGCATCGCGCGCAGCTTGTCCTTGCAGGCGTGGTGGTCGACGACCGCGGTGAAGCGGTAGCCGCGTTCGGCCGCCACCACCGCCAGTCCCAGTCCGGTATTACCGGATGTCGACTCGATGATATGCCCGCCATCGGGCAGCAAACCGCGGCGCTCGGCGTCGAGCACCATGGCGCGCGCCATGCGGATCTTGGCCGCACCGGTCGGGTTGAACTGCTCGAGCTTGAGCAGCAATCGGGTTCCGGTGGCGGTGGCCGCCAGCTCGAACAGCGGGGTGTTGCCGATCAGGTCCGTCACGCGGGTGACGAGCGGCATGCGAATCTCCTCTGGTGGGCTGGAAGGGGGAGCGGTTTATTCGGCGTCGAGCGTCCAGCGGAGCCGACCGCCGGGTGCGTCGTGCAGCACCACCTTCGGCGGGATCGGCAGCTGGTGGAACGGGGACTCGTTGGAGTCCATCTGGTAACCGGCGGTATTGGGGTAGACGAGCAGGTCGCCGGGCTCGGCGGCGCGGGGCAGCGGGATGCGCCGCCAGCTGAGCAGATCCGACTCCAGGCAGGTGGCCGCCCCGACGGCGGCGGGGGTGGGGTCGCCGGGCCGGGTGGGCCACAGCACCGGGTCGGGCAGGTATTCGCTGTCGAACCACTGCTCGGACAGGCTCAGGCTGGTGCCGTCGACGGTGAGCAGCTGGTACGGATTGTCGTGCGCGGTCCGGGTTTTCGCGCCCTGCACGCGGAATACGGTGCTGCCCGCGCGATCCAGCAGGGCCCGGCCGGGTTCGATGGCGAGCCGGATACCGTTGTCGCGCAGTAGCGCTCCCAGTTCTCCGTGCTCGAGGACGGCGGCCAGCATGGCCGGGCCCGGAGTCGGGCAGTGGTAGGGATAATAGGAATCGAACCGCTTGCCCGCGTGAAACCAGTGTGGACCAGCGTGTTCGGTGAACGCGCGCCAAGCGTCGGCGGGGACGTAGTCGACCGCGAACCCGCCGCCGATGGAGATGGTGAACACCGGATGCCCGAGGGCGCGGGCCGCCCGGCAGCGATCGACCAGCGCCGCCGCCATCTCCGAGCGCGCCACCGGATCGTATCCGGACAGGTGAAAGCTGAAGCCCTCCAACCGGACCGGCCCGAGGTCGGTGCCGGTGAGCGCGACGTCGAGCTCGCCATCGGTCATCCCGAACCGGCTCGACGAGCCCGGCGGCAACACGCGCAGCAGAATGCGCGCGGGAAGACCGAGCGCGACAAGACGATTCAACTCCCCGAGCTCGTCGATCGCGATCAGCGCCCCGTGCCGCGCCGCCAGCCACAGCAACTCCTCCGACTTCGCGGGCCCGGTCACCACGAGCTCGTCCCCCCGAACCCCATGCGCCAGCGCGGCCCTCAACTCACCGACGCTGGCAACATCGACCCCCGCCCCGTGCTCGGCGCAGGCCCGCACCACACACCCCGCCTTATTGGCCTTCTTCCCATAAAAAATCGCCCCCTCCACCCCGAACCGCTCGAACACCGCCCGAAATCCGTCGATATTCCGCCCCACCCGCGCCGGGTACATGACGTGAAACGGCCCACCAATGGCAAAAGCCATGTCCCCCAGCAGATCCGGGTCATCCAGCAACCGCCGCTCCCACTCGTCCCGGTACCCGGGCATGGGTGCCGCGGCGATCGGGGAGGTGTCGCCCACCGGTGTGCCCGAAGCGGCAACGCCTGGATCGGTATGCGGTGCGGACCGGGCGTTTCTCGTCGGGCTCAGTCCCACAGGCGGACCTCCGTACCTCGGCCCTCGGCGATGGCGCGGGCGGCCAGGGCGTGGGCGACGGCTATGTCGGTGAGCACCAGGCCGCTGTTGTAGACGAAGATGCGTTCGGAGTCGGTGCGGCGGCCTATGGCGCGACGGGCGAGGATATCGGGTAGCTCGGCGTCGACGGCGCGCAGCCTGCCGTCCGGCCCGGCCATGTCGGTACCGGTCAGCGTCATCTGCTCGGCGCTGGTGGCGACCACCCGATCGGCCTCGGTGAGCGTGGAGGGCGCCAGCCCGTAGCCGACCAGCACCACCACCGAACCCGGTGCCAGATCGGTCGATTCGAGGGCGACCCGGGTGCCCGGCCCGGCCGTGGCCAGCACGATGTCGGCCTCGCCCGCGGCGGCGCGCGGGTCGGGGACGGTCTGCAACTCACACCCGGGATGGTGCGCGGCCAGTTGGTCGTGCACCGCCCGCAGCCCCTCGGTGTGCGTGCCGTACACCATCAGCCGATCCAGCCGCGGATTCGCGGCGAGCAGATGCGGCAGCGCATTGCGGCCCTGCGTGCCGGTGCCGATCAGCAGCACGCTGCGCGCATCGGCCCGCGCCGTCTCGCGCACCAGCAGCGCCGACGCCGCCGGGGTGCGGATCGCGCCGATGCGGGCGCAGTCCATCATGGCGATCGGCAGGCCGGTCGCGTCGTCGTAGAGCGTGATGGTGGTGTAGTACCGCTTGGTGCTGCGGTCGTGGCCGGGATCGAACTTGTAGGAGGTCTTCATCGCCACCACCCGCCGGCGGCCGTCGCGGCCGAGCATGGCGTAGGCGACCGACGTGCCCTCCGGATGACCCACGCTGAGCTTGCGCGGGTTGTCCGACTCGCCCGCCGCCAGGGCGAGATACGCGTCCTCGACGGCGCGCACCACCTCACCGGGAGTGATCGGAACGTCGGTCAGGTCGCTGCGGCTGAGCACGCGTAGCGGGCTCGGTTCGGTACTCACGTAATTCCTCGTTCACTGCGGGCGACACCGCCGGTGCCGCTGGTGTTCTCGATCCGAACGGCGTGACCGTCCGCTGCCCGTAACCGTTCTCGCGGGCCTCGGCCGGAGCGCGACGGCGGGCCAGGCGGATATTGACCCGCTTGAGCCAGCGGTCGGTGCCGTCGTAGCGCGGGGTGAACGGCACCCGGCCGTGCACCACCACGTCGTTGTCCACCAGCAGCAGCTGACCCGGTTCCAGCACCGCCGTGCGGCACACCCGCTCCAGCTCGGCGCCGAGATGGGCGTAGGCGGAACGGAATTCGTCGTCGGCGTCGTCCAGCGGCGTGTAGGCCGGGTCGTAGCGCAGGATGGGGCGCCCGTCGGATTCGCCGACGGTGGCCACCCGGTTGGCCGGGTACTGGTGGAAGTCGGTGCCGTAGGAGACATCCGGCAGGATCGGCAGCGTCGCCTCGCTCAGGCGCCGCCGCTGGGTGTCGTTCAGGCGCACCTCGCGCACCGACGAGACGGTGGTGCCGACGCGGTCGGGATTGCGCATGCAGCCGAGCATGAGCAGGTGGGCGCGCTCGGGGTGGAAGGCGTCCTCGGTATGCGGGCTGAGCAGGGTGGTGCTGCTGGCGCCGGATTGCTCGTGCTCGTGGCCGCGGGCGGGCAGGATGTTGTTGACCAGCCGCCCGCCCTGCTGACCCTGCCAGCCGAACGGCTCTCCGGCGCAGCGTGCGAGCAGCATCATCGCGATGTCCAGCTGGAACGAGGACCGGCGCCGCTCGGGGTCGCCGCTCCACTCGGCGGCCTGCCGCCAATCGCCCGGGGTCGGCCCGAGTTCGGTGTCCGCGAGCGGCAATCGGTCGACGACCGCGATGCCCGCGCTGCACTCCGGCGGCCGCAGCGCGTAATGCACGGCCTCCGGCAACTCGGCGGCCCGCCCGTCCACCAGCTCGATCAGCGCCGCATCGGTGAGCGTGGTCGCTAGGTCGGACATCCCGGGCATAGTGTCGATTGTGGCCGCGATCGCCCGGGCCGTGTCGCGAACCGCACGCGCGGCAGCCGCGGGCAGCTCCCGGCGTTCCCAGTCTTCCGAGGTCTCGGTTCGGTGTGTCTCACGTTCGGAGAGAACGTTTTTCACCAGGCATTCCCTTCTTCGCAACGGTGGTGAAGCAGGTGGTGAAGATCCGGACTGCGAAGGTAGTCGGTCGCGCTTGCTTAAGCAAGGCTTACCTAATGTGTGTTGCAGGATCTCGGCATGCCCCACCCCAAAGCCCCTGCGTGCACGGCTCTCTCGACCCCGGCGTGCGCCATCCCTGATCCCGGGGTGCTCCGTCCCTTGGCCTCGGCGCGCGCTGTCGCTGGTTCCGACGTGCGCTCTCCCTTGATCCCGGCGTGCAATATTCGTTTGATCCCGGCGTGCAGTATTCGTTGCTCCCGACGTGCAGTATTCGTTCCTCCCGACGTGCAGTATTCGTTGCTCCGGACGTGCAGTATTCGTTGTTCCCGGCATGCTTTTGGCCGGGATCTCACCCGGATGGATGTCCTGCCCGAGAGCGGAATGCGAACACGTGGGCTGACCAGATCCGATGAGCCAGGTAGCGGGAATTCGACGTGCGAACTGACCGAAGGCTGACCTGACAGCCCACGTAACCGGGAATTTGTCTCCCGGCGTACACCACCCGTTGTTCCCGGCGTACGCCACCCGTTGTTCCCGGCGTGCACCACCCGTTGTTCCCGGCGTGCTTTCGGCCGGGATACTCATTAGGTTAGCCTTGGCTCGCTCGCAAATTCTAGGCGCTGAGGACGGATCGCGATGACGACGATGACCCGCCGGGGACTGTTGGGTGCCGGGTTCGGTGCGGGGGCGGCGCTGGTGCTGGCCGCGTGCGGACGCGGTTCCTCCGGCGCCGCCGGTACGCTCCGCGTCGGCGCGCTCGGCAAAGTGTCCGCGCTGCAACAGGATCCACACGCCAACCTGGGCAATCAGAGCGACTTCCTGATCGCCTCACTGGTTTACGACCCGCTCACCGTGCCGGGCGCGAACCCGACCGTGCAACCCCGGCTGGCCACCGCGTGGAGTGCCGATGCGGCACAGCGCCGTTGGGTGTTCACCCTCGCCGACGGGGCGAAGTTCCACGACGGAACCCCGGTGACCGCCGCCGACGTGGTGTGGTCGCTGCGGCGCCTGCGCCAGGTGGGCGGCGCGTCGAAGATGCCGGTGGCGCGGCCGGAGGACATCGCCGCCGACGGGCCGAACCGGATCGTCGTCACCGCGGCCGAACCCAATACGCAGATTCCGCTGCTGGTGCGGCTGATGACGTTCACCGTCAAGCAGGGCACCACCGATTTCACCGAAGCCGTTGGCAGCGGCCCCTTCCGGCTGGAGTCCTACCGGCAGGGCAATGCCCGGCTGGTGCGCAACGACGCCTGGCACGGGCCGCGGCCGAAGCTCGACGCCATCGAGGTCACCATGTTCGACAGCGTCGACGCGCTCTCGAACGCGGTGCTGGGCGGGCAGATCGACCTGGCCTCCAATGTCGGCGCCATCGCCGGGCGCACCGCCGCCGCACGCGGCGACCTCCAGGTGGTCCGGCGGCCCAACGACACCGCCGTCGCCATCGCCATGCGCTGCGCCGACGGCCCGTTCGCCGATCCGCGCGTGCGGACCGCGCTGCGGCTGGCCGCCGATCGCGACGCGCTGGTCGCGCAGGCGTTCTCCGGCTACGGCACGGTCGCCGACGACATTCTCGGCACCGGAGATCCCCAGTACGCCAAGGACATTCCGCAGCGTCGCCGCGACCTCGACCAGGCGAGGGCGCTGCTGGCGCAGGCCCGCTTCGACACCGGCGCCACCTATCAGCTCGTCACCAAGGAGGAGGCGCCCGGCGAGGCCGAGTCGGCGCGGCTGTTCGCCACCCAGGCCCGCGACATCGGCGTGCGGCTGGATGTCGTCGTGCAGGACGCGGGGACGTTCTACGACAAGACCTGGCTGCACGCGCCGCTCTACACGGTGAACTGGGGCACCAACGATTCGGTGCTGTTCTACGCCGACAAGCTCATGACCTCCGCCAGCGAGCGCAACGAAACCGCCTTCGCCGACCCGGAATTCGATGCCGCGACCGCCGCCGCGCTGGCCGCCGCGAATCCGGCCGACTATGCCCGCGCCTGCCGCACCGTGCAGCAGATCCAGCACGATCGCGGCGGATACCTGGTGTGGGGCATGGCCGACGGCATCGATATCGCGTCCACGCGGGTGCGGGATCTGCCGACCCTGGGTGGCTTCGGCCGGGTGCAGCTGGAGCGGGTCTGGCTGTCGTGACCGCCCTCCTCGGACTGATCCTGCGCCGCGTCGCCCTGCTGGTGGCGTTGCTGGCGCTGGTGTTCGCGGCGGTGTCGGTGCTGCCGGGCGATGCGGCGCGGGCCGCGCTGGATCGCGACGCGAGCCCGGCGGCGATCGCCGCCAAGCGGCACGAGCTGGGGCTGGATCGTCCGCTGCCGCAACGGTTCTGGTCGTGGTTCAGCGGCGTGGCGACCGGCGATTTCGGGACCACCGCGCACGGTCGGTCGGTGGGCGAACTGCTGGCCTCGGCGGCCCCGCAGACCCTGCTGCTGGGCGGAACGGCGTTCGTGCTCACCGTGATCGCCTCGCTGGCCGCCGGAATGTGGTGGGCCACCAGGCCGTTCGGATTGTCGGCCCGGGTGCTGCAACCGGCGACGGCCATGGTGGTGGCGCTGCCGGAATTCGTGGTCGCGGCGCTGCTGATCATGGTGTTCTCCTTCGCCGTCGGCTGGCTGCCCGCGGTGACCGTGGCGGGCCCCTCCGGCTTTCCCGCCAGCCCCGACATGCTGGTGCTTCCGGTGCTGGCGCTGGCCATCCCGCAGATCGGCTGGAACACCCGCGTCGTCCGCGGCGCCCTGGCCGACGCCGCCCGCGCACCGCACGTGGAACACGCCCTCCTGGAAGGCATTTCCCCCCACCACCTGATGCTGCGCCACGTCCTCCCCGTCGCCCTCCCCGCCGTCGCCACCTCCTACGCCACCACCGTAGGCATGCTCCTGGGCGGCGCCCTGGTCGTCGAAAGCCTCTTCAACTACCCCGGCCTAGGCGCCCTCCTCGCAAGCTCGGTCTCCGACCGCGACACCACCCTCGCCGCGGCGACCGCCGCCGTAGCCGGGGCCACCATCATGGTCCTGCTCCTGGTGGCCGACGGAATCCGCACCTGGTCCCTGCGAGGCCGCCAATGAACGCGCCTACCCCTACGGACCCCACCAACACCCAGCCCCATGATTCCGGCGTGCTTTTGGCCGGAATCCCGCGAGATCCCGGCCAAAAGCACGCCGGGATCAAGTCGAGGCGGCACGGTGGGATCAAGTGGGGGCGGCACGCTGGGATCAAGTGGGGGCGGCACGCTGGGCTCGAGGGGAGTTGCGCTGGGGTCGAAGGGAGTCGTGCTGGGGTCGAAGGGAGTTGCGCTGGGCGCGAAGGAAGTCGTGCTGGGTGCGAAGGGAGATGTGCTGGGCTCGAAGGGAGTCGTGCTGGGCTCGAGGGGGGTCGTGCTGGGTGCGAGGGGAGATGTGCTGGGCTCGAGGGGAGTTGCGCTGGGCGCGAAGGGAGATGTGCTGGGGTTGGAGGGAAATGCGTTGGGATCGAAGGGAGATGGCGGGAACTGTTGGTAGTGGGCGGGATTGGGGCTCGGTGGGGGAGGGGGTGGCGGTGAATCGGGGTTTGTTCTGGCGGGGGTTGCCGGCGGCGGTTGTGGTTGTTGCGGCTGTGGTGGGGCCGTGGGTGGTGGGGCGGCCGGTGGAGGCGACCGTGGGGGTGCCGTTTGCTGGGCCGGGGGCGGGGGCCTGGTTGGGGGCGGATCGGTTGGGGCGGGATGTTTTCGGGCAGGTGCTGCATGGGGGGTGGGGGTTGATTCTGGTTGCGGCCGTTATTTCGGTGGCGGTGACCGGGGTGGCGGGGGTGCTGGGGGCCGTGTCGGCGCTGTGGCCGCGGGTGGGGGTGGTCATCGAGCGGTGTGCGGATCTGGCGATTTTGTTGCCCGCGGTGCTGGCGCTGCTGCTGGTGGTGCTGTCGTGGCCGTCGGCGGGGACGCTGGGGGTGGTGCTGGTCGCGATCGCGCTCGGGATTCCCTACTCCGCACGGGTTTTCGCGGCGGCAGCGACGGGTATCGCGGCGACCGGATATGTGGAGGCGGCGCGGTTGGGCGGGGAGTCGGTGGGCTACCTGATCTTTCGGGAAATGCTGCCGAATATGCGCGAGCTGTTCTTCACCCAGCTCGGGCTGCGGTTCGTCGAGGCCATGTACATCGTCGCGACGGCCGCGTTCCTGCGGCTGCCCACCTCGCTGGGCTCGGCCAACTGGGCGGTCATGGTGCGCGACAACGTCTCCGGAATCCTGCTGAACCCCTGGGCGGTGCTCGCGCCCAGCCTCGCGATCGGCATCGTCGCCGTGAGCGTCAATCTGCTGGCCGCCGCGCTCGGGCACACGCAGGCGGGCCGGACCCGATCGGTAGGTGATCGACAGTGATTGCGGTGGACGACTTCTCGGTGCGCGCACCGAACGGGACTACCCTGCTGGCCCCCCTCTCGCTGCGGGTGCCGCCCGGCAGCATCACGGCGCTGACCGGCCCGTCCGGCTGCGGCAAATCGACCCTGATGAAAGCGCTGCTCGGGCAGGTCCCGTCCGGCGCGACCGTCGCGGGCGCGGTGCGGGTCGGCGGCCACGACGTGCTGGCCCTGGATGCCGTGGGGCTGCGGCGTTTCCGGCGCGAGGAGATCGCCTTCGTCGGCCAGGATCCCGGCGTGGCCCTGAATCCGACCATGCGGGTGCGGACATTGCTCGAGGAACTGGCCGATGCGAGGCGGGCCCGCGAGGCGCTGGCCGCGGTCGAACTGCCGGAGTCGTATCTGCGGCGGCGGCCCGCGGAACTGTCCGGCGGCGAACAGCGCCGAATCGCCCTGGCCCGCGCGCTCGCCCGGCGCACCCCGATCCTCGTCCTCGACGAACCGCTGGCCGGTCTGCACGGCCGCCTCCGCTCGGCCGTGGTGCGCCTGCTGCGCGACCTGGTCACCGACCGCGGCACCACGATCGTCGTCTCCGGGCACGACACCGCAGCACTGCGCGAACTGGCCGACGACCACGTCGCGGTCGCGTCCGCGCCGCTCACCGTGAACGGTGTTGTCGTGCCGGACTTTCCGCCCGAGCTGTTCGACTCGGAACACACGATTGGTGCTCCCGACACCCGCGATGCGCCGCCGGGCGGTATCGACCCTGAGGCGCCGCGCCGGGATACGGGATCGGCATCCCATAACGCCGCATGTTCCACCGGGCAGCCGAAACGCGTTGTCGACCAGGTGCTTTCGATGTCAGGGGTGACTGTCTCCATCGGCCGCCGACCCGTCCTCACCGATATCGGCCTCGAAGTAACCACCGGCGAGTCCCTGGCGATCACCGGCCCGTCCGGCGCGGGTAAATCCACACTGGCGCGGGCCGTCGTCGGCCTGCGCCGCCCGGTTACCGGAACCATCACCGCCACCGGACAACTCGCGCTGGTACCGCAGGACAGCGCCGCCAGCCTCAACCCCCGCCGGACCATCGCGCAGACCCTGGGACGGCCATTGCGCCGCCGCCGCGGCATCTCCCGCGCGCAGACCCCGGCCGCCGTCGCCGACCTGCTGCGCACCGTCGAGCTGGATCCCGCACTGGCGCACCGGTATCCGCACGAACTGTCGGGCGGCCAGCGGCAGCGGGTGGCGCTGGCCCGCGCCCTGGCGCTGGACCCGGCCGTCCTGGTCTGCGACGAGATCACCTCCGCGCTGGACCACGACACCGCCGCCGCGATCATGACCCTGCTGGACCGCCTGCGCCGCACCCGCGATCTCGCCCTGCTGGTCATCACCCACGACATGGACCTGGTGGGCCGCTACTGCACCCGCATGGAGGTCCTGGAGGCCGGGCGCATCGTCGAATCCGGTCCGGTCGCGGACCTGCTCGCCGCGCCCTCGCACGACGCCACCCTCGCCCTGCTGGGCTGATCCGCTGTGAGCGAGGCCATAACCGCGGGCGAGTGTGGCGCTCCCGCAATGGGGAACGGTATGCCCGCCGCATCTGGATGATGGAGGGGTGCGTCTGAGAAAGGCCGGTGCGCGTGCCGAGCTGTCGACCCGCGCCGGTGCGTTCGCCGCCGTCGCGGCCGTCGTGCTGCTCGCCGGGTGCGGGGGAAGCAGCAACCTGCCACCGATCCCGGACGGCATCCCACCGGGCGCGGGCACCCCGGTACCGCCGATCGATCTCGACGCGCCCGGCCGCAGCGCCGAACAGCTGCGCGGCTGGGCCGAGAGCCAGTCCGACGCCCTCGACATCCCGGTCGTGGCGCTCGAGGCCTACGGCTACGCCGCGGCCGTCATGGCCCGCTCGCGCCCGGACTGCGGCATCGCCTGGACCACCCTGGCCGGAATCGCCAGCGTGGAGAGCAAGCACGGCAGCCACGGCGGCTCCCAGCTGGGCCCCGACGGCAAGGTCACCCCGCCCATTCGCGGTGTGCCGCTGGACGGTTCGCCCGGCGTGGCCCGCATCCTCGACGACGAGGCCACCGCCCGCACCGGCACCACCGTCTACGCCCGCGCCGAGGGCCCGTTCCAATTCCTCCCGGAAACCTGGCAGCACTGGGGCGTCGACGCCAACGGCGACGGCGTCGCCGACCCGGACAGCATCGACGACGCCTCCCTCACCGCCGCCCGCTACCTGTGCGCCAGCGGCGGCACCCTCACCACCGCCGAGGGCTGGCAGAAGGCCCTGTTCGTCTACAACCAGTCGACGGCTTATATGTACAAGGTGCGCAATCACGCGGCGGCATACAGCGTGGGCCGGAGTGCCTGAAGCGGGCGTCGGTGCACGGGTCCATGCGCCGGGGACAGCCTGAATACTGTTGCCACCCCCGCCAACCCACATGGTTTGCGGCCGCCCCGTCGTTCAGCGCCCGTTGCGATGCGACGAAGGAGCAAGCAACGGGCGCTGAACGACGGGGTCACGAGGCCGCAATCCCGCCGGAGCGAAGCGGAGGCCAAATAAACACTGCGTTAGGCTCGGGGCGCACGGACGACCGTGCGACCTGCTCATGACGGCGGTGGGCGGGACCGAGTCAGCAGCCGAAGGAGTTCGTTTTCGTGGCCATCATCGAACAGGTCGGAGCGCGCGAGATCCTGGATTCGCGCGGTAACCCCACCGTCGAGGTCGAGATCGCTCTCGACGACGGCACCCTGACCCGGGCGGCAGTCCCGTCGGGCGCCTCCACCGGCGAACACGAAGCCGTGGAGCTGCGTGACGGCGGCGAGCGCTACGGCGGCAAGGGTGTTCAGAAAGCCGTCGAGGGGGTCCTCGACGAGATCGCGCCGGCTGTTATCGGCCTCGACGCGGTCGAGCAGCGCACCGTCGACCAGGTCCTGCTGGATCTGGACGGCACCCCCGACAAGTCCCGCCTCGGCGCGAACGCGCTGCTCGGCGTGTCGCTCGCGGTGGCCCGCGCGGCGGCCGAGTCCTCGGGCCTGGAGCTGTTCCGCTACCTCGGCGGCCCCAACGCGCACGTGCTGCCGGTGCCGATGATGAACATCCTCAACGGCGGCGCGCACGCCGACACCAGCGTCGACGTGCAGGAATTCATGATCGCCCCGATCGGCGCACCCACCTTCCGCGAGGCGCTGCGCTGGGGCGCGGAGGTCTACCACGCGCTCAAGGCCGAGCTGAAGAGCAAGGGCCTGTCCACCGGCCTCGGCGACGAGGGCGGCTTCGCCCCCGACCTGGCCGGCGGCACCCGCGAGGCGCTGGACCTGATCGCCACCGCCATCGGCAAGGCTGGTTACAAGCTGGGCAGCGACGTGGCCTTGGCGCTGGACGTCGCGGCCACCGAGTTCTACACCGCGGGCACCGGTTACAAGTTCGAGGGCACCGACCGCACCGCCGCGCAGATGGCCGAGTTCTACGGCGAGCTGGTGGCGGCCTACCCGCTGGTCTCCATCGAAGACCCGCTGGCGGAGGACGACTGGGACGGCTGGGTCGCGCTCACCGACCAGATCGGCGACAAGGTGCAGCTGGTCGGCGACGACCTGTTCGTCACCAATCCGGAGCGGCTCGAGGACGGCATCGCCAAGGGCGCCGCGAACGCGCTGCTGGTCAAGGTCAACCAGATCGGCACCCTCACCGAAACCCTGGACGCGGTCGACCTGGCCCACCGCAACGGCTACAAGACCATGATGAGCCACCGCTCCGGCGAGACCGAGGACACCACCATCGCCGACCTGGCGGTGGCGGTCGGCAGCGGGCAGATCAAGACCGGCGCCCCCGCCCGCAGCGAACGCGTGGCCAAGTACAACCAGCTGCTGCGCATCGAGGACGCGCTGGGCGATTCCGCCCGCTACGCCGGGGACGTTGCGTTCCCGCGCTTTGCCTTCGAGGGGTAGTACCGTCGGAGCCGTTGTGTAGAGGCGACTTTCGAGGTGTGGTGAGATGACGGACAGACGGGCGCGCGGTTCCAGTCCGACAGGACGAGGCGACCGCCGCTCGTCGCGAACGAGCAGACCACGCCCCGAGCGCTCCGGCAACGGCTCCGCCCCCGCGGCCCGCACCGCCGCAGGCAAACGCGCCGCCCAGCGCCGCGCCGGCGGCAGATCGGACGCCGCCTCCGCCGCACGGAAAACAGACCGATCCGAACGGAAGATCCTCGGCCTGCCCACCGGCCGGGCCGTCATCCTGGCGGCCGTGCTCTGCGCCCTGGCACTGACCCTCGCGGTGCCGATGCGCACGTACTTCAGTCAGCGCGCCGAGGCCACCAACCTCGCGCAACAGCGCCGCGAACTCGAGGACGACCTCGCCCGGCTCCGCGATCGCCGCGCCCAGCAACAGGATCCGGCCTACATCCGATCCGAGGCCCGCGATCGGCTGCGGCTGGTGATGCCGGGGGAGACCGCCTACATCGTGCAGGTGCCCGGCATCGAGCAGCCCGCGGTACCCGCCCAGACCACCAAGCCGCGCCCGCCCGACCCCTGGTACACCCAGCTGTGGCACAGCGTGGCCAACCCGCCCGCCCCGGAACACACCACCCCGCCCCCACCACCCCCGAACCCCGAAGGAGCACCCCGGTGACCGAGCCCGTCCAGCAGCCGAGCGAAGCCGATCTCGAGATCGTCGCACGGCAATTGGGCCGCGAACCCCGTGGAGTGCTCGCCGTCGCCTACCGCACCCCGGACGGGCAACCGGCCGTGGTGAAGACCGCCCCGCGGCTGCCCGACGGCACCCCGTTCCCCACGCTGTACTACCTCACCGATCCGCGCCTGACCGTGGAGGCCAGCCGACAGGAGGCGGCCGGGCTGATGCGCGGCATGACCGACCGGCTCGCCGCCGACCCGGCGCTCGCGGCCGCCTACCGCGCCGCGCACGAGTCGTATCTGGCCGAACGGAACGAGATCGAGTCGCTGGGAACCGATTTCAGCGGCGGCGGCATGCCGGATCGGGTGAAATGTTTGCATGTTCTCATCGCGCACTCGCTGGCGAAGGGGCCCGGCGTCAACCCGCTCGGCGACGAGGCGGTGGCGCTGGCCGCCGACACCGGCCTGCGCGGCACGGCGATTCCGGCCGACTGGCCGAAATACGAGCAGTACCAGCAGCATTCGGAAGAGGGAAAGCTATGAGTGACCGGGTAGCCGCAGTCGACTGTGGTACCAACTCGATCCGACTGCTGATCTCCGACGTCGGCGCGGACCGCCGCCTGAGCGAGGTCCGCCGCGAGATGCGGATCGTGCGCCTGGGCAAGGGCGTCGACGCCACCGGCGAACTGAATCCCGAAGCGATAGAACGGACTCGGGCCGCGCTGCACGACTACGTCGACATGATGCTCGAGGCCGGGGTCACCAGGGTGCGCATGGCCGCCACCTCCGCCACCCGCGACGCGCGCAACCGCGAGGACTTCTTCGCCATGACCGCGGCCGAGCTGGGCCGGGTCGTGCCCGGCGCGCAGGCCGAGGTGATCACCGGCGACGAGGAGGCACGGCTGTCGTTCGCCGGGGCGGTCGGCGAATTGTCCAGCGCCGAAGGACCTTTCGTGGTAGTGGACCTGGGCGGCGGCTCCACCGAGGTGGTGCTCGGCGACGACTCGGGGGTGCAGGCCGCGTACTCGGCCGATATCGGCTGCGTCCGCATCACCGAGCGCTACTTACACGGCAACCCGCCGACGGCCGAGGAGGTCGCCGCCGCACGGTTCTTCGCCGAGCAGCGGATGGCCCAGGCGTTCGGCGTGGTTCCGGTCGAGCGGGCCCGCACCTGGGTCGGCGTCGCGGGCACCATGACCACCATCGCCGCGGTCGCGTTGGACCTGCCCGAATACGATTCGGAGAAGGTCCATCTGACGCGACTGAGCCTGGATCGGGTGCGTGCGGTCTGCCACCGGTTGATCGAGATGGACCACGACGAGCGGGCCGCGCTGGGCCCGATGCATCCGGGCCGGGTCGACGTCATCGGCGGCGGCGCGGTGATCACCGAGGTGCTCGCGGACGAACTGGCGCGGCGGGCCGGCATCGGCGGGTTGATCGTCAGCGAACACGACATTCTCGACGGGATTGCCCTGTCCCTGATCTGAGTGACACGGCGTGGCGTGGCGGGGCTCACAGGCCCCGCCGCACGGCCGTGTGCCCGATCGGACACAATGCCGATCGGGAGTGCAGGATGACCAGTTTTCATTCGGGCACGTAGGCAGCCTGTGAGCAGAGTGCCAACGGATTAAACATTCTGACCGGAATTTACCTCCCCGATATGTGAACCGGGCTACTCTGCGTCCCGCGGTGCATCGGTCACCGAGGTACCTGCATGGCAGCGACCGCCACCCCGGTTGCTAGAAAATTGCGTTACATGGAAAGGTCGAACGCATGACGGGAGTAGTGCCGCCGAAGCAGCACGCCAGCGCGAGGACGGTCTTCGGCCATCCCATCGGCCTGGTGAATCTGTTCGGGGTCGAGCTGTGGGAGCGCTTCTCGTACTACGGGATGCTCACGATCCTCGGCTACTACCTGTACTACTCGCTGGCCGACGGGGGTCTCGGCGTCGAGAAGTCCACGGCGACCGGGCTGGTCGGCGCCTACGGTGGTTTCGTCTATCTGTCCACCGTGCTCGGCGGTTGGCTGGCCGACCGGGTGCTGGGCATGGAGCGTGCCGTGTTCTACGGCGGTGTGGTCGTGATGCTCGGGCACATCGCGCTGGCGGTGATTCCGGGACTGGCCGGGGTGGGCGTCGGTCTCGTGCTGGTGGCGCTGGGCAGCGGTGCGCTGAAGGCGAATGCGTCATCGTTGCTGGGCACCCTCTACGAGAAGGGCGACGCGCGCGCGGACGGCGGTTTCACGCTGTTCTACCTGGGCATCAATCTGGGCTCGTTCATCGGCCCGCTGATCACCGGTGTGTTGCAGACCCGGATCGGTTTCCACTACGGCTTCGGCGCGGCGGCCATCGGCATGGCGCTGGGCCTGGTGCAGTACGCGGTGTTCCGCCGCAATCTCGGCGACTACGGCCGGGTCGTGCCGAATCCGCTGCCGCGTAACCAGATCGGTAAGTCGGTCGGATTCATCGTGGCGGTGGTCGCGGTGCTGGCGCTCGGCATCGCCACCAAAGTGGTGCGGCTGTCCAACCTGTCGTGGGTCACGACCGGCATTATCGTGGTCGCCTCGGTCGTCTATTTCTCGATCATGCTCACCAACGGCAAGGTGACGCCGATCGAGAAGACCCGGGTGCGCGCCTACATTCCGCTGTTCATCGCCAACGCGGTGTTCTGGTCGCTGTTCCAGCAGATCTTCACCGTGCTCGCGGTGTACTCCGACGAGCGCATGAGCTGGTCCATCTTCGGCTGGCAGGCGCCGTCGAACTGGATCGGCTCCGAGGAGCCGGTGTGGGTCATCGTGCTGTCGCCGCTGTTCGCGATGATGTGGACCCGCCTGGGCGCCAAGGCGCCCACCACCCCGCGCAAGTTCGCCTACGGCGTGATGGGCATGGGCGCGGCGTTCCTGCTGTTCGTGCTGCTGGCCGGTTTCGAGGGCAAGACCGTGCCCGCCCTGCTGGTGTTCTTCATCCTCGGCGGCTTCGCGGTCTCCGAGCTGATGCTGTCCCCCATCGGCCTCTCGGTCACGACCAAGCTCGCCCCCGAGACGTTCCGCGCCCAGATGATGGCCCTCTACTTCTTCTCCGTCGGCCTCGGCACCGCGATGTCCGGTGTGCTGTCCGGCTTCTACCGCACCGACCGCGAGGTTCCCTACTTCGGCATCACCGGCCTGGTTGCCATCGCCGTAGGCATCGTGGTCTTCTTCTTCGCTCCCCGGGTCAGCCGACTGATGGAGGGCGTCCACTGAGCAACCCCCTGGATAATTCCGAGACGGGCGTACGACTTAGGTAGGCTGACCCGGCGCCCCCGTAGCCCAATTGGCAGAGGCAGCGGACTTAAAATCCGCACAGTGTCGGTTCGAACCCGACCGGGGGCACCTAAGAAACGGCTGGCAGAGCGCCCTTCTCGGAGTTACCGGGGCCTTCGTCGCCGATCTTGGTCCGCAGTTGGTCCGCAGCAGTCCGCGCCCCGGCATCCATGCCAGCGGCCACCGTGTCCAGATCATCCGGGAACAAGTGCCCGTACAGGTCGAGAGTGAGCGTCGCGGTCTTGTGACCCAACATCCGCTGGACGACCTTGATGTTCGCCCCCGCGCTGATCGCCAACGACGCCGCGGTGTGCCGAAGACCGTGCGGGACAACCCCGGTGACCCCCGTTGCTGCCGCCGCCTGATCGAAGGCCCACCGGAACTCACCCAGCGACAGGAACTCACCCTTGCGGCTCTCGAACACCAACGTGTCAGGGCCACGACCGTCGAGCACTTTGCCGAGTTCCTTGGCCAGAAACTCCGGGATCGGCACGGCGCGGGCGGTGTGGTTCTTCGTGTCGGTCTCGACGATGCCTTTACCAGCGACGTGCGTCGCCGAACGTGACACCCGGATACGCCGACTCTCCAAGTCAACATCGGCCGCCCGCAGTGCGATTGCTTCCCCGAACCGGATTCCGGTGTAGGCCAGCGTGAACGCCAAGGGGCGGAAACGACCGGTAGCAAGGGCGAGTTTCATCACCTCCAGGTGAGTGAGGTAGCGGCGCTCGGTCGGAGACTTCGACGGAAGGTCCACCTCTTCGGCCGGATTCACGGCGAGCCGTTTGGATTTGATCGCAAACCGCAACACCTGATCGAGCACCTGATACGCCTGAATCACCCGAGACGCCGACAGACCGCGCCCCTCGAATCGGTAGCTCCCCTTCTCGGCGAGAGCCACCACCCACTCTTGAACGTCCTCGAATTCGATGTCACGCAATGGGATCGAGCGCCACCGAGGAAGAACGATCGTATCCAGCAGTGATCGGTATCCGGCGACGGTCTTGGGTTTGCGGAGCTTCTTTGTGGCGAACCATTTCTCTGCGACCACTTCGAACAAGACGCCGCTTCGATCCGGATCGACCCACGTTCCGGTGACCACCTTGGTGGTGACATCGCCGTCGAGGAACTTCTGAGCCTCGTTCTTTATGGCGAATGCCCGTGACCGTTCCACGCCATTCGGATCGACATAGCGAGCCCGCCAGCGTTTGCCCTTGCCGAACTGTTTCGACTTCACCCGTTCTTGGGACTTGGCACCGGTTGCCGGGTCGGTCTTGGTGACCATCCTGTGCCAGCGATCCTCCACACCCGAGCGTGGATTGCGTCGACCGGCCATCACGCGACCTTCTCGCCGCGGGCCGTACGCCGTTCCTGTTCAGCGATCCAGGCCAGCACCACCGAGCGCCGCCACACGCGACGCCGCCCCATCTTGAAACTCTCCGGGCCGGAACCGATGTGTGCCCACCACCGCCAGGTGGCTTCCGGGATACCGGTCAGCGCCTCCAGTGCCTTCGCCTGGAGAAACGCATCATCGGTGTCGTTCATGTCAGCTCCTCCCCTATGCTGCTGTGTTTGTTGCCGAAACTTGTTGCGGCCCTGGTGGATCGGTTATCGCTGCTTTGGCGGTTTGGTATTCGTTGTGCCACACCGATCGTTGCGCGATGGCGGACATGATCAGTTGCTCACGCGGTGGGATGTCGGTGTCACCGGGTTCGGTGAGCCGGACCACCCAGCGGTGGGCCTGTTCGGATTTGGCGATGCCGACCGCGGCGAGGACTTGCCGAACGAATTCGATGCGATCGGCCTTGTGATCGGGCAGGGTCTTATTGCTCCAGCGGCGCGACACCAGCACCCGCCGACCCCGCAAACCGAGGGTGTCACGGCGGTGGGCCTTGCCCTTGCAGCGTCCCGGCTGGGTCTTGGCCGTCGCGTTGCGGGGGACGATGCCGTAGCGCAGCCACACCGCACAGGTGGGTGAGCACGGTGTCCGCTGAAGTTCTGCGTGCAGGCGCTCGTAGTGACGACGGGTGCGTTCGTTGGGTGCTTCGAGGACTTCGCCGATGGATTTGGTGAGGTATTTGGTCAGGTAGCCGATCAGCTGGCCCGCGTCCTCGGTGTCGCCGAGCACACCCTTGGCCTTGCCCGCACGAACCGGACCCGCTTCCCCATCGGGATCGGTGGCGCCGATGTCCTGATGGTCGATCTGCACACCCCACCGGACCACGTGCGCGGGTTCGAGGTCGTCCACCTCATCCATCAACGCCAACGCGTCATCGAAGCCCGGCAGCACATACCCGGTATCGGGGTCGGTGAAAGTGCCGGCGGCGTGGTCCCAGACCGGCATCCGGTCGTCGGTGTACTGCTCGTGGTCGAAGTGCGGCCACCACACCTGGCGGTAGGTCCCGGCGATGATCTGATCGATCAGCACGTGCGGGTCGGTGCCCCGGATCGCGATGTGCGCGTGCGGTGCGGCCCGCCGTTGCGGTTCCACGGTGGCGAAGTACTGCACATCCCGACCGGTGCAGCGCCGCCAGTTCTTCATGAACTGGTCGAACAGCATCGGGAAGAACACCGCGTCACGGGCAGCGCGGCGGTAGTCGTAGGTGTCCGGGTCCACCGGGGAGCCGTCCCCGCACACCTTGCCGCGCTTGTCGATCGCGCCGTCACGGTGGCAGGCCCCGTAGGAGGGCATCGTGACCGTCATGAACATCGAGGGCCGATGCTTACCGGCGAACCGGCGGCCGAGCGTGGATTTGTCGATCTTCTTGCGGGGCAGGTCCGCAACATCCTGGCGACGTTTGGTGGAACGGGTCCGCCGTTTGCGAGGCTGGGCGTCGATCCCCGGAATCCGCCCCGACAGGCCGGTAGCGCGCAGTTCCCGATCCAGGTCCGCGATCACCTCCCGGAAGCCGTCGGCGGTCTGCTCATCACCGAGTTCGCGGGCCACGGTGTACTCGGCCAGCAGATCGGCACGGGCGGTCAGCAATGCCTGCTGCTGTTCGGTAGGTGGATTACGGTCGCTGACCGGTTCGTTCTCCAGGTGCCAGCCCTCACGGCACTGCGTCACCCGCAGCGCACGAGCCTTTGCCGCGCAGCTCGGGCAGTCCGACGCACGCGTCGATTTGCACGCTGCCCCAACGTATTTCGTTTCGCCGGTGTCGGGATTGAACGCGCGCATCGGGATCGGGCGCTTACACACACCCCACTTCTCGGCCACCGCGTCGGCGATATCGGCCAGCTTCGGCAACGCCCGACGCTGCGCGGCAGTCACCCGCTGCGAATCCTGCATGGTCACAGCCCCGGCAGGGGCGACCCCGCCAGGCAGGTGCCCAGCAGAATCGCCCCCGACGACGGCGAGGTCCTCGCCGATCATCTACGCGGCCTCCTTCCCGGTGGTGTCGGTTGCCGAATTCCGGGGCAGTCCCAGATGCCGAGCGGGAACGGTGATCGGCTCGGCCAGTGCGTCACCACGGCGGAACGTCAGCTCGAACAGTCCGGGACCGACGAACACGACCCGGCAGTCCAGAGCACCGAAGGCATGCGCCAGATGCTCGCTACGGTTCTCGTAGTCGGCGGGGCACTGACCGGCCAGCATCTTCACCTGGAGCCGATCGACCGTGGCACCGATACGGACACTGCGCAGAAGCGGACAGGCGACCACGACACCGCCCTCACGGCGAGTCAGGCCGCAGTGATCCAGGAGCGTGGTCCAGCGTCGGGTGTAGCGCCACCAGGTCAGGAACCGGGCACGCGCCCGCTGGGTGACCAGCCGCTCGAACATCTCCCGACGCTTGACGCGCACGAGCATGATCCCCGCGACCGACACCCCGGCAACCGCGACCCCAGCCTGCCAACCCACCAGCACCCACACCGCCACCGCGACCCCGACCGGAACCGAGATCATCGGGAACAACACCGCCCACCACACCACCACCAGCAGCGCTCGCACCAGGCCCAGCAGCACGTGACCGACCACCGCCAGCACATCCTCGATCGCAGAATCGGTGCCCGACTGCGTGTTTCGTGCGTGAGTCATCGGTTCCTCAGCTCCTCTCGCGTGAACAAATCCAGCTGACCGGGGCAGCCCCAGCGCGGAACACCTTTGGATTTGCGCTGGCGGCCCTTGGCCTGGCGAACCTGATCGGCCGCCTCGGCGACAATCGGATTCACCTGGCGCGCAGCATTTTTCGTGTCGTCCGTCTTCTTCCTGGTGGTCATGCGGCCCATGCCTCCGGTTCGTCCTCGGGAGCCAGCGCGCCGGAGATGCCGCGCCGTTCGGCCCAGCGCCGCAGCCAGATCCGGTCCTCGAGATCGGCATCGGAATCAGCATGAAAATGGTTGTGGTTCATCGGATCTCCCTGGTTTCGATCTCGCCGCAGTGCTCGCACCAGCGCAGCTCACCCAGCCGCACGACGGGGCTGTAGGGCTGCCAGTCGCCCCACTCGTGGCCCTTGGTTTCGCAGACCATCGCCGTCAGGCAGCCGTCACACGCGAGGCGCTCACCGTCGAACAGCCATCCCGCCGCGGTGACCCGATCGGTCAGGAACGCGATGGCCTCATCCACCGAGTCGAACAGCAGCGGATGCCCGCAGCCCAGTTCGGTGCCGAACGCATCCCCGCACTCGGAGCAGTAGGCGATCACGCAGGTCTCGGTCACCAATCCGGACTTCACGACCGCACCTCCCGAGCAGTTCGGCCGCACAGCACACACATGTCGACGGCTTCTTCCCGATTCCAGGCGAACTCGTGCAGACCGTCCTCCGAGCACGACGGCGGATAGTCCGGCAGCATGATCTCCACCCCCGCATGGGCCTGCCCATCGGCCACGTGCACCGTCTCGGCTGTCAACGCCATGTCGTAACCAGCGACCGACGCACGCAACCAATCCAGCACTCCCGCAACGGCTTCCGAGTCACCCGACACACTCAGCATCACCGCGCCCACGCGCACTGCACCGCCGTTCATGCCGCCACCGCCATACCGTCGCCCGGGTCGTCGTCACCGAGGTCGTCGGGGTCGAAGTCGCTGTAGTCAGCGGCCGGAGCCATGTCGGGCTGGTCGGGGCTGTACATGTCGACGATCAGGTCGGCCTGGTCGTCGCTGATCCAGAACGCGCGCACCCGCACGAACTCGGTGGTGCCGTCCTCACCGACATAGCCGACACCGGCAGTGAATTCGGAGATCTTGTCGCAGCGGGCACCACGATCGCGGGCACCCTGGCCGTGGACCATGGCCACCTGGGTCGGCTCGTCCAGGCGCAGGCCGATCCGGACCGGGAACAGCTGCCGGTTGGGCATGGTCTCCTTGGACGGGTCCTGCAACGCCGACACCACCGACACACCAGCGGCCCGACCCTTGGACAGCAGCAGTCCGGTCAATTGCCGGAACTCTTCGCGCTCGTCTCGGGTGGCGTACGACGACAGCGACGCCGCCTCATCGATGATGATCAGGATCAGCGGCTCGTCCACCGAGGGAACGAGTTTGCGGATACCGGCCTTACGCATCCGAGCCAGCCGCTCATCCAACTCGCGGACAGCTTCTTTGAGCAGATCCATGATGGAAATCGCGTCGGTGGCGAACCGGGTGAACAGCCGATCCTCGCCGCGCCCGAACTCCACACCGCCCTTCGGGTCCGCCAGCCGGACATCCACAAGCTTTGCCTTGATGGCGGGACCGATCCCGTTCAGGATCGACCACAACACCGAGCCCTTCCCGGAACCGGTGGCACCGGCGAGAAGGATGTGGGCGTAGAGGATGCGCAGCAGCCACAGGTCGCCGTCCTCGCGCAGACCGACCGGGACCGCCTCCAAGTCCACATCATCGGGGGCAGCTGCCGACCTCGTTGCCGCAGCCGCGAGAGTGTCGTTGACTCTCACTTGGAGACGGACCCAGCCCGGAGCAGGCGACGACGCTACCACCTGCGGCACCCCCACGTAATCGGCCATCGCCGCGAGGGTCTTCTCCTCCGACCAATCCGCCAGCGACTGACCACCCAGCATCAGCAGCTCCACCGCCAGACCGTGCCGGTCGTAATCCCACGACGCCACGGTCGGGAACCCCTTCGCGGGCGACCCCAAACCGAGATCGGTGAACATACGGCGCGCGAACGCTGTGACCGCGAAATGCAGGACCGCCGAACGCAACACCGCCGGAGCCTCATCAAGAATCCGCGCCACCGGCCGAGGATGGGCCGAGACAGGCGAGCGACGCCAGACGCACATGCGGGCGAACAACCCCAACGCGCCTCCCGCTGCCACAGCGACCGGAACCATGGTGATCACAGTCATGGCCATTCACTCCGTCCCTGGGCGGTGCCCAGCTCGCAGAACAGGCGGCAGCCCCGCGAATCCTGCACCGGCGGCAAAGACGGCTCATTGCAGAACATCCAGCAGCCCGAAGTGGTTGGCGCGGTGGATGTTTCAGCCACGGGTGTGGGCTTGGACACCGCCGCTACCGGATGCACGGGATCGAGGCCGGAGTGTGAGCCGAACGCCAGCACGACCGCGACCCCGACCGCCGCAGTCGCGAAAATGCCGAGCACCGACGCATTCACGCCGTGCAGATCACGCACGACCACGGTTGGTTCGAATTCATTCGTGTTCATTTCGCCGCACCTCCTGGGCGGCAACGACTTTGATTGGTGAAACAAGTTGGCACGGGGACGGCGCATCCGTGTCGTGCCGGGAATCGAGAGCGTCTTGCAGCGCGGCCCCGAGCACCCCGTAGACCGCAAGCGCGTCATCCACGGACATCCCCAGATGCACCACCACCGCGAACGCCTGCTCCTTGTGCAAGGTCAGCTGCACCTCACCGACCTCGCAGCGGTAACGGGCGAACACCTCGCACGTGGTGCGGAGACGGCCGTTGTCGGCAGCCACCCGCACCCGCTGAAAGTCCAGCACGGGAGACGGTTTCCAATACCAGCGATCAGAATCAGTGGGTTTCATTACGCAGGAACCCCTTCCAGAGGCAGCATGTCCGCCTGCACCGGCCACGCAGACCGACGCGGACGAACCGGACGCGACGACACAGGCTCCGGCTGCGAGGCAGGCGAGACAACGAGTTCGGGTTCGGGTTGCGGGTCAGGCTCCACCACTGCACCGGGCTCGGTAACCGGTTCCGGAGCGGCCACGGGAGCCGGAATGCGTTGCGCGGCACGGAAAAGCACCGCGAGACCATGCGTGTCGACCAGCAGCGAGACCGGAGCGACCGCCGCCACGACCGCGCACATCCACGCCGGAAGCGGCCGACCGGCAGCCACCGCGTGAATACTGTTGCCCGCCACCGACACCAGCGCACCCACCACCAGCACCCGCAGGAAAAACACCCGCTCCCGAGACTTGGCCAGCACCAGCGCCCCCGCCGTCGCCTGCACGATCGTGCCGTCGATGACCAGCGGGAACAACCACGCATCCGAGGCCGGGATATGCGCCAGCACAGCCAGATCCCGCAGAGTAGCGAAGGACAGGCGGAACGCGGCAGCGCCGACGCCCACGATCACCACGACCGCGAACACCCGCGCTGCCAACATCCCCCGCTCAGCGGTGAACATCTACTCCACCACCGAACCGGACCGGGTCCTCGAACCGAGACAAGGCGTCCTCGATATCCTGCATCCGCTCACGCATCATCTGCATGTCATCGGCCTGTTCCCGCGCCAGCAGTTCCCACCGGACCTCACCGAACCAGCCTTCGAGCGAGTCGACCCGGTGCGTCAACGTGAACAGCCTGCCCAGCACGACACCGACCAGCGCCGACACCGCCGCGAACGAGACCACCACTACCGACCAGTCGGCAAGCGCATACAGCTGCATCACGCCACCGCCTTTCCGGCGACCGGGTGACCGTTCAGCCGCTCACCGACCGCCAGCAGGTCCAACGCCAGCAGCAGTGCACGCGAAACACCCAAATAGACAGTGCCCGAACCGATCTCGATAACCACTACACTCAGCTGATCATCGAAACCAACCGATATCTCGGTATCGGCCAGGCGATTCCGCGAATCAACCTGCATCCACACATCCGGACGCATCACGCCACCGCCTTATCAGTGACCGGCTGCGATACCGAATCGGACTCCCCGCCGCCGACCGCCTTCTCAGCGGCCAAGCGCTCCGCCGAGTCGTGCAGCATGATCACGTTCTGCAACGTGGTGGCCAGCTGCCGGGCCTCCTCGATCTGCATCCCGACATGCGCGTCGGTACCGGTCAGGTGAATACGGACGTAAGCAGGCTGACGACGACCGTCATCCAGGTGAGCCGGGTCGTACTCGACCTCGAAACCCTCCAGGCCGCTGCTGTTGAACGTGCTCATGTACGCCATCGCGATCACGCAACCTTCTCGTCACCACGAGCCGGACGCGACGCACCCGGATTCGCCGGAGCCTGCTTGGCACCCGAGGTGTCACCCGCGATACCGGTCGCGAAGTACGAATAAATGAGTTTCGGGAACTGGCCCGCCAGCGTGGCGCGCGGCTGCACCATCAGGTTCTCCAGGACCACCGGACGCACGCCCGGCAGCACCTCCTGCCCCTGCGGAACCGGCTGCACCGGAGCCAGAAACACCAGGTCGATACCCGAATCGGTACCCCGGATACCCTCCGACAAGTCCATCAGCCGGGCTTTCCACTTCGGGAGACGCGTCTCCTCGTCGGTGTCCTGCTCATCGGTGTACTGCCGACGACGCTCGTTGAACTTCATGACCTTCTCGATCTCGCCAATCAACGCAGCACCCTGCGGGAACGCGATATCGAACGGGATCGGGAACCGCTGTCCCTTCTTGATAGCCACGGAATAGTCCTCCTTGTTCTTCTGTTCTCTATAGGAGCTGTTCTATAGAGGACAGTAGATCAGACCTCTATAGGAGTCAAGACCTACAGAGGACATAAGATGAGCCGAGTCGTCACAAGAAACGGAGTCGCTATGCCAGCGAAGTACGAGCTAATCGCAGATGAGCTGCGAGCACGCATCGTGAGTGGTGAGCTACGACCCAGCGATCGCGTTCCTGGGGAGGCCGCTCTGGTCGAGCAGTACAAGGTCAGCCCTCCCACCGTGCGGCAGGCGTTGGCAGTCTTGCGGGCCGAAGGTCTCGTTGAGGCCAAGCATGGCATTGGCACCTTCGTCCGAACACCACGCGTCAAGGTGCGACGCACCGATGAGCGCTATCAGTGGGAGAAGAACCGCGTTCACGAATCCGACTCGGTCCGTCGAACGACTGGCGCCACCGAGCGCGACACCGGACTTACCTTGCCCGACTTGTCATTCAGCGCTCACTACACGACAACGAAAGCGACTGACGACCTCGCCGACGCATTCGGCGTTCCAGTCGGCACGAAGCTCCTTCAGCGTGACTACCGCACAAGACCGCGTGGTGATGACGCACCGTTCAATCTCAGCCGCTCGTACCTGGTCTATGACATGGTGGAGCAAAATCCGGACTTGCTAGACGACTCCAACGAGCCCTGGCCTGGAGGAACGCAACATCAGCTATTCACGGTTGGCATCGAAGTCGCGAAGATTACCGAGGAAGTCGAGGCCCGCCCGCCAACCGCACGCGAAGCCAGTGAGTTGGGAATTTCTCTCGAAGGGAGCGCCGTGTTCGACCTGAGGAAGATCTCCATAGACACAGACGGCCGTGTAGTCGAAGTGGCCGACGTGATCCTTCCGGGGGACCGAACTCAGCTCGTCTACACCACCCAGCTCGCCCCATGGGTCGAAAGGTCATCCAAGTGAGCCACCTCATCTCGATTGTTACTCCCGTATACAATGCCGTTCCTGAGTACGTTGCAGATGCGTACAAATCTCTTGTCGCACAACAACTTCCCACAGGATGGACCTGGGAGTGGATCATTCAGGCAGACGGACTCAACGAAACCGATATCGTCAGCGCACTACCCGACGATGACCGAATTCGCTTCGCAGTCGGCCGTCACGGCGGGCCAGGTGTAGCACGTACGCTGGCTCTCGGCAGGGTCAATGGCGAGCTGGTCAAGGTCCTTGATGCGGATGATCAACTGACTGACGGAAGTCTCATGCGCGATATCAGTGCTCTAGAGCGATTTGATATCGGTTGGACCACCTCACGGGTTCTCGATCTCTTGCCTGATGGCTCGACACTCGGGTTCGATAATGACCCCCCCGAGGGAATCGTCCCCCGCGGTGCTGTCCTCCAACACTGGCGAACACACAATTTCCGTGCGCAGGTCCATCCGACAACCATGTGCATCCGCACCCAGTTGGTTCTTGCCTTGGGCGGATGGATGGCTCTCCCCGCATCCGAGGACACCGGTCTTTTGTTGGCTGCCAACGCAGTAGCCGATGGCTACTTCTCAGCCGATGTTGGCCTCCTATACCGCAAGTGGCCAGGTCAGACGACCGCCCAGGCCGCACATGCTAACGAAGATGATCTCACCGCGCGCCGAACAGTCATTCAGCGCCGAGCCATGGCACTCGCTGACGACTTCCCACACTGGCACTACGCTGCATCACGGTGAATGTGTAACCTTGTCTCTATCACGCGAGTGATGCTGGCGGTGGGACGCCGGAGTCGACCGACGCCCCACCTTGGTGGGTTACCTAGCCCGCCGCAACCAGCGGACCAAGATGAGCGCTCCGGCGACTACGGCACAGCCTGCAAGCATGAGGCCGTAATCGACCGGAGCCTCGCTCGTTTTCCGGCGATGTTTCGCCATCCCCCACCACCTCCTTCCTGGGCGCGGTGTGTGGACCAAGTCCACCGCCCCTCGGCCGGAGGTGCCATCACCCTACGCCACCGCGACGACAAGAACCGTTGCAACGCAGCAACTTCCATCCACTGACCGGATTCTCCTCGGGTCCCCCGACCAGCGATTCGGCCGATTCGCGTCCCGTTCTCGCCTCGCTCTCCCACACCCCACCATCACCGTTCGCGTAGTGCTTGCCGAATTTGGCTATACAGGATCAAGGGGCGCGGGCGGGCGCTGCGCGCCCGCCGCGCCACACCACGGCTCGCCTTCACTGCGCCCGCTCCGTTCCGGCGGCCGGAGTGTCGCGGCGGGCGCAAGTTGACCGTCGCTTCCCAATGCCCGTCTCGCCCATTCCGCTTGGCACCACAACCGCGGAGCGGTGGGCGTGGTCGTGAGGCTCCGAGCGCCCGGGAATCGGCTCGGCCCCGGGTCGGCGAAGACGGATGCTTCCGTCAGGCTGAGCAGCCGGGCATTGGTCACGTTCGGTTCCCCCCGCCTTCCTCATGGCCCGATTGTCTCGCTCCACTCGCACGAGTCAAGGGAAAGAGCGCCCTTGACACGCACGAGCTCCGCTGAGGGATGGCCAGTATGAGGAGGGCGGGGGGAAGTAGTCATTGGGTGCGGATAGACAACCTATCCACGAAAAAGCGAGCTCAGGCAGCACAGTCCGCAGTCAGTCCGCAGCAGCGCCCAAGCTCGCCGAAAGTCACCAACTCAACCAACGAACGAAGACGCTGGTCAGCCAGCATTCACCATCAATCACCAACGCCACCGAAAACACCCAAACATCAAGAGCAACAAGCTTAAAATCCGCACAGTGTCGGTTCGAACCCGACCGGGGGCACCTCGGTTAGGCACTCAAAGGTGCAGGTGGAGAGGGTTTCTTGGCCCGTGATGGCCTTCCGGGATTTCGGTTCTGCCCACACTTTGCCCACGACCTCCCCATCTTGCGGGCCACGGCTTCCGGATCGTCGTTGAACAGATCGGCGTCATCGCGGCGGACGCGTACCCCCGCATCCGCCGTATCGCCTTCACGTTCGCGCCGGAGGCGACTCCGAGGCTAGCGTCGATGCGCCGTAGGTCATGGGCGGCGAAGCGCGGGAAGGTCCTCTCGTCGTCAGCTCCTTGCCCTCACAAGTCCGGGGGAGCTCCGGGCAACGCTCACGTCCCCTCCACCGGTGACCCCTGGGGCTGTCGCCCTTGCGCCTCGAGTCGTTCGATTCGTCGAATCATCAGGCGAGAGAACCGATTTGTTCTTCGTCCGCATCGGTGCCGTCGTCGCGCTCACTGCTCACGGCCCCGGTGTGGTTGTGGAGTTCGAGGTAAAACCCCGGCCGGTCCTCGTCATCATCGTCATAGGCGGCGACTTGCACCATTCCACCGGGAAAGACGAATGTCCTCGAACGTGCAGCCATGACAACCTCTCTGCGTCTGGTAGCTGGTGGGACAGCTCGGGGAGCAGGAGTTCGATCGTGTCGACTGGACCGGACCGGGCTCTACCAGCCCGAGCGCCGCATCTGACGCTAGGGGTTGCTTCATTCCATGCACCACAAAGTTTCTCGATGTTTCTTTCGCTCGCCGGATTCGTTGACTGGCTACACCACGAGTGACGACGATGGTTGGACGAGAAACGCCGCGAAACACGCTGGACTGGGAGGCCACGATGCGATTGAGGTTCCTCGGCAAGAGCACGAACGGAGGTCGGTCACCCACCTTGTACGCCTCTGATAAGGGGACGTATGTGGTCCAAGGCTGGAGGACGGATCGAAACAACCAGATAGCGATACCGCACCGGCTCCTGGAGTTCCTGGAGCCGGGTACCTGTCTCGGAACGATCCTGCACGATAGTGGGCACGGGACGTTCACCCTCGCGGGTGAGCCGGTCACCGACTCGGAAGCACTGGAACAGATGGAGCTTCCCGCACACGAGGCGAGCGTGGAAGTCCCAGTAGGACAGGAGATTCGACCGGATGCAACTCCACTACGGTGAGGACATGGCGCGGCTGTTCCGTGCCGACTGGCGTGTAGCAGTCCATCTGGAACTTCAGGACAGCTACACAGCACCGGAGGAGGACGAACCGTTCCACAAGTTCCTGGCTGGAGAACCGGACGATTTTGCGTGGTTCTCCGACTGGGAGAACCTCGTTCGAGAACTCACCGGCAACGGTCGGGGTATGCGGCGCGTTCGCGTGGTAACCGTCCCCCATACCGACTACACCCGTTGGGCGCTGACCGTCGCCGTCCGGAACGTGGAGGCCGGGGAGGATGTTCGGTACCTGCCGCGGCACAAGATCGACCCTGGATTGCTGTCCGGGGACGACTGGTGGATCTTCGATGATGATCTCGTTGCCTTCAGCGTGTTCACGCCAGCAGGCGCGGGGGCGGGACTGGCGACCACCACCGACCCGGCGATCGTGGCGCATATCCGCACGGTCCGAGATCGGGTGTGGTCATTGGCGATTCCGTATGCCGAATACGTCACGGTTCCTGCGGAACGGTGACCTACGCCGTACAACAGGTCCGGGAAGCCCTAGGGGGACGGCTCCGGGACATACGAAAGGATGCCGGGCTGACCGCGCGGGCTGTATCCCGTTCGGCCGGCTGGGTACCGTCCAAGGTGTCGAAACTCGAACGTGGGCAGCAGACTCCCACCGACAGTGACATACGGACATGGTGCCGGGCATGTGATGCGGAAGACCAGATCGCTGACCTGATCGCGTCGCTGCGGAACGTCGAAGCCGCATATCTCGAATGGCGGCAGATGCGCCTACCGCACCGGCAACGGCAGTCGATCGCCTGGGAATCCGAAACCAAGCTGATGCGCTGGTATGAGCCCTTCGTCGTACCGGGTTTGCTCCAAACACCGCAATACGCAGAAGCTGTACTCGGACGGATGCAGGACTTTTACCGAGGCTCACGCGACGAACTCGCGGCCGGACTAGCCGCTCGCATGGAGCGACAACAGGTCTTGTACCGGGGTGACCACCGATTCCATTTCATCCTTGCCGAACAAGTCCTGCGCACCACCGTCGGCGACGACGACATCATGATCGGGCAGTTGGACCGGCTCCTGATCGCCATGGCTCTGCCTCGCGTTGTGATCGGCATCATCCCCACGCACACCGAATACGTTGTGCCCCTGTCGAACTTCTGCATGTTCGACGCAAGTCGAGTGCTCGTGGAGACCATCACTGCCGAGTTGACGATCACCCAGCCACGCGAACTCGTGTTGTACGAGAAGACGTTTCAGACACTTGCGAAACAGGCCGTAGTCGGTAGGGCTGCACGTCATCTGATCACAACGGCTCTGGACGATCGCCGAGGAACAGAATCGGATTGAAATATCAGGCGACGACCGTGCGCTGGGGTACCCCGATGTATTCGCTCAGGGGGCGGATCAGGGTGTTGGATTCGGACTGTTCGATGATGTGGGCGGTCCAGCCGGTGATGCGGCTCAGGACGAAGATGGGGGTGAAGGTCTCGATGTCGAAGCCTAGGAGGTAGTAGGCGGGGCCGGTGGGGAAGTCGAGGTTGGGTTTGATGCCGGTGGTTTCGTGCATGGTGCGTTCGAGGATGTCGTATATTCGCACCCAGCGCTGGCCGTCGGTGGCGGCGGCGATGTCCAGGAACGCCTTCTTCATGGTGGGTACCCGGGAGTCGCCGTTCTTGTAGACGCGGTGGCCGAAGCCCATGACTTTTTCCTTGTGCGACAGCTTGTTTCGCAGCCATGGCTCGGCCAGGTCGGGGTCGCCGATCTCGAGCATGTCGTGCATGACGGCCTCGTTGGCGCCGCCGTGCAGCGGGCCCTTCAGCGCGCCGATGGCCGCGGTGACCGCGCTGTAGATGTCCGAGAGCGTGGAGGTGACCACCCGGGCGGCGAAGGTGGAGGCGTTGAAACTGTGCTCGGCGTACAGGATCAGCGATACCTCGAACGCCTGCACCAGCTCGGGCGCGGGGATCGTGCCGAAGCACATGTTCAGGAAGTTCTCGGCGAAACCCAGATGTGAGTGCGGCGCAATGGGATCCAGGCCGCGCCGGCGGCGGTGGTCGGCCGCGACGATGGTCGGCAGCACCGCCATCATGCGAAGTGCCTTGGCGCGGTTGGCCTTCGCCGAGTTGTCGTCCTCGGCCGGATCCTCCGCGCCGAGGTAGCTGATCGCCGTGCGCACCACGTCCATCGGGTGGCAGTTCTCCGGCAGCTTCGCCACCAGCGCCAGCAGCGACCGGTCGGCGCGCCGCGATGCCCGCTCCCGCTGGCAGAACCGCTCGAGCTCGGCGTGGGTGGGCAGTTCCCCGTGCCACAGCAGGTAGGCGACCTGCTCGAAGCTGCAGTGGGCGGCCAGATCCTGCACGGCGTAGCCGCGGTAGGTCAGCGAGTTGGTTTCCGGCACCACCTTGGAGATGGCGGTGGTGTCGACGACGACGCCCGCCAGACCCTTGGAGATGGTCGGTGTCGCGGTCTCCGTCATCACTGATCCCCTCCCAGGGTGAAATTGAAGATGTCGGAATCGAATTCGTTGTAGCGCTGGTACTCCAGCAGTTCGTAGAGGCGGCTGCGGTGCTGCATGCGGTCCAGAAGCCCTGCCTGCGTGCCCTTGTCGAAGATCTCCCGCAGCCCGGCCTCGGCGGCGTACATGGCCAGCCGCAGCGTGGTAACCGGGTAGATGACGGCGTTGTAGCCGATCGACTCCAGCGTTGCGGCCGAGAGCAGTTCGGACTTGCCGAACTCGGTCATGTTGGCCAGCAACGGAATCGAGACCGCCGCGCGGAACCGCTCGAATTCCGCCGCGGTGGTGAGGGCTTCGGTGAAGATCAGATCCGCCCCGGCCGCCGCGTACGCCCGGGCCCGCTCGACGGCCGCGTCGATGCCCTCGATCCCGGCGGCGTCGGTGCGCGCGCAGATCACGAAATTCGGGTCGTGGCGGGCGGATACGGCCGCGCGCAGGCGGCGCACCATGTCCGCGGTGGGCACCACGGCCTTGCCGTCGAGATGGCCGCACCGCTTGGGGTTGACCTGATCCTCCAGGTGCAGGCCCGCGATGCCCGCGTCCTCGAGCACGGTCACCGTGCGGGCGGCGCTCATCGGCTCGCCGAAGCCCGTGTCGGCGTCGATCAGCACCGGCAGATCGGTGACCCGCGCGATCTGCTGTCCGCGCCCCGCGACCTCGGTGAGGGTGGTCAGGCCGATATCGGGCAGCGCCAGATCCGCCGACAGCACCGCGCCCGAGACGTACACGCCCTCGAAGCCGATCTCCTGAATCAGCTTGGCCACCAAGGGATTGAACGCACCGGGCAGGCGCTGGAGGCGGCCCGAGGCCAGGCCCGCGCGGAACGCGGCGCGCTTGTCGGCGGCGGAGGTGGCGGCGGCGAGCAGGCCGGTCATCGGAACAGTCCCTTCGGCAGGTGCGGTGCGCGCGCCAGCACCTCGTCGGAGACGGCGAAGGTGAGCTGCGACAGTTCGGCGGGCGACAGTTCGGCGGTCCGCTGCGCCACCTCGAGGAAGCGGTCCTGCTCGGCGGGCGCGACGACGCCCTCGGCGAGGGTGCGGAACTTGGCGATGTACTGCTCGCGGGCGAAGGGCCGCGCGCCCAGCGGATGCGCGTCGGCGACGGCCAGCTCGTCCACGATGACCTCGCCGCTCTTCAGCGTGACCTCGGCGCGCGCGCCGAACGCCTTCTCGTCCGGGTCGGTGGCGTGATAGCGGCGGGTCCATTCCGGATCCTCGGCGGTGGAGATCTTGTTCCACAGCTCGATCGTGTCGGGCCGCCGCGCGCGCTCGGGCGCGTAGGAGCGCTCGTGATGCCAGGTGCCGTCCTGCAGCGCGACCGCGAAGATGTACATGACCGAGTGGTCGAGGGTTTCGCGGGAAGCCCCGGGGTCGAACTTCTGCGGATCGTTCGAGCCGGTGCCGATCACCACGTGGGTGTGGTGGCTGGTGTGCAGCACGATCGTCGCGATCTGATCCAGGTCGCCGATGCGCTCGCGCAGGCGGCGCGCCAGGTCGATCGGGGCCTGGCTCTGGTATTCGGCCGAATGCTGCTTGGTGTAGGTGTCGAGGATGGCGCGCTTGGGCTCGCGCGGGCCGGGCAGCGGCACCGAATACTCCTTCCCGGGTCCGTCCAGCAGCCGGGCGATCACGCCGTCCTCGCCCTCCCAGATCGGCGCCGGGGCGCCCTCGCCGCGCAGGGCGCGATCCACGGCCTCCACGGCCATCTTCCCGGCGAACGCGGGCGCGTACGCCTTCCAGCTGGAGATCTCGCCCTTGCGGGACTGCCGGGTGGCGGTGGTGGTGTGCAGCGCCTGGCCGATGGCCTGGTAGATGGTCTCGGTGCCGAGTCCGAGCAGCGTGCCGATACCGGCGGCGGCCGACGGGCCGAGGTGGGCCACATGGTCGATCTTGTGCTCGTGCAGGCAGATTCCGCGCACCAGGTCCACCTGGATCTCGTAACCCGTTGCCAGGCCGCGGATCAGGTCGCGCCCGGAGCGCCCGGCATGCTGGGCGACGGCCAGGATCGGCGGAATGTTGTCGCCCGGATGCGAGTACTCGGCGGCCAAAAAGGTGTCGTGGAAGTCGAGTTCGCGCACCGCGACGCCGTTGGCCCACGCCGCCCACTCGGGCGAGAACCTGCCGCCGACGCCGACGACGGTCGCACCGGGCGAGTAGGGATGGGCCAGCGCCTGCGCCCGGGCATTGGCGACCGGACGCCGAGTGAGCGCGGCCGCGGCGACCGCCGCATTGTCGATGATCCGGTTGACGATCATCTCCTCCGTCTCCGGAGCGACCTCCACGGCATCCGCCGCGACCTCCGCGATCCGCCACGCCAGGTGCTCCTCGCGGGGAAAGCTCTCCGCGGATCGGTGCGTGCGGACGAGATGATTCTTCACGATCGGTGTCCTCCCAGGCGTCGCTTCACCGCTACATTTCGCACGCTACACAGCGCACGGTTGCCCACGAATGCTCCACAAATGCCTACTTTTGCGGAGGGGGATCGGTGAATCCGCGAACGTTGTGGAGACCCCGGAACGGCTACTTGCTCCCGATGCGCTGCTGGAGGACTCCGGCGAGCACGGTGCCCGCTCCCTGCAACCAGACCGGCCAGGTCGCGGGGTCCAGGGCCATCGAGCCCTCGTCGTGGATGTCGCAGCCCTGCCGCACCGGCACGCCGTCGAAGCGGTCCTTCAACCAGAGCAAAACCCGTGGCATGCCGATGATTTCGAGGGAGATGTGCTCGCTGAAGTTGTCGCGCACGTACTGGACGCGGGCGGCGGGGTCGCGACAGTACTGATTCACCACCGTGTTCACCGGGCCGACGGGGGCCGCCCAGTCCGGGTTGGACTGATAGATGAACATCGGCATATCGGGTGTCGCGTGGCCGAGGCGGATCTTGTCGAACACCTCGTTGGGAACGGTGTCGTACAACACGTTCGGATTGTCGAACAGGCCGACCAGATTCATGAAAGGAAGGATGCCCGCGGAATACAGGCACAGCGAATTCTTCACGGGGATCAGGGCTTTGCCGAATCCGTTCATGTGCTGCTGGATGTACTGGTTCAGCTCCGGGTATTCGCGCGCGACGCCGAGCAGGCCGCTGAGGATCAGCGCCGAGGTCAGGTTGTTGTTGGCCAACTCCACGGTCTTGCGCAGATCCGGCTGATTGCCGCCCTCGGCCACGCCGACGATATTCACCTCGGGCGCATACGATTTGCGCATCTCGGCCACGTGCCCGGCGACGATCGCGCCACCGGAGTATCCGGCCACGCCGACCTTGGTGTCGCGGCCCGGCAGCCCCATCGGCGCGAAATTCTCCACCGCCCGAATGCCGTCCAGGGTGATCCGCGCGCCGAGCGGTCCGGCCGCGAACGCCGAGTTGGGGCCCTCGTGATCGGGCATGGCCACCGCCCAGCCCGCACCGAGCGCCGTCAGCGGCGCGACGAATTCGAAGGGAATGTCGAACTGCCCGGTAATAGTTCCCGGGATCGACGCCTGCTGTAGCACATAGGAGGGCGCGCAGTACTGCGCGTTCGAATCCTCCGGGAACTCGTACGACAGCAGATTGCGCGGCGCGCCACCGTTGTCGCCGCGCGGCTTCATCACCGTCGTCACCGCCGCGATCGGCTCGTCGCGAGTATTGGTGGAGCGGAACGACAACTGCCAGGCATCGATATTCAGCGGGATCACCGAGTAGAAGCCCAGATGCACCTCACGCGCGGCAATGATCTCCCCCGGCTTCTTGGCCGCGACCACGTCGGGCGGGGGTGAGTAGAAGGACGGGTCGAATTCGGGTGGCATCGGCGGTACAGGAAAGGGGAGCGCAGGCTGCACGGGCACTGCCACCGCCGTCCCCGACTGCACGGCGGTCAGAATCGCGACCATTATCGCCACGGCGGCCGCCACCGCCGCCCCCCGGAACTTGCTGACGGTCATCTGGTCCTTCTCTCACCGGTCCGCGCCACGCGGCAAAATTTCGGTTCGGAACTGTGGTACCCAGCACACAGCACAAGCGGGTGTGACGTCTATCCACACGGAAACGAATTTCCGGCCACCCGATTGGGCATAATGCCCGGAACGGCGCAGGGAATCCGGTGCGACGCGCCGGTGTCTGCGGAGGGAGCCCTACAGGTGCGGGTGCTGCTGGTGGAGGACGAGCCGCGATTGGCCGAGACGGTTCGGCGCGGGCTCGAGATGGAGGGATTCGTGGTGCAGGTCGCCGCGACCGGTCCGGACGGGCTCTGGCTGGCGACGGAGGACCGCTTCGACGTGATCGTGCTCGACATCATGCTGCCCGGCATGAGCGGATACGAGGTGCTGCGCCGGGTGCGGGCCCGCGATGTGCGCACCCCGGTGCTCATGCTCACCGCCAAGGACGGCGACCACGAGGAGGCCGACGCGCTGGACCTGGGCGCGGACGACTATCTGACCAAACCGTTTTCGTTCGTGGTGCTGTTCGCGCGGCTGCGCGCCCTGCTGCGGCGGCGCGCCCCGCAGCAGGAGACGATCCTGCGGGTCGGCGATCTCGTGCTCGATCCGGTCCGCCGGGAGGTGCGGCGCGGCGCGGACGAGGTGTCGCTGACTCCCCGCGAATTCGGCCTGCTGGAATTCCTCATGCGGCGGCCCGGCGCGGTGGTCACCAAAACCGAGATCCTGCGCAATGTCTGGGACGCGCACTACGACGGCCCGGAGAACGTGGTCGAGGTGTATGTCGGTTACCTGCGCAAGAAGATCGATGCCCCGTTCGGGCGCGCGTCGATCAAGACCCATCGCGGCGTGGGGTACCAACTGCTGGGGGAGTAGTCACCCGTCGAGCGGGAGGGCGACGATCACCCGCGTGCCGCCGTAGGGCGAGTCCTCGATGCGAACGCTACCCCGGTGGGCCGCAACGATTTCCGCGACGATGGCCAACCCGAGTCCCGTGCCGCCGGTGTTGCGGGCGCGGTCGTCCTGCAGGCGCACGAAACGCTCGAAGACCCGCTCGCGGTCGGCGGCCGCGATGCCGGGCCCGTCGTCGTCGACGGTGAGCCGGACCTCGGTGACGGTGGCGCCGGTGGCGACGGCCACGACCGAGCGGGCGTGGGTGGCGGCATTGTCGGTGAGGTTGCGGATCATTCGGGCCAGTGCCCGCGGATCGCCGACCAGCCGGGCCGGTTGCAGGTCGGTGTCCACGCGCGGTCCCTGCCGCTGCCGCAGCGCCCCCACCGCGGTCGCGGCCAGATCGTCGAGGTCGACGTCGGTGGGGTGCAGGGTGAGTCCGTGCTCGTCGGCCGCGGCCAGGGTGAGCAGATCGTCGATGAGGTGCTGCATGCGCTCGGCCTCCGGCAGCATGGTCTCGCCGATGAGCTCGCGGTCGAAGGTCTGCGGGTGGTCGCGGGCCAGTTCCAGCCCGGCCATCACCGTGGCGAGCGGGCTGCGCAGCTCGTGCGAGGCGTCGGACAGGAAGCGGCGCTGCGCGGCGTGCCCGGCCTCGAGCCTGCCCAGCATCTCGTTCATAGTCGTTGCGAGACGGGCGATCTCGTCGCGCGCGACCGGAACCGGCACCCGCTCGGACAGTCGCTCCGCGCCGATCCCGGCGACCCGGGACCTGATCGCCTCCACCGACGCCAGCGACCGGCCGACCAGGGCATAGGTGGCGGCCGCCGCGGCGACGACCACCACCGGTCCGCCCACCGCCAGCCCGGCCGCGACCTTCTTGATCGTCTCCTCGACCGGTTCGACGCTGGCCGCGGCGAGCACGACGATCGGCCCCCCGGGACCCTCGACCCGCCGCGCCGACACCCGCAGATCGGTGTCGTGACCGACCGACAGGCCGTGCACCCGTCCGGAATCGGGCAGCGTCACCAGGGGCCGCTTCGGCGCGCCCTCGGATCGGCGAATCACCTCCCCCGAGGCGTCGATGAGCTGCACGACCTCGACATGACTATCGGCGCTCAGCAGCGACGCACTCAGATCCCCCGGTTCGACCGCCCGCAACTGACCCGCGATATCCCCGACCCGAGCATCCGCCGCCTCATCCACCGAATCCAGCAGCGACCGATACAGCAGCCACAACATGGCCGCCGCCGCAATCACCAGCACCACCCCCACCACGCCCGCCGCCGCCAGCGCCGACCGCACCCGCAACCCCCACCGAGCGGGCGACCACACAATGCGCATGCCAGCCATCATCGACCACCACGGCCCGCCCACCCCTACGACTCTCAGCGTGTCCTCAGCGACCCGGTGCCACGGTGAGGCCGTGACAGAAAACCCGATCCCCACTCCCCATCCCTACCCTTCCGGCGTACTCCTGGCCCGAATCGAAAGAGATCCCGGCCAAAAGCATGCCGGGAACAAAGGGGGCCAGTTCGCCGGGAATGAGAGGGATCAGTTCGCCGGGAATGAGAGGGACCAGTTCGCCGGGGATGAAGGGGGCCAGGTCGTCGGGAATGAAGGGGGCCAGGTCGCCGGGGACAAGGGGGAGCAGTTTGCCGGGCGTGGGGAGATTACGGCTCCGTTGTCGACGCCGATGGTGAGGGGGGCTGCGTTGTTGGTTGGGTGGGTTCGGCGGGGGGTGGGGTTGGCTGTTGTGGTTGGTTGTCTTGCGGTTGTTTTCGTGGGGGTTGTGGTGAGTGTGGGGGTGGGGGGTGGGGTTACCGTGATTGATCGGCCGGTGTTGGGGTGGTTTGTCGGGCATCGGAATGGGGGGCTTACGCGGGTTGCGATTTTTGTGTCGGATATGGGGGGCACGGTGGCGATGGCGGGGATGGCTGCGGTGGTGTTCGTGGGGTTGGTGTGGCGGCGGATGTGGGGGCGGGCGGGGTTGGTGGGGGTGGCCACGGCGGGGGCCGGGGTGTTGGTGGTGGGGGTGAAGCACGTGGTGGGGCGGAGTCGGCCGCCGGTTGTGGATCATCTTGTGGTGGAGACGAATCAGTCGTTTCCGTCGGGGCACAGTCTCGGGTCGATCGTGGTGATCGGGGTGCTGGCCGCGCTGCTGGTGCTGTGGGCCGGGCGGACCGCGGTGCGGGTGGCGGTGGTTGCCGTTGCGGCGATATTCGTTGCCGCCGTGGGTATTTCGCGGCTCTACCTGGGTGTGCACTGGCCCACGGACATTCTCGGCGGCTGGTCGCTGGGTGGGCTGTGGCTGGTGCTGTGCCTGGTCGCGTGGCGGCCGGTGCAGGGGGTCGTCGCCGCTCGTCTCGCTCGGAGGAAGTAAAAACAGTGCAGCACTTGATCGTTTCGTCGGTCGCTCCGGGGGCCGCCCGGACCTTCATCTCGCTGCCCGCGGGCAGTGCGGGCATGTCCGCCGGGCGGTTCGGTCTCTACACCGTCGCGGGCTGCCCTGGACGGCCGCGCTGGCCGTCGCCGGATACGCCGTCGGCGCCGACTGGCACAGCCTCGAGAACGCCCTGCGCGGCCCGAGCTAGCTGATTGCGGGCGTGGTCGCGCTCGCCATTGCCGTCGCCGTATTCGTCGCCGTTCGCCGTCGCCGGGCCTCGCTGCCGCACTGATCCGAATCCCGGCCGCGTGTTTGCCGGAAATTGCCCGCGCGGTCGGTATTTCGGTGCTACGGTCCACTGGACATATGTCCATATCGGGTCGGGGTGGGGAGTGGCAGTGCGGAAGACCTCGCTGTTCGCAATCGGATGCGCGGCCGCCGCGCTGCTGAGCCCGGGCCGGGCCGCGGCCGCTCCGGCCGTCACCGAGTATGTGGCACTGGGGGATTCGTGGGCGGCCGACGCCACGGTAACCCAGGCCACCGCCGCCGACGCGCCGCTGGGCTGCTATCAGAGCCGCCGCGACTATGCCAAGCAGATCGCCGCCGCGCTCGCGATCCCCGTGCTACGCGACGCCACCTGCGGCGGGGCCAAGACCGCCGACCTCACCGGCGCGCAGGGCACCCTGACGGGCGACAACGCGCCGCAGTTCGATCGGCTCACCCCGAGCACCGACCTGGTGACCCTCGAAATCGGCGGCAACGACGCGGGTTTGGCGGTCGCGGTGCAGGACTGCCTGACCATCGACCCGACCGCCACCCCCTGCCAGGACCGCTATGTGCCCGGCGGCGTCGACCGGATGTCGGCGAATATCGCTGCGACGGAACCGAAGGTGACCGCGGCGGTCACCGGCGTCCGCGCCCGCGCCCCGCACGCGCGCATCCTGCTGATCGACTACTTCGAGGGCGTGCGCACCGACCGCGGCTGCTGGCCCGTGGTTCCGATCTCCGATGTCGATGCCGCCTGGCTGGGCCGCAAACTGGTCGAGCTGGACGCCATGCTGGCCCGGGTGGCGGCCGCGACCGGCGTCGAGTTCGTCGACACCTACGGCGACAGCGGCGGGCACGACGCCTGTCGCCCGGTCGGCACGCGCTGGGTCGAGGGCCTGATTCCGTTGTCCGGCAACCCTCCCGGCCCTGCGGTGCCGTTCCACCCCAACCAACTCGGCGCGGACCATCAGGCCCGCAGCATCCTGGCCGCCCTCGCCCGCTGAGCGGATTAGGGCTTCGGATAGCGAGATCGCAGCTCCCGCAGCGGGATCGGCAGCAGCGGCTCCCGCGTCGCGGGCTTGGGTCCGGCGACGACGTACAGCACCACCAGCAGCACGCTCAACCACACGTAGGTATCGCCGATCACGTGCTGCCAAGGCGTCCAGGCGAATTCGCGATTGTTCTCGCCGGGCTCCCAGTTCTGCGGGCCGATCACGAATACCACCGCGGCGCCGAGCACGAGCAGGTACCACCAGGCGGCGGTGCGCAGCGGCAGCCGGGTCGCCGCGCCGACGGCCGCCAGCAGCGCCGGGGCGATCCACACCCAGTGGTGCGACCACGAGATCGGCGACACCAGCAGCGTGAACACCGCGTTGAACGACATTGCCAGCGGCGGATTGTCGGTGGCCTGCCGCATGGCGGCGACCACCAGCGCCAGCAGCGCCACGCTGAATACCAGCCACAGCAGCGTGAAGGCGGGCTCGGGCACCCGCAGCCGGGACAGCACACCCTGAATGGACTGATTGGTATGGAAGGCCGAGCCGCTGAGCCCGGACACATTGCCCATGCCGCCCAGCCAGTATCGGGTCGATTCGCGCGGCAGCACCGCGTAGGCGAGTCCGGTCGCGACCGCGCCCGTGACGGCCGCGGTCCCCGCCGCCCGATAGTCGCGCCGCACCAGGAAATACAGCACGAACGCCGCCGGGGTCAGCTTGATCGCGGCCGCGATGCCGATCAGCATGCCGCGCGGCCACTTCGGCCGCCGCGCCAGGCAGTCCGCCGCCACCAGCACCATCAGCAGCATGTTGACCTGACCGAAGTCCAGGGTCGAATGCACCGGCTCCAGCAGCATGCCCAGCGGCAGCGCGCACGCGGTCGCCCACAGCGCCGGCTCCAGGCCGCCGATCCACAGCCGCCGCACCGCCAGGTAGAGGGTCACCGCGAGCGCCAGCGTGGACACCACGAAGAAGCTCACCGCCGCCGGGTGCCAGGGGAGCATCGCGAACGGGCTCAGCGCCAGCGCGGCGAACGGCGGATAGATGAACGGCAGCCCGATGCCCAGCGTGGTCTTCGGTAGCGTGCCGTACATGTCCGCGCCGTGCCACATGGCCTGCACGCCGAGCCGATACACCTGCAGGTCGATGAACTCCCGCTTGATCGGAATCAACGGCCACGACGGATGCAGCAGCCAGTAGCCGCACACGGCGATGAGGACTACCGGGACCAGCCACGCAATGCGCCCGAGACGACGGGCGGCGAACTGCGGCCGTACGGGAGTGGAGACGCTAACCATCCAGGCCGAGATTACCGATTACCGGCCGCCCCCAGATGGGCGGGGGAGAATTCGGCGTCAGTGCGGACAGGGCGTGCCGGAATAGTCCGGATCGAGGGCTCGCTGCACGATATAGGTGACCGTGGGGGAGCGCGGCACATCGGCATGCCGGTAGGCATCGGCGGGGCACAGGTCCTGGACCCAGACGTTGTCGACGGTCGCGCCGGGACCGGGTCGCAGGAAGGTCGCCTCCGGCGGCTGCGAGGCATCGTCGACCCGGCTCGCGACCACCGTGTAGTGCACCCCCGGCACGGTGTCCCCGCTCGCATTCAGCTCGCGCAGGAAGTCGCTCCCGGTCAGCTGCTGCGTCCCCGCGACACCGACGACGCGTGCCAGCGCCGCATCGCGAATCGACGCCATCGCCCCACCCATCAGCCTGCCGAGGCCGACGGAATCGACGCCGTGATTGGACCCCACCAACGAAACGAGCGTGCCCACCTTCGCCCCGCCACCCTCGAACCGCAGATACTGCCGCGCCAGCACCGCCCCCTGCGAATGCCCCACCAGATCCACCCGCGCCGCCCCCGTCGCCACCCGCACCCGCTCCACGAACCCCGCGACCTCCCGCGCCGACGCCCGAATATCCCCCGTGCCGTACATCCCGTCCAGCACCCCCACCGCACTGGACGCATCCCGCCCGTAGTTCAGCGAAAACACGCAATATCCACGGTCTTTCAACTGCGGCGCAAGCACGTCCCACACATTCTGGTTGTCCCAGGTCCCGTGCAACAACACCACCGGCCGCGGATGCGCTTGCGACGGAACGCAATTCCAGTCGTCCGCCCCCGGCGGGGGAGTACTCCCATCGGGATGCTTGCCGATTCCGATCGGCAGGGAAGGGGCCGGGGCGGGCTCGGCCCTGGCCGTCGGGCCGAGCAGCGCGATCAGTAGTGCGGCGGCTGCCGCCGTTTCGACGCGGCGTGTGAACCGTCGAGGCATGGGCCGGAATCCCTTCTACGGCAGGCTCGGTGCCGCGAGGGGTTCAGTGCGGCACGGTGACCGGGTCGAGGCAGCTGGCGGCGGCGTCGACCAGCGAGCAGGTCAGGGGGGCTCGGGTGGGCCGGTAGTCGGCGGGGACGCCTCCGTCGCGGATGATCGCAGTGTAGGCCGGGACGGCGTCGGTCGCGCGCCGAGTCAGGCTCGGATCGGACAGCGCGTCCACCGTGTACAGGCCGAATCGGGGCGAGTACGAGCCCCATTCGTAGTTGTCGGTGAGGCTCCAGTAGTTGTAGCCGACCACATTGATGCCGTCGGCCCTGGCCCGCTGTAGCCAGTAGACGGTGTCGCGTAGGTCGTCGGCGCGGGTGTAGCCGTCCCTGCGGGGCCGGGCATTCTCGGTGGGCATGCCGTTCTCCACGATGTAGAGCGGTTTGCCCGGAAAGGCCCGCGCATAGTTCTGCAACGCGTAATAGATGCCCTCCGGCTCCAGCGGATTGCGCCACAGCATGTCGAAATTCTGCAGAATGCTCACGACATTGTCGAAGGTCAGGCCGTAGTAGTAGTCGATGCCCACGAAGTCGAGCCGCGCCGCGATCGCGGAGAGGAACGGCTTGGACACCACATCGTCACCGCCCGGCACGTAGGCGACATTGCTGGTCACCCACGCCCCCGGCTGCACCCCGTGGATGTAGTCGTAGATCGCGTTGTGCGCCTGCGCCAGCTTCGCCGCCAGCATCGGCAGCTCCGCCGCCGACAGCCCGCCGTGCTGAACCTCGTTGACCCCGTAGAACGTCGGCTCGTTGAACGTCACCCACATCGGGTTGTACCGAGCATACCGGTCGACCACGGTGCGCGCGTTGGCCAGCCAGTCGTCCACCATGCCCGGATTGCGCCAGCCGCCGCGATCGACCTCCCAGCCCGGATACACCCAGTGGTCCAGCGTGAGCATCGGCCGCATCCCCGCCGCGGTGATCGCGGAGATCACCTCGTCGTAGAAGCGCAGCCCGTCCTCCGACCACACCCCCGGCTGCGGCTGCACCCGCGCCCACTCGATGCCGATCCGATACACCCGCACACCCAGCTGCCGGGCCAGCTCGATATCCGACCGGTAGCGATCGAAGAAATCCACCGAATCCCGATACGGGTCGGCGGTCTTGCCCTCGGCCACATAGCGCGACCAATTGCTGTCCGGCGCATGCCCTTCGGACTGGAATCCCGAGGACGCCACGCCCCACAGGAAATCCGGCCCCAGCGGCGCGATCTGCGCGGGCGCGGGCCGTGCGGCGGCGGGTCCGGTCGCCATCGCGGCGAACAGGAGGGCGAGCGCGGCCGTGATCAGACCACGAGGTCGAAGGCGCATGGGGAAAACCGTACCGCGCGTTGACCGTTGACCAGGGAAAACGCCCGGCATTTAGCATGTGTCCTGTTATGACGAGCATCAACGAGCGGCGCGAGTCGCGCACCGCCGAGGCACCCCTGCTGCTGACCACCGAAGTCCCGCGCAGCCTGTCGTTCGCGGATCAGACCGCGTTCTGGGCCAATCTGGGCGTCAGCCTGATCGGCTTCACGGCCGCGATCTACGTGCTGCGACCCGACGGCCATCCGCAGCTGCCGATCGTGGCGGCGCTGCTGGCGACGGTGGTCGGCACGGTGCTGGGCACCGGCATGGTCGCGGCGGCGGGCGCGGTCGGGGCGCGCACCGGGGCACCGGCCATGGCGAACTTCCGCGGCCTGTTCGGCACGCGGCTGTCGTATCTGCCGACCGTCGCCAATATCGTGCAGTGCGTCGGCTGGGCCGTCTACGAGCTGACCGTGATTTCCGGTGGCGTGCGGTCGCTGACGCACGGCCGGTTCGCGCACGCGCCGGTGATCCTCGCCGCCGGGCTGCTGTGCACGGTGATGGCGATCTGGCCGCTGCGGGTGCTGCACATCCTGCGCAAATACGTGACCGTCGCCGTCGCCGTGTCGATGCTCTACCTCACCGTGCAGCTACTGCGCCAACCGCTGCCGCCCGTGGCCGACACCTCGTGGAGCGGATTCTTCCCCGGCGTCGACAGCACGCTGGCCGTCGCCGTGTCCTTCGTGCCGCTGGCCGCGGACTACACCCGGCACGCGCATTCGGTGCGGGCTGCCACCGGGGCGTCCATGATCGGCTACTCCGCCGCGCAGACCTGGTGCTATCTGCTCGGTGTCGTCGCGCTCATCCAGGTCGGCGGCGACCCGGACCGGATCTTCGACACCTTCCTCGGCGTCGCGGCCGGGTGGGTGTTCTTCGCGGTCCTCGTGCTGCGCGAGTCCGACCAGTCCTTCGCCAACGTGTACTCCACCGCGATGTCCATCCAGAACCTGTTGCCGCGCTTGGACCGTCGCATCATCGCCGCCGTGATCGGCGCGCTGGCCACGGTTCTGGCGCTGGGCGTGCACGACTTCACCGGGTTCTCCACCTTCCTGGCCCTGATCGGTTCGGTGTTCGTGCCGCTGTGCGCGGTGCTGGTGGTCGACTTCTTCTGCGGCCGTGGGCGACGCGGCTGGGACCTGTCCGAGCATGCCCCCGCGCGCCCGCTCATGGTGCTGCCGTGGCTGCTCGGCTTCGCGGTGTATCAACTGTTCAATCCGGGCTCGGTGGAGTGGTGGGCCCGATTCTGGGTGCGGGTGCAGGACGGCATCGGGGTGCACCCGGGCTGGTGGTCGTCGGCCTCGCTGTTCTCCTTCCTGGCCGCGGGCGCGGCCACCGGGCTGATCGTGCTGATCGAGCGCCGACGTGCCTGACGACCTCGTCTTCGGCATGGGCACGACCCCCATGGTCGCGCCGGACTGGCCGCCGCTGACGGTCGCCGAGATCGACGGCGCGGCGGCGATCGAATGGCGCAGCCCCCGACCGCTGTCGGCGGCCGCGCGGGTGCGGATGACCGACGGCGCCGCGGTGATCGTGAAGCGGCTGCCGCTGGCGCTGCGCGATGCCGCCGCCCTCGCCGAGGAGCACGCGTTCATGACCCACCTGCGCGCCCGCGGCATCCCGATTCCCGAGGTCCGGGCCTACACCCGCGGCGAATTCGCCTACGAGATCCACGCTCTCGGCGCGGGCGAGGACCGCTATCGCGGCAGCTTCTCCTGGACCCCGTACCTGTCGGTGGCCGACGCCGCCGCGGCGGGGCGCATGCTGGCCCGAATGCACCGCGCCGCAGCCGGATACGACGCGCCCGCCCGGCGGCCGCGCCCGCTGTCGGCCGGGCTGTGCACCGACCCGGTCGCGACGATCCAGCGCCGCGCCGCCGCGAGCCCCGCGCTCGCCGCCTTCCTCGCCGCCCGCGACTGGCGCGCCGAGGTCGAGCCGTGGCGCGTGGATGTCGCGGGGCTCGAGCCGCTGTGGACCCACAACGACTGGCACGGCACCAATCTGCTGTGGCGCGGCGAGGAGATCACCGCGGTCTTCGACTTCGGCCTGGCCAACCGCACCACCGCGGTCTTCGACCTGGCCACCGCCATCGAGCGCTTCGCCGTCGACTGGATCTCGCTGCGCGACGGCGGCCCCGCGCACGTGCGCGCCGATCAGCTCGCCGCCTTTCTGCGCGCCTACACCGCGCTGCGCCCGCTGACCCCGGCCGAGCATCGCGCGCTGCCCGAGCTGTTTCCGCTCGTGCCCGTCGAGTACGAGCTCTCCGAGATCGACTACTTCCTGTCGGTGCTGCCCCGGCCCAATCGCGAGAACGCCGAGATCGCCTACCGCGACTACATACTCGGCCGCCTCTGCTGGGCGCGCGGTCCGGCCGGTCGGAACTTTCTCGAGCTCCTGGGCCGACTCTCCGCAGCTGTCTGAAATGTCTTATCGGCCATCGGTTTCCGGGGGTCCAAATGCGCAGGTTGTGCACAATACCGATGGTTACGCGACGGTGCAGCAACCCGAGACCGAGATCACATGGCCGTACTGTTAAGTTGAACGATCGTGTGGTGCGGCGTCGAAGGCGATGCCGCGAACAGAGGAGACGGGTTTGGCTATCCCCGAGCCAGTGCAGCAGGTGACCGGCCGGTGGAACGGATTGTTCCGCACGAAGACGGTCGAGCAGTCGATCCGCGACACCGATGAACCGGATGTCAAACTGCGCCGGGACCTGACGGCCTGGGATCTGACGTTCTTCGGTGTGGCGGTCGTGGTCGGCGCGGGCATCTTCACCCTGACCGCGCAGATCGCCGGGCAGACCGCGGGACCCTCGGTCTCGGCGGCGTTCGTGATCGCCGCGGTTACCTGCGGTCTCACCGCCCTGTGCTATGCGGAATTCGCATCGACGGTGCCGGTGGCGGGCAGCGCGTACACGTTCTCCTACGCCACCTTCGGTGAGCTCGCGGCGTGGATCATCGGCTGGGACCTCATCCTGGAATTCGCCGTCGCGGTGTCGACGGTGTCCAAGGGCTGGTCGCAGTACCTGGGCGAGGTGATCGGCGGTCCGGCGACCGTCCATCTGGGCTCGCTCGAATTCGACTGGGGCGCCTCCGGATTGATCGTGCTGCTCGGCGTGCTGCTGACCATCGGGACCAAGGTGTCCTCGCGGGTGTCCGCGGTGGCGGTGGCGATCAAGCTGGTGGTGATCGCGGTGGTCGTGATCGTCGGTCTGCGCTACTTCAACGCGTCGAACCTGAGTCCCTACATTCCGCCCGCCGAGCACTCCAATACCGGCCAGGGCGTGCATCAGTCGCTGTTCTCCTGGATCTCCGGTGCGGGCGGTAGCGCGTTCGGCCCGTACGGCCTGCTGGCCGCCGCGAGCCTGGTCTTCTTCGCGTTCATCGGTTTCGACGTGGTCGCGACCACCGCCGAGGAGACCCGCGATCCGCAGCGCAATGTGCCGCGCGGCATTCTCGGCTCGCTGGTGATCGTCACCATCCTGTACGTGACGGTGTCGCTGGTGCTGACCGGCATGGTGCCCTACACCAAGCTCTCCGGTGAGAACGCCACGCTGGCCACGGCTTTCGCCATCCACGGGGTGACCTGGGCGAAGAACATCATCTCCATCGGCGCGCTGGCCGGGCTCACGACCGTGGTCATGGTGATGTATCTGGGCCAGACTCGGGTGCTGTACGCGATGGCCCGCGACGGACTGCTGCCGCGCTCGCTGGCGCGCACCGGCTCCAAGGGAACTCCGGTGCGGATCACCGCGATCGTCGGCGTGGTGTGCGCGCTGCTGGCCGGGTTCGTCAAGTTCGGCACCCTGGAGCAGATGGTGAACATCGGCACCATGTTCGCGTTCGTGCTGGTCTCCCTCGGCGTGCTGGTCCTGCGCCGCACCCGCCCGGATCTGCCGCGCGGCTTCAAGGTTCCCTTCGTGCCCTACATCCCGATCCTCGCGGTCCTGACCTGCCTGTGGGCCATGCTGAACCTGTCGGTCGAGACCTGGCTGCGCTTCTTCATCTGGATGGCCATCGGCCTGGTCCTGTATTTCGCCTACGGGGTACGGCATTCGCTCCTGCGCACCGGGGGAAAATAGGGCCGCGCTCCGCGCTATCCCTTGATCCCGGCGTGCTTTTGCTTGATCCCGGCGTGCTTTTGCTTGATCCCGGCGTGCTTTTGGCCGGGATCTCTCCGTTCGCGAACAATTCACCGGACATCTCAGGCGCATTGCATTCCCCGTGGTCTGTGACTGCCTAGACTCCGGCATGAACAAGCGCACAATTGTCGTCGGAACAACCTTGGCAGCAACGCTTTTCGTCTCCGTCGGCACGGCGGGGGCCGCGGTCCCGGTGGGGCCCGGCCCCACCGGGACCTACGTCGTCGAGCCGCAGCCCAGCGATTGCCACTACCAACAGTCCGCCGACGGCCAGACCCTGCCCGATTCGCGCTGCACCCCCGGCGCCACGAATCCCAAGGTCACCCCCGACACCCTGGACTCGACGATCTGTAAGTCCGGATACACCAGGTCGATCCGCCCGCCGGTCTCGATCACCGACCGGGAGAAGGCGCTCAACGCCAAGTCCTACGACTACACCGGCGCGCTGTCCGCGGCCGAATACGACCACCTGATCCCGCTGGAGGTGGGCGGCGACCCGAACGACCCGCGCAACCTGTGGGTCGAGCCGGGCGCCTCCCCCAACGCCAAGGACAGCGTGGAAAACCGCCTGCACCAGCTGGTCTGCGCCCGCACGGTATCCCTGCGGGCCGCCCAGGAAGCCATCGCCACGGACTGGACGACGGCCCTCGCCAAGGTCGGGGGCTGACCGCAATCGGGGCTTACGGCGGCTTGCCCCTATGTTTCCGGCACGCTCTTCCCCTATGTTTCCGGCACGCTTTTGGCCGGAATCACTCCCTGCTGCGGCGCGGTCTCGGCGGCGGCGTGGGCGGCCCTCGCCAGCGCCCTGGCTCGATCGAGTTGGTCGAGAACGGTTTCCCACGCGGAGTATCCGGCGTCGAGCCGCGCACCGCGCAGCAGGTCGCGGTGAATCCGTAGCAGACTGCGGGTGGCCTCCGCGGTGTAGGCCGCGGCGGCCAGCGGCGGCGGCACCTGGTCGGTGGTGCCGTAGAGCTCGGCGATCCGGTCGGTCAGCCAGTACGCCTCGAAATGCGCTTGCGCGCTGAGGTCTTCGTCGTGCACGGCGACGGCCCCCGGACCGGCGGCCCGCGCGCGGTCCTCCAGTGCGGCCAGATCCGGCGCCGTGGTCAGCGATCTTCGCAGGTCCGCGCCGATCAGCCGATACAGCAGCCCGGCAAGCATCGCGTGCTGCACCCCCGCGATGTCGGAGCCCGCCATCTCCCGGTCCCACACCTGGTGCGCGACCTCGTCGATCTCGGCGTCCAGCACCGCCAGCGCCGCTCTCAGTTGTCCGATAGTTGCCATATCGGTACTCGCTTCCCCGCCGTCCCTGGTCACCCCGTAGGCAGAGGGTGGACAAGACGGGCGACCGTCCTGCCGTTGAGAAGGCTACCTTTCAGCAAATGGCTTTGCCCAGAGTCTCGGCGCGTCGAATCGCGTGCCGACGCGGTCGCGTCGCCGGTCTCGGCGTGTCGTTTCGGGTGGGAAGTTGCTCGGCCGAAAACGGAGACTGCTCCTCCGATTCGGACTAGACTTCCGGAGCGGACAGGCAGGACTCCCGACCGGCGAAAGCGGGGATGGATCTCATGACCGACAACCCAGTAACTCCCATCGACCCCACCGACATCGACTTCGATCGCGCCTATCGCGACGGCACCCTGATGGAGGGTGTGGTCCTCGATCGCATGCCGTGGGACATCGGTGAACCGCAGCATCTGGTGGTGGAATTGGAAGCGGCGGGCCAGTTTTCGGGCGAGGTGCTCGATATCGGCTGCGGCCTGGGCAACAATTCCGTCTACCTGGCCACCCGCGGCTACCGGGTGACCGGCGCGGACGCCGCGCCCACCGCGATCGAGCAGGCCCGCGCCCGCGCGGCCGAGCGGAACATCCCGGTGACCTTCGAGGTGGCCGATGCCACCACACTGACCGGCTACGACGGCCGCTTCGACACGGTGCTCGGCAGCTCGCTGCTGCACTGCCTGGACCCGGCCGGCCGCCGCGCCCACGTCGCCGCGCTGGCTCGTATCCTGCGCCCGGGCGCGCGCGTCATCGAATTCTGTTTCCCGGGTGACGGCCTCACGCAAGGGTATTCGCCCTTCCCGATCGAGGAGAGCGAGCTGCGCACCCTGTTCTCCGACCCGGACTGGACACTCACCACCTTCCGCCGCGACCGCATCGACGCCGTCGCCCTCCCCGGCACCTTCCTGGACACCGTCCGCGAAGCAGGCGGCGACATCCAACTCGACGGCTCGGGCGGAATGACCCTTCCCACCTGGGTTCTGGTGGCCACCCGCAACTAACGAGGTTCCGGGTGTGATGTCGTGAGGGTGAGGCCGGTCCCGGCGAGGCAGCTATCGATGATGGTGGGCCGGTGTTGGATTCGTCGCAGGCCGTGTCGCAGGCTGTGCATCAGGTGGGCGGGATCGTCGAAGGCGGTGTTGGCCTGGTTGCTGCGTCGTAGTAGCGACCAGATGCTTTCGACCGGGTTGAGGTCGGGCGCATACGGTGGCAGCCGATAGCAGGTGACCCAGTCGCGGGTGTCGATGAATGCCTGCAGGCGGGCATCGCGGTGCACGTTGAGGTTGTCCCACACCAGCACGATCGGGCCGCCGAGTTGCACGTGGGCGCGAATGAGCAGGTCCCGGTAATCGGTCCAGGCGAAACTGCGGCGTGCGGCGTTCTTCGCGTCCGGGTGTCGCTTCGGCCGGTAGATCAACCGGGAGCGTTCCCCGTCCTTGTAGCAGGTCAGGGCGGCGATGGAGAATCGGCGCTGGGATCGCCCCCGGACGGTGACCACGGGTGTGTGCCCGCGCGGAGACCAGGTGCGGCGCGTCGGCGGCGTCATCGAGAACCCGGCCTCGTCCTCGAACACGAGCCAGGCCCCGAGCGCCGCCGCGGTGGATTTACCTGCGGCCACGTGGTTTTCACCCATCCGGTGACCGCGTCGGGGTCACGCTCGACCGCGCGGCGGGCCGGTATCTGGTGACTCCAGCCGTGCCGGCGCAGCATCTCCGAGATGCTCGCCGGCGACAGATGCTTGTGGAACCGGCGCCCGATCAGCGTCTGGATCCGGGCCAGGGTCCAGGTCTGATCCGGCCAGCCGTGCGCGGCCGCACCGCGCGCCAGCTCGGTCTCGAGCACCGCGAACAAGGCATCGGAGAGCCTCGGCCGCCCCGGCGACCCCTTCGACCGCAACGACCGCTGCCCGCCGAGTAGCCATGCCCGCCGCCACCGCTGCACCGATCGCAGGCTGACCCGCAGCTGCCCAGCGATCACCGAATTACGTTGTCCCGCGGCGAACATCTCCGCCGCCCGCAGGCGAATACCCTCCCGGAACATCCGCCGCTCGGTGGTCAACCCACCGCCCTGGGGATACCTCACCACACCGGCATACCGCAGCAACCGCGATCAAGCGTCACCCCACCGCGACATCACACCCGGAACCGGGTTAACCCCCTTGGTCCCGGCGTGCAATCCCCCTTGGTCCCGGCGTGCTTTTGGCCGGGACCTAAAGCCGCACACCATGCCTCACCCCCCGGCGAGCGAATCCAGCGCAGCCGCAACGGTCCTCGCGATGAACTCCCGTCGCCGCCGCGCCCGCGCGGCGGTCCCGGATTTGCCCCCGGCGAGCAGCCGATCGACGTTGGGTAGGGTGTGCCAGCCGTGGCAGAGCGTGAGAATCGTCGAAAGCACCTCCTGCGCTTCGGTTTCGGTGAGCATCGGTACCGCGTCGCGCATGGCCGCCACCTTGGCCCGCGTATTCGCCCGGCGCTCCGGTTCCGCGACCGGGGCGCCCAGCTCCAGGCCCTCCCAGAACATCAGCCGCGCCAATGCCGGTGTGGCACACAGGTAGTCGAACAGGCCGACGGCGTATCCGACGACGGCCTGCGGGCCGGTGCCCGTGATCGGCACCGCGTCCATCACCCTGGTGACCTCGCGCGCCAGCACGATGCCGAACAGCTCGTCCTTCTTGCCGAAGTACTGGTAGATACGCTCCTTGTTGACCCCCGCCGCGCTCGCGATCCGATCCACCCGGGCCCCGGCCAGCCCGTGCTCGCTGAATTCCGTGGTCGCGGCGTCCAGGAGCAGCTGCTTGGTGCGTTCGGTGTCCCAGGCCATGGACCGAGGGTAGCAAAATCCAACCACCTAGTTGCGGATTCCCGCGACCGTTCGCCGCGAGCTGGCATCCCATCCTGCGCGCCCTGCTGCTCACGGCCGTGGTGGTGCCCTGCGCGGTCTATGTCGTGGTTCTCGCCTACTGCGGGTGCACCATTCGATCGCCCTCCGCCGTCGGGTACAGCCGGTGCACCGTCAAAGCCGCGGCGAGCAACCGTGATCCGTTCGGTTCGCCCGGGTCGGTCCCGGTGAGGTCGGCGATGCGGCGGAGGCGGTAGCTGAAAGTATTGGGGTGGACGTGCATTTCGGCGGCGGCGGACTTGCGGTCGGCGCCGTGTCGCAGGTGCGCGTCCAGGGTCTCGACCAGGTGCGGGCTGCGCAGCAGCGGGGCAATGCGTTCGGCGAGCCGGTCGCGCGCTGGTCCGGGGCGGGTGAGCTGATATTCCAGCACCAGGTCGTCGATGCGGTAGCCGCCGGTCGGTCGCCCCAGCAGCCGGGCCAGCTCCGCCAGCTCGGCCGCCTGACGAGCCGCGCCGGGCACGGATTCCCGTGCGGTCCCGGCGATTTCGGCCACGAGGACATCCACGCCGAACCGCTGGGCCAGCTCGGCAGCCAGCTCGGTGACATCGACGCCGCCCGGTTCGCCGCCGGGCAGCAGCACGGTGCCGTGGGCGCCGTCGAAGGTGTGCAGCGTGGCGGTGAGCGACAGCCGATCCAGGGTCTGCTGTAACAGCCGAATGCGCCGCCGGGTCAGCAGATTCGCCACCTCGGCCGCCGGCTCGGCGGACCGCAGCCGAAGGGCGAGCACCGAATAGTGGTCGGCCAGAACGATATCCGCGCGCGCGGCCAGTTCCTCGGCGGGCAGCCCGCGCAGCAGCGCCGCGCACAATGCCCGGCGCGCTTCGCGTTCGGCATTGAACACCGACTGCTCGACCTCGGCGTACGACTCGACCACCACCGCATTGATGTGCATGAGCAGCCGCAGCAGCTGATCGCCGAATTCCACCAGTTCCCCCGGGGCGGCGGGATCGCTCACCTCCACCGCCTCGCGCAGCACCTGCCGCGCCGACTCGTGCACGGCCTCGACCAGCAGTCGCAGCGGCAGGCGGTCCTCGGCGTGCCGCTCCACCACCGGCACCACGAACGTCCGCACCTCCTCCCGGGTGAACTCGCGGCCCTGCTCGACGGCCCGCAGAAACGCGTGCGCGCACCCGTAGATGGCGGGCAGCACCTCCAGAAAATGCCCCTCGGGCAGGCTCCCCGCGGGCAACACCGACCCCAGCCCGGAGGCGAGAATGCGCTCGGCGAGTTGCGGCAACCGATCGAGCACCCGCGTCACGATGCTGCCTTCTCCGGGCGAGGAATGAACTGCGACCGACATGAGCCGATTGTCGCGAGCCACAGCACCGAGGGCAAGTCGTCGGCTTCGCTGGAATATCTTTTGTCTCCCAATACAAATCGTCGAGAGGAATCTGTGCACGAGGGTGCAGTGACTCTCTCGCGGCGGGGCACGAAAATTTGTGCAGTGCTCGAGCGGAAGGATTTGCAATGTTGCAGACAATTCGGCGCACCGCCGTCGTAGCGGCGACCCTGCTATGTGCCACCCTTGCCACCACGACTCACGCGGCCGCCGATTCGCCCAGCGCCGCACAGGAACTCGCGAACGAGCTGACCGCGCAACTCCCGCTCACCCCGGACGGCCACCGGATCGAACCGATCATGGATACCGGCAGCGGCGGCGGGCCGGTGGTCGGCCATGCCTCCGACGCGCTCGTCGAGGGCCCCGAAATGTCCTCGTATCTGGCCGCATTCGCATATGGCGTAAGCCACCCGGATGCCGCGCCGCCGGGCGCGAACCAGGGGCGGTGCGCCCCGAGCGCCGCGCATCCGGATCCGGTGGTGCTGGTGCACGGCACCTGGCTCAATGCCTACGACGATTTCGCCTTTCTCTCCCCGCGGCTGGCGCGCGCCGGATTCTGCGTCTTCACCTTCAATTACGGCCGGTCCGCGCCCCTGGACGGCGGCGGGATCGGTGCGGTGCTGCCCGGTCGCTACGGCGTCGGCCGGATCGAGGATTCCGCGGTGCAGCTCGGCGATTTCATCGATCGGGTGCGCGCGACAACCCACGCCGATCGGGTGGATATCGTGGCGCACTCCCAGGGTGGCCCGGTCGCGGAGCAATATCTGAAATTCGGCGGCGGCGCGGACAAGGTGCGCCGGCTGGTGAGTTTCGGCGCCACCTATCACGGCACATCGCTGCTCGGAATGGCCACGCTCGGGCGGATGATCACCAACCTGGGCATCGATATCCTGGGCTTCTACCGCCCGATCATCGGTCCCGCGAATTTCGAACAGGCGGAGGGCTCGGAATTCGTCCAGCGGCTGAACGCGGACGGCGACACCGTGCCCGGGGTCGACTACACGGTGGTCGACACCCGATTCGACGAGGTGATGAACCCGCTGGACCGCGCCTTCCTGCGGGCCGGGCCGGGCGCCACCGTGCACGACATCGTGTTGCAGGACGGCTGCGCGCAGGACATGTCCGACCACCTCACGATGATGTACTCGCCGCGGGCCGCCTCCATCGCGCTGCACGCCCTGGACCCGGCGGCGAATCCCGAGCTGAGCTGCACCCTCAACCCGTGGTTCGTGGGCGGCGGGGGCGGGCTGTGAGCCACCGCCCGCCGCACCCGGACGGCGATCCGTTCCACGTCCCGCCGGACGGCTTCGCGGCCCTGCCCGCCGGGACCGTGCTGCGCAGCCGCATCGTCGATATCGCCCTGTTCGGCCTTGTCCCCCTCCGGGTTTCGGCGTGGCAGCTGCTCTACCGCAGCTGCGACCTGCACGGTGCGCCGGAGGCCGCGGTCACCACGGTGCTGCTGCCGCACGGCGCGGACCGGGACCGGCCGCGCCCGCTGGTGTCGTTCCAGTGCGCGATCGATGCCGTTGCGCCGCATTGCTTCCCGTCCTACGCGCTGCGGCGGGGCGCGCGGGCGCTCGGCGCGATCCCGCAGCTGGAGCTGCCGTTGATCGTGGCCGCGCTGGCCCGCGGCTGGGCGGTGTCGGTGCCCGATCACGGCGGGCGCACCGGCAGATTCGGCGCGCCTCGCGAGCCGGGCTACCGGGCCCTGGACGGCATTCGCGCCGCGCTGCGGTTCGCGCCGCTGGGCCTGGGTTCGCGCACTCCCGTTGCGCTGTGGGGATATTCGGGTGGCGGGCTGGCCACCGCCTGGGCGGCGGAACTGGCCGCCGCCTACGCCCCGGAGCTCGAGATCGTCGGCGCGGTCGCCGGATCACCGGTGGGCGATCCGGGGGCCGCCTTCGCCCGCATGAACGGCACGCTGTTCGCGGGTTTCGCGATGGTGTTCACCGCCGGGTTGCGCCGCACCTACCCGCAGCTGGATCGGGTGCTGCGCGAACGAGTCCGGCCGCCCTACCTGGAGCTGCTGGCGAAAGCCGAAGGGGCCGCGACCTTTCCGCTGCTGGCTCGGTTCGCGCTGCGCGATGTCGCCGACCACTGCCGCGGCGGTGCGGCGGCGCTGCTGGCGGCACCGGAGCTGCGGGAGATCCTGGCCGAGATCCGGCCCGGCGCAACGGCTCCGGCCATGCCGCTGCTCGTATTGCAGGGCGTGCCGGACGAGGTGATCGCGGTCGCCGACGTGGACGCACTGGTGCGGCGCTACCTCGATGCCGGGGCCCGGGTGCGCTATCTGCGCGACCGCCTCGGCACCCATCTGCCGCTCCAGTTCGCCGGTGTCCCGGCCATGCTGGACTGGATCGCCGACCGTTTCGCGGGCCTGCCCGCGCGGACCGGGACCGACACGGTGTGGTCGGTGGCGGTCTCCCGGCGCGCGCTGGCCGGGCATCGTCGGCTCGCGGGGCTTGCCCTGCGGGTGCTGGCCCGTCGCCCGATCCGCGGGCCGGTCGAGGCATCGCAGTGGCGGCCGCGTTTCGACGGAGCCCGGCGCGGCCGCCCGGCATGATGTCGGTATGAATGCGCACGACGAGCTTATCGATCTGGCCGAACAGTACTGGGACAGCGTGCTGGAGTCCGCGCCCAGCGAGGCGACGCTGCTGGGCGACCGGCGCTTCGACGACCGCATCGAGGACTATTCCGCGGAGGCCGACCAGCGGCTGCTGACCACCTGGCGGGACCTGCTGGCGCGGGTGGCGGCGCTCGATCCCGCCGGGCTCTCCGACACCGACCGCACCACCCGCAGCCTGCTGCACGCCGAGCTGGACTCGGCCATCGATCACCGCGCCTGGCGGCCGACGGAGCTGGCGTCGGACCAGATGGAAGGCGTGCATTCGCTGCTGTTGACCGCCGCGCCGCAGCTCAACGCGCCGCGGCCGGAGAACGCCGAGGCGCTGGTGCGCCGCTTCCGGCAGATCGGCGTCGCGCTGGCGCAGGCGACGGATCGGTTCCGGGCGGGCCTGGCCGCGGGCCGCGCGCCCGCCCGGATAGCCATCGAGCGCTCGCTCAACCAGCTCGACGGATACCTGGCCTCCGGCCTCGACTCCGACCCCTTCGTGGTCTTCCCCGGACCGGCCGACTGGGACGGCGAAAAGGCCTGGCGCGCAACGCTGACCGAGTTGGCCCGGGAGGTGATTCGCCCGGCCTTCCGCGCCTATCGGCAGGTGCTGGCCGAGGAGCTGCTGCCCGCCGCCCGCCCCGACGAGAAGGCCGGGCTGTGCTGGCTCGGGGCCGACGGCGAGGACATCTATCGCCGCCTGCTGCGCCGTCACACCACCCTCGCCGACCTCGGCGCGGACGAGATCCACGAGATCGGGCTCGCCGAAATCGAGAGGCTGCGTGGGGAATACGCCGAACTCTGCGGTCGCCTGTTCGGCCTGACCGACATGTCGGCGATCCTTGAGCGGCTGCGCACCGACACCGACCTCAACTACACCGAGGGCGAGCAGGTCATGGCCGACGCCCGAAAGGCGTTGGCGGCGGCCGAGATCGAGATGCCGAACTGGTTCGGGCGGCTGCCGCGCCAGAGCTGCGACATCGTGCCGGTGCCGGAATTTCTGGCCGCGGACGCGCCCGGCGCCTACTACTTCCCGCCCGCCGCCGACGGCTCCCGGCCCGGCACCTACTTCGTGAACCTGCACGACCCGAAGTCCCGCCCGCGCTATCAGACCGGGGCGATCGCCTATCACGAGGCCATCCCGGGCCACCACCTGCAACTCACCATCGCCGGTGAGCTGGAGAACCTGCCGCGCTTCCAGCGGCAGTCCTTCGCCAATACCGCCTTCGTCGAGGGCTGGGCGCTCTACACCGAGCGGCTGGCCGACGAAATGGGTTTGTACGCCGACGATCTGGCCCGCCTGGGCATGCTGGCCGCCGACTCGTTCCGCTCCTGCCGCCTCGTGGTCGACACCGGCCTGCACGCCAAAGGCTGGTCCCGCCAACAGGCCCTGGACTACATGATCTCCACCGTCCCCATCGGCCTGACCGAAATCCGCACCGAGATCGACCGCTACATAGCCATGCCCGGCCAGGCCGTAGGCTACAAAATCGGCCAACTCGAAATCCTGAACCAACGCGCCCGAACCACCACCCGCCTCGGCCCCACCTTCGACATCAAGACCTTCCACGACAAAATCCTCGGCTCCGGCTCCATCAGCCTCCCGGTCCTCCGAGAACTGGCCGCCTCCCTGTAGCCCCGGCCAAAAGCATGCCGGGGCCGGAGAATCCGGCGGCCCACCGGGTCGAGTTGCCCTCGACGTGGCGGACGAGCTCGCCTGCCCTGTAGGCGAGCCTATTGGCCCTCGCGTGGCGGGCTAGTTGTTGGCTCGGTGTGGCGGGTTGGTTGTTGGCTCGGTGTGGCGGGTTGGTTGTCGGCCCCGGTGTGGCGGGTTGGTTGTCGGCCCCGGCGCGACGGGTTAGTTGTTGGCCCCGGCGTGCTTTTGGCCGGGGCCTGGTGGTGACCCGACTAACCCTCGCCGGATATCGGGCGTACCGCGGCTCGGGCGGCGGAGGTCAGGGCTTCAGGGGCGAGGCCGTCCGGGCTGGTTCGGAGTTTTTGGAAAAGGGTTGTGGGCGCGAGGGGTTCGGTGGGGGAGTCCGCGATGGCGAGGGACAGGTGGACCGAGGGCTCGTCGCCGATGGTGAGTGCGGTCAGGGTGAAACCCTTCGGTGTGTACAGGACCTGGCCCGAGTGCACGGTGGTCTCCAACATCACGGGAGTGGCGCCGGGTCGTTCATCGGACGGGTTGCCGTGGATCTGCCACATTGTCTCCCCGGCGATCTGGATGGTCAGCCTGTCCGCGTCCACGGGCTCGGTGCGGCGGGCCCCGGGGCCGGGCGGGGTGACGATGTAGGTCGCCTCCACCCGATGGTCCAGCCGTTCGGCGATGCCGTCGGTCAGGCGGCGTACCCCGGTGTTCCACTGGCCCACGCAGCGCAGGACCAGGGTGGCGCCCTCCTCGCGGATGAGCCGCCGGACCTGGTGGGCGTCAACGTAATTGGTGAGTCGCCGCCCCAGCACCGTGCGCGGGCGGCAGAACCGGTCCGGCGGCACCGTCCCGTCCGCGCCCACCAATTCGACGTAGGGCACCGCGAGCAGGCCATCGTCGAGCAGCGCCTCGACCGTAGCGGGCGGCAGCACGTCGACCGGCGGGAACAACGGATTGAGTACCCCGGGGCGTCGCCGCCACCAGGTCGACAGGAACTGCTCGGTATCGTCGACCAGGCGAAACAGGCAGTCCATCGCTACATCTCCTCGATCTCCACGCCCCACCCACACACCTGCTGAAACATTCACATCCGCAACTCCGGCCCGATACGCCCCTGACGGAGCCTTGACGGCCCCGCCCCCAGTCTTTACGGCGCTCCTGTCCCGGCAGTGACCCGGCACACGTTCATCGGTACTCGACCATCCGCGACCGCACCCCGAGCAGACACAGCACGGCGATGAGCCCGAAAGCGGTGCAGGGCAGCCAGTTCGACCACGGAATCGGTGACGAAGCCGCCGACCACCACCGCGACGGCGACCACGGTGGCCGCCAGCAGCGTGGGATCGAGCCGCCGCCGCATGGTCACCCGCAGCAGCACCTGCAATCCGACGAGCGACCCAGCAGCACCATCGCGCACACCCCGAGCCACGCCTGGTCCACCGAGGCGCTGTGCCGCGTGCTGGCGTAAAAACCCTCGAGCACACGGGTATTGGCGTCGCTCAGCTGGCCCGCACTGCCCAGCATGGTGCCCATCAGCGCGGTCGCCTGCCGGTACTGGTCGAGGACGTCCGGTGCGAGGCGTCCGGCCGGGCCCTTCTCGGAGTCGTTGAGCAGCACGACATTCGCGACCCGCGCCTCGTAATCACCGAGCTGATCGAGCAGCGTCCGGATGGTGCGTTGCGCGGCATCGTCGGTGCCCGCCACCGAGACCCCCTGTTGCAGATCGGCATCGGCCTGCGCGCCGCTGCCGATAACTCCGCAGCGCCGCGTCGTGCACCGTGGCCAGGGCCGAATCCCCGCCCACCAGCAGCACATTCGCCACCTCCGCATCCATATCGGCCAGCGCGAAGGACAGATCGTCGGTGGCGGCGACCCGCGGCGCGGTCCGATGCCCGACCACCTCCGCCCCGCCTCGCAGCGCCCCCCGCCGCCGTCGCCACGACAAACGCCGTAGCCAGCGCGCCGACCACAACCACAGGCCAGCGCCTGCGCGGGCGGTAGCGGGATGAGCGCTCCGTCGCCCCCACGCGCGGAGCGTAGCTCCTTCAGCGACGCGCCGCCGACGTACGCCATCACGATGTAGCCGACCAGCTCTCTCGAGCGCGGATCCGGATGCTGCACGAAGTTGTAGATCTTGACGATATTCGGGTGGTCGACGGTCGCCAGGAACTGCCGCTCGGCCATGGCGTCGCTATCGCCGCTGTCGAGCAGGCCCTCGAGGATCACCCGGCGGTCGCTCACATTCCGGTCGCGGGCCAGATAGATCCAGACCGGCCCGCCGTGCGCGAGGCAGCCCAGCACCTCGTACTGCCCGGCGACCAGATCGCCCGCGCCCGACCGGCTTGCCGCACCGGTCGCAGAGCCGGTCCTGTTCGGGCACAACCGGATTCGTCATAATGGCGGTCGAGGGGGCGCGATAGGGCATCGGCGGGATCGTGACCAGTCCCGCGCCCAGGCGGCCGCGGCTCGAGCGGGTGCTGCGGTTGGACGGCGTGCGGCTCGATCCGCGGCGGGTGGTGCGTTCCGACCGGCTGCCCGCCCCGTGCTCCCGGACCGGCCCGCGGGCGCCGTCCGCGTGGAACCGATCCCCACCCGGTATCGGTCATGCTGCCAGAACCGCGCGGCGATCTGGTGTGTCTGTGCCCCACGCGGTCGCCGAATGCGGTTCAATGATCTAGGAACCACGTGTTATAGCTGCATGCTCTCGCCGCCCTCGGCGTCATCCGGGCGGATGCATCACCCCGCATCACTCAGTATCCGAGAGGACAACGAACGTGAGCATGGTTCTCGCCGCGGCACACGATATGTACACGACGGTGCTGGCCCAGGTCGGCAACCCCACCCCCGAGACCCCACCGGCGGCCGACAAGCTGCTCAAGATGGTCCGGTACTTCACCTGGTTCGTCCTGCTCTCCGGCATCAGCGCCATCACCTACGGTGGCGGCAAATTCGCCTGGGAGAAATGGTCGGGCGGCAGCCTGGATTCGCCCAAGATGGTGGCCGGCGCCATGCTCGGCGGCGGCGTCGCCACCAGCGCGGGCACCATTATGAACGCGGTCATCGGGAGCTGACCCTCGCAGGCGCGCCAGGGCGCACCTGCGAGGGACATTTGTATCGCTAGCGCCCGCCGTTCTGCCGCGCCCGCCGCCGTTCTGCTGCGCCTGCCGTCGTTCTGCTGCGCCCGCCGTTACCCCGGCGTGCCCGCCCATTCCGCAGCGGCGGTCGTTATTCCGGCGCGGCCGCCGCCATTCCACAGTGGCCGCCGCCATTCCGGCGTGCTGTCGCCGTTCCGCCGCGCTCGCCGCCATTCTGCCGCGCCCGCCGTTACTCCGGCGCGCCCGCCCATTCCGCAGCGGCCGCCGCCATTCCACAGTTGCCGCCGTCATTCCGGCGTGCTGTCGCCGTTCTGCCGCGCCCGCCGCCGTTCTGCCGCGCCCGCCGCCGTTCTGCCGCGTCGGCCGCCGTTTCGCAGCGCCCGCCGCCATTCCGCAGCGCCCACCGTTACTCCGGCGCGCCCGCCTATTCCGCAGCGGCGGTCGTTATTCCGGCGCGGCCGCCGCCATCCGCAGCGGCCGCCGTCATTCCGGCGTGCTTTCGGCCGGAATCAGCCCTGGTTGAGCATGCCCTGCATTTGTTGGATTTCGGCCTGTTGGGCGGTGATTATGGCTTGGGCCAGGGAGCGGGTGTCGGGGTTGGTGCCGGAGGCCAGTTCGGTGTTGGACATGTCTATGGCGCCGCGGTGGTGGGCGATCATCATTTGCATCCACATGCGGTCGAAGTCGGGGCCGGAGCTGGCGGCGAGCTTGGTCATGTCGTCGTGGGACATGATGCCGGGCATGTCGTGGCCCATGGTGGGGGCGGGGGCGGGTTTGCCGAAACTGTGGAGGAGGTCGGCGAACTTCTGCATTTCGGGGGCTTGGGCCTGCTCCACGCGGGCGGCCAGGTCGATCAGCTGCTGGTTCTGCGAGCGGGTCGGTACCAGTTTGGCCATTTCCACCGCTTGGGCGTGATGCGGATACATCATCTGCAGGAACGTCACGTCGGCGTCGGTGAAGTCGGTGCGGGTGGGTGCGTTGGTGGAGGCGGTGGCGCCGTGGCTCATTCCCGGCATGTCCGCCATCGAACTGGTCGTGGTTGGCTTGCTACCGGAATCGTCGTTGCTACAACCTGCGACGAGCAGGGCGACGGCGATTCCGGTGCCTGCCAGCGTGATTCGAGCGCGCGAACGGAACATGGGTGTACTCCTGTGGATTTGGGGGGAGCGCCGGTCGTTGGCGTCCCCGGTCGGTAGGGCTCGAAAACCCGCGTCCGCGTGCGTGATTCATGCCGACGCGGCGGCCCGTCAGATCCGCAGAATCGATAGCTGTGCCAGCGAGGGCACCGTCCACGGCGGCGGTCGCGCCCGCCGCGCCGACATCGTTCCCGCCCCCGGCGGCCCGAGACGGCTCGTGCCCACCCCGACCCACGCCAGCACCATCAGGCCCAGCGCCGCCGCCAGCGCGAGAATGAACTCACAGGCATGCATGCCGTGCACGACACCGCAGCCGCCGGAATCGCACGGCCCCGCATGCTTACTCGCGGCCGCCGATCCCCGATCCGCGACGGGGACGGTCGGCACGGTCTCGGCGACCATGCCCGTCATGCGCTCCGCCCGCGCGGTCGACTCGCCCGACGGCCCCATGACGTGGCTGGCCGCGAATACCACTATGTGCATCACCGCGACGCCCATGAGCAGCGCCAACACGGCGAGCGGCCGGACGTGTCCGGACGCTCGCAGCCGGGGCCGATCGCTCACGCCGCACAGTGTAGCCGCAGCACGATACCCCTGGGCGGTATGGGTCGGGAATTTCACTTGCGCCGGGGTGTTCACTTTAGTTGTTGAGCCGAGCTAAGGAGGGAAGTCGTGAGCACCGCAACGACAAGGAGACCCTCGATCGGCCTACGATCCGAGCGCGGACCCATTCTGATCGCGCTCATGCTGGCCACCTCGCTCATCGCGCTCGACTCCACCATCATCGCGACCGCCGTCCTCACCATTACCGACAGTCTCGGCGGCTTCGCGCAATTTCCGTGGCTGTTCTCGATCTACCTACTCGCCCAGGCGGTTACGGTCCCGATCTACGGCAAGCTGGCCGACACCTTCGGCCGCAAACCGGTGATGCAGTTCGGCATCGCCGTCTTCGCGCTCGGCTCGCTGCTGTGCGGCGTGGCGACGAATATGTTCGCGCTCATCATCTTTCGCGCCGTGCAGGGCATCGGCGCGGGCGCCGTCATGCCGATGTCGATGACCATCGCCGGTGACATCTACACCGTCGAGGAGCGCGCCAAGGTGCAGGGCTACCTGGCCAGCGTGTGGGCCATCTCCTCGGTGCTCGGCCCGCTGCTGGGCGGCCTGTTCTCCGAATACCTGACCTGGCGCTGGATCTTCTTCGTCAACATTCCGCTGTCGGTGCTGGCGGCCTGGATGCTGGCGCGCACGTTCCGCGAGACCGCCCCGCGGCGGCGGCACACCATCGACTACCTCGGCGCCGCGCTGCTCGGATTGGGCGCGGGGGCAGTCATTCTCGCGCTGCTGGAGGGCGGGCACTCCTGGGCGTGGGGCTCGGCGCCCAGCGTCGGACTGTTCGCCGGGGGAGCGCTGGCGATCGTGGTGTTCGCCTTCGTGGAGCGGCGGGCGACGAATCCCATTCTGCCGCTGTGGATCTTCTCCCGGCGGGTGATCGTGGCGAGCAGCCTGATCTCGCTGCTGGTCGGCGCGGTCATGTTCGGCCTGACCACCTATGTGCCGACCTTCACCCAGGGCGTGCTCGGCACCGGGGCGCTGGTGGCGGGCCTCACCGTCGGGGCGCTCACCATCGGCTGGCCGATCGCGGCCTCGCAGTCGGGAAAGGTGTACCTGCGCATCGGATTCCGCTTCACCGGCATGATCGGGTCCAGCATCGCGACCCTCGGTGGGGCCGGGATGCTGCTGCTCACCGACCGCTCCTCGCTGTGGCAGGTCGCCCTCGGCTGTTTCGTCATCGGCGGCGGCCTCGGCCTGATCGCCAGCCCCACCCTGATCGCGGCGCAGGCCAGCGTGGACTGGGCCGAGCGCGGCGTGGTCACCTCGGCCAATATGTTCGCCCGCTCGATCGGCAGCGCGGTGGGCGTCGCGATCTTCGGCGCGCTGGTGAACGCGCACGTCGGCCAGGCGGCGCATCCCGCGCCCGCGGTCCTGGCGCACGCCATCCACGGCGTGTTCATCGGCGTGGCCGTGGTCGCGCTGGTGATGGTCGGCATGGCCGCCGCCATGCCCCGCCACCGGGCCGCGACCTCGGTCCCGGTGGCCGAGTCGGACGACGCTCGAAGCGCCCCCGCCCCCGACACCGTCATGTTCGAATAGGGCGTCGCCGGATCGGCACCTGCGCACCAGTCATTTGCGGTAGCTTTGCTGGAGGAACCTGTCCGCTCACCTCCCGGAGGGATTCGCCGATGACTGTGAATCAGCTCGATCCCGTGGTGGCCAAGTTCGTCGCCGCCCTGAACGCCGGCGACAGCGACGAATTCTTCGGCCTGCTCACCCCGGACGCGACCATGTCCGACGACGGCACCGACCGCGATCTGCGGAACTGGGTGCAGAGCGAGGCATTCGGCAGCAACGGCCGCATGGATGTCGAATCGGTCGCCGACGGCGGCACCGCCCTCGTCGCCAACTACACCAACGATCGCTGGGGCGCGATGCGCACGGCATGGCGTTTCACGGTCAGCGGCGACAAGATCAGCCGCTTCGAGACCGGCCAGGCGTAGGGCCGCTCACCCCGGCACCCCGTCGGCGGGCCGATCTCGCCGTCGAAATGTACACTCGCGCTGGTGAACGCGACGAGTAGAGGTTCGGCGGGGCAGCAGCGCGGCGCGCAGCGCGGGGATTGGGGCGGCGGACGCCGACGCGCGCTCGGCTGGCCGGACCCGTTCGTCTACGCGCCCGTCGCGGCCATTCTGCTGACCGCCGTGATCACCGCGACCATCGCCCAGTCCCTCCCGGTGGGTTTGGCGCTGGTCGCCGTCGCCGTGGTGCTGGCGCTGTTCGACGCCTGGCTCAATCGCTAACTGAGCTGTAGCTCGGGGGTCTCGTCGGGCCGATCCTCCTCGGTGAACGCCACTTCCGGCGGGGCCTTGCGGAATCCGCGGGTGAGGTAGGTCAGGTAGCAGATGCCGAGCGCCAGCCAGATCACGCCCAGCACGATCGCGATGGTGTCGAGGTTCGTCAGCAGCCAGACGCAGACCCCCGCGCCGATCAGCGGTGCGATCAGGTTGGCGAGGATGCCGCGCGCGCCGCGCAGCGTGCCCCGCCGGATCGACAGGGCGATCACGCACAGATTGACGAAGGTGAACGCGGTGAACGCGCCGAAGTTGATGAACCCGGTCGATTCGCTGACGTTCAGCCCCACCGCGACGATGCCCACCACGCCGATCGCGGCGATATTGAACACCGGGGTGTGGAACGCGCGGTGCACATAGCCGAACACCTTGTGGGGCAGCACCGAATCGCGTCCCATCGCATACAGCAACCGAGAGGCGCTGGCCTGGGCCGCGATTCCCGAGGCGAACTGCGTGATCACCAGTCCGGCAAGGAATATCGCACCGAACAGCTGCCCGCCGATGGCGTGGGCGATGTCGGAGGCCGCGGTGTCCGAGTTCTTCACGTGCACCCGCAACGCCGCCAATTGCGTTGCGTAGGCGGCGATCACGAAGATCACGCCGCCGAGCACCGTGACCAGGACGATGGCCCGCGGAATGGTGCGCCGGGCGTCCTTGGTCTCCTCGGTGAGCGTGGTGATCGCGTCGAACCCGAGGAACGAATACGCCGCCACGGCCGCACCCGCCGCCACCTTGGACACCGTCGTGCCCGAATGCCCGAAGGGCACCCCGGAGAACATCGCCCCGAACCCGGCCGTCGAGCTCACGTGCCGGAACGACAGCACCACGAAGAAGATCAGCACCAGCACCTGCATCGCCATCAACAGCAGATTCACATTGGCCGCCAGCTTGATACCGACCACATTGAGCGCGGTGGTCGCGACGATGAACAGCACGATCCACACCCACGCCGGTGTCGCCGGGAACTGATCGTGCAGGTATGCCGCCCCGATCAGCCAGATCACCATGGGCAGGAAGAAGTAGTCCAGCAGCACCGCCCAGCCGACCAGGAAACCGACCCGCGCATCGATCGTGCGCCGGGTATAGGTATAGGCCGACCCCGCCACCGGATACGCCGCCGCCATTCGTCCATAACTGATCGCGGTGAACAGCATCGCGACCAGCGCCAGCAGATACGCGGTCGGCACCACACCCCCGGTATCGTCGTCGAGCACCCCGAACGTGCCGAGCACGATCATCGGCGCCATATAGGCCAATCCGAACAAGACAACAGGCCCCAGAGTGAGAGTCCTGCTCAGATGCGGGGTCGGGGCATCCATCATTTCCTCCGCCGCGAGAAATCCGTACGCATGAACCAGCGCACCCATCCAGCATGATCCAGATCACACTACCTGCGCCAGCACCCGCGTCAGAGCCGTTCGCGCAGGACCCGTTTCAAGGTCTTACCCGCGGCGGTCGGCGGCGAGTACGGCTGCGAGTCCGTCTTGGAGGTCTTTGACGAAGTATTCGGGGACCTCCAGGGAGGGGAAATGTCCTCCGGTTTCGGGTGTTCGCCATCGGATGATGTGTCGGTAGCGTTGTTGTGCCCAGGGGCGGGGGCATTTTTCGGTGTCGCGGGGGTACATGGTGAGGGCTGTGGGGATGTCGACGCGGAGTTCGGGGTCCAGGGCGTTGTGGCTTTCGTAGTAGAGGCGGGCTGCTGATGCGCCGGTTCGGGTGAGCCAGTACAGGGTGATGTTGTCGAGAATGCGGTCTATGGGGATTGTTTCGAATGGGCTGTCGTGGGTGTCCGTCCATTCGGCGAATTTGTCGAGGATCCAGGCGAGGAGGCCGATGGGTGAGTCGACGAGGGAGTAGCCGATGGTCTGGGGTCGGGTGGCTTGCTGTTTGGCGTAGGCGGCGCGGAGGCGGGTGGGGGATCCGTGCCAGAAGTCGTGGGTTTCTTCGACCCATCGGCGTTCGACCGCCGTGAGTCCGTCGGTGGTCAGGCCGGGTGGTGCCGCGGCGAATGTGGTGTGGATGCCGAGAACGTGTTGCGGGAACCTGCCGCCGAGGACGGTGGTGATATTGCCTCCCCAGTCGCCGCCGTGGGCCGCGAACCTCGGGTAGCCGAGCCGGTCCATCAGTTCCACCCATGCGGCGGCGATCTTTTCGGTTCCCCATCCGGTGGTGGCGGGTTTGTCGCTGTAGCCGAAGCCGGGTAGTGACGGGACCACGACGTGGAATGCCGGTGCGTCTGCGTTTGTGGGGTCTGCCAGTTCGTCTATCGCGTCGAGGAATCGGACGATGCTGTCGGGCCAGCCGTGGGTCAAGATCAGCGGGGTGGCGTCGGCGCGGGGGGATCGGCGGTGCAGGAAGTGGATTCCCAGATCATCGATGGTGGTGCGGAACTGGCCGATGCGGTTGAGGCGCGTTTCGAAGGACCGCCAGTTGTATTGGGTGCGCCAGTAATTCACGACATCGATGAGGTCGGCGAGGGGGACGCCCTGTTCCCATCGGTGCGGGCCGGGTGTGGCGTGGTGGACGGTCTCGGCCTCCGGGAGCCGCGCCGCGGCCAATCGTGCGTGGAGATCGTCGAGGTCGGCGTCGGTGGCGTGGGCGTGGAAGGGGTGCACGTCGCGGGGCATGAGACCTCCTGGCCGTCGGGGACCGGCCACCACGTCTCGTGAACCGGCTAAGACGGTTCTAACATGCCGTGAGATCGGTGTGCAACCGGCTAAGGTGGTTCCATGCGTGCCGAGTTCCCCGACTTCCGCCTCGGTGCCGTGTTGGCGACCAGCTTCACGGCGACCCTGACCGAGCGCCGGGGCAATGCCGTGGAGCGCATTCCCACGCCGCAGCGGCTGGTCGATTGGCTGGCGGTGAACGGCCTGGCCGTGGATTCCTGCACCCCCGCCCAGCTCGACCTCGCCCGGGAATTGCGGGAGTCGATCCACGCCGCCGCGACCGCGGCCGCGATCGGGGACCCGCTGCCCGCCGCCGCCGTCGGAGTCATCAACGGCCGCAGCGTTCGGGGCCGGGCCGCGGCGATCCTGACGCCCGAGGGCACCCGGCACTGGCGGCTCGGCTCGGCGTCCGGCGTGGACGACGCCCTCGGCGTGATCGCCGCCGACGCGATCGCCATCCTGTCCGGCGAACGAGACGGAAAACTGGCCCTGTGCGCCTCACCGACCTGCCGGGCCGCGTTCTTCGACACCAGCCAAAGCCGCACCCGCAAATGGTGCGACATGAACACCTGCGGAAACCGCCAGAAGAAGGCGCGTTTCAACGCCAAGAAACCAGCGGAACGACGTTAGCTGTCCGAACCATTGCGTGCCCCAACGCCTTCGGCGAATCCGGTGAGCAGGGCCGGGGTGTCATCGATATCGGTGACGACCTCGAGGAACACCAGGCGGTCGGTGGCGAGGGCGGCCTCGGCCAGGGCGTGGTCCAGTTCGGCGGCGGTGCGGGCGTGCAACACCAGCGCGTTCGAGGCGCCCAGCGCACCGGGAATGGCCGACCAGTTCCAGGGTGCGATGTCGTTGTACACCGCGCGCTTGCCGTGGATGGCCCGTTCGACCGTGTAGCCGTCGTTGTTCACCAGGATGATGACGGGGGTGAGGCCGTGGCGGGCGATGGTGCCCAGTTCCTGGATGGTCAGTTGGGCCGAGCCGTCGCCGATGAGTAGGACGCCGCGCCGGGTGGGGTCCGCGATCTGCGCGCCCAGCAGGGCGGGGAGGGTGTAGCCGATCGAACCCCACAGGGGCTGGCCGATGAATCGGGCGCCGGTCGGCAGGTGCCGGGTGGCGATGCCGAAGAAGGAGGTGCCCTGCTCGGCGACCACGGTGTTCCACGGCCGCACCGCCGCGGCGACCGCGTCCCACAGGTAGTTCTGCGTCAGCGGCTCGTCGCCGCCGCGATCCACCGGCGCCGGTGCGGCCGGAATCCGTTGCGGCGCAGGCACAGTGCCGAGGCGCCGGGTGAGCCCGGCCAATGCGGCGGCCATCGGCACGCCGTCGAATCGCTTGCCGTCCACCGCCGCCGAGTACGGGCCGAGGTCGATGCCCGCCTCCGGATCGAAGCCCTGGCTGAATCCGCCGCTGGTGGTGTCGGCCAGCAGCACGCCCACTCGGATCAGCACCCCGGCTTCGTCGATCGCGACCCGGGTGCGCGGATCGCTGAACTGCCCGGAGTACACGCCGACGAACCGCGGGTCCTGCTCGTCCACCACCGTTTTGCCGGTGGACAGCGTCGCGACCGGAAAGCCGCTCGCCGCAAGGAATTCGGCCAACTCGGTGCGGGCGTGGAAGCGGTCGGCCAGGAAGTCGGCCAGCACCGCCGTCGAATCCGCCTCGGCCACGGCCTGTTCCGCGGCATCGAGGAAGGCGGCGAGGCTGTCCGGGTTCACGTCCGCGGCGCCGGGCAGCGGCAGTGGCGCGGTGGGCGCCGGAATCCGTTCTGCGGCAACGTCGGCGGGCAGCCGCAGATACACCGGGCGGCTCTCGCGCAGCGCGGTGGCCAGTACCCGGTCGATCTCGGCGCCGGCCGTGCCGGGCCGCAGCACCGCCTGCGCGCAGGTGATCTGCTCGTGCGCCCGCGCGAAGCGTTCGTAATCGCCGTCGCCGGTGGTGTGATGCAGGATCGCGCCGGACCGCTCCATCTCCTGGGCCGGGCCGACCGCCAGGTGCACCATCGGCACCCGCTCGGCGAAGCCGCCCGCGACCCCGTTGATCGCACTGAGCTCACCGACACCGAACGTGGTGACCAGCGCGCCGAATCCGGTCATTCGCGCGTAGCCGTCGACGGCGTAGGCCGCGCCCAATTCATTGGCGGTGCCCACCCATTCGATGCCCGGATGCGCGATGACGGTATCCAGCAGCTTCAGGTTGTAGTCGCCCGGAACGCCGAAAATGTGCCGCACGCCGAGCGATTCGAGTCGCCGCAGCAGGTAGTCGGTCACGGTGATCGTGTCGTGGCTCGCCATTGGTCGTATGCCTCTCGTCCTCGTTGTTTCCTGCCTTCAAGGCTCGTCGCCGAACAAGGCGGCAACTAGGGCGCAAACCGAGAATCGAGGCCGGGTTCTATCGTGGAAAACGCAAAAGGCTCCGGACGGAAATATCAGCGAGGTGACCCCATGACAGCGCCGGACAGCTGGCAGCCCGTGATCGCGCTGTGCGATGCGGTGACCGCCGACCTGCCCCGGCTGGTCCCGGGCATCGTCGAGATCATCCGCCGCGAGGTGCCCGGCTATCACGTGGTCGATCGGGACGAGCACATCGTCGGCGTCACCGAGCAGTTCGAGGGCCTGCTCATCGGGCTGTCCACCCGGCGGCCCCCGTCCGCCCGCGAGCGCGACCGAGCCCGCGAGCTCGGTCGGCTGCGCGCCCGCGAGGGCGTGTCCATGCAATCGCTGATGGGCGCGTACCACGTCGGCTACCGCGAGATGTGGAACGTGCTGCTCACCCGCGCCGACGAGCGGGATCCGGGCCTGGCCGCGCACCTGGTGCGCCTGGTCGGCACCGTCTGGACCTGGGTGCAGCAGGCCACCACCGCCGCGGCCGACGCCTACGGCGAGGCCGTCCGCGCCGAGGACGCCGCCCAATTGGGCCTGACCTACCGCTTTCTCGACGCCCTGCTGGCGGGCGGCGCGTCGCCCGCCGACCTGACCCGCCTGGCGCACGCGATCACCCTCGACCCCGGCGGCGACTTCCAGGCCGTCTGCTCCCCGGCCGCGTGCTGGTCCGACGAACGCCTCGCCGAGCTGCGCCTGGCCCTGCGCCGCCCGCGCGGCGTGCTGCGCTGCGTCAATCGCGGCACCACGATGCTCGCCCTGCTGCAACGCATTCCGGCCGAGGCGCTACTCACCGAGATGCGCCGCCGCGAGCCGCACGCGCCGATCGGCGTCGGCCTGCCGCGCCCCGGCCTGCCCGGCGCCGCCGCCACCATCGTCGACGCCCAGCAGGTGCTTCCGCTCGCGCGCGGCGGCGCGGTCGCGCACTTCCGCGACGAGTGGCTGCCCGCCACCGTGCTCCCGCAGGCCGACCGGCTCGCCGCGGTCCTGGCATCCGTCCGCGCCCCGGCCGCGGAGCATCCGGACCTGGCCGACACCGTGCGGCACTTCGCCGACCACGGCATGTCGCTGGCCGCGACCGGACGCGTCCTGCACGTGCACCCCAATACCGTGAAGTACCGGCTCGACCGCTGGCAGGAACTCACCGGATGGGATGCCCGCACCTGGGACGGCCTGTCGCGCAGCATGCTGGGACTCGGCCTGTTCGCCCCCGCCCCGAACGAGGTGATCGAACGATGACGGCCGACGAGCCGGTGAAACTGCCCACGGCACAGTCGGTTCGACTGGGGCTGCTGCTGGCCCTGGTCGGCGGCATGCTCGACGCCTACACCTTCGTCGGCTACCGGGTGTTCGCCAATGCGCAGACCGGCAATATCGTGCTGCTGGGTGTCTCTGCCGCCCAACGCGACTGGTGGCGCGCGGCCGAGCGCATTCCGCCCATCCTGGCCTTCATCGCGGGTGTGCTGGTGGCGGAAACGTTGCAGCGGCCCCGGATTTCGGCGTTCCTGCGCCGGCCGGTGCGGGTGGCGGTGGTGCTGGAGATCCTCGTGCTCATCGGAGTCGCCTTGGCGCCCAACGACGCCGAGACCGTGGTCACCGTGCTGGTGGCCTTCGTCGCCTCGGTGCAGGTGACCACCTTCCGCACCCTGGTGGACACCCCGTACAGCACCACGATGACGACCGGCAATCTCCGCATCGCCACCCAGAACGCCTATGCCGCAGTGATATCCGGCGATCGCGAGGCGGCCCGCCGGGCCCGCCGCTTCCTCGCCGTGGTCCTGGCCTTCCTCGTCGGCGCCTGCCTGGGCGGCGTCCTGACCGTGCACCTGCACGCCTACGCGGCGCTGATCCCCGCCGCCCTGCTGGTCGCCGCCCTGGCGCTGTTCGTTCATGACGAGCGCTAACATTCGCCGCTCCGGCGCCGATATCCGATTCGGCTGGTTTGCCCGGGTTCGGGGATCCGGTTCAGCGCCAATGCCATTCGTGTCTGTTGTCCCGAGATTCCGAGGGGGATCCATGAGAATCAAGTCAGCGGCCTTCCTGGCGGCCACGGCCGCCGTCGCGACGAGCGTCGTCGCCTTCGGCGCGCCGATCGCCGCCGCCGACCCCGTGCCGCCCGGCGGTGGCCACGGGCTGTGCTTCGATGTGAACTCGCAGGTGGCCCGGGACGCGGTGGCGTCGCTGCCGCCGAACCGCGGGGGCTACCCCTGGGTGATCGAATCCGGTAGCCAGGTGCCGGTTTCCCAGGGCTGCGACGGACTGCTGTCCTGGATGACCGTCGACTGGGCCGGTACCCATCCCGGCTCGCACGTGCTGTTCTTCACCGACGGCCGGTACCTGGGCACCGCGACCTCCAAGTACTACTCCTACACCGACGTCCTGGGCGGCGACCGCACGCACGTCCAGGTCCGCTACCGCTGGGCCCTCCCGCAGGACGCCCTGTGCTGCCCCAGCGGCGGCCCGTCCGTGGTGACCTTCACCCTGAACGGCCACGAGGTCACCGCCGACGGCCAGTTCCCGCCGGACCCGGACCAGTAGCCGCCGCGAGGGTGGTGCGGGGTGTAGCCTGCCCCACCCTCGAAACACCCACTAGCACCAGCGCCGACGGCCTCCGCGACGACGAGACTCGGTGGAAGAGCGAGACTTCGACCGATCCGATATCGTATGTCGCAGGGAGGATTGATGATTCGTATGCGCAAGGCGGCGGCCATGGTCGCTGGTACTGCCGCGGTGGGCGCGGCCGGGTGGTTGTGGTTCGGCGATCGCGCGCCGTTTCCGTACAGCCAGCGGTGGATGCTCGACGTTCCGCTGCCGATGCTCACCGGGGCGCGGCTGGATGCCATTCTCCAGCCGCGCCCCGGCGAGCGCATGCTCGAAATCGGCCCCGGCACCGGGCTTCAGGCGCTGCACATCGCCCCGCAGCTGGGGGAGTCCGGTCGCCTGGACGTGCTCGACGTGCAACCGGAGATGCTGTCGCACGTGCTGCGCCGCGCCGGCGACCTCGATATCACGAATATCGTTGCCACGCAGGCGGATGCGCGATGCCTGCCGTTCGACGACGGGAGCTTCGACGCGGTCTACCTGATCACCGCGCTCGGCGAGATCCCCGATATCGGCACCGTGCTGCGGGAGGCCGAACGAGTTCTCACCCCCGACGGACGGCTCGTCGTCGGCGAGTTCTTCGACCCGCACTGGATCACCCTCACCACGCTGCTCACCCACGCCGACGCGGCCGGACTGCACCTGACCACCCGCAGCGGGCTCGGTCCCGCGTATCTGGCCCGCTTCCACCCCTGCCGGAAGGCTCGGGGCACGCGCGCGGCGTGAAAATCTTCCCGGCGGCGGCCGCCGTCGGGCACAGTGACGGTATGGACCGTTTCGTGCGAGGTCGTGCCGGTTTCGTGGCAGTCGTCGTGCTGCTGGCCGCCCTGGTCGCCGGGCAGGGGTGTTCGAGTCGGTCGGCGACGGCGCCCGCGGTGTGGCAGACGCTCCCGGCGCTGGGGCCGGTGCCGCCGGGCGCGCAGAGCGGGTACGCGCCCGTCGACGGAATCCGCGTGTACTACGCCGAATTCGGGCAGGGGCGGCCGGTCCTGCTGCTGCACGGCGGCCTGTCCAACTCCGAATACTGGGACTACCAGGTCCCGGCGCTGGTGCGCGCCGGGTATCGGGTCATCGTGGCCGACAGCCGCGGCCACGGGCGCAGCACCCGCACCGCCGAGCCGTACAGCTACGACCTGATGTCCGCCGATGTGCTCGCCCTGCTGGATTACCTCCGGTTGCCGAAGGTGGATCTGGTCGGCTGGAGCGACGGCGGCATCATCGGCCTGGATATCGCCATCCATCATCCCGACCGGCTCGGCAGCCTTTTCGCCTACGGCGCCAATTCCGATCCCTCCGGGCTGATTCCGCACGGCACCGACAGCCCGAACTTCGCTCGTTTCGTCGCCCGCGCCCGGACCGAATATCAGGCGCTGTCGCCCACCCCGGACCAGTACGACGGCTTCGTCGCCCAGATCACGCACATGTGGGACACCCAACCCGATTACACCGCGGACCAATTGCGCGCCATCACCGTGCCGACCACCATTGCCGACGGCGAACACGACGAGGTGATCGCCCGCGCGCACACCGAATATCTGGCCCGCACGATTCCGCACGCGGAGCTCCGAATCCTGCCCAATGTCAGTCATTTCGGCATGTTGCAGAATCCCGACGAGTTCAACCGCGCGGTACTCGACCGCCTGTCTCGGCCCTGAACGCTGTCACCGCCGAGGGAGCAATATCAGGGTGCCGTCGAGTTTCCGGTACACCTCGACCTCGATGCGCCGGACGGGCGGAATATCATATCCCGGCATCCGCCGATCGGCCCCTCGGCTCGCGCCTCGGCGGGGGCGTGAATTACCAAGGCGGACATGGCGAGTAGGCCCGAAACGGCCAGCATTGCCGCGCGTGCACAACCGACGGGCACCGGATGTTCTCCTTCTTCCGCGGATAGTTGCGACGTCCTAGGACATTCGTTGCCGCGCCCGAGTCGGATGGCCGCGGGAATTCGCGCTAGGAATCCCCGGCCGCCCGGCGGGCGCGGAAAGCCGATGTCTTGGTGCGATTCTGGCAGGCCGTCCCGCAGAATCGTTTCGTGCCGTTGCGCGACACATCCAGATACACGCGGTCGCAGCCGTCGGCCGAACAGACGCCGATCCGGTCGGCGTATTCGCTGCCGAGAACGTAGGCCAGGCTGACCGCCGTCCCCGCGCCGATCCCGGTGACCAGCGGGGCGTCCGGGGGGTGGGAGTGCAGATGCCACGGCCCGCCGTCCCGCCGGGTGAGCGTGGGCCGGGCGTCGTATTCGACGATCATGGCGTTGATCCGGCCCGCGGCGTCGTCGAGGTCACCGGCCGCGACCGCGGCGAACACGCGCCGCGCCTGCTCGGCCACGCGCGCCAGCCCCGCGGCCTCGTCCGCGTCCACCGGATGCCCGTACGCCGCGCGGATCGCACCACCCACGCGGTCGCGCAGCTCCGCGGCATCGGCCGCGGGCGGATAGGGCCTGCCCCGGTTCTCACCCGGAACGACGGCATTGACGAGTTCCGCCGCGACCTCCACGGCAGACAGGGTGTGACTGTCTAAACGCACTTGACCAGTTACTCCGCTCTGGCTAATCTCGTCACTGTCATCAATCATTATGACAGTTACAGAGGTTGGATCATGCAGCTCACGACCGCCACCGCCCGCACCTGGATCGAGCGCTGGGATCGCCAGCAGGAAAGGTACCTACCCGATCGCGAGACGGTGTTCGCGGTGATCGCCGACGCCGTCGTCGCGCAGACCGGGCGCCCGGATCCGCTGGTCATCGATCTGGCCTGCGGCCCGGGGTCGCTCGGCGCCCGCATTCGCGACAGGCTGCCCCGCGCCCGCGTCATCGGCGTGGACACCGATCCGGTGCTGCTCGCGCTGGCCGATTCCGCCTACGGCTTCGAACTCGTCGACCACAATCTCACCGATCCGACATGGATTGCCGCGCTGCCGATCTCGGAGCCGGTCGACGCGATCGTGAGCACCACCGCCCTGCACTGGCTCTACCCCGATCAGCTCGCGCGGGTCTACGCCCAGGCCGCGAGCCTGATCCGGCCGGGCGGCATCCTGATCAACGGCGACGATATGGTGACCGTCGACGCCGATATCGACCTCCTCGAGCGGGCCATCGGCAGCGGCCAGATCGACCGCGAGGGCGTCGGCGACCGCGAGGACTGGGCGCAATGGTGGACCGCGATCACCGACGAACCGCAGCTCGCCGCCGCCGTCGCCGAACGCGACAACCGAGCCTGGGAGCACCCCGCCGACGGCGGCACCGGCTACGAACAGCACCTGAATCTTTTGCGGGAGGCCGGATTCCGCACGGTCTCCCCGATCTGGCAGTACGGCCGCCGCCGCATCGTCGCGGCCGTCAGGTAGCGATGGTGAGCCGGTAACGACGGCGGCCGGGCCGGGCAGCGGTGCGCGGCCCGGCCGCACGGTGGGCCGAAACCGACCGGATCAGGGCAGGATCTGCGGGATCACGTCGGGGTTGAAGTGGCCGACCAGGGCGCCGATGAGGCCCCCGAGGATGGGGCCGCCGGAGCCGGTGGCCGAACCCACGGCAGAACCGATCGCGGCGCCCGCGACCGCGCCGTTCAGCACCGGGTCGGGGTACTGGGCATCGGGGTTGGTCGCAATGTTCTCCGGCTGCAACGGAATTCCCGCGGAAACCGTGGTGGCCGACGGATTTACCTCCTCGGCCGAGGCGCTTGGAGCGAACATTGCCGCGGCCATGAGCGGCACGGCGACGACCGCGGCGACGCGACCCGATGTGACCAGCATGTGACGAGCCATTTTCTTCCTAACTGCTCTAGAGCAACTGCGACCGGTTCTCGCCTTTCGAGAACCTTTTCCGACAATAGTGCGCGACAACCCGATTCGCTCCGTCGAACAACGAATTGGTATCCGCACCGGACACCGCGGCCAATTCAGTTGCCGCGGAAACCCTCCCTGAAACCTCCCAGTACCTCGCCGCATCGGAACGCGATACGGCGGGCCACCCGGCCACCGTGCTCCACCCGCGCGCGGGCCTTGCGGCCCAAGGCAATTGCCCGGATGCGCTCGGTGGGGGAGGCGAGCAGGTCGGCGATGATGCGCTCGCTGCGGTCGCGCACCTTCGCCGCCCAGGCCGGATGGGTGGTGGCATACAGGCGGTTCGCCTCGACGGCGGCGAGAACGACGGCGGCGGCGTCGGCGGGCGTCACCATTACCGAATTCAGATCGGTGACGGCCCCGAACAGCGGTGTCAGCTTTTCGTATTGGTCGGCGGTGACGGTGGCGAACCAGCCCGCCTCCGGTCGTTCGCGCAGGGCGTCCGGGCCCCCGGCGACGAGGGCCGTCGCATTGTCCATCAGGCCGCGCAGCATGCGGGTATCGATCGGTCCCGGGCAGACGACCGTGACACCGATTTCCGGTGCCAGCAGGGACAATTCGCCGCGCAAGGATTCCGACAGCGAAACCACACCGTGTTTGGTGGCCGCATAGACGGCATTGAACGGATCGGCGATGAGCCCGGACACCGACGCGATGTTCACGACGTGACCGCGACCCGCCGCGACCATCTGCGGCACGAACACGCGCACGCCATTGGCCACGCCGCCGAGATTGACCGCGATCATCCGCTGCCAGTCGGCGGGATCGATCTGCCAGCTCGGGCCGCCCGCCATCGTTCCGGCATTGTTGACCAGCAGGTCCACCCCGCCGAATCGGTCGAGCGCGGTCTGCGCCAAGCGCTCGACCTGTTCGGTATCGGTGACATCGGTGGGCACCGCGACGGTGTCGGCGTCGAGTTCGGCGGCGACCTCGGCCAGCCGGTCGGCCTCGAGGTCGGCCAGCACCAGCCGCAGGCCGCGCGCACCCAGCGCCGCCGCCACCGCCCGCCCGATGCCGTTCGCGGCGCCGGTCACCACGGCCACCTGTCCCGCTTGGAGTTTCATCGACCCTCCCCTCGACCCCGGACGTTACCCGGTCACGCCGACATGTGCCGACACAGCCAGGCCAGCCCGTGTCGATAGCGATAGTCCAGACCCATGTGGGTGTCGTCGAAAAGCTCGAAGCGCACGCGGTCCTCGGGCACGCCATTGTCGAACAGGGCGCGGCGGAACGCCTCGGCCCCGATATCGAGGAACCATTCGTCGCGGGTGCCGCCGTCGATCCAGATGGCCCGCATCGAGCGCAGGGCGTCGGCGTATTTCGGGACCATGCGCACCGGATCCCAGTCCAGCCAGCGCTGCCACGCCTGCTCGCGCAGCACGCCGGTGACCGGATCGAACGGCAGCTCGGGCGTGCCGTCCTCGCCCGCCGAATAACAGGCGGCGAGGCCGAGCAGCATGACGACGGTGGTGTCGGAATCCCGCATCGGGCCGCCCTGGGCCGCGCGCTCGCCGAAATCGCGCCAGAACGCCCAGATATCGCCGCCGAACTCCCGCAGGCGCCGAACGGCTTTCCCGAACTCCATGATGTAGGAGTACTCGTAGAGGTTGTCTCCGGCGTGGGTGGCGAAGTTGGCGAACAGGTCGGGCCGCAGCATCGGCGTGATCATCGCCCCGAATCCGCCGCTGGATTTACCCGCGATCGCCCGGTGCTCGCGATCGGCCGCGGTCCGATAGTTGCGGTCCACCCACGGCACGATCTCCTCGCACAGATAGGAGTGGTAGCGGCCGGTGCCCGGCGAGTCGACGTATTGACTGCCACCGTATTTGGTCCAGGCGTCGATGTAGACCACGATGGCGGGCGGCGCTTCACCGGTGGCGAAGACCCGGTCGGCCAGCTCCACATACGGTGTCTTGAACGGATGCCGGTATCCCCACATCGGCAACCGGCCGGTGTAGCCCTGGATGACATACACGGCCGGATAACGCGTTTCGGCGTTCTCCGGCGCATCGTAGCCCGGCGGCGTATAGACCCACAGCGGCCGCTCGTGCGGGTCGCCGAGCGGATTGCCGCGTAACAGGGTGCTGGAGAAGGTGTGCAGATCCAATCGTCCGGCGAGATCGAAACTCGGGGTGAAGTCCGTCATCATCCCTGCGACGATACGGATGAAACCATCTGCCACGCAGCGATTTTCATCGGACCCGGAACGGGATCGGCTCAGACGCCGTAGACGATCTCCCCGGTGCGCCGGGCGAAGGTGACCCGGCCGGACTCGGTGAACCGCGCGCCCGCGGCGCGCAGCGCGACCACCTCCGCCACGTGCCCGCCCCGCATCAGGCCAGATACTCTTCCCGCGCTTCGTCGTTCGCGAACTCCGCGGTCACCACGTACGTGAACATGGCGCCCATGTCACTCGGGGAACGGCGTTTTCGCAACCGGAGTCGGCGCTACCCCAGCGTGTACACGTTGGCGTACCCGGAGACCACGGTGTCGTCGCCGGTGACCAGCGCGACCCGCACCTGCACCTGCTGCCCCTTCGCCAACTTGGCCCCGGTCAGGACGACCACGTCGCTTTGGGGACTTCCATCGCAGGTGACCGGGCTTTGCGCGCCCGACGCCGACGGTCTGTCGGCATCGGGAGCTCCGGCCAGCGCCTTGATGGCGACCACTCCGGCGTTGGAGGCGCAGGTGTAATCGACACCCACGTTCTCCGGTCCGACACCGGTGACCTTGATGCTGTTGTCGCCGTCGGCGAGCGCCGGGGCGGCCGTCGACGCGACGGCCGTTCCCAGCGCCGCGAAGACGGTCATGACGAAGGCCGAACGCCGATAGTTCCGAATAGTCACCATGGATCTTCGTCCTCCTGCGTAGCGGAAGTAGATCGCGGACTATCTCCATCTTGGCAGAAACTCGGTTGCGGCGGGCGGCGTCGGTCGGGTTGCCTCAGGCGCTATGGCGCACATCGACATTGCCGATCTTCACTACGTCCTGCCGGACGGGCGCCCGCTGCTCGGCGGGGTGAGCTTTCGGATCGGTGCGGGTGTGAAGGCGGCGCTGATCGGCCCGAACGGCACCGGCAAGACGACGCTGCTGCGGATCATCGCCGGTGATCTGGCCGCCGACGACGGCGCGGTGACGCGGTCGGGGACGCTGGGGGTGATGCGGCAGTTCATCGGCCGAGTCGACGACGACTCGACCGTGCGCGATCTGCTGCTGGACATCGCCGCCGCCCCCATCGCCGCGGCCGCGCGGGCGCTCGACGCCGCCGAGAACGCGCTGATCGAGCGCGACGAGGAGGCCACCCAGTTGGCATACGCGCACGCCCTCTCCGACTGGGTCGACGTCGGCGGGTACGAGGCCGAGGCGTTCTGGGATGTCGTCACCACGGCCGTCCTCGGCGTCGGATTCGATCGGGCCAAGTGGCGTTCGGTGCGGACGCTCAGCGGCGGCGAGCAGAAACGCCTGGCCCTCGAGGCATTGTTCGCGGGCCCGGACCGACTGCTGCTGCTCGACGAGCCGGACAACTACCTGGACGTGCCCGGAAAGCAGTGGCTGGAACGGACGATCGCCGCATCGGACAAGTCGGTGCTGTTCGTCAGCCACGACCGGGAGCTGATCGCCAATGCCGCCACCCGGATCGTCACGCTCGAACCGGGCGCCGCCGGGGCGACCGCCTGGATCCACGGCGGCGGCTTCGCGAGCTATCACCGGGCGCGCGAGGACCGCACCGCCCGGCTGGCGGAACTGCGCCGCCGCTGGGACGAGGAGCACGCCAAACTCCGCGCGCTGGTGCTGCGCCTGCGGGAGAAGGCGAAGTTCAACGACAGCGTCGCGGCCCGCTATCACGCCGCCCAGACCCGGCTGGCCAAGTTCGAGGAGGCCGGGCCGCCCGAGGCGATTCCGTTGCGGCAGAACGTATCCATGCGGTTGCGGGGCGGGCGCACCGGCAAACGCGCGCTGGTGTGCACGCGGCTGGAACTGACCGGACTGATGCGGCCGTTCGACGCCGAGATCTGGTACGGCGACCGGGTCGCGGTGCTCGGCGCCAACGGCTCGGGCAAGTCGCACTTCCTGCGGCTGCTCGCGGCGGGCGGCACCGACCCGGACGCCGACCATCTCCCGGCGCCCGACCTCGACCCCGAGCCCGTGCCGCACACCGGCCGCGCCGCGCTCGGCGCCCGCGTCCGGCCCGGCTACTTCGCCCAAACCCATTCCCGCCCCGACCTTTCCGGTCGCACGCTGGTGGAAATCCTGCACTCCGGCGACGACCACCGCGACGGCATGGGCCGCGAGGACGCCGGGCGGATACTGGACCGCTACGGGCTCGCCCGCGCCGCCGAACAGCGATACGACGACCTGTCCGGCGGCCAGCAGGCCCGGTTGCAGATCCTGCTGCTCGAACTGTCCGGCGTCACCATGCTGCTGCTCGACGAGCCCACCGACAACCTGGACCTGCACTCGGCCGACGCGCTGGAGCAGGGCATCGCCGGATTCGCGGGCACCGTCGTCGCGGTCACCCACGACCGCTGGTTCGCCCGCGGATTCGATCGCTTCCTCGTCTTCGGTTCCGACGGCACCGTGTACGAGCGCGACACACCGATCTGGAACGAAACGCGCATACCGAGTACCAACCCCATGGCCCGTGGGCAGCGGCGGTGACCTTCAGACCGGCCGGAATGCACACCCCCGGCGCGGCCCTGCTCGCCGTCTCGTTCGGCGCGATCCAGACCCGGCACGACAGCGTATTCCCCTGGGGCACACTGACGGTCGACCTCGCGGGCTGCCTGTTGTCTACGAGCCGAGGGTCGCGCGGCCGATCTCGGTGGTCGGGGGCTCGTGGTAGAGCCATTCCCGGGCGATTCGGTGCCAGTTGTTGGTGGCGCCGAGCTGGCCCAGGACGGCGACGGTGAACAGGTCCACGCGGCGGGAGAAGACGTGTTCGGGCGGGAGGCGCTGGCGGCGCACGCCCCGGAATTCGGCGGCGCGGGGGTCGATGGCGAGTACCACTGCGCCGGTGGCGAATTCGGGGGTGATCGTGATCTCCTCGTCGAGCAGATGCCAGCCCGCGGCCGCCCACACGTATTCCAGGCACTCCTGCGCGGTCACGCCCGAATCCGGGTCGACGATGCGGTGTTCGACCCACTCCCGGAACAGGTCGTCGGCCCGCTGCTCACCGGCCGCGCGCAGGCAGGTGCGTTCGAGTTCGACGTGGGCCGGGTCCATCGTGTTGTAGAGCCCGAAATCGACGAAGGCGAGCCGCCCGTCCGCGGCGAGCAGGATATTGCCCGGGTGCGGATCGCCGCAGAATTCGTAGTCGGTGAACAGGGCGGTGACGTAGAAGCGGTAGATCAGCTCGCCGATCCGATCTCGTTGCGGGGCAGGCAGATTCCGGATCTCCGGAAACGGCCTGCCCTCGACGAACTCGGTCACCAGCACCTGCCGCCCGCAGTACTCGCCGATGCTGTCGGGGACCGTGATGAACGGATGATTCCGATAGCGCGCGGCGACCCGGTGCTGGGTGCGGGCCTCGCGCACGTAGTCCAGCTCGCTGCCGATGGTGCGGGCGATCTCGTCCAGCACATCGCTGTCGGCCGCGCTCGGCAGGATCGACTTCCACAGCATGCCGATCATCGCCAGATTGCGCATATCCGCGTCGACGGCCTCGTCCACGCCCGGATATTTGACCTTGACCGCGACCGTACGCCCGTCGCGCAACCGGGCCCGATACACCTGCCCGATCGAGGCGGCGGCGATCGGCGTCTCGTCGAAGTCGGCGAACACCCGCGCCAGCGGCCCGAGGTCGTCCTCGATCACCGCCCGCATGGCCGGGAACGGGACCGTCGGCGCCCGGTCGCGCAGCTCGGCGAGCTTGGTGCGGAACATCTCCCGATGCGATTCCGGTAGCAGATTCACATCGAGAACCGACAGCATCTGGCCCAGCTTCATCGCCGCGCCCTTCATTCCGCCGAGCACGGTGACCAGTTGTTGCGCGGTCCGCAGCGTGGACCGCTCGGCGAGAAGCTGCCGGGCCTGCTCGGTCCTGCCGATCATCGACAGCCGGGTACCGACGCCGCGCAGCGCCTCGGTCGCGGCCAGGTGGCCCACCCTGCGGCCGCGCGCGAGGCGCCCCTTCGGTACCCGACCACTCATGGGGCGGCCGGACTACTGGCCTGTCGCGTCCTGCTGGGCGAGAACGAAGGTGCCCTGGCCGTCCGCGTCCAGGCCGGTGTCGAGGATCTTGTCGTCCAGGAAGGCGGCGGCCTGCTCGTCCAGGAAGATCCGGGAGCCCTCGGCGGTCAGGACCTGATCCTGCTCGGCCGGTGCGGAGGCGACCGCGAGCTGCAGCGTCTCCGCACCGTCGTCGGTGGATATCCGCAGCCCGGCCTCAGTCGGCGTGCCCTCCGCGGAGGTGATGGTGCGGACCGCCTCGATGGCGTCGGGGGTGAGCATCAGCATCTGTCTGGTATTCCTTCCGCTGTCGTGACAACCCGCCGGAGGCGGCGGACCGCATCCCGCGGGCCGGTCTCCAGCCCGGTCGTCGTCCGGTGCCCGGGTCGGCACCGACATTGCTTAGGAGTAGCCACCGGCTGCCTCACGAAACTACCCCTGTCCCGACTCCGGCGTCCCGCGCAGGCCATCCAGGGCGATCTCTATGAAGCGCTGCCAGTCGCCGATGCCGCCGCGGCTGATCGTGGCGACGGCCCCGATGATCATATAGAGGTCGGGCACGGTGGCGTCGGCCCGGACGCTGCCGTCGGCGCGGCCCCTGGCCAGCAGCTCCTCGCCGAGGTCGGCCAGCCGGGCGCGGATCTCCCCGTGCGGCTGGGTGTCGCCGATCACCGATTCGATGGCGCTCGACAGCGTCCGCTCGCGCTCGTGGACCTCGGCGATATGCCGGAGGAAGTCGGTGAGTGCCCGGCGGGTATCGGGATCGGGCAGGCTGACGCGGCGGGCGTGGTCGAGGATCTCGGCGAAGCGCCGCTGGGCCGCGGCCTCGATGAGCGCGCGGCGGGTGGGGAAGTGCCGGTACACGGTGCCGACCCCGACACCGGCGGCGCGGGCCACATCGGCCATCTGCACCCCGTCGCCGCGCTCGACGAACAGCGCCGTCGCGGTGTCGAGGACATGGTCGCGATTGCGGGCCGCGTCGGCGCGCAGGGTGCGGGTGGTCGGGCTCGGCATCGTCGATCTCCCTGCTCTGGTCGTCCGACCGCAGGCTACCCGGCGATCCGGCGGGCGCGGCCGCGCTCCACGCCCACCGCGGCGGACAGTCCGACCAGCATCACCAGCGCGATGAACAGCTGCACATCCATCCCCAGCACCCGGTGCGAGGTGCATTCGAACTCGGGATCCTTTGCCGCCGTGCCGGGAAACAGCAGCGCGCCCCACATGCCCAGCCAGGTCACCGATCCCAGCGCCGCGGCCAGATAGAACTGGGCTCGCTGATCGCCCTTGCGCCGCAGCAGGATTCGCAGCCCCATCGCTCCGGTCAACATGCCCATCCCGACGTACTGCGCATCGTGGAACTTGGCGTGCGGCGGCCAATTCGGGTTGTGCAGATGCTGTTTCGCGATATCCGGGATGAGCAGGTCGGCGGCCAACGGGCCGATCAGGGTGTTCGCCAGGACGGCGCCGACGAGGGTGCGCGGCAGTGTCCAGAAGCGCTGGCGGGCCATGGGATAACTCCTTTACGAGAAGAATCGGAATCCGATTCCGGTTCTATTCGTGACGGTAGGTCGCCCGCCGAGAACGTGTCAAGGGGTCTGCGGGAGGGCATGTCGCGCCGTGCCGGGGCGGAGAATTGTCGTATGAGCGACCGGGAACGCGAACCCTACAGCGACGACGACGATGTCGACGACCCCCTGGACGGGGTGGAAGGGGCCGAGGAGCAGATCGACCACCTGCTCTACGGCGACGAGGACGATATGGGCGATCTGCTCTGACGCTGTCGGAATCAGGTCGCCGCGGTGGCGGTCAGCACGACGTACTCGAACAGATACTCGGCGGGCCGGTCGGGCTCGGCGAGATTGCGGCGGTCGGCCAGGTCGAGCAGGTCGGTGTGCAGGGCGGCGGCCCGCTCCGGATGGTCGGCCATGGCGGTGAAGGCGGTGAGGATCGGGTCGAAGGCGGTCTCGAAGAACTCGATGAACTGCGCCGGGGTGGGGGCCGTGCGGCGGAAGCCGTGCGCGGTCAGGTCCAGGTCGGCGATCCGGTCGCCGAACAGCCACAGCAGGTGCTCCTTGCTGCTCCACAGCCGGGCGGGCAGCGCGTCCGCGGCGGGCGGGTCGTAGTGGGCCAGGGTGGCCAGGATCTCGCAGATCCAGGACCGGCGGGTCCAGCAGGTCATGCCGATGACGCCGCCGGGCCTGGTCACCCGCAGCAGCTCGTCGGCGACGTCCTGGTGGGCGGGCAGGAAGGTCGCGCTGCCCGAGGAGACCACGATGTCGAACGAGGAGTCCGGAAACGGCAGGTCCTGCGCGTCCGCCCGGGCCCACTCCAGGTCCACCTCGCGCCGCAGCGCCTCGGCCCGGCAGGCGGTGCAGTTGTCCACGTCGGTGTCGACGGTCACCACCTCCGCACCGGACAGCGCGGCCGCCAGCGCCACATGTCCGGTTCCGGTGCCGATGTCGAGCACCCGGGTACCCGGACCGATATCGCAGGCGGTCACCAGCTCGGCGCCGAGCTCACCCAGCGCCGCCCTGGCGAATCGGTGGTAATCCCCGAGTGCCAGGTCGTTGCTCTCGTCCACCGGGCTTGTCGAAGCGGTCATGGTGCGTGCTCCTTCGGGTGAGCGTCGACCATCGGGATACGCGTCGGCCGAATGTCTGGTTATTATCCCGCAAATTCGGGCGTATCGCCTGCCGACCGTGGAAATCGCCGAAACTCACCCGGTGCCGTCGAGGCCGGTTCAGTCGCTGCCGCTCCCGTCGGTGAAGGACGGCGGGACGTCGGCCGGGTCCGCGCCCCAGGCCGGGTCCGGCGTCGCCGACAAGGTGAAATCCAGTGTCCCGCCGGTGATTACGAACGACTCGGGGAGCCAGGGCTTGGTCCACGGCTGGCCGTTCACCCGGAGCGCGGTGACGTACGGCGTGCCGGAGGCGGCGTTCGGGGCATTGAGGACGATCGGCGGCCCGTTCGGCCGGTCGATGGTGACGCCGGTGAACATCGGGCTGCCGATGACCAGCTCGGCCCGGCCGGGGACCTCGGGGTAGAGGCCCATGGCCGCCCAGACCAGCCAGGACGACATCTCGCCGAGATCGTCGTTGCCGACCAGGCCGCCGGGCGCGGCCTTCCAGATCTCCCGCCGGACCCGATCGACGATGCCCTGGGCTTTGTAGGGGGCGCCGGAGTAGTTGTAGATCCAGGGCGTCTCCAGGGTCGGCTCGTTGCCGAGGAAGGCGTACGGTTCGTGCGTTCCCGCATTGAGTTTGGTGAAGAAGGTGTCCAGGCGCGCGTTCACCGCCGCCGCGCCGCCGAGGTCCTCGATCAGCGTCCGGTAGTTGAAGGGCACCATCCAGGTGTATTGGGCCCCATTGCCTTCCACGTATCCGGTCGGGTCGGCCGGATCGAAGGTCGCGGCGAAGCAGCCGTCGACGTGGCGGGGCTGCAGGTAGCCGGTGGCGGGGTTGAACAGCTTGCGCCAGTTCTGGGCTCGCCGCATGAACGCGTCGTGGATCGCCTCGTTGCCGAGCCGCCGCGCGAACTGGGCGATGGCGAAATCGGCGGTGGTGTACTCGAGCGTATCGGCCGCCGCGTCGGGGACGTATCCCAGCATCAGATAGGCGGCCAGGCCCGGCCGCTCCTCGTAGCCCTGGCTGTTGACGCCCGGCACGCTGGCGCCCTTCACCATCAGATCCAGCGCCTGCTCGGCGTCGAAATCCGTTGCACCGAAGGCGTATACGGACGAGACGATGCTGTGATACGGGTCGCCGTTCATGACACCGGTGTAATCGTTGGCGACGGTCCACCGATCCCAGGCGCCGCCCTCGCGTGCGAAAGTCACCATGGTGCGGGCGATATCGGCCGCCTCCCGCGGTGCGATCAGCGCCAGCAGCTGCACCTCGGAGCGATAGATGTCCCAGCCGGAGAAGTTGGTGTAGATCGGATGCGCCGGATCGGTGGCGTGGATCTGCTTGTCGAATCCGGCATAGCTGCCGTCCACGTCGGAGAACACATTCGGTTGCAGCAGAGCGTGATACAGCGCGGTGTAGAAGATGGTGCGCTCGTCGTCGGTGCCGCCGGTGACCCGGATCCGGTTCAGCCGCGCGTTCCAGGACTCGTGCGCCGCGTCGGCCACCTCCTCGAAGGCGTGCCCGGGATTCTCCGCGTCGAGATTGGCCTTCGCGCCGTCCAGCGAGACGAACGACAGCCCGATCCGCACGTTCACCGTCGCCGATCTGCGGGTGTCGAAGGTGACGTACGCGCCGACCTGCGTTCCCGCCGCGGAGGTGTCGGTGCCCACCGAATTCCCGTTCCAGGTACCGGATTCGGCGAAGGGCTGATCGAATTCGGCGTGGTAGAAGAGGGTGTAGAAGCTGTTGGTGCCGCAGAACTTCCCGCTGTGCACATGGCCGTCGACATAGTTGTCGCCGATCGTCACCTGCGCGTCGTCGGTGCCCTGGATCGATCCGGCCGCATTCATCAGCAGCGTCGCGGAACTGCCTGTGGGATAGGTGAATCGACCGGCCCCGGTGCGCTGGGTGGCGGTCAGCTCGACCCGCACCCCGCTGTCCAGATCGACCTGATACCTTCCCGGGACCGCCTTTTCGTGCGCGTGGGTGAACGTCGCGTAGTAGGCGTCCGGCGTCGTCGCGGGGGACGGCCCGATGGCGCCGACGAACGGCATGAACGGCACGTCCTGATAGGTGTCGCAGCCCGCCCCCGACAGATGCGTGAGGCTGAAGCCCTTGATCCTGTTGTCGTCGTAGTAATAACCGCCGTGCTGCGGCGTCACCGTATCGGGACTCCACTGCACCATGCCGAAAGGCACGTCGGCGCCGGGGAAGTTGTTTCCCGCCCCACCGCCGGTACCCATATCCACGTCTCCGGGCCGAGTGCCGATGAACGGATCGACCCACCCCGTCAGATCCTGCATGCCTCTATTGTCCGGCCCCATCGCCACCACCGGGGCATGTCCCGATATCGAGACGGCCACAATGATCGACACCGCGGCGAGACGAAATCCGTGCGGCCGCAAGGACATGCGCGCTCCTGTGTCAGGGAGAGGCGATATCGATCACCACTCGAACCGGGTTCTGCAGGCCCGTGACCGAGAACTTCGGGCGATCGGCGTTCACCCCGATGAAGGACTGCGTCGTGCCTTCGAACACCGCGGTGCCGTACACACCGGCGATGCCCGGGGCGCTCGGATCGGTCGCCGGGTTCGGCCCGTCGTAGGGGGTCGCGCCGCTGTCCCACGGATAGGCCGAGCCGAGGATCTGAACCTCGAGCACCGATTGCCCGGCGACGGTGAGCGCCTTGCCGCTACCGTCCTGCACCGCCCGATCGGTGTATTGCACCCGCCAGCCGGGCGTGCCGGTGCCGCCGAATTCGTAGACCACGCGATCGAATCCGGGATGATGGCCGATGCGCACGGCGGTGACCGTCACCCTCGAATCGAGGGACGCGGGATGCTCCTGCGGCGTGGCGGCCACGGGCGGCGGCTCGGCGGCCGACGCGGCCGAGGTCGGCACCGGGGTACGCGCGTTCGTCGCCGGAGCGGGCGCGTCGGACCTGTTCGAGCAACCCGTCAGCAGAACGAACCCCGCGACGACGACCCACGCCAGCCTGTTACGCATGGTGCAGATGGTATGCGGTGGTGCACCCGGGGTGGCCGCGACGACACGGCAACGATCTAGCACACTGTAGATGTGCTGGAGGTCGACGACGTGCTGGGCCGGTTGCGGCGGTACCCCGACGTGGAGGCGGTGAACCTCTACGCGGTGGACGCCGCGGATCGGCTGATCCTCGATGTGGCCGCCGAATCCCTCGCCGCCGCGGGCGGTGACCGGATCGCCGTCGTCGACGACGGCTACGGCGCGCTCACCCTGGGCGCGACGGTCGCGCACGATCTGCGCGGGGTCCGGGTCCACCAGGACCTGCTCACCGGCGAACTCGCGCTGGCCGGCAACGCCCGCACCCTCGGGCTGGCCGACCGCTACATCACCCAGCCCCTGGGCCGCCGCCTGTTCGAAGGCGTGCGGGTGGTGCTGCTGCGGCTGCCGCGCGCCCTGTCCGGCCTGGCCGAAATCGCCGACGCCATCGCGCGTTACGCCGATCCGGAGGTCGAGGTGTTCGCGGGCGCGCGCGACAAGTACCTGACCCCGGCGATGAACGACGTTCTGGCCGAATCGTTTTCATCGGTGCGAGCCAGTCGCGGTCGGCAGAAGTCGAGAATCCTGTTGGCGCAGCGGCCCAAACCCGTCGGCGAGCCGCCGTATCCGGTGCACCAGCAGATCGGCGAGCTCGACCTCGAGGTGGTCGCGCACGGGGCCGCCTTCTCCGGGGCGCGCCTGGATATCGGCACCCGATTCCTGCTGGAGCATCTGCGCCGGATGAAGCCCGACGCGCGCGACGCCATCGATCTGGGCTGCGGCACCGGCATTCTCGCCGTCGCGCTGGCCAAGGCGCGCCCGCACATCAGTGTCGTCGGCACCGATCAGTCCGCCGCGGCGGTCGCCTCCACCCGGGCCACCGCCGCCGCCAACGGCGTCGCCGACCGGGTGACCGTGCTGCGCGACGATGCCATGGCCGGGGTGGCCGACCACAGTGCCGATCTGGTGCTGTGCAATCCGCCGTTCCATCTCGGCGCGGCCGTGCACACGGGATCGGCGATCAAGATGTTCGCCGAGACGGGGCGGGTGCTGCGGCCCGGCGGCGAGCTCTGGACGGTCTACAACACGCATCTGAACTACCGTGGAGTCATGCAGCGTCTGGTCGGTCGGACCGAGGTGATGGGCCGCAACCGCAAGTTCACGGTGACGCGGTCGGTCCGTGGTCTGCGCGACGCCCGGCAGGAGTAGATTGCGAACGGTAGAGTCGGTTTTGTCCGTTTCTTCGTCCGGTTCGGGAACTACCTCCGGCACTGACACGTTGGTTACTCAGAACGGCCACGACCCACGTGGACCGCGACATTCGGAAAGGCACGAGAACGGTGCGCACCACTAGCAACCCGATCTTCAAGAACCTGCCCAAACAGCAGGGCGGATACGCGGGGTTCGGTTCGGCGGCTGCGGGCGCCGGACAGTTCGACTCGCGCGGCCAGCAGCAGTACCCGCCCTACGGCGGCTACCAGCAGCCCTATCAGGCGGCCCCGGCCACCCGGCCGATGACCATCGACGACGTCGTCACCAAGACCGGCATCACGCTGGGTGTGGTGACCGTCGCGGCGGTCATCTCCTACGGGTTGACCTCGGCCAACCACGCCCTGGCCCCGATGTTCGTGGCGGTCGGCGGCCTGGTCGCCTTCGTGCTGGTGATGATCGCGTCGTTCGGCCGCAAGCAGGACAACCCGGCCATCGTGCTGAGCTACGCGGCCTTCGAGGGCCTGTTCCTGGGCGCGCTGTCGTTCATGTTCACCAACGTCCGCTTCGGCGGCGTCGGCGGTTCGGGCCTGATCGCGCAGGCGGTGCTCGGCACCTTCGGCGTGTTCATCGGCATGCTCGTGGTCTACAAGACGGGCGCCATCCGGGTCACGCCGCGCTTCACCCGGATGATGGCGGGCGCCATGATCGGCGTGCTGGTGCTCATGCTGGGCAACCTGATCGCGGCCTTCTTCACCCCCGGCGGCTTCGGCCTGCGCTCGGGCGGCGCGCTGTCGATCGTGTTCAGCCTCGTGGTCATCGCGATCGCCGCGTTCAGCTTCCTGCTCGACTTCGACGCCGCCGACCAGCTCATCCGCGCCCAGGCCCCGGAGAAGGCGGCCTGGGGCGTGGCCCTCGGCCTGACCGTCACCCTGGTCTGGCTCTACCTCGAGATCCTGCGCCTGCTGAGCTACCTGCAAAACGACTAGCGGGGGTCGATAGTCTGACGGGTGGTCACCGGAATATCCGGTGGCCACCCGTTTTTCGGTGCAGAAAGGGAACCGGAGATGCCGTATGCCAAGGCCGCGGACGGGGCTCGTATCGCGTATCAGACTGCGGGCGAGGGGTTTCCGCTGCTGTTGATCGCCGGGCAGTCCAATAATCACCACTGGTGGGACGGCATTCGCGACGACTTCCACGGCACGCATCGGACCATCACCTTCGATCATCGCGGCTGCGGCGACAGCGGCAAGCCCGATATCCCGTACAGCACACCGGGTTTCGCCGAGGACGTGATCGCGATCCTGGACGATCTCGGCGTGGAGCGGGCCGATGTGTACGGCACCTCGATGGGCGGCCGGGTGGCCCAGTGGGTGGCGGCGCGGTATCCGGATCGGGTGCGGGCGCTGGTGCTCGGCTGCACGTCACCGGGCGGGCGGCATGCGGTGGAACGGGATCCGGGGATCCTGCCGCTGCTCGCGGATCCGGCCACGGCCGAGCGGACCCTGCTCGACCTCATGTACACCCCGGCCTGGCTCGCCACCACCTCCGGCCCGTACCGCACCCTCGGCGACCCGGCCATGCCGCCGTACGCCCGCCGCCGCCACCTGATCGCCAGCCACCGCCACGACGCGTGGGATGTGTTGCCGGACATCGCCGCTCCCACGCTGGTGGTGCACGGCGGGGACGACCGCTTCAACCCGGTCGAGAACGCGCCGCTGATCGCCGAGCGCATCCCCGGGGCGCGGTTGGAGATCATTCCCGGTGCCCGGCATGCCTATTTCGAGGAATTCCGTTCGGTGGCAAGCCCTTTGGTGAGCGAGTTCCTTAGCTCGGTGCGCTAGCTCAACCGCTCGATGATCATGGCCATGCCCTGGCCGCCGCCGACGCACATGGTCTCCAGGCCCCACTGCTTGTCGTGGGTCTGGAGATTGTTGAGCAGGGTGGCGGTGATGCGAGCGCCGGTCATGCCGAACGGGTGGCCCAGGGCGATGGCGCCGCCGGAGACATTGAGCTTGTCCAGGTCCATGTTCAGCTCGCGCGCCGAGCCCAGCACCTGGACCGCGAACGCCTCGTTGATCTCGTACAGGTCGAGGTCGTCGATGGTCTTGCCCGCCAGTCGCAGCGCATTGCGCACGGCCTGAATCGGGCCCAGGCCCATGATCTCCGGCGACAACCCGGACACGCCGGTCGACACGATGCGCGCCAGCGGGGTCAGGCCCAGCGCCTTCGCCTTGGTATCGCTCATGATCACCAGCGCGGCCGCGCCGTCGTTGAGCGGGCACGCATTACCGGCGGTGATCGTGCCGTCCGGCCGGAACACCGGCTTCAGCTGCGACACCTTCTCGTAGGTGGTGCCCGCCCGCGGGCCGTCGTCGGTGGACACGACCGTGCCGTCCGGCAGCGTCACCGGAGTGATCTCGCGCTCGAAGAACCCGGCCTTGATGGCCTCCTCGGCCCGGTTCTGCGACCGCACGCCCCACCGGTCCTGCTCCTCGCGGGAGATGCCGGTCAGCTGGGCGACGTTCTCGGCGGTCTGGCCCATGGCGATGTAGATGTCGGGCAGCAGGTCCAGCTCGCGCGGGTCGGTCCAGCCGTCCGAGCCGCCCTCGGCCCGCTTCGCCGTGCGCGCCTCGGCCTCGGCGAACTCCGGATTGTGGGTGTTCGGCCAGCCGTCGGAGGTGCCCTTGTCGAAGCGCGACACGGTCTCCACGCCCGCGGAGACGAACGCCTCGCCCTCGCCCGCCTTGATGGCGTGGAAGGCCATGCGCGTGGTCTGCAGCGACGAGGAGCAGTAGCGGTTGACCGTGGTGCCGGGCAGGTAGTCGTAGCCGAGCTTGGTGGACACCACCTTGGCCATATTGAAACCGCCCTCGCCGCCGGGCTGGCCGCAGCCCAGCATCAGGTCGTCGATCTCGGCGGGGGCCAGCTGCGGGACCTTGTCCAGCGCGGCGCGGACCATCTGGGCCGCGAGGTCGTCCGGGCGGATGCTCACCAGGGATCCCTTGCCCGCGCGGCCGATCGGGGAGCGGGCATAGGAGACGATGACGGCCTCGGGCATGAGGACTCCTTTGTCGGAGGGCGAACGGCCAAGCGGCCGTTCGGTACACACGAAGGGAATTCTCTCCCGAATCTACGTCGCCGCGATGTGGTGTGGCACACCCGGCTCGGGGGCGCCGATCTCCCGCAGCAGCGCGGGCAGCAGGTGCGCGGCGGCGAGTTCGTAGCCCGCGGCCGAGGGATGGAAGCCGTCGGCGGAGAACAGCGCCTCCGGTGTGCTGCGGAAATCGCGGCCGAGCAGATCGCCCATGGGCACCGCGATGCCGTCGGCCGCCAGCGTCGCCGCGGTCTGGGCGCGCGCCAACCGCACGCTCCAGCCGTGCACGACGGTACGCAGGGGTTGCGGAATCGCCACCACGGTGCCGAGATCCGGGCAGGTGCCGACCACGACCACGCTCCCGGCCTCGCGCAGCCTGCTCACCGCGCGCCGCAGCCGCTGCGCCGACGCCAGCACCGAATGCTTCTTGGTGACGTCGTTGGCGCCGACCAAAATCACCGCGGCGTCCGGCGGCGGCCCGGCGACGAACATCGCATCCACCTGTCCCGCCAGCCCTTTGGAGGTGGCGCCGGAAATGGCCTTGGTACTCAACCGGATTCGCCGCCCGGTGGCCTCGGCGAGTCCGCGGGCCAGCCGCACGCCGAGCACCTCCTCGGCGGTCGCGCAGCCGACACCGGCGGCGGTGGAGTCACCGAAGATCATGAGGTGCAGATCGAACGGCACGCCGATGCGCCAGGGCGCGGGCTCCCCGCACCCCGCGGTGTAGATGCCGTCGGCCTCGGGCGGTTTCGAGGTGTCGCGTCCGATGACCGTGCGCGCCGCCTGCGCCTGCGCCATGAGCAGCCGGTAGGCCGCCCACGACGCGGTGGTGGCGCTGGAGCCCGCCACCACCGTCGCGGCACCCGTCACCGCGATCGTGCGCCACCCGCCTCTCCGCGATTTCTGGCCATACAAGTCAGGGCCTCTCGGCTTGGTCGGCTCGTGCTGTAGAAATTATGCCCGAGCGGGCGTGTCGTCACCGCCCCTGAATCGGGATCGGCCCCGGCGGGGGACCGGGCACCTCGAAGGAGCCGTGCGCGGGCAGGCTCAGGTTGTTGGTGGTCACCACGACCTCGATGTGGCCCGGGCCGGTGTCCTGGAACAGCGCGTACAGAATGCTGCCGTAGATACCGGACACCACGTTCAACCGGTACTGCCCGGTGGCTCCGGTCGTGGTGTTGGTCCAGCTCACCGTCGTGTCGACATTGCACAGCGGCGCTAGCGGGTACTGCCCGGGCCCGACCCCCTGGATCGGCAGCGCCTGCACATTGAGCACGGCGCGGCCCGGATAGTCGGGACTGGTGTCGGCCCAGGTCCGGATGTTGCCCCAGCACAGGCCCCCGTAGAACACGCTGGGCGTCTGCGGGAATTCGACGGTCTGCGCGCTCGCCTGGGTCGACGACGCGACAGCGCCTGCCGCCCCGAGGGACCCGAGCACGACAGCGATGGCACGAGCGGTCTTCGGCATCCTCACGCCCGCGATGATATTGCCGAAACGAGTCCTCGTCTCGGTATCTTTCACAGCGAGATCAGGGGTGTCGCGGCGTGTCGGGCAATGCGACGGGCTGCCAGTGCCCAGGCGGGAGCGCGGTTCTGCAACGATGGGGGGTATGCGCATCGCGAACCATGTCGTCGACCTGATCGGCAACACCCCGCTCGTTCGGTTGAACTCGGTGGTGGGGGCGAACTCCGGCCTGGTGGCGGCGAAGATCGAATACCTGAACCCGGGCGGCAGTTCCAAGGACCGCATCGCGGTGAAGATGATCGATGCCGCCGAGGAGCAGGGCCTGCTGCAGCCGGGCGGGACGATCGTCGAGCCGACCCCGGGCAATACCGGTGTGGGCCTGGCCCTCGTCGCCCAGCAGCGCGGCTACCACTGCGTCTTCGTCTGCCCGGACAAGGTCAGCGAGGACAAGCGAAATGTGTTGCGCGCCTACGGCGCCGAGGTCGTGGTGTGCCCGACCGCCGTGCCGCCGGAGCACCCCGACAGCTACTACAGCGTCTCCGATCGCCTGGTGCGGGAGATCCCCGGCGCGTGGAAGCCGAACCAGTACTCCAACCCGGGCGGCCCGGCCAGCCACTACGAGACCACCGGCCCGGAGATCTGGCGCGACACCGAGGGCCGGGTGACCCACTTCGTCGCGGGTGTCGGCACCGGCGGCACCATCACCGGCACCGGCCGCTACCTCAAGGAGATGTCCGGCGGTGCGGTCCAGGTGATCGGCGCGGATCCGGAGGGTTCGGTCTACTCCGGCGGCACCGGCCGCCCGTACCTGGTCGAGGGTGTCGGCGAGGACTTCTGGCCCAGCGCCTACGACCCGACCGTGCCCGACGAGATCATCGCCGTCTCCGACGCGGACTCCTTCGACATGACCCGCCGCCTGGCCCGCGAGGAGGGCCTGCTGGTCGGCGGCTCGTGCGGGATGGCCGTGGTCGCGGCGCTCGAGGTCGCCCGGCGCGATCCGGACGCGGTCGTGGTGGTGCTGCTGCCCGACGGCGGCCGCGGCTATATGTCGAAGATCTTCAACGATCAGTGGATGAGCTCCTACGGCTTCCTGCGCACCCGCCTGGACGGCAGCACCGCCGAGCCGACCGTCGGCGACGTGCTGCGCGGCAAGTCCGGGGCGCTGCCGGACCTGGTGCACACCCATCCGCAGGAGACGCTGCGCGACGCCATCGAGATCCTGCACGAGTACGGCGTGTCGCAGATGCCGGTGGTCGGCGCCGAGCCGCCGGTCATGGCGGGCGAGGTGGCGGGCAGCGTCTCCGAACGAGACCTGCTGTCGGCGGTCTTCGAGGGCCGCGCCCACCTCACCGACCCGATCGCCAAGCACATGAGCCCCTCGTTCCCGCTCATCGGCTCCGGCGAGCCGGTCTCCGCCGCGACCAAGGAACTCGAGTCCACCGACGCCCTCATGGTCGTCGAGGACGGCAAGCCCATCGGCGTCATCACCCGCCACGACCTACTCGCCTTCCTCAGCCGCTCGGGAATCCCCGCGGTCCGCTGATCCCCCATGATCCCGGCGTGTGCGCACCCCCATGATCCCGGCGTGCTTTTGGCCGGGATCCACCGACGGTTGTTGGACACACCCCCGCCCCCGAACAACTTCCACCCGGTAACAACCCCATGACGAATTTCCTTTAATACCTGGGTATTTATCCGAGCGGCAGAGATCACGGCAGCAAGCGGCCAGGATAACTGCGTCGTTACCGGATGTTCACAGTCGATGACAATGATCGATTGATATGACACGGTGGCAGGCGATCGCATGGGTGTCGTTGGTGGCCGCGGCAGTGGCCGCCGCGGAGCTACTCGGGCGCGTGGGGTTCCCCGCGCCCGCCATGATCGTCTCCCTGATCGTCGGCGCGGTGCTGGCCCTGTCCGGCAGGCTGCCCGCCCCGCTGCCGCACGGGGTCACCGTCGGCGTGCAGGCCATGCTGGGCGTGCTGATGGGCAGCTACCTCGAGATCTCGCTGCTGGGCTCGATCGGCTGGGCGCTGCTGCCGGTGCTGGCCGTCACCGTGGCCACGCTGGCGATCAGCGTGCTGGTGGCGGTCGTCTTCGCCCGGATGGTGAAGATGGACCTGCCCACGGCCACGCTCGGCATGATGGCGGGCGGCTCGGCGGCCGTGGTCAGCTGCGCCGACGAACTCGGCGCGGACCCGCGGCGGGTGGCGTTCATGCAGTACCTGCGCGTGGCCTTCGTCGCGCTCACCGCGCCCGCCCTGGCCGCGCTGCTGGGCGCCGGAGACACCGCGGGGTCGGCGGCCCCCAGTGTCGTCACCAATCCCGATCTGCCGGGCTGGATGATCGTCGGCCGCGGTGACCAGATCGCCGGTCTCTCCATCGCGATCATGCTGTGCATCGTCGGCACCCGGCTCGGGCGCCGGTTACGGCTGCCCAATGCCGCGCTGCTGGGCCCGATGCTGCTCACCACCGCCCTCACCGCGACCGGGTTGAGCCACGGCTATGCGCCGACGCATCTGTTCAAGCAGCTGCTGTTCGTGATCATCGGCTTCGAGGTCGGTACCCGGTTCACCCGTGCCGTGGTGCGCGAGATGATCCGCCTCATCCCGGGCATGACCGCCGCGGTGGTGGTGCTGTCGGCGCTGGTCGCGGCGCTGGCGCTGAGCCTGGCGCTGGTCGTGGACGTGGAGCTGTCCGACCTCTACCTGGCCACCACGCCGGGCGGCATCAACGCGATCCTGGCCACCGCCGAGGGGATGCACGCGAACATGCCGCTGATCACCAGCGTGCAGAGCGTGCGCCTGCTGCTCATGGTGCTGGCGCTACCGCTGGTCGTCCGCGCGCTGCGGCGCTTCACCACCGAGCCGGACGCCCCCGCGCAGGAGCCCGCCGCCGACGCGATCGACTCCGTCGCCGCCGCGCTGCCCGCGAGCGAGACGATCCTCGAGCGCATGGAACTGGACGAGCGCAAGCCCGCCGCGGCGCACAGCTGACCGAGTCCGAGTTGTTACCAAAGCCCTCCGGAACTCTGCCACAAATCGGGCAAATCACCGAAGTCCAGCGCGACACGATGACTTTTTCCGTGATCCCGGCCACTGGTGTGTAACACGTAAAGGTGCAGCTCCGGCTGTCATAGCCGTCATCGATGATCGCTCGAATCGAGGCGGTTCATCTTCTGTTCATTTTCGATTCAGTTTACAGTAACCTACCGCAACCATCCTGTGACCTCGACGGAAACAGACCTGAAGTCTGAACAGCACGAGGAGTCATCAACGCTTATGCGGAATACGACCGCGTGGAGGGTGCCCACGAGCATCGCCCGCGTCGCGTTCGCCGCCGCGGCCGCGAACGCTTCCCGCGCCCTCGCCGGACCACCCGGCCACCGCTGAGGCGCGAGTCGTGTCAGTGGGGAGCCATTCCGCCTCCCCTTCCCGAACAACAGCATCCAGCGCTCGGACGAGCCCACCCGGGTTCGCCCCTGCCGAGTGCTGCCTGCTGCCGGCCGACGACGGCCGAACCCAGAGTAGGAACCCACGTCGAATGTCGAACTCACCGAAGAGCAGCAGAGCCAAGGCGGTCGCGCGCACCGCCGGATCCGCCGCCCTGGCCCTGACCGCCTTTGCCGCCATCACCTCCGCCGGAGGCCATCGGACGGACGAGGTACGGCCGGTCGCGCTGGCGTCGACGATCGCCGCGACCGCCGCCCCCGCCGCGGACGTGCATACCGTGGCCGCGCCGATGCCGGGTCCCGCTCCGCTGCCGATCCTGCCGCCCCTGCCTGCGCTGCCGATCCTGCCTCCGCCGCCTCCGCCGCCGGTCTATCCCGACAACCTCGACGGCTGGATCCACCACGCGCTCGACATCATGACCGCCCACGGCATCCCGGGCAGCTACGACGGTATCTATCGCAATGTCATGCGGGAGTCGTCGGGTAATCCGCGGGCCATCAATCTCTACGACTCGAACGCCGCCGCGGGCATCCCGTCCAAGGGGCTGCTGCAGGTCATCGACCCGACCTTCCAGGCGTTCCACGTCGACGGCACCGCGTGGGACATCTACGACCCGGTCGCCAACATCGCCGCCGCCTGTAACTACGCGGCCTCTCGCTACGGCTCGATGGACAACGTCGACTCGGCGTACTGAGCGTCGTTCGCCCGACTTGTATCTCGAAGGCAGCAATATTCACGCAAATGCCTGAATACGAGCAACTTCGAGGGGTATAACCGCCGGTGAGGGCATTCTGGCAAACGGCCGGGATGCGCGATAGCGGAAGGGATGGGTCCGTGCGCACCTCCAGTTTGGCTATCGATTTCCAGCAGGGGCTGTCGAACGCGTGGAGTTCGGTCGCGACGTTCGTGCCGAAATTCGTCGGATTCCTGATCATCCTGTTTGTCGGCTGGCTCGTCGCGAAGGCCGCCGGGAAAATCGCCGACCGGGTCTTACGCCGGGTCGGTTTCGACCGGCTGGTCGATCGCGGCGGCGTGTCGAACATGTTGGCCAACAGCCGATACGACGCCACCGGCATTCTGGTGAAGCTGGTCTACTACGCGATCCTGTTGATCGCGCTGCAGCTGGCGTTCGGGGTGTTCGGGCCCAATCCGATCAGCACGATGCTCAACGGCATCGTCGCCTGGCTGCCCCGGGCCGCGGTCGCGATCGTCATCGTGTGCATCGCGGGCGCGATCGCCACCGCGGTGAAGGATCTGGTCGCGAACATGCTCAGCGGGCTGAGTTACGGCCGGATGCTGGGCCGTATCGCGGCGGTGTTCATCTGGGGCGTCGGCATCATCGCCGCGCTCAACCAGATCGGCGTGGCCACCTCCGTCACCACCCCGATCCTGATCACCGTGCTCGCCACCATCGGCGGCGTGCTGGTGGTCGGCATCGGCGGCGGCCTGATCCGGCCCATGCAGCAGCGCTGGGAGGGCTGGCTGGACACGATGGAGGGCGAGATGCCCGAGCTCAAGGGCCAGGCCGAGGCGTATCAGCGCGGCCGCGAGGACGCCGCGCGCCGCCAACAGGCCCCCCAGCCCGGCCAGTGGTCACCCCAGTCCATGGGCGCCACCCACCCCGGCGGCTACGACCCCCAGGGCTTCGCCGGACAACCCGACTACGGCAACCGCCCCGACTACGGCTACGGCCAACAGGGCTACGGCCCCCCACCCGACCGATACTGAAAACATCGGGCCCCGGCGCAAAGCCGGGGCCCGATCCCTTCACGCCTGGGCGGCAGCCAATTGGCACACGCCCGCCAATCGCAATTGCAGCCAATCGGCCTCGGCCCAGTCGTCGAGATCGCGAGGGGCCCGGACGGCGGCGCGGCCGGAGTGCTCGAGCAGCCCGCGCGCATAACCGGCGAGCAGCACGCTGACCGGCGTCGCATCCGAATTCTCCACGCCCAGATCGAGAATGTCGCGGACGGCCGCGGCATGCTGATCCAGGGCGGCGCAGACGACGGGCAGTTCTCGCGCGGCGGCCGACGCCGGAGCTCCGTGCGTCTTGTGCAGGCGGTTCAGGGTCTTACGCGCAGACGCTTCGAGCAACGCGGAGCCGAGCAGAAACACCAGGGCATCCTAGCAATCGGACAGCATTCGACACACTGTGACGTCGGTCAGCGGAAGGCCTTGGACCCCGTCAGCGCCTCGCCCAGCACCAGTTGATGCACCTCCGCCGTGCCCTCGTAGGTGAGCACCGACTCGAGATTGTTGGCGTGCCGCAGCACCGGATAGTCCAGGGTGATGCCGTTGGCGCCCAGGATCGTGCGGCATTCGCGGGCGATGGCCAGCGCCTCCCGGGTGCTGTTCAGCTTGCCCGCGCTCACCTGCTCGGGCCGCAGCCCGCCCGCGTCCTTGAGCCGCCCCAGATGCAGCGCCAGCAGCATTCCCTTGCCCAGCTCGACCGCCATGTCGGCGAGCTTGGCCTGGGTGAGCTGATAGGCGGCCAGCGGCTTGTCGAAGACCTCGCGGGTGCGGGCGTAATCGATGGCCGCGGTGAGGGAGTCGCGGGCCGCGCCCAGCGCGCCGAACACGATGCCGAACCGCGCCTCCGACAGGCATCCCAGCGGCGCGGCCAGGCCGCGGCCCTCGGGCAGCAGCGCGTCGGCGGGCAGCCGCACCCCGTCCAGATCCAGCTCGGCGGTGATCGAGGCGCGCAGCGACAGCTTGTGGTGCATCTCGCGGGCGCTGAAACCGGGGGTGTCGGCCGGGACCAGGAAGCCGCGGATGCCGTCCTCGGTGCGCGCCCACACCACCGCCACGTCGGCCACCGAGCCGTTGGTGATCCACATCTTGGCGCCGCTCAGAATCCAGTCCGAGCCGTCGCGCTTGGCCCGGGTGCGCATGCCGCCCGGATTGGAGCCGAAGTCGGGTTCGGTCAGGCCGAAACAGCCGATCGCCCGCCCGGCCGCCAACTCCGGCAGCCACCGCTGCTTCTGCTCCTCGGAGCCGTACTTGTGGATGGCGGTCATGGCCAGCGAGCCCTGCACCGAAACCATGCTGCGCACACCGGAATCGATCGCCTCCAGCTCCAGGCAGGCCAGCCCGTACTCGGTCGCCGAGGTGCCCGCGCAGCCGTAGCCCTCCAGGTGCATGCCGAGCAAACCGAGCTTGCCGAGTTCGGGGGCCAGCTCGCGGGCCGGGAAGGTGCCCTGCTCGAACCATTCGGCCACGTGCGGCCGCAGCCGTTGCTCGCCGAATTGCCGGACCGTCTCGCGGATCTGGCGCTCGGTGTCGGTGAGCAGTGAATCGATGGCGAACAGCTCGTCCAGGGTAACCATGCCGATCACATTATCGGCCGGGCGTGGCGCGCGGCGGGTGTTCACCGCGCGGCTTGCCAGGGCCGCGCGCGGGCGCTCGAGCGGGTTCCATACACTCAGCACGCATGACCGACGATCAGCTGGGTTTCTCCACCCGGGCCGTGCATGCCGGATTCGATCCCGATCCGCAGACCGGTGCGGTGAACGTCCCGATCTACGCGAGTTCCACCTTCGCCCAGGACGGTGTCGGCGGGCTGCGCGGCGGCTTCGAGTACGCGCGCACCGGCAACCCGACCCGCGCCGCGCTGGAGGCCAATCTGGCTGCCCTGGAATCGGGTCGCTACGGCCGGGCCTTCTCCTCCGGCATGGCGGCGACCGACTGCACGCTGCGCGCCACGCTGCGGCCCGGCGACCACCTGGTGATTCCCGACGACGCCTACGGCGGCACCTTCCGGCTGATCGATAAGGTGTTCCGGCACTGGGGCATCGAGTATTCGGTGGCGGCGGTCTCGGATCCGGATGCGGTCCGGAAGGCGTTGCGCCCCAACACCAAGCTGGTGTGGGTCGAGACGCCCACCAACCCGCTGCTCAATATCGGCGACATCGCCGCCCTGGCCGATATCGCGCACACCGGCGGCGCGAAGCTGGTGGTGGACAACACCTTCGCCTCGCCGTACCTGCAGCAGCCGCTGCTGCTGGGCGCGGACATCGTGCTGCATTCCACGACCAAGTACGTGGGCGGTCACTCCGACGTGGTCGGCGGCGCGCTGGTCACGGACGACGCCGAGCTGGACGCCGCCTTCGGCTTCCTGCAGAACGGCGCGGGCGGGGTGCCCGGCCCGACCGACGCGTTCCTGACCCTGCGCGGCATCAAAACCCTTGCGCTGCGGATGGATCGGCACTGCGACAACGCCGAGACCCTGGCGGAGTTCCTGTCCGAGCATCCGGCCGTCACCCAGGTGATCTACCCGGGGCTGCCGGACCATCCCGGACACGCGGTCGCGCAGAAGCAGATGCGCCGCTTCGGCGGCATGATCTCGGTGCGGTTGCGCGGCGGACGGCAGGCCGCGCTGGACTTCTGCGCCCGCACCCGGATCTTCACCCTCGCCGAATCGCTGGGCGGGGTGGAGTCGCTGATCGAGCACCCGGGCGCCATGACGCACGCCTCCACCGAGGGGTCGGAGCTGGAGGTTCCGGCCGATCTGGTGCGGCTCTCGGTCGGCATCGAGGACGTCAGCGATCTGCTGGCCGATATCGAGCGGGCCCTGCGCTGACATGAGCGCCGACCGGGTGATGAGGCGGCCGCACCGGATTCGGTGCGGCCGCTCGCCCGGGCGAGGGCGGTCAGCTGTGGTACGGCTCCGCGCTGACCAGCGTGACCTTCATGGTCTTGCCGTTGGGCAGCGTGTACTCCCGGGTCTCGCCCACCTTGGCGTCGATGAGTGCGCCGCCCAGCGGCGAGGCGGGAGAGTAGGTCTCGAGGTCCGCACGGCCCAGGCCCTCCTCGCGGGTCGCGATGAGGAACGTCTCGGTATCGCTCTCGTCGCCGTCGTAATAGACCTTGACGACCGAGCCCGGCAGCGCCACGCCGGACTTCGACGGCGGCACGCCGACCTTGGCGTTGTTCAGCAGCTCCTGCAGCTGGCGGATGCGGGCCTCCTGCTGGCCCTGCTCCTCGCGCGCCGCGTGGTAGCCGCCGTTCTCCTTGAGGTCGCCTTCTTCGCGGCGCTCGTTGATTTCGGCCGCGATGACCGGACGGTTGGCAATGAGCGCGTCGAGCTCGCCCTTGAGCCTCTCGTGCGACTCCGGTGTGAGCCAGGTCACGTTCGCCTCAGTCATCTCGATCACTCCCTAGTAGTTGTTCCCGGCGTGCCGGGATTCCCTGATAACCGCCGCCTATGCATGCCCGCGGACACGACAATGCCCGCGAAAACGCACACGGCGGCAGTGGACGGCTGGAGCGATCCCCGGGGGATGTCCGTCGTAACCCCTACAGGTCTGTTCCCTCCGGCATCGTGTGCCCCGGGGAACCAACACGCTGGCCGCCAATGCAGCAAACACGGCTCCGAGCGTTCGGAACCGTGTATCGCGCTATTTTAGCACGATTTACAAACTCGCAGGTCGGAGCGATGTTTGCAACCAATTTCGCAGGTCCCGGCCACAACCACACCGGGACCGACGAACGGCCGCCGCGCCGGGACCACCTCTCGTCATCCGACCCACCGGGTCCCCCATCCCGGCCCGCCGACCTTTCGTCGGCCCAGCATGCCAACCTTTCGTCGGTCCCGGCGCGCTGGCCTTTCATTGATCCCGGCGCGCTGGCCTTCCATTGATCCCGGCACGCTGGCCTTCGTTGGTCCCGGCGTGCTGGCCTTTCATTGATCCCGGCACGCTTTTGGCCGGGATCTACTCCGGCCGCAAGTAAGCCGGGACTTTGTTGCTGCAGCCGTAGATGTTGCCGTTGGCGGGGCGGGCCGTGCTGCGGACCGTGGGGTTCAGTTCGACCGTGCCGCTGGGGGAGGGCGGGATCAGGACCTCGCGGCGGCCGACCTCGCTGCCGTCGGCATCCATCGCGCGCACGAAGCAGACCACCGCCTGGTCGGGATGTTTGCGGGTCACCTTGAAGTGGACCGTGAGGGTGGAGTCGTCGACGATCGCGTAACCGAGCTGATCCGGCTCGATGTCCTGCGGCCCGAAGTTCCGGTAGCCGACATAGGCGACGCCCAGCCCGAGCAGCACCACCACCGCGCCGAGCGCGTACGCCACCCAGCGCCGCGGTCCGCGCCGCGACCTGCCGTACCGATCGGCCACCCGGCTCGCGGACGGGTCGGTGTCCGGCGGGGCTTCACTCATGATCTGATCGCTCCCGGGGGTGGGTCGGAACAAACGAGGGTCGAATGGAACTATAGGGAATGGATATCTGACACCCGCGGCGGAGAGCGATGAGATGAATGCGGTGAGCGACGAGGTGAGCCAGGCGTGAGTGGTTATCGTCTCATGGCAGTTCATGCCCACCCCGACGACGAATCCAGCAAGGGCGCCGCAACGACCGCGAAGTACGCGGCCGAGGGCAACGACGTCCTGGTCGTCACCCTGACCGGGGGTGAGCGAGGCTCCATTCTGAATCCGGCGATGGACGTGCCCGGCATTCTCGACCGCATCGACGAGGTGCGCCGCGAGGAGATGGCCGAGGCCGCCAAGGCGCTGGGCGTCCGTCAGCACTGGCTGGGCTTCGTGGATTCCGGCCTGCCCGAAGGAGATCCGCTACCGCCGCTCCCGGAGGGCAGCTTCGCGCTGGTCCCCCTGGAGGAGGCCACCGAGGCGCTGGTGCGGCTGGTGCGCGAGTTCAAACCACACGTGATCACCACCTACGACGAGAACGGCGGCTATCCGCACCCGGACCACATCATGTGCCACAAGGTGTCGGTGGCCGCGTTCGAGGCCGCGGGCGATCCGGAGAGGTTCCCCGACGCGGGTGAGCCGTGGACGCCGCTGAAGCTGTACTACGACCACGGTTTCAGCATTCAGCGGATGGAGACCTTCGCCGAGGAGTACGAGCGCATCGGCGAGCCGTTCCCCATGCAGGACTGGCTGGATCGCTTCCGCACCATGGCCGCCGAGCACGGCGACTCGATGTCGCGGGTCACCACGCAGATCGAATGCGCCAAGTACTTCCCGCAGCGCGACGACGCCCTGCGCGCACACGCCACCCAGATCGACCCCAACGGCGCGTTCTTCGCGATCCCGCTGGAGTTGCAGCAACGGCTGTGGCCCACCGAGGAATTCGAGCTGGCCCGCACGCGGGTGCGCACCGAGATCCCGGAGACCGACCTGTTCGCCGGCATCGAGGACCCGGGCACCGAGGTCGCGGACCGATGACCCTCATCGTGCTCGCCCAGGCGACCAATCCGACCGGGCCGGAGTTCGGCAAGGCGTCCCCGCTGGGCCTGGTGATCATCCTGATCCTGCTGGCGGGAACCGTGCTGCTGATCCGCTCGATGAACAAGCACATCAAGGGCCTGCCCGCGGACTTCTCCCCGGAACATCCCGAGGCGGACCAGGAGGCCGACGACGGCACCGAACACGGCGTCGCCCAGCGCGATCCGGAGGCCGAGCAGCCGCCCACACCCGCGAAGCACGAGAAGCACGAGGCGAACGGAACCACCTAGCGCCCGTCCGCCGCACCGCACCCCTTCCGCCGCACCGGGAGGGGTGCTTTCGTTTGGAAGTAAAGTGGCGGTGACGAATCGGATCGAATCATTCGCCGCGCGGTCATCGCGTCGGCGCGCGACGATGGAAGCAACGGCACCGGAAGGCGCCCGTGCGCGACCGTCGTGTCCGCTCATCCGGGATGCGAAAGGATCCGCGTGAATTCCCCAGTAGACCCAAGTCGTGACGTGCCCGCGCTGCAGGTGCGGTTGTTGGGCACGGTCGAGGCGTGGCTGGGGGAGGAGCGACTGGATATCGTTGCGCCGCAATCGCTGATCGTGCTGGCGATGCTGGCCGCCGACCCGGGCCGCACGGTGTCGACCACGCGGCTGGCCGAGGGCGTGTGGGGCGACCGGCAGCCCGCCTCGGCGATCGGCGCGTTGCGCAACCAGATCCTCATGCTGCGACGGCGATTCGATGCGCACGGCGGGCCCGGCGCGGGCGCCCGCTGGCTGTGCTCGGCGCGCGGCGGCTATCGCCTCGACCTGTCGGTCGACTCCGACGCCGCCCGGGTGGAGGAGCTGGTCGAGGACGCCGAATCCGCGTGCCGGGACGGCGAATTCGCTGCGGCCGAGGTGAAACTCTCGGCGGCGCAAGCGCTGTGGCGCGGCGACCCGCTGGTGGGGTTGACCGGCCCGTGGGCCGAGCAGGAACGGTCGCGGCTGCGGCGGCTGCGCACCACGCTGCGCGGTGCGGCGCTGTCGGTCGCCCTGGAGGTGGGCGATCACGCGGCGGCGATCGCCGAACTGGAGGCATTGATCGTCGCCGAACCACACACCGAGCGCTGGCGGGAGCTGCTGATGATCGCGCTCTCGCGCAGCGGCCGCCGCATCGAGGCGCTCGAGGTGTACCGCGACACCCGGCGGCTGCTCGCCGACGACCTCGGCCTGGAGCCGGGCCCGGATCTGGTGCGGCTGCATCAGCAGCTGTTGTCGGCGGAGCTGCCCGGCGAGCAGGCGGAGCGGCCCGATGGCGACGGAACCGGCTGGGTCGCAGCCGATCTCGGACCCCGGCTCGCCACACCCGCGCAGCTGCCGCCGGATCCGCCGGACTTCGTCGGCCGCGCCGGACTGCTCGACGAGCTGAGCGCAGCCCTGAGCGCGGTGCCGCTCCGGCAGCCGGTCGTCGTCACCGGCATGGGCGGCATCGGAAAGACCACGCTCGCGGTGCATCTGGCCCACCGGGTGCGGCACCTGTTCCCCGACGGGCAGTTCTATCTCGACCTGGGCGGCACGGCCGAGCGGCCGCGCACCGCCGAGGAGCTGCTGGCGATGATGCTGTGCGCGATCGGGGTGGAGCGCGCCGACGTCCCGCCCGATCCGCAGGAGCGAACGGCGCTGTGGCGCACCGTGATCGCCGGTCGGCGCGTGCTGCTGGTGCTCGACGACGCCCGCGACGCCGACCAGGTGGTCCCGCTGCTGCCGGGCACCGCCGAGGCCGCGGTGCTGATCACCGGCCGCTCCACCATGGCCGAGCTGTTCGGCGCCCGCATGGTGCGGCTGGATGTGCTGAGTCCGGACGAGTCGCGAGAACTGTTGCGCACCATCGTGTCCGAGCGTCGGGTGGCGGCCGAACCGGAGGCGGCGCGCGACATCCTGGCGGCCTGTGGGCATCTGCCGGTCGCGGTGCGGGTCGTGGGCGCGCGGCTGGCCGGGCGGCCGGGGTGGGCGCTGGCCCCGGTGGCGGCGCGGCTGGCCGACGAACGCCGCCGGCTGACCGAACTCGCGGTGGGTGGCACCACCGTCGAATCCGTCTTCCGATACAGCTACCGGCAGCTGGACGCCGAACTGGCCCGCGCCTTCGTGATCGTCGCCGTGCCCGATGCCCCGGATCTGTCGCTCGGCGCGATCGCGGCGCTGCTGGATCGCGACCGCGCCGAGGCCGAGCGGCTGTGCGAGACGCTGGTGGACCTGGGCATGCTGCAGTCGCCGCAGCTGGGCCGCTACCGGTATCACGATCTGCTGCGGCTGTTCGCCCGCACCCTGTTCGCTGAGGTCGACCTCGAACCGGCGCCGGTGCTCGAGCGGCTGGCCGAGTTCTGCCTCGCCACCATGAAAAACATTGTGGACCTTCGTGATTCGGGGGTGGGCAGGCAGCACTTCACCGAAACCACGGTGCCCGGTGAGCGATTCACCGACGAGCGGGAGTGCGCCGCGTGGGTGGCGGGCGAGCGGTTCGGGCTGGTGGCGCTGTACCGGCAGGCCGCCACCGGCGCGAACGCGCGGACCGTGACGCTGGCGATCGATCTCGCGCTGCTGCTGGCGGTGTCCGGCGACGCGGGCGAGCATCTGCCGCAGGTCGCGCGGGCGATGGACGACCTGTCGGCGGTGGCCGCGCGCGGTGGCGACCGTCGCGCCATGGCCCGCGCCCAGGTCGCCGCGTCGACCGCGCGCCTGGTGGGGGCCGGTGACATGCGGGTGGCCGTGCCGCTGCGGAGCGCCGCCGCGGTGCTGCGCGAGCTCGGCGATCGGGCCGCCGCGATCACCGCCGAACAGATGATGGGCACCGCCGCGGCCTATCAGGGCCTGGTCGATGTGGCCGTCGAGCATTATCGGCGGGCGATGGATCTGGTGCAGCCCGAGTCGGGCCGGTGGGCACAGGGCATGGGCTGGGCCACCATCGCCCGCGCCTACTGCGACGCCGGGCGCGCCGACGATGCCGAGGCCGCCGCCGAACGCGCCCTGGCCATCGCCCGCGAGGTCGGCAGCCTGCGGCTGGAGTCGATGGCCCTGCAGGAGTTGGGTTTCGCGCATTCGCTGCGGCGGGAGAATCCGGCGGCGCTGGAGCTGTGCGTGGAGGCGCTGCGGGTGGCGCGCCGGGCGGGCCGTCGGCATCAGGAGGGCTGGGCGCTGTCCCGCCTGGCGGAGGTCCTGCTGCGCTGCGGCGACGCCCAGGCGGCGGTGCCGGTGGCCGCCGAGGCGGTGCAGGCGCTCACCGAGGTTTCGGCCATCGTGCGCCGCGTGCGTGCCATGCAGGTCTACGGCTGGGCCCTCACCGCCGCGGGCCGCCGCGGCGAGGGCGAGCCCGTCCTGCAGCGGGCCCGCACCGCGGGCCGCCGCATCGGCCTCCCGATGCTCGACCTCACCCCGCCCGAATTCCGCCCCACCGCCCGCCCGACCCTGCGCCTGTTCAGCGGCGGCCAGCACGGGTGACCGTGCTGGCGCGGGTCGGGGCGATCCGATGGCTCAGAACCTCGGATCGTGGGTGCGGTGTCGGCAGATGTCGCAGTCGCAGTCGAAATAGCCGATACCGGCGCTGCCGTGCGCGCCCCGGCGCTCGGCGTCTTCCAGATCGACGAACCACGGTCGGCGGACGGGCGCCGTGCCGGAGGTGGGGGTGGTGGTGCTCATGCACAAGAGATACCCCCTCCATATGCACCGGGTGGTCACGGTTTCGGCGCAGTCTGTGACGTCTCACCCGGCGATATCGGCAAGGAAACTTGCGGCGCGGTCGCCGACGTCCTTCGGTGGCACATAGAACGGGCTTCGGCCACGAAGACCAGCCGACCGTGCGCGCCGCATCCATCACCGTCCGGGTGAGTGCCGCGAATCCCGCGCTGATGACCAATTGGCGCGCAAGAGGATCCATAGCGTTCGCGTCGAAGCCGCAGGCGACGTGGCGGGGGCATCGAGTGGCAAGCCCCGGAGGGGCGCGGCAGCTTCTGTTGCGGTCGGCGGGCCGAGTCATCTCGACATATCGGATTTGCTTGCGCAGCGCAATGACCTTCGGGATGATGACCGGCAAGGGGGTCCGCCCAAAGCCCTTGGAGGAGAAGCCAACCTGACAAGTTGAACAACGCTCACTGCTCGTGTGCTGTACAGCCCGCTACGGGGGGTTATCGCACAGGACCGGTGTCGTTGGTTGACGTGATGTGTGTGCGGCTTCAGACGTTGCAATCGCTGTCCACGGTCTGGCGGCCGGACGCTGAATAAGTGGCATGGAGTGCGGCGGCGAGTGCTCGCTTGAAGGGTTGGCCTGTGTCTATTCGGAGCCTTGTTCTAGATCTGCCCCATTTTCGTCGGAGATGCTGATACCTTGCCAAAAATTCACACGCACCCCTCGCGCGGTCGGTGCCGTGTCTACTGCATAGTGGGCGACCACGTTGCCACTGGCGTTCTCCACCTCGATGACGCTCGGGACAACGGACCCGCCGGTGGCGACGAAGACCGGTTTGCCGTCGCGGTAGTGCACCGACAGCACGGCCGCGTTCTCCGGTTCGGGTTCGGTCGGGGATACGTCGACTATCTGCATGCCGGGGTTCTCCGGTGCCGGTTCCTGCTCGGTCATCACATGCCTCCCGCGTGGATCGAACGACGATCAACAGGGTATCGCAGGGGTGAAAGATCATGTGCAGCAACGGATTACATCGAGCTGACATCCTGTATTCGGCCCGATGACCTGGCGATGGAGTAGGAAAAGCCTGCTGAAGATGCACCCGCGAAGAGGAGTGCCTTCGGTGGCATCTCCGGGACCGCCCGAGCCGATCGGAGCAGCATTACGACACAGTTGCCCGGATCTTGGACGGGCGGACCGTAAGGTGAAGGTATGAACCGATTGGGTAGTGCTACGTCGCCGTACCTGCGGCAGCACGCCTCCAATCCCGTGGATTGGATGGAGTGGGGGAAGGAGGCGAGTGCTGAAGCTACCAGGCGAGACGTGCCCATACTGTTGTCAGTTGGGTATGCGTCTTGCCATTGGTAGCTGCGGCACTCGACAACTCATTTGGTGTCACGTCATGGCCCATGAGTCCTTCGAGGACGAGGCCACCGCGGCGTTGATGAATGCCAACTTCGTGTGTGTCAAGGTGGATCGGGAGGAGCGGCCGGATCTGGATGCGGTGTATATGACCGCTACCGTGGCGATGACCGGGCAGGGTGGGTGGCCGATGACGTGCTTTCTCACCCCGGACGGGGAGCCGTTCTACTGCGGCACCTACTACCCGAAGACGGCGCGCGGGGGGATGCCCTCGTTCACGCAGTTGCTTACCGCGGTGGCCGAGACCTGGCGGAATCGGCGGGCGGAGGTGGATCAGGTGGCCGGGCAGGTGGCCGAGGCGATGCGGGCGCAGGCCGACGGGTTGCCCGAGGGTGGGCTGACCATTTCGGCGGAGCTGCTGGGGCATGCGGTCGCCGGGGTGTTGCGCGATGTCGATCATCGCTACGCCGGATTCGGTGGGGCGCCGAAGTTTCCGCCGTCGGCGCTGCTGGAGGGGCTGCTGCGGCAGCACGAACGCACCGGTGACGACGCGGTGGCGCAGGTGGTGGCCGCGACCGCCGAGGCGATGGCCCGCGGCGGCATCTACGACCAGCTGCGCGGCGGTTTCGCACGCTACTCGGTCGACGCGGCCTGGGTGGTACCGCATTTCGAGAAAATGCTGTACGACAATGCCCAATTGCTGCGCGTCTACGCCCATTTGGCCCGACGTACCGCCATTGGCGCTGGGGGACAGGCGAATTCGCTGCCGCTGCGGGTGACCGCGGAGACCGCCGCCTTTCTGCTCGACGATCTGGGCACCGAACACGGCGGCTTCGCCTCGGCGCTGGACGCCGACACCGAGGTCGAGCCGGGCGCGCCCGGCGTCGAGGGCGCCACCTACGTGTGGACGCCCGAGCAGTTCACCGAGACCCTCGGGCCGGACGATGGGGCTTGGGCCGCAACCGTTTTCGGCGTCACCGCCGAGGGCAACTTCGAGCACGGCGCCACGGTGCTCACCCGCTACGCCGAGCCCGACGATCCCGACCGGTTCGCGCGGGTCCGCGACGCCCTGCGGCGGGCCCGCGCCGAACGCCCGCAACCGGCCCGCGACGACAAGGTGGTGACCGCCTGGAATGGGATCGCGATCACCGCCCTCGCCGAGGCGGGCGCCGCGCACGACCGGCCCGACTGGGTGGACGCGGCCGTGCGGTGCGCGCGATTCCTGGTGGGGCGGCACCTGATCGGCGATCGCCTGGTGCGCGCCTCGCTGGGCGGGGTGGCCGGGACCGCGCCGGGCGTGCTGGAGGACTACGCCTGGCTGGCCACCGGGCTGCTGGCGCTGCATCAGGTCACCGGTGAACGCGACTGGCTCGAGCGCGCACAACGCCTGCTGGACACCGCGATCGAGCGTTTCGCCGATCCGACCGAGCCGGGCAGCTGGTTCGACACCGCCGACGACGCCGAGACCCTGGTGTCCCGCCCGCGCGACCCGCTCGACGGCGCGACACCCGCGGGCGCGTCCGCATTGGCCGAGGCGTTGCTGACGGCCGCGGTACTCGCCGACGCCGACCACGCCCCGCGCTACCGTGAACTGGCCGACCGCACCCTGGACCGCGGCGCGATCGTGCTGGCGCGGGCGCCGCGATCGGGCGGGCACTGGCTCGCCGTCGCCGAGGCCGCGGTGCGCGGCCCCCTCCAGGTCGCCATCGCCCTGCCCACCGGCTCCCCGCACTCCGAATTGACGGACGCGGCCCGGAAATTCGCGCCGGGCGGCACGGCAATCATTGCGGGACACAAGGATTCGGTCCCCCTGCTGGCCGACCGGCCGCCGCTGGGCGACCGCGCCGCCGCGTATGTGTGTCGCGGGTCGGTCTGCGACCTGCCGGTGACGACAGTCGATGAGCTGCGAGCCTCCCTGGAGCGTGCCTAGGCGCCTTCGATACTCATTCCGCATAACTCCTTCGTGGCGCAGGTCACGTGGGCTGGCGGTGGATGTGGGCGCTGTGCAGGATTATTCGACGGTCGGTTACCTTTTGGCTATCGATAGGCATCGGGAGAGCGACGAATGTCGCGAAACGATCGGCGTCGAAAACCGATAGGTACCGCGAGTACCGGACGTCAGGACTATCGAGGACCACCAGGGCACAGGGAGCTATACGTGACATCGCCACGCCGCAGGAATCGTTCGTATCGACCGGCCGCGCGGACCGCGCTGGCCGCGGCCGCCCTCGCGGCGACGGCCGTGCTGAGCAGCGGCGTCGCCTCTGCGCGCCCGATCGGCGCCTTCGATGTCGGCGGGGCGATCGAGGCCGAGTACGACCGGGCCGGTGGTTTCGCCGTCTTCGGCAACCCGACCACGCCCGAGTCGGATGCCGCGCGCGGCGGCAAGTTCCAGGTGTTCGAGCGCAACAATTCGATCTACTGGTCCGTCGGCACCGACGCGCACCAGGTCGGCGGCGCGATCCGGGACAAGTGGGCGGCCCTGGGCTGGGAGAACAGCCCGCTCGGCTTCCCGATCAGCGACGAGCAGAAGGCGGGCCGCGACGGCGCGGGCCGCTACAACCTGTTCGACGGCGGCTCGATCTACTGGTCCCCCAAGACCGGCGCCCACGCCGTCTGGGGCGCCATCCGCGACACCTGGACCAGCAACGTCGCCGAGAAGGGCCGCTACGGCTACCCGACCAGCGACGAATACGACTACCAGGGCGGCAAGGCCCAGGACTTCCAGGGCGGAAAGATCGTCTGGAAGCCCTGATTCACCACATCAGGGGGCGCAGGTCGAGGGGGTGGGTTTGCCCGCGAGCAGGGCGCGGATCCACTGCACGGTGGGCGTGACGTCGCCCGGCACGTAGGAATCCACCCACTCGGGCGTGGCCCCCAGGTCGATCGGGTCGATGTGGTCGCCGGGGCGCAGGTGCTGGGTCAGGTGGTCGCCCGCTCGGCACATGCGGGCGACGGCGTCGTCCTGCCAGGCCGTGGTGGCGAGGGTGTCGGCGGTGCCGCGGGAGATGAATACGGGGAACGGCAGTTTCGTGCGGGGGAGGCGGCTGCGGTCGAGGTAGTCGGCCATCAGGGCGCGGGCGTGGTCGCCGGTGAAGGAGAACCAGGCCGGGTCGTGGCGCGCCGTCTCCAGGTACGCGGTCTCGGTGGTGCAGGGCATCGGTCCCTGCGCCCAGGGCAGCAGGTCGCCGTGAATGTAGTCGTCGAGGCGGATGTCCGGGTGCAGCGCCTGCACGCCGCGCGCCACCATGGCGATCACCGCGGTCTGGGTCAGTGACCACGATTTGTGATCGATGGCATCGACGAGGCCGGTGATGTCCAGCGGCGGCGAATTCAGCGCCACCCCGCGCACGGTCAGTTCCGGCGTGTAGGTCGCCGCCAGCTCGGCCGCCTTCGCCGCCGCCTGCCCGCCCTGTGAGACGCCGTACAGCACAATCGATCGGCCGAGTTCGGGCACGGCCGTCTCGGCGGCGCGCACCGCGTCGAGAACATCGTCGGCGGCGCTGGGCGCGTACATGTACGGATGCCCGCCCGGCGACCCCAGCCCGCGATAGTCCGACATCACCACCGCCCAGCCCTGCTGCAGCAGCCGGGTGACGGTGGGCAGGTTCCCGAACATGTTCGCCGCCTGCGAAGGGGCACACCGGTTCTCGACGCCGGTGGTGGCGTGGGCGTAGGCGATCACCGGCCAGCCGCCGGGCGGCGGCGTCCCGGCGGGCAGATACACCGCTCCCGTCACCTCGGCCGAATCATCGGCCGTCGCCGGAGCGGACAGGTAACGCAGGCCCGTCGCCCGCACCCCGGCATCGGCGAGGCTCTTGTCGAGCACCACCGGCGGCGGATCGGCCAGCAGCGTGCCGTGCTCGGGCGTGGATTCGGCTCGCGCGCCGTCGTATCCGGGCCGCACCATGCACGCCGCCAGCAGCACCGCGCTCAGCGCGAGTACTCGCGACAGGGTAACCATTGGCTTGCGGTGATCGGTGGATACGCAGCGTCTCATTGATCCGAACCCCGAATGATGTAAGGGAGGAAGGTGACTTCGAGAACTGAACGCTCACAGTAACAGCGTCGGACCGGGGGAAACGATGTGCGGTGCCTCACCCGTCGGTGTTCGGCGTCGGCTCGGTGGTGATCGCTTCCGGTTTGCCCGAATCGTTCGCGCTGCCCGCTTCATTCGCGGTGGGCGCATCGGTCCAGCAGGCCGTCGGCTCCCGCCGTCCGCGCAGCTGGATCGTCTCGTAGAAGCCCCAGTGCGCCCGCTCGTCGGGGGCGGCGGCATCGATCACCGCCCGGCTCACCAGAATCCGGCGCGAGACCTGCTTGGCCTCGACGGTCAGCCGCGCGGCCTCGTTGACCGCGTCGCCGATCACGGTGAACTCCAGGCGGGTATCGGTGCCGACGTCCCCGGCGAACACGAGTCCCCGCGCCACCCCGATGCCGATGTCGAGCTCCCCGCCCGCGGCCACCTCGTCGCGGATGCGCCGGGCCGCGCGCAGGGCGGGAGTGGCGTTGTCGGGCAGGGCGATCGGCGCGCCGAAGACGCACAGCGCGGCGTCGCCCTCGAACTTGTTCACCAGCCCGCCGTTGTCCTCGGTGGCCGAGACCACAATGGACAGCAGCCGATTCAGCTTGGCCACGAACTCGCGCGGCGCCAGCCCGGTGGACAACTCCACCGAGCCGATCACATCGACGAACAGCGCGGTCACCGTCGCCAGATCTCCGTTCGGGTCGAAATCCCCGGCCAGCGCCCGGTCGGCCACCGGCGGGCCGACGTGCCGCCCGAACACGTCGCGCATCCGCTCCCGCTCGCGCAGATTGCTCGCCAGCTCATTGACCGAATTCTCCAGCCGCCCGATCTCGCTGGCGCTGCCCACCGGCACGGTGACATCCAGATCGCCGCGCGCGATCCGGTCCAGGGCCAGGCGCAGCACGCGCAGCGGCGCCGCCACCGCCCGTGCCAGGGTCGCGGTCGCCAGCGCGCCCACGAACAGGCCGACCAGCGCGAGGTAGATACCCGTCCGCACCCGATCGGACGCGCTGGCATCCCGATCGGCCAGCACGGTGATCAGCATCAGCATCGGCATGCCCCCGGACAGGATCCAGGTGCCGACCACCCGGTTGAGCACCGTGGAGCTCCAGTGCATGGTGCCGCCCAGGACCGTCGCGATCGTCGGAATCGTCGGCCGGATCAGCCGATCCACGAGCAGGAAGGTGAGCCCGGCCGATTCCAGTCCGCCCAGCACGAAGAAGCCCAGCAGCACCGGCAGCGAATGCGGGTCGATGGCGTGGGCGTAGATCAGCGAGGAGATCACCGTGCCGGGCAGCCAGATGGCCAGTGCGCGAACGGTGATCGCGGCCGGTAGGTCCAGCAGTCGACTCGCCTCCTCGGGAGTCGGCCGCCGGTCCTGGTCGAACCAGCCGAAGAAGTGGGCGCGGTCGCGGATCGCCAGCACGATGCCGATCAGCGAGCCCAGGATCGGGTAGACGAATACCTGCGGGACGCTGAAGATCCCGTGCGGTCCGAGCCGGCCGAGCGTTCCGCTCAGCCACATCTCGGTGAAGATCACCCCGACACCGCCGAGATTGCAGGCCATGACCAGACCGGCCAGTCCCCAGCGTGCCCGCAGCACCCACAGAATCGGACGGCTCATGGCGCGCGGCCGGTCTGCGGCGGACTGATCGGTTCGGAAGGCACGAACGAGCAGCATAGAACGCCATCCGGGACCGGACGACACCTAACGATGATCTTCCCCGTCCCGCCGGATCACGGCAGGACGACCAGCCAGATCGCCGCGTAGTGGCACAGCGCCGCGAGAACCGTTGCCGCGTGGAAGAACTCGTGATGCCCGAACACCGCGGGCCACGGATTGGGCCACTTGGTGGCGTACAGGATCGCGCCCCCGCTGTAGGCGAGCCCGCCCACCAGCAGCAGCACCATCGGCAGCACCCCCACCGCATGCGTGAGCGTCGCCGCGACCGGCACGATCGCCCACCCCAGCACCAGATACAGCGGCACCCCCACCCACCGCGGCGCCCCCGGCCACACCAGCTTGAGCGCCACCCCCGCCAGCGCCCCCGCCCACACCACGATCAACAGCGTCGTCCCCGTCCGCCCCGGCAGCCCCAGCACCGCGAACGGCGTATAACTCCCCGCGATGAACAGAAAGATCATCGAATGATCCGCCCGCTTCATCACCCGCCGCCCCCGCGCCGTAGCCCACGTCACCCGGTGATAAACGGCACTGACCCCGAACAGCCCACACACGGTCACCCCGTACACCGCCGTAGCCCACCCCGCCTCCCCCGAAACCCGCGTTGCCCCCACCACCAGCGCAACCACCCCCACCACCGCAACCCCCACCGCCCAGGTATGTATCCACCCCCGCATCCGAGGCTTGACCGGCAGCCCCTCAACCACCTCGAACACCGCATCCGCCGGACTGCCCACATCGCCCGCCACATTAACTCCCAAGTAACTTACGCCACCGTAGGTTCAACCCCCGCCACTGTACCTGCCACGGCTCACTTGGTCCCGGCCAAAAGCACGCCGGGACCAAGTGGTAGTCGCGTGCCGGGACCAAGTGGTAGTTGCACGTCGGAAGGACGTGGTTGACGCACATGGGACTCGGAAGCGCCAATCTCTTTTGTTCCTACCCAACGCAACACCTGATCTCGTGCGCACATGGGTAACTCGCCGGGAACCCCCAGAACTCAGCCACCCACCCAACGCAGGACCTGTGACCAACCCCTGTGGCACCCAACTGGTATGCAAAAATCGCGGAGAGGCGGACCGAGCGTAGGGTGGGCTGCCGTGAAGCTTGCGAGTCGGGTGCGGGGACTGCCATATCGCATCTACGAGGCGCGGTTGTCGAAACAGCTGGCCGGGAAACAACATCCGCGGCATGTCGCGGTGGTCTGTGACGGTAATCGGCGTTGGGCGCGGGAGAACGGCTTCACCGATGTCACGCACGGGCATCGGGTCGGGGCGCTCAAGATCGCCGAGCTGGTGGACTGGTGCCACGGTGTGGGCATCGAGATGGTCACGGTCTATCTGCTGTCGACCGAGAACCTGAACCGCGCCTCGGACGAGCTCGAGACGCTGTTCGAGGTGCTTCCCGACATCGTCGAGGAGCTGTCCGCGCCGGAGAAGAACTGGGGCGTGCGCATCGTCGGCTCGCTCGACGGGCTGCCGGGCGAGGTCGCCCGCCGCATGCAGAAGGCCGCCGACGAGACCCACGGCCGGGACGGCGTGCACGTGAACGTGGCCATCGGCTACGGCGGACGGCAGGAGATCGCCGATGCCGTGCGCTCGCTGGTCCGCCAGGAGATGGCGGCGGGGGAGACCGGCGAGGACCTGGTCCAGTCGATCACCGTGAACGCCATCGGCCAGCACCTCTACACCTCCGGCCAGCCGGACCCGGACCTGGTCATCCGCACCTCCGGCGAACAGCGACTGTCCGGCTTCCTGCTGTGGCAGAGCGCATACTCGGAGATCTGGTTCACCGAGGCATACTGGCCGGAATTCCGCCGCGTCGACTTCCTGCGCGCCCTGCGCGACTACGCCGCCCGCCACCGCCGCTACGGTATTTGATTGCCTCGGTATTTGATTGCCTCCGCTCCGCTTCGGCGGGTTTGCGGCCTCGTAACCCCGTCGTTCAGCGCCCGTTGCTTGCTCCTTCGTCGCATCGCAACGGGCGCTGAACGACGGGGCGGCCGCAAACCATGCCGGTCGGCCGTAAACGATGCGGGTTGACGGGGCGCGCGCAAACCATGCGGAGTGATGGGCGGCCGTAGGCGATGCGGATTGACGGGGCGCGCAAACGATGCGGGGTGACGGGCGGCCGCAAACCATGCAGGTTAGCGGGGCGCGTGCAAAACGATGCGGGGTGACGGGCGCCGCAAACCATGCAGGTCGGCGGGAGCGCGCGCAAACCATGCGGTGATGGGCGGCCGTAAACCATGTCGGTTGGTGGGGCGGGCGCAAACCCTGCAGGTTAGCGGGGCGGGCGTCAACCATGTAGGTCGGTGGGGTGGGCGTCAACCCTGCGGGTCGGTGGGGCGGCCGCGAACCATGCCAGTTCTGTATCCAGGCGGGCTGAGCCGATCTTGGGTCTGCGTGTTGTGTGATTCGCGTACCGTCCAGTTATGAGCGAGTTGCTGGCCGGGCAGGGTGGCGCGGCGCGCGAGGCTTCGGTGCCGTATGTGAGCTATGAGGAGTTCGGGCGGCGGTTTCTGGAGTATGCGGCCTCGGAGCAGCGGATTGCCGGGGCGTTTTCGCAATTGGCCGGTGCCGCATTCGATTTCGGGCCGATCGGGGTTGGGCCGGGCAAGATTGCCAGGGTGTCGGCGCAGGTGCAGTTGGGGGAGGCTCGGGTGCGGCGGGATCTGGGGGAGCTGATCACCTTCGAGCTGGATATTCCGCTCGCGGTCGACCTGCTCCTGGATCTCGCGGTGGACCGGCACCGGTTCGAGGTCGAGGGCTATGTCCGCGTGCATCTGACGGTGCGGACCGCCGAGCCGCTGCGGGTGATCATCGACATCACCGAGCCGCGGCCGGGCGACGTGCGTATCGACGTCGCCACCGACACCCTGCGCGGCCAGGTCCTGCGCGTTCTCGCCAGCGTCGATCACGAGATCCGCCGCTTCATCGCCCGCTATGTCGCCCGCGAGATCCGCAAGCCGCATATCGCCGCGGTGCGGGACATAGATGTCGCCACGCGGTTGGATGCGGCGTGGAAGATTTGACCGAATTACAACTTCCGCAACCGGATTCGGTTGATGCTGTGGTCCGAGTCCTTGCGCAGGACCAGGGTCGCGCGGGGGCGGGTGGGGAGGATGTTCTCCACCAGGTTCGGACGGTTGGTGGCGTTCCAGATCTCCTGGGCGGCGACGGTGGCCTCGCGGTCGGTGAACTTCGCGTAGTGGTGGAAGTGTGAGCGGGGGTCGGCGAAGGCGGTCTGGCGCAGCGTGAGAAACCGGTTCACGTACCAGTTTTCGATGTCCTCGATGCGGGCGTCGACGTAGATGGAGAAATCGAACAGATCCGACACCATCAGCCGCGGCCCGGTCTGCAGGACGTTGAGCCCCTCCATGATCAGGATGTCGGGCTGGGTCACGCAGTGGAACTCGCCCGGCACGATGTCGTAGGCGATATGCGAATACACCGGCGCGCAGACCTCGGCCGCGCCCGATTTCACCTCGGTGACGAAGCGCAGCAGCTTGCGCCGGTCGTAGCTCTCCGGAAAGCCCTTGCGGTGCATGATGCCGCGGCGGGTGAGTTCGGCGGTGGGATAGAGAAATCCGTCGGTGGTCACCAGATCCACCCGCGGATGGTGATCCCAGCGGGCCAGCAGCGCCTGCAGCACGCGGGCGGTGGTGGATTTGCCGACCGCCACGCTGCCCGCGATGCCGATCACGAACGGCACCTGATGGTCCGGATGGGTCTCGCCGAGAAAGGTGGCGGTGGCGGCGAACAACCGCTGCCGCGCCGCGACCTGCAGGTGGATCAGCCTGGCCAGCGGCAGGTAGACCTCGGCCACCTCCTCGAGGTCGATCTGCTCACCGAGGCCGCGCAGCTCGGTCAGCTCCTCCTCGGTGAGCACCAGCGGGGTGGACTTACGCAGGGTGCGCCATTGCTTCCGATCGAATTCCACATACGGACTCGGCTCGCTCATCCGCGCCACGGACCCACGCCCTCCCCCGGACGAACGGCGTGCACGAATAACCATTCACCGCGACGATGCGGTGGGGTACAGGCTGCTCCCATAGGCGAATTGTCCTCTGGGTCAACGCCGTGCGGCACGCGGGGTGTTACTACTCACGGGTAACCACTAGGTGATATTCCTCTCCCCACCTCCGCGTCCTACCCCACCCGATAAGGTCGCACCATGCAAGCGCACCCGCTCGTCGCCGAATACCTCAGCCTGGGCCTGGCCTTCGACCGCCTGGAGCCGGGTTTCGTCGACGCTTTCACCGGCGATCCGGCGCTGCGCCGGGCGGTGCGCAACGCCCCGGCGCCGCAGCCGCGCGAGTTGGCCACGCGGGCAGCGGCATTGCGCAAGGAGCTGCCGGACGCGGGTTTGTCGGCCGAGCGCACCGAATTCCTCGATGTGCATCTGCGCGCGCTGGAATGCTCGGGCCGCAAGTTCGCCGGCGAACCGATCACGTTCGTCGACGAGGTGCGCGCGTATTTCGACGTGGATATCGCCCCGGCCGATGTGGGGGACTACCGGGACGCGCATCGGCAGCTGGACGAGGTGCTGCCCGGCGAGGGTTCGCTGTTCGAGCGGATGACCGCGCACCGCCGGGCCGACGAGATTCCGCCGGAACGGCTGCGCGAATGCGTGCACGCCCTCTCCGGCGCGCTGCGCGAACTGGTGCGCGAGAAGTATCCGCTGCCCGAACACGAGTACGTCGAGTACGAGGTGGTGGGCGACAAGCCGTGGTCCGGTTTCAATTACTACCTCGGCAATTACCGCTCGCGGGTGGCGATCAATTCCGATCTCAAACAGCACATGGCGCATCTGCCCGCGCTGATCGCGCACGAGTCGTATCCGGGCCACCACACCGAGCACTGCCGCAAGGAGGCCGGGCTGGTCGGGGCCGGGCAGGACGAGCAGACGCTGTTCGTGGTGAACACCCCGCAGTGCCTGATGGCCGAGGGCCTGGCCGACCTGGCGCTGCGGTCGATCGTGGGCCCGGGCTGGGGGCGGTGGGCGCAGGAGATCTACGCGGATCTGGGCCTGCGCTTCGATGGTGAACGCGCCGAACGGATTTCGACCGCGTCGGCCAAGCTGCTGACCGTGCGCCAGGACGCGGCGCTGCTGCTGCACGACCGGGGCCGCGGCATCGATGAGGTGACCGAGTTCCTGCAGCGCTGGACCCTGGCGACGCCGCAGCGGGCCGGGCAGACGCTGCGGTTCCTGTCCTCGCCGCTGTGGCGGGCCTACATCAGCACCTATGTCGAGGGCTACCGGCTGCTCGGCGACTGGCTGGACGGCGCGCCGGACGCCGACGACCGGGCCGACCGTTTCCGCAGGCTGCTGGACGAGCCGCTCACCCCGGGCGCGGTCCGGCGCCTGCTCTGAGTATGAAAGGGCAACGGGTGCACGGTTATTCGCGCCCGTCCCGGATACGGGAAATGCCGGGACCCCGCGCGGAGCGGACCCGGCATTCGCCTGATAACCGGTTCGCGTGGTTACGCGCCCCAGGCTCCGCATGCCGCGCCGTTGTTGCCGGCGGAGATGGTGCAGGCCGAACGCAGCAACGCGAACAGCAGATCCTGGATCGAGTTGCCGGTGCCAGCGATGAAGAACATGGTGTCGAACCCCTGAAAGCTCAAATGTCAGAACGGATACCGTCGCTCACCGCGACAGCTGGGCGTACGTTACGGCATTTGCCGCCGATAGTCAGCCCCGGTTTTCCAGGGCTGTCGGAAGTTGCCCGGGGAACACTCTTCGGGCCGGACACACCCGGCACATAGACTGTGCACGTGACCCAGACGACCGCCTCTGTCAACTCCCAGTCGCTCGCCGAACTCGACCCCGAACTCGCCGCCGCGATGGCGGGCGAGCTGGCTCGTGAACGCGACACGCTCGAAATGATCGCCTCGGAAAACTTCGTGCCGCGCGCGGTGCTGCAGGCGCAGGGCAGCGTGCTCACCAACAAATACGCCGAGGGTTATCCGGGTCGCCGGTACTACGGCGGGTGTGAGCACGTCGACGTGGTGGAAAATCTGGCACGCGAGCGGGTCAAGGAGCTGTTCGGCGCGGAATTCGCCAATGTGCAGCCGCATTCCGGCGCGCAGGCCAATGCCGCGGTGCTGATGGCGCTGATGAATCCGGGCGAGAAGCTGCTCGGCCTGGATCTCGCGCACGGCGGTCACCTGACCCACGGCATGCGGCTGAACTTCTCCGGCAAGCTCTACGAGGTGCACGCCTACGGGGTCAGCAAGGAAGACCACCGCATCGATATGGAAGAGGTGCGCAGGCAGGCGCTCGAGGTGCGGCCGAAGGTCATCGTCGCGGGCTGGTCGGCCTACCCGCGGCACCTGGACTTCGCGGCGTTCCGGGAGATCGCCGACGAGGTGGACGCCTACCTCTGGGTCGATATGGCGCACTTCGCCGGTCTGGTCGCCGCCGGGCTGCACCCGTCGCCGGTCCCGCACGCCCATGTGGTGTCCTCCACGGTGCACAAGACCCTGGGCGGTCCCCGCTCGGGCGTCATCCTGGCCAAGCAGGACTTCGCCAAGAAGCTCAACAGCGCGGTGTTCCCGGGCCAGCAGGGCGGCCCGCTCATGCACGCCATCGCCGCCAAGGCCGTCGCGTTCAAGATCGCCGCGGGCGCGGAGTTCGCGCAGCGGCAGGAGCGCACGATCGCGGGCGCGAAGCTGTTGGCCGAGCGCCTCACCGCCGCCGACGTCAAGGACAAGGGCATCACCGTGCTCACCGGCGGCACCGATGTGCACCTGGTGCTGGTGGATCTGCGCAACTCGGCGCTGGACGGCCAACAGGGCGAGGATCTGCTGCACGAGATCGGAATCACGGTGAACCGCAACGCCGTTCCGTTCGACCCGCGCCCCCCGATGGTCACCTCGGGCCTGCGCATCGGCACCGCCGCCCTCGCCACCCGCGGCTTCGGCGACGCCGAGTTCACCGAGGTCTCCGACATCATCGCCACCGCCCTCGCGGGCAATGCGGACCTCGACGCCCTGCGCGCCCGAGTCTCCAAGCTGGCCAAGGACTTCCCCCTGTACCAGGGCCTGGAGGACTGGCGCCTGCTGGGCTGACCCACTCGAAACCTCAACGGCCCCATCTTCTCGAAACCTCAACGGCCCCATCTTCTCGAAACCTCAACGGCCCCATCTTCTTTGCGGGATGGGGCCGTTGGCGTCGGTGCGGCCGACCGTCCGCTCGGCCTTCGTGGCGAGGGTCGCTGTGTAATGCTTCAGCATGGTGGGCGGCACACGGGCATTCGGGCGCGCGCGGAATACCATGGGAATCGACGTGAAACCTGCAAAGACTTGGCGGCCTGTCGATCTGGCTCGCGAGCACGCGCTGTCCACCCAGGCGGTCCGCAATTACGAGGACCTCGGGGCGCTCCCGCCTGCCGAGCGCACCGACACCGGCTACCGTCGCTACACCGACCTGCACGCCCATGCCCTGCGGACCTTCCTGGCGCTGCGCGCCGGATACGGGCACCAGGCCGCCGTCGATCTCATGCGCAGCGCCCATCGCGACGACCAGGCCGCCCTCTACACCCGATTGGACGAGCTGCACGCGGGTTTCCTGCACGAACGCCGCACGCACGCCGAGGTCACCGCGGCGCTCGCGGCCCTGGACGGCACCCCGCCGCCCCGGCACTCCGCCGAACCGCTCACGGTCGGGCAGCTGGCACACCGCGTCGGCGTCCACCCGGCGACGCTGCGGCAGTGGGAGAAGGCAGGCATCATCGAACCGCCGCGCGACCGCGCCACCGGCTACCGCACCTACGGCGGCACCGACATTCGCGATGCCCACCTGGCCCGCTACCTGCGCAAGGGCGGAATTCCCCTGCGGCAGATAGCGTCCTTCCTCCGCGAACTACGCCAGGCGGGCGACGCCGCCCGCATGCGCCCCCTGCTCACCGACTGGGCCACCCGCCTGTCGGCGCGCAGCCGCAACGCCCTGCACGGTGTCGCCCAACTCGACCGCTATCTCACCGAACTCGACCGCGCCCGCTCAGCCCGCTGAGCCGCCGGTCCAGCCCAGATACCGGGGAAAGAACCGGGTATCGATCCGATCCGCGGGCACCCGGAAATGGCTGCCCGGGAAGGCGAGCAGCACCTTCTCCTCCGAGGCGAAGGCGTCGAACAGCTCGAGACCGTCCTGGCGGGGGAGTTCCCGATCGTCCCAGGGCAGCAGCACTTGGATCGGAATGGTGATCCGCCCGGCCGCCTCGACGAGACTGTCGTAGACGAACACCCCGCCGAAGACGGCGGCGGTTATCCGGGGTTCGGCCGCGGCCAGCGGCACCCCGATCGCACTGGCCAGGGTCATTCCGGCGTAGCCGATCGGCGCGTCGGCCCCGATCTCGGGCAGCCGCTGGAGGGCGTCGATGGTCGCCCGCCACTCCGGCACGGCCCGCTCCGCCAGCAGGGAGTTGTAGGCGATGACGCTCGGGGCCAACGATTCCCCCGCCGCCCGCGCCTGCCGGATAGCGGCCACCCGCCGCTCGTCCTCCGCACTGCGCGGCCGGTCTCCGTGCCCGGGCGCATCGATGGCGGCCGCATGGAAACCGTAGGCGGCCACGGCATGTCGCGCCCGCGCCACCAGCCCCGGTGCGCGCTTGTGCAGCCCGCCACCGTGCCCGTGCAGCACGAGAGCCGTTCGCTCGCAAGCCGATACCGGCGACCAGAGCACACCGGGAACCCCGTCCACGATGAAGTCGCGTTCGACGACGCCGTCCGACGAGCTCTCCGCGGTGAAATGAAAAGAATGCATGGTGTTGCCTTTCGGGATTGCCTTGTTCAGGCGCTCCCGGCGACACCTACCTCGATCGCCGCACCGTGAGCATGAGGGGGAGCGCCCACGTGGTTACAACGTTCATGGGTCTCACCTCCTCGCGTGCTGTCACGGTCGTCTACACGCTAGCAACCCGGGCAACCTCCCGCCCAGCCATTTTGGAGAGCGGACCGGCGAAGAGGCCGGGCCTGGGCGATTGTGCCCGGCCCGGCCTCCGCCGTGGGTTACCCGCCTCGATCAGGGCAGGATCTGCGGGATCACGTCGGGGTTGAAATGGCCGACCAGGGCCCCGATCAGGCCGCCGAGGATCGGTCCGCCGGATCCCGTGGCAGATCCGACGGCCGACCCGATCGCGGCACCGGTCACCGCGCCGTTCAGCACCGGGTCGGGGTACTGGGATTGGGGATTGGTCGCAATGTTCTCCGGCTGCAACGGAATTCCGGCAGACGGAGCCGCCGAAGCCGTTCCGGCGAACACGGCCGCGGCCACCAGCGGCGCGGCGATCACCGCGGCGACACTTCCCGACTTGATCAGCATATGACGAGCCATTTCTTCCTAACTCCTACCGAATATCTCCATCTACCGTTTCCGACGGTAACGACTCCCGCTGACCGGCCGCTGACCGTCATCGTCCGTCCGTCGCCGTATCCCGCGGGCTCCGGCGGTCGATCAGGTCGATGATTCTGCGGACGGCCGCGTCGGCGGCGTCGGTGCGATGGATTGCGGCAATGCGGGTTTCGAGGTAGCGGGTGCTGTCGCGGAGGGGGACGAAACGGACGGTGGGCAGCGTCTGCTGGGCGAGTTGTTCGGGGACCAGGCAGACGCAGGAGCCCGAGGCGACATAGCTGATCAGGCCGAGGAGATCGTCGGCGTCGCCGCGGGTGCGGGGGAGGAAACCGGCCTCCCGGCAGGCGAGGCGCAGCTGTTCGGACAGGCCGGGGAGCGCCTCGGGGTTCGCGTCGACGAAGGTGTCCCCGGCCAGCTCGCGCAGCCGGATGCCGTCCCGGTCCGCGAGGCGATGCCGGTGTGGGAGCGCGGCGATCAGGCGCTCGGTGACGACATGGTGGATCTCCAGCCCGTCGGGATCGTGCGGCGACGCCCGGATGAACGCCAGATCCAGAATCCGATTGCGCACCAGGTCGGCCAGCGCGATCGACGACTCCTGCCGCAGATGCAGCCACAGTCCCGGCATCTCCTCGGCGATCCAGCCGAGCAGCCGGGGCAGGTACCGATAGCTGAGGCTGTTGATGAACCCCACCCGCAACTCGCCCTCCAGCCCGGCCGCGATGCGCCGGGCCCGCTCGGTGGCGGCGGCGTGCAGGTCCAGCATCTGCTGCGCGTCGCGGGCGAATGCCTCCCCGGCGGGCGTCAGCCGGACACCGCGAACGGTGCGGTCCAGCAACGCGACCGCGAGCCCGCGCTCGAGCCGCTGGATCGCCTGGCTCAGCGGCGGCTGGCTCATGGACAATCGCTCGGCGGCCCGCCCGAAATGCTTCTCCTCGGCGAGGACGACGAACTGTTCCAGCATCCGCTGCGTGAAGTCCATCCGGCGATCATATCCCAGAGCATATCTACTACCGGTCTAATTGATATTGGACGATATCGCGCCGCGGCGGTTTCCTGGAATCGAAAGATCCACCGATTCCGAGGAGATATGGGATGGGACAACAGGATTCGGCCGGACCGCTGGCGGGGGTGCGGGTCATCGAGCTGGGCAGCGTGATCATGGCCCCCTATGCCGCACAGCAACTCGGCGATCTCGGTGCGGATGTCGTCAAGGTCGAGCCGCCGACCGGGGACATGACGCGGGAATACCAGCCCCAGCGGCACCCCGGAATGGGCGCGTTCACGCTCAACCTCAACCGCAACAAGCGCAGTGTGGCAATAGATTTGAAGGCGCCGCACGGGCGGGACGCGCTGCTGGCCCTGCTACGCACCGCGGACGTGCTGATCACCAATATCCGGCCGCAGGCACTGGCGCGGCTGCGGCTGAGCTACGAGGACGTCGCCGACAGCAATCCCGGCCTTGTTTACGCCAGCGCGCAAGGGTTTCGGGCGGACTCCGCCTGGGGCACGCACGCCGCCTACGACGACATCATTCAGGCCGTCACCGGACTCGTCTCGCTGAACCAGAAGGTCACGGGCACACCGCATTTCCTGCCGACCGTACTGGCCGACAAGGTGTGCGGGCTGCAGATCGCGCAGGCGGTTCTCGCCGCGCTCGTGCACCGGGCGCAGGGTGGCGCCGGGCAGCACATCGAGGTGCCGATGGCCGATACGATGCTGGCCTTCAACCTGGTCGAGCACCTGTTCGGCGCGACCTTCGACACCCCGGACGGGCCGGGGCCGTTCGGCTACGGCCGGGTGCTCACCCCGCACCGCACCGCCCAGCGCACCGCGGACGGCTGGATGTGCATCCTGCCCGCGAGCGACCGGCACTGGCGGGACTTCTTCGCCTTCGTCGACCGGCCCGAACTCGCCGCCGACCCCCGCTTCCGGACGCTCGCCGACCGCGCACGCAATGTCGGCGAACTGTACGCCCTGGCCGGGGAGCTCACCCCGCGGCACACCACCGCCGAATGGCAGCGGTTCTGCGATTCGGTGAGCATCCCCGCCGGACCCGTCCTCGATCTGGACGCGGCCACCGCCACCGACTACGCCCGTTCCGGCGATCTGCTCATCGAGGCCGAACACCCCACCGAGGGCGCCTACCGGGTGATCGGGCGCCCGGTCCGGTACTCGGCCACCCCGCCCCCGCCGCTGCGGCACTGCCCGACCGTCGGGCAGCACACCGACGAGGTCCTGCGCGAGGTCGGCTTCGATCCCGCACTGCTGCACCAGGAATCGAGGTAGCACCATGGAACCGCTGAAGGTCGAGCGGCGCGGGAACGGTGTCGCCGTGGTGACGTTCACCAATCCCGCCAAACGCAATCCGATGACCGCCGAACTGACCGAGCGCTGGGCCGACACCATGCGCGCGCTGCGGGCCGCGCCCGACCTCCGCGCCGTCGTCGTGACCGGGGAGGGACCGGCGTTCTGCTCCGGTGCGGACCTCGGCGAACTCGGCGGCGTCGGCGGCGTCGACCTGCTCGCCGCCCGCGCCCGGCTGTCGGATTTCTATCGCACCTGGCTGACCGTCCGCGATCTGCCGGTGCCCACCATCGCCGCGATCAACGGGCACGCCATCGGCGCGGGGCTGGCCCTCGCGCTGGCCTGCGATCTGCGCTACGTCGTACCCACCGCCGAACTCGGTGTACCCTTCGTGCAACTGGGCCTGCATGCCGGAATGGCCACCACCGCACTGCTTTCCGAGGCCGTCGGCATGCAGCGGGCCCGCGAGCTGCTGTTCACCGGTCGGCTCGTCGGCGGCGCCGATGCGGTCGACCTCGGAATCGCCCTGGCCGCCGACGAATCCGTGCTCGACACCGCGCTGCACACCGCCGACCGGATCGCGGCGGCGGCGCCGATCGCGGTGCGGCTCACCAAGAGTGCGCTCGCCACCGGGCACGCGACCGTCGAGCAGGCCCTCGCGTGGGAGGCGCTCGCCCAACCCGTCACCACCCAGACCGCCGATTTCGCCGAGGCGATCGCGGCCCGCCGCGACCACCGGCCCGCGCGCTTCCTCGGCCGCTAGAAGGAGTGAACAGCGCATGACCGCAACACCATTCGACTTTCCGACGATCGAACTACCCGAATCTACCGAGATCCTGCGGGCCGAGGTCCGCGAGTTCCTGGCCGCCGAGCGCGCCCGGGGCACCGTGCTGGGGCGGGCCGATTCCTGGTTCACCGGTTGGGATTCCGCCTTCACCCGGCGGCTCGCCGAGCGCGGCTGGATCGGCATGGCACTGCCGAAGCGGTACGGCGGGCACGACCGCGGCGCGCTCGACCGCTACGTCGTCATCGAGGAACTGCTCGCCGCCGGTGCGCCGGTGAGCGCGCACTGGGTCGCCGATCGTCAAGCGGGACCGTCGATCCTGCGCAACGGCACCGAGGCGCAGAAGCAACGCTTCCTCCCCGCGATCGGCGCGGGCCGCTGCTTCTTCTCGATCGGCATGAGCGAGGAGCACGCCGGATCCGACCTGGCGGCGGTGCGCACCCGCGCCGAACGCATCCCCGGGGGCTGGCGACTGACCGGCACCAAGCGATGGACCGGCGGCGCGCACGTCAACGATTACGCAATCGTGTTGGCGCGCACCGATTCCGAGGCCACCGATCGGCACGCCGGGCTCAGTCAGTTCATCGTCGACCTGCGCGCCCCCGGTGTCCGGGTCGAGCCGATCACGCTGCTGTCCGGCGAGCACACCTTCAACTTCTTCCATCTGGACGGCGTCGAGGTCGGTGCGGATGCGCTGCTCGGCCGCGAGGGCGACGGCTGGAAGCAGGTCACCGGCGAATTGGCTTGGGAGCGCAGCGGTCCCGAGCGATTCCTGTCCACCGTTCCGCTGCTGATCTCCGCGGTCGGGCAGCTCGCGGAGGCGACGGTCACCGCCGAGCAGCAGGCCCGGGTCGGACGGCTGGTGGCCCGGCTGTCGGCGCTGCGGCAGATGTCGCTCGGGGTGGCGACGGCCCTGCAGGCCGGGCGATCACCCGATGTGCAGGCGGCGCTGGTCAAGGATTTGGGGACCCGGTTCGAGGGCGACCTCGTCGACGAGGTGCGTGCGCTGCTGCCGACCGTCCCCGATCCCGGTGCCACCCCGGGCTCGCATGCCGAACTGCTGGCCTTCGCCATCATGCACGGCCCGGCCTACACCCTGCGCGGGGGCACCAACGAGATCCTGCGCGGCATCATCACCCGTGGTTTGGAGAACTGATCATGATCGACACCGCACTACTCGCCGAATTCGCCGCCGAGGACATCGTCGCCCACCCGGCCGAATCCGCGCCCGGGGTCTGGCAGGCGCTGGCGGACAGGCTTCCCGCGCCCGATGCGACGACCGGCGAACTCGTCGCCCTCGTCCGCGAGGTCGGTCGCCTCGCGGTGCCCGGACCGATCGCCGAGACGCTGCTCGTCGCACGGCCGCTGCTGGCCTCGGGGCTCGAAATTCCTTCCGGCCCTCTTACTTATGCGTTCGGAGATCTCCGGGTTCGCTACGCGCACCCGGATTCGGACAGTCGCGTCGGTCCGTTCGGTGCGGCCGGGACCGACCACACAGTGCGGGTATCCGGTGTGCTGCACCGGGTTCCGTGGGCGCGCACCGCCGTCGAGGTCGTCGTGCTCACCCGGGGGCCGATGGGGCCGGTGCTCTTGCGGCTCGATCCCACCGCCGCCATACTCCAGCGGGGCGCCAATATCGCCGGTGAGCCACGAGATACCCTGGTGCTCAACGATATCGAGGTTCCCGCCGATCGGGTGCTGCCGATCGGCGGCGCGGTTCCGGCCGAGGCGCGCACGCGTGCCGCCCTCGCCCGTGCCGCGCTGATGGCCGGTGCGGCGCAACGCTGCGTAGAACTCACCGTGCGGCACACCACCACCCGGGAGCAGTTCGGTCGCGCACTGCGGAATTTCCAAGCGGTCAAACAGGAAGAGGCCAAGCTCGTCGAGGAAACCGCAGTGGTGAGCGCCGCGGTGACGGCCGCCGCCACCGCGCTCGACAAGGGCGGCGCGGCAGCGGAATTCGGCACCGCCGTCGCCAAGGCGCAAGCCTCCGAGTCCGCCGCCGAGATCACCCGCATCGCCCACCAACTGCACGGTGCCATCGGATTCACCGAACTCACCCCGCTGCGATTCGCCACCATGCGGCTGTGGTCGTGGCGTGACGAGGACGGCGCCGAGGGCGACTGGGGGCGGTATCTGGGGCGTCGGGTGCTGCGCGCGGGCGCCGCCGGACTGTGGTCGTTGCTGACCTCATCCGGCGATTCGGCCGGTGATGGCCGGCGAGGGCACTGATACGATGCGGGCATGTTTTTCTTCCACCTGCGGTGAGGACCCGTCGGCGAGGCGAGGATCACCCGTTGCCGGCGAGGCGGTGCGACGCGGCGTCGTGCCGAACCTCGATGTGGGAGAAGAACGTTCATCATGTGCATCCGCCTCGTGGCGCGGTGTCTGCGTGGGCTGGAGTCCGTCGTCGCGGCGGAGATCCTTCGGCTCGGGCTCGGCACGATCACCGAAATGGGACATCGCGAAGTGCACTTCTACACGACGCGGCCGGACCCGGCGATCCTGCGGTTACCGACCGCGGACGATGTGTTCCTGCTGGCCGCCGACGGACCCGATATCGGACCCGGCCGAACGTCGCTGACCGCCTTGTCCGGGCTCGCCGCCGAGATCGACGCCCCGGCACTGTCGCGATCGCGACGGCTGTGCGGAGGACCGGCCGGGCTCGGCGCGGGCGTCGAGGTGTCGGCGTCGTTCCTGGGAAAACGCGCGTTCAACCGCTATGACCTCGAGGACGTCGTCGGCCGCGCGCTGGGCGACCGCCTCGGGCTCGACTACCACTCACGACGCACCGGCGACCGCCCGGCACCGTCCGACAGCGGCTGGCGGCTGAGCCTGGACGGCAGGCGCTCTCGGCTCCTGCTGCGGCTCGCCGATCGGCCGCTGCATCGGCGCGCCTACCGGCAGCGGACGGTCCCCGGCAGCGTGCATCCACCGCTGGCGTCGGCCATGGCGCACGTGGCCGACCTGCGAACCGGCCACCGGGTGCTCGATCCCTGTTGCGGCGCGGCCACAGTGCTGATCGAGGCGGCGTCTCGCCAACCGGATGCCGTCTACCAGGGCTTCGATCTCGACCCGTCGGCACTGGGGGCCGCCCGCTCGAACGCCACCCGGCGGGTCACGATCGAGCGGGCCGACGCGGGCGCCCTCCCGGTGCCGTCGTCCAGTGTGGACCGCATCGTGTGCAATCCCCCCTGGGGCGGCCAGGTTTCGGCGCAGGGCTCGCTCACCCGCGGCCTCGTCCGATTGTGGATCGAGCTTCGACGAGTGCTCACCCCCGACGGTTCGGCCGTGATCCTGATCCCGGACGCCCGCGAGCTCGCCACCGCGATCCGCACCGGCTTCACCCCGACCCATGTCCAGCAGGTCCGGGTATCGGGCAGGCAGTCGTTCATCGTCCGGCTGTCGCGGGTGTGATCGACCGGGTCGATGACACGCCCCGGGGCCCGGCGGCCGGTCCGATTAAGCTGGCCGGTGGTGCCGTCGGCGGAGTCGAACGGCGGCGAAGAGCCGAGCGAAAACGGGGGACACCGTATGGGCTTGCCGACCACGTCGAATGGTGCGGTCAAGAAGACCGGGAGTGTGGCTGCCGGCGCGTCGGCGGATGCGGTGCATCCGATCGTCCGGGTCGGGGCGGAATGGGCGTGGCGGCTGCTGGTGCTGTTCGCCGCGGTGTACGTGGTGTTCCACGTGCTCCAGCGATTTTCGACGGTCACGATTCCGCTCGCGCTCGGGCTGATGGTGGCGGCCCTGCTGGTTCCGATCGTGAATTGGTTACAGCGCCTGGGGTTGCCCCGGTCGGTGGCCGTCATCATCGTGCTGGTCGGGTCGATCGGGCTGTTCGCGGGGATCATGACCTTCGTCGTCGAGCAGTTCGTCGCCGGTCTGCCGCAGCTGTCCGGCCAGTTCACCCACAGCGTCCATCAGGTGCAGGACTGGCTGACCAGGGGCCCGCTGCACATGAGCCAGGAACAGATCCACAACGTCGGCGACACCATGATCAAGTGGGTCCAGAAGAATCAGGACACGCTCACCAGCGCCGGATTCGCCACGGCGGCGGCCATCTTCGAGACCTTCACCGGCCTGTTCCTGACGCTGTTCGTGGTGATCTTCTTCCTGTACGGCGGCGGTCAGGTCTGGCACTTCGTCACCAAGCTCGTCCCGACACCCTCGCGCGCCAAGGTCCGCCACGCCGGGGAGCTCGCCTTCGGCTCGCTGGTCGGATTGATGCGCGCGACCGTGTCGGTGGCCGCGGTCGACGCCATCGGCATCGGTGCGGGCGTGGCCATCCTCGGTGTGCCGCTGGCGCTGCCGCTGGCCTCGATCGTGTTCATCACCGCGTTCATACCGGTGATCGGCGGCGCCCTGGGCGGCACCGTCGCGGTCTTCGTCGCGCTGGTCACCAAGGGCTGGCTCACCGCGCTGATCACCCTCGGCATCACGGTGGCGGTCATGCAGCTGGAAAGCCATGTGCTGCAACCGTTGATCATGGGCCGGGCGGTGCGGATCCACCCGCTGGCGGTGGTGCTGGGCATCGCGGCGGGCGTCGTCGCCGGAGGCATCGCGGGCGGTTTCTTCGCGGTGCCATTGATCGCACTGCTGAATACCGCGATCAGGTCCCTGCTCTACGACGACGACCCCGACCAGGAGTACGAGCCGCTGGCCTCGGAGGACACCTCCGGCGAGCCGATGTTCGCGGCCGAGCCGGACAAGCCGACCGACCCCGAGAAATCCGACGCCGCAAGGGAATAGCGCGGTGCGCTACCCCTCACCGTGATCCACGGTCCCAGGCACCCAGTACCGGGCACCGTCACGAGTCCGATCCAGCCGCCCCGTCTCGACCAGATACCGCCGCAACGCAACGTGATCATCGAACACCCCCGCCAGCCTCCCATTGACCTGCGGCTCGGTATAAACCACATCCGGCTCGAAACAAGTACGAGCAATATGGCTGAGCACCATCTCCCGCAACACCCGATTCCGCACCGACGGCATGCTCACCAACCGCCCCCCACGATAAAGTCGATCGATAGCTGGATCACCACTACCACTACCCCCACCGGGCCGGGATCGATGCATACCCCCAGTGTCACGCCACCCCACACACAACCACAATCGGATTTCCCACCGCCCCCACCCACCATTCGGGTTCCATGACCGCATGGACCAACGAATCGAGTGGACGGATCGGCGCATCGCCGACGGTGGTGTAGTGGAACAGGGATTCCGCCTGACCCGAGAAACCCATGTAGTTCCGGGAGCCCTTTGGCTCCCTTCCACCCCACACGCATCACCTCCCGCCCTGGTCCTGCTCGGGCACGGCGGAAGCGGGCACAAGAGAAGCGAACGAGTCGGCGCCCTGGCTCATCGGTTCGCCTCCCGCGGTGGTCTCGCCGCCCTCGCGATAGACGGCCCCTACCACGGCGAACGCGTTCCCCGGCCGATGTCGGCCGCGGAATACCAGGCCCGCATCGCCGCAGAAGGGATCGATGCCGTCCTCGACCGCATGACGGCCGACTGGCTGTCATCGATTCGCGCCCTCGGTATTTCGGGCATTGTGGATGTCGACCACCTCGCCTATCTGGGAATGTCCATGGGGACAAGACTCGGTATCCCGGTGGCGGCGGCCCTGGACGGTCGGCTCCGCTGTGTGGTCCTCGGCAAGTTCGGTTTCCGGCAGGGACCCGCCCTGCACGAAGGTCTGCGCGCGACGGAACGTCTCGCCGCCGAGGCCCGACGAATCTCCGCTCCAACGCTGCTTCACCTGCAATGGGACGACGAGTTGTTTCCCAGGGACGGTCAACTGGCCTTCTTCGATGCCCTGGGGGCGCGGGACAAGCAACTGATCGGCTATGTGGGCTCTCATGCCGAAGCGAATCCTGATGCGGTGAGCCGCTGGTGCGATTTCGTTTGTCGCCACCTGCTTTCAGAGGCGGTCGTAGATTGTGATCATGCGGTTTAGGACCGCGGTGGCTGCGTTCAGGGCTTCGGTGTTCTGGTCGGCTAGTTCTTCCAGGAGGGCCTTGTGGGTAGGTGGGCTGCGCTCGGTCGAACGCGTCGAGGAAGCTGCCGCAGGCCGCACCCGCTACGAGCACCGAGAACAAGCCAGCTGAGCGAGCCCGGCCGCGACGTCCGCCACTACGTCCACCGCGACGGCCGCATCACCGACGGCACCGCCGATCCCCAATGGTGGCTCGGCGCAGCGCCTTCCGCGCTCACGGCGCAGCGTCTCGCACGCTGACGAGCGTCGGCGGCTCAGGGCGTGCGGTCGAAGATGTCGCGGAAGATGTCCGCGGCATGGCTGGTGGGCTCGGGAGCTCCGGCGGTCACGCGGAAGCTGCGGGTGCCGTCGGGGCGATGTCCCGCGCGCAGGAACAGGTCGGTCGGATGGCCGGATCGGTAACGCCGGTGGGCGAATTCGTACAGGTGGGTGACGAAGACGATCCGGACGCCGGTGGCGAGGAAGCCGTCGAGGAGGGGACCGGCGATGCGGGTGGCGTCGCCCTCGCTGGTGGCGGAGAACGACTCGTTGCACAGCAGCAGGGAATTCGGCCCGATGCGGTCGACGATAGCGCTCATGCGCGACAGTTCGTCGACCAGCTTGCCGTGCGACATCGTGCGGTCCTCGTCGGTGACGAAATGGGTGAACACGCCGTCGCGCACATCGGCCTCGAAAGTGTCCGCGACGACGAACATTCCGGCCTGCATCATCAGCTGAGCCATGCCGACGCTGCGCAGAAAGGTCGATTTGCCACCGCTGTTGGCGCCGGTGACGACGATCAGCGAGCGCCCCGAGGCGTCGATGTCGTTGCCCACCACCGGCCCGGCGCCGGACAGGCACAGCGCGATATCGCGCAGGCCGGTACCGCGCAGCCGCGCCGTACCGGCCGGGTGCGGGGTCGGCAGGCACAGCGGCAGCCCGGCGCGGCTCAGGCGGTCGTGCAGCGTGAGACAGCCGAGATAGAAGGCGATTTCGGTGCGGAGGCGGCCGAAGAAGTCCTGCACGTGGTTGGCGGCGTCGTCGACGACATCGGCGATGATCGACAGGGCCCGATCGCGTAACCGCATGACGGGATCGAATTCGGGCTGCGGTTCCTCGATGACGCGGAAGACCTGGCCGGTACGACGATCGAATCCGAATCGGCGGCGGCGGATCGGCTCGTGCAGCACGATGCCCGCGATCGTGTTCCCGCCGCCCAGCCCGGCGCCGATATGGATGCCGTGCTCGAAATCCATTGCGGACAACTGTGTTTCGATACCGTCGAGATAGCCGTCGTCGAGCTCGGTGGCGACGGTGGCCATCAGGGCGGTGAATCCGGCCGAGTCGAACACCCGTCCGTCCCGGTCACAGGCGGCGCGCAACCGCCGCAGCATAGTGACCAGCTCGGTCAGCGGTTGCAGGGCGAGCACCAGTTTGCCGTTGGCGTGGTGCGCCGGGCCGACCCTCCAGCGCTTGACTTCGGTTGCCTCGGTGGCAATCCGGTAGAGCTCGCGCACCACGGCCGGATGGGCGCGGCAGTCCGCCAGCACCGCGTGCCGATGGCGGATCACCTCGGGATCGGTCACCGGCGCCGCCAGCACCGCACGCACCGCCTCGAGAATGGCTGGATCATCGCCTGCCATTGCGGCGCAAAGCAATTCGACACCCAGATCGCCGAAGGTGTGCTCGCCGACGGCCGCTGGCACACCATCATGGTCGGCGGGCTGTAGCAGGTTCACTCGCATGACGTGATCCTGGCGACGACGCGATCGTAGGTCAGGCCGAAGCGCTCGGCGAGCGCCACGGCGTGGGCATTGCCGTCGGCCGGTCGTCGCTCGATCCGGAACGTGCGCCGCGACGGATCGTCCGGGTCGGTGGCGGCGACCATGCTGACCGTGGCCGGGCCGGTGCGGGCCAGCTCGTCGAAGAAGGTGACCCACACCGCGAACGAGCCGCGCTCGACGATCCGGTCGAGCACATCGCGCCCGATCCGCACGGCATCGGCGGTGCCGGTCGCGCTGAAACTCTCGTTGAGAACGAGCACGCTGTCGGCGGTGGCCGCCGCCAGAATCTCGCGGATACGCACGAGCTCCTCGGCCAGCCGCCCGTCCGGATCCCCGGCCTGCTCCGCGCGTTCGAAATGCGTGCACAGCCGGTCCGGCAGCGGCAGGCACGCGGCGCGGGCGGGAACAGGACAGCCGAGCGCCGCGAAATACACCAGCTGCCCGACCGTGCGGGCGAAGGTCGTCTTCCCGCCTTGATTCGGACCGGTCACCACCAACACCCGTTCCGGGCCGGAAAGTTGGAAGTCATTGCACACCACCGTATTTCCGCCGCGATGGCGATGGGTGAGCAGAGCCAGGTCGAACGCGTCCTCGGCATGGACCGGCGCACCCCGAGATGCCAACCGCGGCAAGCAGGTCGCGCCGCCGACCCGCCGCAGGAACGCGAGATAGGCCAGATAGAACTGAATCTCCCGATCGAAGGCCGCCACGTCGGGATCGGCGAATGTCTGGAATTCGCGGGAGAATTCGGTGAGCAGCTCGAACGCGGCCGGATGCAGGGCGGCGACCCGGTCGAGTATCTGCTCCTCCATCAGGCTCGTATCGTCCCACTCCGAACGCACCCGCGGCGCACGCGGCCCGCCGGATCCGAAGCACGAGAACAGCTTCGCGATCGCCGCGCTGTAATCCGGCGACGCATCCGCGGGAGCCACCTCCAGGGTGCGGTCCACGATCCGAATGCTGTAGCGCACCTCGCCCAGCGCCCGCCGCACCCGGCGCACGGCCGCGGCGAGACGACCGAAATCGGGTCCCGCGACATATGCGGAGACGAATTCACGCCATCGGGTCAGCGCCCGCGAAGTCAACGGCAGCCCGGTCAGCGACTCGGCCATTGCCGCGACGGCATCAACATACTCCGCCGCGGCACTGAGCTGCCACCATTGCCGCTGGTAGGGGTGATGCACGCGGTCCCGCCTGGCAAGCCGCTTCCGCATGATCCGCATACACACCGCGAATTCGTCGAACACCGCCCGCACCGATTCCTCGCCCAGATCGCCGAACACCTCTTGGCGGTGCCGGACGATATCCGGATCGCGCACGGGCTGCTCGAACCAGGCGCGCAGGCGGTATTCGTCCCCGCCGACGATCGCATCGATGATCCGATCGATATTGAGGTCGGCCATAGCGACAGCGCCGACATCCAGGTAATCAGCCGCCGCCCCCGGCCGTAACACGCTCACGCCCGACATGCGCAGAGACACTACTGTCCGGTCGGCAGGTAGGAGTGGGGTTTCGCGCAACCGACAACTATCGGAGTCTTGACAATATTATTTGTCGGTGCGACTCTGGTCGCATGCAGGACGTGGCCGTAATCAAGGACCCGGCCGCGGCCGGGTCCTCACTGGACCCGGTGCGGGCCCGGCTGTTGGCGGAGCTGGCCGAGCCCGCCTCGGCCACCATGCTGGCCGCGCGCGTGGGCCTGCCCCGGCAGAAGGTGAACTACCACCTGCGCGCGCTGGAGCGGCACGGCCTGGTCGAGCTGGTGGAGGAGCGCCGCAAGGGCAATGTCACCGAGCGAGTGCTCCAGGCGACGGCCGGGTCGTATGTCATCTCCCCGGCCGCGCTCGCCGCGCTGGAACCCGACCCCGCGCGCGAGCCCGACCGGCTGTCGGCGCGCTGGCTGCTCGCCCTGGCCGCCCGACTGGTGCGCGATGTCGGGGAGCTGCTCACCGCGGCCGCGCAGGCCCGAAAGTCGTTGGCCACCTTCGCCATCGACGGCGAGGTGCGCTTCGCCTCCGCGGCCGATCGCGCCGCGTTCGCCGAGGAACTCGCCGACGCGGTCACGGCGCTGGTCGCCAAATATCACGATGCGTCCGCCGCGGGCGGGCGTCGGCACCGCGTGCTCGTGGCCGTCCATCCCGCTGTCCCAACCCCGGCCCCCGAAGCCGGGACCGATGAGAAGGAGACCTGAAAAGTGCCGAAGAACTTCGAGATTCGCCGCGAGGTCGTCCTGGAGGCGACCCCGGAGCAGGTGTGGCAGGCCATCGCGACCGCCGAAGGGCTCACGGCGTGGGCCCCGCCCCCGCACGAGCGACCCGAGGGAGCCGGGGTGGAGCGGGAGGAGCCCAAGCGTCTCGCGGTCCGCACCCCCGAACTGCCCAACGGAGCATTCCACGCGTTCGAATTCCTCCTCGAGGCCCGCGACGGCGGCACGACGGTCCTGCGGTTCGTGCACAGCGGCTTCCTCGGCGACGACTGGGACGGCGAATACTCCTTCGAGGAGCTGACCGGCTTCGGCTGGAACATGTACCTGCACACGCTGTCCGAGTACCTGAAGTACTTCTCCGCCCGGCGCGCAACGTATGTCGAGGCCCAGGCGCCTGCCGTGGGAGCGGCCACCGAGGCCTGGCCGACGCTCCGGAAGGCCCTCGGCGTACCCGACCAGATCCGTCTGGGCGACCAGGTGCGCCTCACCCCCGACGGCCTCCCGCCGATCGAGGGCGTCATCGACTACGCCGAATCCCCCGCGCACTTCCTGGCTGTGCGCACCGACGACGGCCTGTATCGCTTCCACAATCTGACCGCCATGAACATGCCGATCGCCGTGGGGCACCACATCTTTGCCGATATCGATCGCGAAGCCACCGTGCGGGCCTGGAAAGACTGGCTCGACCGCCTGTTCGCCTAGCTGAAACCCATACTTGAACGGTGTTCAAGCTCGAGGTAGATTCCGTTGGCATGGCTAGTGATCTGCTGAACCTGTTGGTCGACAAGGCATTCCGGCGGGAGGCGCCGACGCGGGCGGAATCGCTTGCGCTGCTGGGGGAGTCGGAGGCGGTTATCGATGTCGTCGCGGCGGGCGCGCGGGTGCGGCGTGAATTCTTCGGTGACCGAGTCAAACTCAACACGATCGTGAACATGAAGAGTGGGCTGTGTCCGGAGGATTGCGGGTACTGCTCGCAGCGGCTCGGGTCCGGGGCGGGGGTGCTCAAGTACTCCTGGATCACCTCGGAGCGGGCCGCCGAGATCGCGGGCGACGCGGTTCGGGCCGGGGCCAAGCGGGTGTGCCTGGTCGCCAGCGGGCGCGGGCCCGCGGATCGCGATATTGCTCGGATCGAAAATACGATCACCGCCATCAAGGCCGATCATCCGCAGGTCGAAATCTGCGCGTGCCTCGGCTTTCTCAGCGACGATCAGGCCGAGCGGCTGGCCGCGGCGGGGGCGCACGCCTACAGCCACAACCTCAATACCGCCGAGGCCCGCTACGCGGACATCTGCACCACGCACACCTTCGGCGACCGGGTGGACACCCTGCGCCGCGCGACCGCCGCCGGTCTGTCGCCGTGCTCGGGCGCGATTTTCGGCATGGGTGAATCCGATGACGACATCGTCGATGTCGCACTGGCGCTGCGGGAACTGGACCCCGACTCGGTCCCGATCAACTTCCTCATCCCGTTCGACGGCACCCCGCTGGGCACCCGCTGGGACCTCACCCCCGACCGCTGCCTGCGCATCCTCGCCCTGTTCCGCTTTCACTTCCCCGACGTCGAGGTCCGCCTCGCGGGCGGCCGCGAAATCCACCTCCGCAGCCAGCAACCCCTGGCCCTGCACCTGGCCAACTCGATCTTCCTCGGCGACTACCTCACCAGCGAGGGACAACCCGGCGCCGACGACCGCCGCATGATCACCGACGCGGGCTTCACCATCGAGGGAGTCGACGACCCCACCCTGCCCCCGGCCCGCCACGACCTGGTCGCGATCCGCCGCCGGGGAGCCGGAACGGCCTTGCGCCCCAACGCATAAGCGCCCGCCGGCTGTCGCGGCGAGGCGTCACACGGGCGGGTAGGAGTCCAGGCGGCGCAGCCGCTGTACGTGGGTCTGCTGCAAGGTGGTGGCGTTGGTGAGGAAATCGGTGATCAGCGCGAGCTGCTGGCTGTTGTAGCGGGTCAGCAGCTGCTGCTGTCCCTGTTCGATCAGCGGAGTGATGAGCTCGAATACCCGCCGGACGACGGTATCGGTGGCCCGCACGATCAGCATGCGGCGATCGGTCGGGTGCGGGGAACGGGTGATATAGCCGATCGTTTCCAGCCGGTTGAGCATGGTGGTGACGCTGCCGGTGGTCAGCCCGAGCCGGTCGGCCAGCAGCCGCGGCGTGGCGGATTCGGGCACCTCCTGGATCAGGATTTCCAGGCAGCGCAGATCGGTTTCGTTGATCCCCAGCACCCGGGCCACCTCCCGGTCGAAATCGTCGACCGCCGCCTGCAGGCTCTCCATTGCCTCGCCCAGTTCGGCAGCGCCCGGCTCGGGTGTGTTCGACATACAGACTTGCCCACCTCTCGCATCCTTGTGTAGCTTGATCATCAAGCTACTCGCTTATCAAGCGAATCAGTAGCTGAATCGATCAGGAGACATTATGACGAAAGCACTGATCATCGGCGCGGGTGTGGCAGGCCCCGTCCTGGCGATGGCACTGGACCGGGTGGGTATCGAGGCGACCGTCTTCGAACGCGATCCCGCGGGCGCGGAACAGCGCGGGTCCTGGCTGACCTTCCAGGCCAACGGCATGGACGCGCTGCACGCCGTCGACGCCGCCGGTCCGGTCGAGAAACTCGGATACCCGGTCGACACCATCAGTTTCATCACCGGCAAGGGCAAGCTCCTGGGCCGCGTGCCGATGGCCGCCCGGCGCTCCGACGGCCAGAAGTCGCTGATGATGCCCCGCGCCGACCTGTATTCCGCCCTCGGTGATCAAGCGCGCGAGCGTGGGGCCGACGTTTGCTACGGCAAGAGGTTCGTCGACGCGACCACGATCGCGGGAGGCGGTGTCGAGGCACGCTTCGCCGATGGCAGCACGGCGGTCGGTGATCTGCTCATCGGCTGCGATGGCATCCACTCCCCGGTGCGCGCGATCATCGACCCACACGCGCGCCGCCCGCGTTATGTCCCGGTGCTCAATGTCGGTGGCTACGTTCCGAACTTCACCGTCGATGTACCGGCCGAGGAAATGCGCATGCAGTTCGGGACCCGCTGCTTCTTCGCCTGGCTCCCCGCACCGGACGGCGGCACCGTCTGGTTCGCCAATCCACCCATGCCCCGCGAACCCGAACATGGTGTCCTGTCGGGCATGTCGGACATCCAGTGGCGGCGTTGGCTGCACGAGTTGATGGATGGCGACGTCGGCCCCGCCCACGACATCATCGACGCCGCACCCGGGCCGATGATCGGCTGGGCCACCTACGATATGCCCGTCGTGGAGCACTGGCACAACAACCGGAACATGCTGATCATCGGCGACGCCGCGCACGCCACCGCGCCCTCTGCGGGACAGGGTGCGTCGATGGCGCTCGAAGATGCGGTGATCGTGGCCAAATGCCTGCGGGACTGCCCCGACATTCCCTCCGCGTTCACCACCTTCGAATCCTTGCGCCGCGACCGCGTCGAGAAGATCGTCGCGAACGGCAATCGCGGCTCCAATCAGAAGGCCGCGGGCCCGGTCGCCCGTGTCATCCGAGATCTGATGCTGCCCACCATGTTCCGCCGTGCCGCCCGCAACGGCGGCGAATCGATGATGTGGTTGCAGGGGCACCACATCGACTTCGACGAACCGGTCGCGCTGGCCAGCGTCTCGGCGCTGCGCTGAGCCCGAGTCAGGCGCGGCAGCGCAGCATCTCCAGTGGCGGGTTGGCGAGCGCATCCGCCCAGAAATCCGCACCGAATTTGCGCAGCCCGGCGTCGGAAATCTGTACCGGGACCCACGTCACCTCGTCGAATCCGGCTGCCCGCAAGCACTTTTCGTAGACCTCGCGGCGTGGGCAGGTGGCGACGAACGTGATCGGCGGGTCGAGCAGGGCCGTGATGCGGACGCGCGGTCCGGCCTCGGCCGTCTCGCCGGTCGACTCGCAGACGAAGCCGTACTTGTCCAGGGGCGGTCCGTCGAAGCGGTAGTCGGGGGTTTGGGCGAGTACGAAGAACTCCGCGCCGGGCGCCAGGCTCCGATGCACGGTGCGGCACATCCGTTCCAGGGCGGCGATATCCTCCGCATAGCTGAGCAGCTGAACCGCGGTGGCGATGTCGAAACGCCGTTCGAGGGGCCACAGTTCGGACACATCGCCCACCTCGTAGCGCACACCCAGCGGATCGTGTTCCTCGAATTCCCTTGCTGCGGCTACCATTTCACTGGATATATCTATTCCGAGCACCTCCGTGGCGCCGCGCCGCTTGAACTCCCGGCTGTAGAAGCCTGTGCCGGAGGCCAAGTCGAGGACCGACTTTCCGCGCACGTCCCCCACCATGGCCAGGAAGCTGGGCACCTCCCCGTACTGCGCCAGCGGCAGGGACTTGAAACCCTCGAACGCCCCGCCGATCTCGTCGTACTGCTGCACACTCACTCCCTCGTGTCCCGTCCCATCGAACACGCGGGTCAGGGTGCCCGACAATCGGGAGATCGCACAGACCGCCCGGCACTCCCGGTCCGACGGCCTGTGCCTTCCGACCAGACCGTCCCGGTGCGTAGCCTGGAATCGTTGCCGCGCGGCCCAAGACGATCGGAGGACATCCATGCGTGTCGTCGCACTCGAGGAGCACTTCAGCCACCCCGCACTGCAAGATCCGGAGTCGGCCGCCCGGCTGCGGGCCAATCCGCGGATGCAGCGCATCGAGACCGATCTGGCCGATATCGGCGAGCAGCGGCTGGCGGATATGGATGCCGCGGGCATCGATGTGCAGGTGCTCTCGCACACCGTGCCGGGCGCCGAGGCGCCGAAGCCGGAGCGGGCGGTGCGGGCGGCCGCCGAGGTCAACGACGCCTTGGCCGCCACGATCGCCGCGCACCCGAGCCGGTTCGCCGGATTCGCCACGCTGCCGATGCAGGATCCCGAGCGGGCCGCCACCGAACTGGAGCGGGCCGTGCGTGATCTCGGGCTGTGCGGGACGATGATCAACGGAATGATCGACGGCGCATTCCTCGACGATCCGAGATTCCTGCCGGTGCTGGAGCGCGCCCACGACCTCGATGTGCCGGTGTACCTGCATCCGGCATTACCGCCGGAATCGGTTGCCGGAGCCTACTATTCGGGATTGCGGCCGGAGGTGGGCCAGTTGCTGGCCATGGCCGGGTGGGGCTGGCACGCCGAAACCGCGGTGCACACGCTGCGCCTGATCGTGTCCGGCATCTTCGACCGGCTGCCCGAGCTCCAGCTGATCATCGGCCACATGGGCGAGATGATCCCGTTCGCGCTGGACCGCATCGACCGCGTCCTCGGACCGGTGACACCGCAACTGCGCCAACCCATTCCGGATTACTTCCAGACCAATATCCACATCACCACCAGCGGCTACACCGCCATCGCGCCGCTACAGTGCGCACTGTCGGTGCTGGGCGTCGACCGGATTCTGTTCTCCGTCGACTACCCGTACCTGTCCAACCGAGCCGCCCGCACCCTGCTCGACACCGCCCCGCTCAGTACGGCCGACCGGGAGAAGATCGCGCACGGCAATGCCGACCGCCTGCTGCGTTTGTAGCGATGGGTGGTCAGTCGGTCAGACCCCTGCGGACAAGCAGCGGCTCGATCTCGGGCCCGCGGCCTCGGAAGCTCTCGAACGCGGCCAGCGGGTCCACCGATCCTCCCCGGGAGAGCAATTCGCGCCGGAACGCTTCGCCCTTCTCGCGGATCGGTGCGGTGCCGTCGGTGAACCAGTCCACCGTGTCCGCGTCCAGTACCTCGCTCCAGAGGTAGGAGTAGTAGCCCGCCGAGTAGTCGCCCGCGAAGATGTGCGCGAAGTAGCCCGTTCGATATCGCGGCGGAATCGCTTCCAGCGCAAGGCCCGCCTTTCGCAGCGCCTGTTCCTCGAATGTGTCGGCGTCCGCCCCGGCCAGCGCGTCGGCGCCCACGCGGTGCCAGGCCCAGTCCAGCAGTGCGGCGGCGAGGGATTCGACGGTGTGGAAACCCGTGCCGAACTTTTCGGCCGCCACCATTCGCTCGACGAGTTCGCTCGGCATCGGTTCGCCGGTGTCGATGTGCCTGGCATAGTTCGCCAGTACTTCGGGCTGGACCATCCACATCTCGTTCACCTGGGACGGGAACTCCACGAAATCGCGCGGCACCTCGGTCCCGGCGAAGAACGGGTATCGCACATTCGAGAACAGCCCGTGCAGCGCATGCCCGAACTCGTGGAACAGCGTCCTGACATTGTCCCAGGTGAGCAGCGCCGGTTCGCCCTCCGGCGGCTTCACGATATTGAGGACATTGAACACCACCGGGCGCGTCTGCAACAGCCCGGATTGGCCGACTATTTCGTTCATCCAGGCCCCGCCGCGTTTCGACGGCCGGGCGAAGAAATCGGCGAGGAACAGTCCCAGTTCGGAGCCGTCGGCGTCGAATACCTCGAAGATCCGGACCTCCGGGTGGTAACCGACCAGATCCTCCCGCTCCCGAACGGTTATTCCGTACACCTGCTCGGCGGCGAAGAACACCCCGTCCCGCAGCACCCGTTCGAGTTCCAGGTAGGGGCGCAATGCCTCGGTGTCGATCGAGAACCGTTCGGCCCGAACCTTTTCCGACCAGAACAGCCAATCCCAGGAGCGCAATTCGGCCTCGGCGTCGCCGGCGGCTCGCATGGCCGCCGTCAATTCGGCCGCCTCGCGCTGCGCATTGGCCACGGCGGGCGCGACCAATCGGCCGAGCAGGTCCTCGACCGCCTCGGGAGTCTTCGCGGTCTGGTCCTCCACCGTGTATGTCGCGTGGTCCGGGTAGCCGAGCAGGGCCGCCCGCTCGGCCCGCAGGGTGGCCATGCGGACGGCGAGACGGTTGTTGCGGCCGCCCGCGCTCGCCCCGCGCCCCAGCGATGCCGTCATCACCCGCCGCCGCACGTCCCGGTCGGCCAGTTCCGCGAGAATCGGTTGATTGGAGACGTTCTGAAGGCTGAGCGCCCACGCCCCCTCGTGCCCCAGCGACCGCGCGTTCTCGGCCGCGGCGGCCACCGCTGTCGGCTCCAGCCCGGCCAATTCTTCGGTCGTGTGCACGACCAGCGCCGCGGCATTGGTGGCGGCCAGCAGATTGTGTCCGAATTCGGTTGCCGCCGCGGCGAGTTCGGCATTGAGTTCCCGCAACCGCGCCTGCTGCGCCGCCCCCAGCCGGGCACCGGCGCGGACGAACCGGACGTGGTACTGCTCCAGCAGCCGCAACTGTTCGGGATCCAGCCCCAACTCGCCGCGGCGTCCATACAGCGAATCGATCCGGGCGAAAAGCTCGGAATCCAGGTAGATGGCATCCCGGTGCGCGGCCAGGCGCGGGGCTATCTCGGCCTCGATCGCCTTCGTCTCGTCACTGGAGTCGGCATCGACAATGGTGAAGAAGACATTGGACACCCGGGTCAGCAAAACGCCCGAACGCTCCAGCGCCACCACGGTATTGGCGAACGTGGCCTCCTCTCGGTCGGAGGTGATGGCGGCCACCTCGGCCAATTGCTCACCCATACCGCGCTCGAACGCAGGCAGGAAATGCTCCGCACCGATCTCGGCGAACGGAGGCAACTGATAAGGAAGCGTGCTGCGCTCGAAGAATGGGTTGCTCGTCATGGCCGAGACCCTATCCCGAAACGGAATTCGAGGAGGCAGCGTTGGTCGGTCAGGTCGGTGGTCGTGGCCAGGGTCAGGCCGTGTGGGGAAGCGAGGGTGCGGAATTCGTCTATTCGGCGTTCGCGGCCGCCGAAGATGGCGAGCATGGCGAGGTCGAATTCGGTGGAGGCTCGCCGGTCGCCGATCGGTTCGATGACGAGGATGCGGCCGGAGGGGTGGGCGGCTTCGGTGCAGCGGGCGAGGATGCGGTGGGCGTGGGCGTCGTCCCAGTCGTGGAGGATGTCGACCAGGAGGTAGGCGTCGGCTCCCGGTGGGAGAGGGTCGAAGAAGCTGGCCGCGGTGACCCGGGTGCGATTGTCGAGGTCGTGGGCGGTGAAGGTGCGGCGGGCCGCGGTGGCGGTGGATTCGAGGTCGACCAGGTGGCCGTGTATTCGGGGGTGGGCGGTCAGGATCGCGGCCAGTAGGTCGCCGCGGCCGCCGCCCACGTCGACGATGGTGGGGAAGCGCGACCAGTCGAAACCGGTGACGATCTGTGGAATCTGGTCGCGGAAGCGGTGTGTCATCTGCCGGTCGAACGACTCACGTAGAGAAGGGTATTCGGCGAGATCGGCCCAGAAGTCCTGCCCGTAGCGGTGTGGGTAGGCCGCTCGGCCCGTCGTAATGCTGTGGGCGAGTTCGACGAAGGCCAGTTCGGCGCGGCCGCCCGCGGCGTTCAGATGCAGGAGATCGGCCAGGCCGTTGTCGGCATCGGTACAGAGGTTCGCTCCGTATTCCGTTGTCCGATAACCGAAACAGGTCTGTTCGACCACTCCGAGGGTCGAGAGATGGCCGAGCAGCAGCCCGAGGGCGACCGGGTCGACGGCGAGCTCGGCCGCGAGTGCGTCGACCGAAATATCCTGCCCGAGAAGCCGGTCCGGCAGCCCCAGCGTCACCGCCACCCGCAGCGCCATCGGCGTGGCCAGCCCGGCCAGGCGGCGAATCGAGTCCGTGTCGTCATCGCGTCCCACGAAGATCCACTGTGCCCGGCCTGTCAACCGATTTCGCTCCAGAACTGGTGGCGCACCGCATCCCACAGCTTCGCGAACCTCGGCCACCGCTCCCGGGCCTGCGCGAGGTCGGGTTGATCGCCGCTGGCGAAGGAGGCCACCAGCGTATCGTCCGAATCATGCAGGGCCGTAATGGCAATGCGCAGCGGAGACTCCACCCGCCACGTCGCCCACACACCGCCGACCTCGGTCCTGCGCTCGAAGGCCGACCCGTCCGCTCCGGATGTCATCGTCGGCTACGAGGCAAAACGCTCGCCCTTGACAATGACCGCCGCCCTACCGCGTTTCGTAACCCGCCACCGCGCCCTCCCGTAGGTGGAAACGACGAGCCCCCGTTTCTCCAACCGAGCCAGCGCCCCGCGCGTGGCCCAGGCGGTGAGACGCGCCTGCTCCGAAAGCTGCTGCGCCGTGAGTTGCCCACCGGGCGAAAGGATTGCGAGCACAGCGAACTCGGCGGCCCGCCCGTTCACGGCGGTGCGAGCGCGGGACGTGAGACCGTAGACGGTGGTCATGGAATACCTCCAAATCCTTTGCGAACATTCGATTTTGCGGTGCCCGAGGCCGGAGATCTTGCGCGGCGCGTGTTTCCGCGATACAAGTAATCAGCTGTAGGGGAATGAGTTTGAGGCTGGTGATCCCGGTCCGCGGGGCACCTGGTCAGTAAAGCATCAAACGGGAAGCGAGTGGAGTGCTCTGCGGCGATCCACTCCGAGATTAAATCGCTCCAAACAGGCTGACCGTTCCATCTGGCCTGACATGACAGTTGATTCACGCTAACGAAACACCAGGGGTTTCCTTATGTCGACAGAATCGAACAGCACGACCCTGCCGCGCCGCGTCCTCGGCCGCCGCCTCCGCCAACTGCGAGACAAGACCAAGATGAGCCGAACGCGCGCCGCTCACGAGTGCGAAATGGGCTCACAGACGCTGTGGCGCTTGGAGTCCGGCCGCAGCAGCGAGGTCAGAAAGATGGTGATCAACGCCCTGTGCGACCTCTATGGGGCCAGCAGGGAAGAGCGTCGCATCCTGATCTGGCTGGCCAAGGAGTGTCGGAAGGATGGGTGGTGGCAGTCCTTCACCGATGCCATGGTCCCGGAAGTCGAGATGTTCGTCGGGCTGGAGCAATCGTCCAGGCGGATCTTCTCGTGGCAGACGATGACATTGCCGGGTTTGGTGCAGACCACCGGCTATAGAAGAGCGATGTGGGCGGCGTCAGGCCCTCATCGACAACACGTCGACATCGAACGAGAGCTCGCTCTGATCGCGAAACGTCAGGAACGACTTGACGATCCCGAAAACTTCACGATGGTGGCGCTGTTGTGTGAGTCGGTATTGCATCACCGGATTGGTGATGCCGAAGTGATGAAAGGCCAATTGAAGCGGCTCCTCGAGCTTGCCCGCCTGCCAAACGTATCGATTCGGGTCGTCAGGTTCGATGCTTCCAACCATCTGGGGTTGATGACCAAGGATTTCGTCTTCTTGGAGTTTCCAGAGCATCCGAACCCGACACTGAACGAACCTCCGGTGGTCTACGTCGAGGGCTACACCGGTGACCTGTACCTGGACAAGAAGGGTGAGATCGAACAGTATCGGGCAGCGTGTGACGACATCCAGCGAGTAGCGTTGAGCGAGGATGACACATGCAGGCTGATCGAGGCACTACTGAAGGAGTATGACGAGTGAACATCGACCTCTCCGGGGCCACATGGTTCAAGAGCAGCCGCAGCACTACCGGTAAGGACTGTGTCGAGATCGCACACCTGGATGAGGGCATGGTCGGCGTCCGTGACTCGAAGAACCCGACCGGCCCCGCGCTCGTCTTCGCCCCCGGCGAATGGGATGCCTTCGCACTGGGCGTACGAAGCGGCGAATTCGACCGCTAACACAGCGAATCGGGAAGCCTCTCGGTACCACCGAGAGGCTTCCCGCATTTTCCGGTGTCATGTTCAATACCCAACTATCCTGCGGCGCAGGGTATGTCGGCAACGTCCGCGGCCCGCGCTTCGGCCGCGTCGCGGTGGTGTCGGTGGGTGAAGGTGCGGCGGTAGGCGGTGGGGGTGGTGTTCAGGGTGCGGCGGAAGTGCAGGCGTAGGTTGGCGGCGGTGCCGAGTCCGCAGGCCCGGGCTACCCGGTCCACCGAGTGGTCCGTGGTTTCCAGGAGTTCGCGTGCCTTGCCGAGGCGGGCGTTGAGCAACCATTGCAGCGGGGTCGTGCCCGTTTCCTCGGTGAAGCGGCGCATGAAGGTGCGTTGCGAGAGGCCCGCGTGCCGGGCGAGCACGCGCAGTGTCAGTGGTTCGTCGAGCCGTTGCAGGGCCCATCCCCGGGTGCCGGACAGCGACGCCGCGCCGGAGCTCGCCACCGGAACCGGTACGTACTGGGCCTGCCCTCCCTCGCGATGCGGGGCGGCGACCAGGCCGCGAGCGATCTGGTTGGCCACCACCGCCCCCAGGTCGCGGCGCACGATGTGCAGGCACAGGTCGATGCCGCAGCACACCCCCGCCGAGGTGAGTACGTCGCCCTCGTCGACGTAGAGCACGTCGCGGTCGACCCGGACGGACGGGAAGTCCCGCTCGAGGTCGTCGATGTGGTTCCAGTGCGTGGTGGCGTGCAGCCCGTCCAGCACGCCCGCGGCGGCGAGTGCGAAGGCGCCCGTGCAGATCGACACCACCCGCCGACCCCGGTCCCGGGCCTCGGCGAGCACGCCGAGCGCGGCCTCCGGCGGCCGGTGCAGTGGCTCGAATCCCGGCACGATCACGGTGTCGGCGTGACGAACCTGCTCCAGGCCCCCGCCGGGGATCAGGGCGAAGTCCCCGGTGGTGGCCACCTGCGAGTCGAGCGCGCACACGGTCAACTCGTAGGGAGTCTCCGGTCGGGAATTGAAAATCTGTGTGGGGATGGCCAAGTCGAGCGGGGTGACCCCGTCCAACGCCAACACAGCGACTCGATGTACCGCCATGGCAAGATCCTAACGGAATGGGGCAAATTTGCCACTCGCCAGGTCAGGGCTGTGACGGCCACTCTGGAGGCCATGACCGGACCTACCCGCGAGGCGGCCGCCGATGTGATCGCGCTGCCCGGCACGCCGCTCACCAACGCGGTCGTGAACCTCCTCCGACCTGTGGTGACACCGTCGGTGTTCAACCACAGCATCCGCACCTATCTGTTCGCCCGGCTGGTGGCCGCTCGCCTCGCCCTGGTCGAGGGCCGCGACTATCGCGACGATCTGCTGTTCGCCGCGTGCGCGATGCACGACCTCGGCGTGGCGTCGGACGGCCCGCACCATCAGCGATTCGAGGTCGAGGGCGCCGACCGGGCCGCCGACTTCCTCCTCGCACGCGGGGTGCCCGCGGCCGCCGCCGACGAGGTCTGGCAGGCCATCGCCCTGCACACCTCCCCGGGCATCGCCGAACGCCGTGGCACGCTGTGCGTACTGGTCCGCGAGGGCGTCGCGCTCGACTTCGGCGGCCCGCTCGGCGCCGACCACACCGAAGCCCTCACCGACGCGCAGGCCGCCGCCGTCCACGCCGCGTATCCGCGGTTGGACATGATCCGCTCGCTCACCGACGCGATCGTCGCGCACGCCGCGAAGAACCCGAACAGCGCGCCCCGGTACGCGATTCCCGGTGAATTCCTCCGCGAACGCGAGGCTTTCGGCGAGACCCGCCTGGAGCGGGCCTGCCGATCGTCGCGATGGGGCAACTGACGTCTCGAATTCAACCTACCGACAAAGGAACTCACCGCAATGACCATCCACACCGTCGAAATCCCCGAGGGCTCCGCGGTTTTCGGGCAGACCACCAGCGCCTTCGCCCGCTTCGGTCACTCCGCCGCCGTCCGCGCGCACGGCCACCTGTTCATCGCCGGACAGATCGGCCGCCGCCCCGACGGAACCGTCGCCGAAACCATCGGGGAGCAAACCGAAATCGCCATCCGGCGCATCGAGGAGATCCTCCGACTGGAAAACCTCGACCTCACCTCCCTCGTCGACGTCACCAGCTACCACGTCGACATCCACCGCCACCTGCCCGGCTTCCTCGAGACCAAGCAACGCCTCATCACGGCCCCCTACCCCGCCTGGTCCCTGATCGGCATCAGCGGCCTCGCCAGCCCCGACCTCCTGATCGAAATTCGCGCGACGGCAACGTATCCCGAGTAGGACGTGCCCTCGGGGCCGGGCGCGGCTACACGCGCACGGTGGTGATGTCGGCGAGCCGGGCGACCTCGTCGAGATCGTCCGTGGCGGGGACGAAAATGAGTTCGTCGATGCCGAGGTCGGTGTAGTCGGCGATGGATCGGTTGATCATTTCCGGGGTGGTGCACAGCACCACGTTGGCGGCGATGGCCTCGGGAGCCATCCGGTAGAAGTCTCGGATGTTCGCCCGGGCGGTCTCGGCGTCGCCGAGTGCGAAGTAGGCGAGTGCGACGAGTTTCGGGGTGCCCTGGCGGCCCGCCTGCCGCCAGGCTCGTTGCGCCGCTTCGAAATTGGGTGTGGTCATGGCCGCCGGGAGCGTACCGCCGATGTAGCCCTCGCCCCAGCGCGCCATGCGGTCTATCGCGGCCGCGGCGGAGCCGCCGAACAGCATGGGGACCTGCCGGGTCCCCGAGGGCACGGCCGGGTTCGGTCCGGTGCCGCCCCATACGTCGCGGTAGGTCGCCAGGTCGGCATCCAGCCGCGCGCCGCGGCCACGGAGTCCGTGCCCGGGGACGGTGAATTCCTCCTCGCGCGATCCGATCCCGATGCCGAGCGTGAGGCGGCCGCCGGAGACACCGTCGATGCCCGCGATTTCCTTGGCCAGCAGGGCGCCGGGCCAGGTCGGGGCGAGCAGGACCGCGCTGAGCAGGCCGATCGTCGTGGTCGCCCCCGCCGCGGCCGCCAGCGCGACGGTGTCGCTGAGGCCCGGATACGCGTAGCGCCCGATCGTGGCGAGCGTGGAGAACCCCGCCTCCTCGGCCCGTGCCGCCCAGCGCGGGACGATCGCCGTGTCGACATTGCGCACCTGATTCGGAAGTCCGATGCCTATGTGCACAACCAATTCCTCTCTGTAGTTGGCGCGCATCGGACACTACGAGGCGAGATAGTTTGAGTCAAGATGATTTGGGATCAACTGATATGAACTTGGCCTAACCGGCCGGGCGGGCTACCATGCACCACATGGAGACTTCACGGCTGTCCGATGCCGGAGCGAACGGTCGAGCCTCCGACGCGCCTACTCGCCCGGGCAATCTCGCCTTCCTGCTGCACGCGGCGAACGCGCGAATGACGGACCACCTCGACCGCGCCGCGGCCGAGATCGGGCTCAGGGACATGCGGGACTGGCTCGTCCTCGCCGCGCTGGCCGACGGGGAGCAGGCGAACCAGCTCGAGCTGAGTCGCATTGTGTGCGTGGACAAGTCGACCCTGATCAGCGTGCTCGACCGCCTCGAGCGGCAGCGGCTCGTCACGCGCACCGTCGCCCCGACGGACCGCCGCGTGCGCATCCCCCGTATCACCGCCGCCGGTAGGCGCGCGCACGCCAAATTCGCCGTGGCCCGCGACGCCGCCGAGGCCCACGCGTTCGACGGTGTCCCCGATGCTCAGCGAAAGCTCGTGCTGAGCCTGTTGGCGCGGTTCGCCGAGCGCGAGATCGCCGGAGCCTGAACCGGTCTCACTGTCGAGGCGATGGCCGTGCCGACGGCGCGACCGTCGTTTCCGCGAAAACCGTTGAGCAGGACAGGCGCATCGTCACCACGGAATCGTTCAGGCCGTTCAGGGCCTGCTGTACCGATTGGACCGCACCCTGTGCCGGGGCCGCACCCGTGGCGGCCTGGTCGAGTTGGTCCAGGGCCGTGTGCAATCGGCCGCCCGCGGTGGCTACGCCGATGAAGGCGCGTTTCGAGGATTCCGAAGTCATCGGGGCGGCAACGGATGTCAGGTCCGAGTTGATGCGGGCCGCCAATTGACTGCCCGCTCCGACGCGCTTGCGAACCTCCGCCAGATCGCCGTGCTCGGAGGCGGGGCCGATGCCGCCGAGCTGGTCCGACAGGCTTCGGAAGGTGTCTTGCAGGTTGCCGATCACCCGGGCCCCGGCGGTGCAGTCGGCGGTGTCGGGGTCGGGGGGCTGGGGGGCCGCCGTGGTGTGGTGGGTCGAGCATCCGGCCAGTGCGGCGATGCTCACGGTGGCGAAGACCGTGAGCATCGCCGTCCGGCCCGCTCGGCTCGCGGGGGCGAGGGTCATGAGATCACGCTGTTCCACGGGGCCATGAGCTCGTCGTAGACGCTCTGCTCGAAGCCGCCCTGGCCGATCAGGTCGCACAGCACGGTGGCGGTGGCGGCCTGGCTGACGGCGGTCAGGGTGCCGATCGAGCCCAGCGATTGCAGCACCGTGCTCAGGTCCGCGGACGAGCCGGTGGGCGAAACCGCCTGGCCGACAACCAATCCGGCGGTTTGCAGATTCCTGGAGCGGCCGAACTGCTTGGCCGCCTCGGCCGCGATCTGCATGGGTGCGCGGGCGGTCTCGCCCTTCGTTCCGCCGCCGAGTCCGGCCAGCAGTCCGGCCAGCCCGCCGTCGCCGGAGGTATTGGCGAGCGAGGACAGCCCGGCCTGCATCTGCTGGGCCGCATGGGAATTGAGGCGCTCCCGCTCGTCGGCGCTGAGCTGCGCCGCGCGTTCGACGAGCGCCATGACGGCCCGCCACTGGGGGCCGTACAGGTACTCCAGATGGAAAACGGCAGCGGCGGATTCGGACTGGGTGTCGTAGCTGTTCGCGGTGGTGTCCATGGATACTCCTCGGGTTGCGCTGAATCGGGTTGTGGGAGAACAACGGCCGGGCTATGCCCGGCGCGTGGGTCCCGGCGCGTTTTTGGCCGGGACCCACACCGTCATGCGAGGGCGTGCAGGGCGGACATCAGGGCGTCCTGCACTGCGGGGAGGAAGCCGATATTGGCGACGAGGGCGAAGCCGACCCCGGCGCGGATGCGGCGGTGACGGTTCCACCAGCCCGTCGGGCCGGGGCGAGAGCCGTTGTGGCACAGCCTGATCGTCTCGTCCTCGGTGGCGTTCTCGGCGTAGTAGCCGAAGCTCACCGCCGCAGTGCGTGGGTCGAGCAGTCCGGCCCGCGGATCGAGGACGTTCGGTCCGTTCGCGGCGTATCCGGTGTTCAGCATGGTTGTCTCCGTTCGTTCGCCGGGGCGGCCCTCAGAGGGCGACCTCGAGGATCTTGCGGGTGTCGGTGGCGTGCACGGAGCCGTCGGCGGCGTCGACCCCGACGAACGGGATCTCGGCGTGCGCGGCGGCCGGGGCCTTGGAGTGCTGCGGCGCGGGGGCCAGCAGCTTCACCAGGGACGCGACGAACTGGTCCAGGCTGGCATCGTCCGGGATCAGATCGTCCAGCAGCTGCGATCCATTGGGCGCCACCCCGCCGGTCGAACCACCCAGCGGCCCACCCTGATCGCGCAGCGCCCGCAGCAGCGAGATGACATACGACCGGAACGGCGGGCTCAGCAGGAAGGCCGCCACCAGCGCGGCAACCGTCACCGCGGCAACCGCCAGCGCAACCGCCCCGGCCCCGGTGATCCCGGTGACCGTCGCGAGGAACGCCGCCAACGGAACCCCGATCGCGGTGGCCCCCAACGCCCCCAGCCCGAGAGCGATCGGCCCACCGATCACGGCCGTAGCCAAGGCCGCCAGAGCCGCAACGATCGGGACACCGACAACCGCGGCGGCCAGGACCGCCAGTCCGCCGACAACAGCAGTTGCCAAGGCGGCCAAGGCCGCAACGATCGGGACACCGACAACCGCGGCGGCCAGGGCCGCCAGTCCGCCGACAACAGCAGTTGCCAAGGCGGCCAGTGCGGCAACGATCGGTGCGCCGATGACGGCGGTGGCGAGGGCTGCCAGTGCGGCGACAATCGGTCCGCCGATGACGGCGGTTGCCAAGGCGGCCAAGGCCGCCACGATCGGCCCGCCGAGGACGGCTGCGGCGAGAGCGCCCAGTGCGAACACGATGGGGCCGCCGATGACCGCTGCCGCCAGCGCGCCCAGTGCGAAGACGATCGGTCCGCCGATTACCGCGGTTGCCAAGGCGGCCAAGGCCGCAACGATCGGTGTGCCGACCACGGCCGCCGCCAGGGCGCCGAGCACGCCGCCGATGCCGACCAGTGCGACCGGCACGCCGATCACCAGGAGGGTCGCCACCGCGGCCAGTGCGAGCAGGCCGAGCAGGGCCGCCGGGATGCCGATGCCGAGCAGCGGCACGGACAGCACCGCCAGTACCGCCGCGCCGACACCCAGCGCACCGAGCCCGAGCACCCCGACGGGGATGCCGATCACCACGGCCGCGGCCAAGGCGGCCAGTGTCAGCAATCCGATGAGCGCCAACGGAATTCCGATGGCGAGCACGGGAGCGGCCAGCAGGGCGAGCACGGCCGCGCCGCCGAGCGCCACCGCGCCCGCGCCGAGGGCCAGCGCACCCACCACGCCCGCGCCGATCACCGCGCCCGCGGCGACCAGCGCCAGCGCGCCCAGACCGGCCGCGGCCAGCACCGGCAGCAGCGCCGCGGCGGCCAGCCCGCCGAGGATCCACAGCGCGGCGAAGTCGAACGGCAGGCTCACCAGCCACGCGGTGATCTCCAGGGCCTTGAAGGCGAGGAACAGGCCGCCGCCCAGCAGCACGCCGAGGAACGGCAGGCCCAGTAATCCGAACGCCTGCACCGCGATCGCGAGGAAGGCGCCGAGGAACGCGGCCACCGAGAACGGCGCGAACAGCGCACCGATCGCCAGCGCGATGATCGGCGACAGCGCGGTCGACACGATCGGCGCGAACGGACCGGCGAGCAGGAACGGCAGCGTGAGCACCGCGGCCAGCGCCAGCGCCACGACCCCGACCGGAACCATGGCGATCAGCGCCGCGAGCCCGACGACGGCCGTGGCCAGCAGGCCCACCACCGACACCGCGCCGGTGAGCAGCTCGCCCGCGGCGACGATGGCCAGAATCGCGGCGCCGCCCACGACCAGCGCGGCCAGTCCCACCGGAATGCCGACGATCAGGAACGGCGGGAACAGTGCCGACGCGGCCACGAAGGCCGTGACGATGGCCCCGAGCGCCACGAACAGTCCGGCGCCCAGCAGCGGCATCAGCGTGGCGGCCACCGCCGCCAGCCCGAGCGCGACCAGCGCGGAACCACCCAGCGCCGTGAGCGTGATGAACAGCTGGCCCGCCAGCAGCAGCGGCAGCGCGAGCAGCGCGATCGGCGGGTTGATGACGATCAGCGCCACCAGGGTCAGCGTGAGCGTCGCGAAGCTGAGCGCGCCGACCAGCAGCCCACCGGCGAACGTGGCCAATACCGCCGCGGCCGCCCACACGAACGCCCCGGCCGACAGCACCAGGAACGGCACCCAGGTGAAGACGAAATCCAGTGCGGCCAAACCCATCACGGTTGCCGACACGATGGCCAGGAACGCGGCCACCAGCGGCACCAGCAGCGGAATGGCGTACGGCATGGTGATCATCGCGATGAGGGTCGCGAACGCCGTCGCCCCCGCCCAGGCGGTGGCCGCGAGCAGGAACAGGCTGGTGCACACCGAGATCAGCACACCCGCCAGGCCGAGCCCGCCGAACAGGAAGGCCAGGCCGAGCGCGCCCGGAACGCCGACCAGCACCAGGAACGCCAGCGGCGCCAGCAGCGGGCCGACCACCGGCACCGCGAACACCAGGAACAGCGTGGCCACGATTCCGGCCAGCACCGCCACACCCGAGGCGATCGCGCCGACCGCGGTGATCAGCAGTCCGCCCGCGGCGGCCAGGAACCACGCGGCCACCAGCGCGGCCAGCCGGATGGCCTCGGCGAACAGGGCCAGCACCAGCAGCCCGCCGACCGCGACCGGAGCCACGATCATCAGCGCGGCGAGGCCGACCACGAACATGGCGGCGACAATGAGCCCCGCCGCCAGCCCGGCCGCGGCGAACAGCGCCAGCGCGGCGACGCCGAGCACCGCCAGGATCGGCAGCGAGAGCAGCCCGAACGGGGTGAACAGCGAGGCGATCCCGATGGCCACGGCCAGCGCCGCCGCGATCGCGAAGGCCACGCCCAACACGCCGAACGTCGCCAGGCCGGTGAGCAGCGTGCCGACCACCAGAATGCCGAGCGCACCGACGGTGAACGCCAGCGGCGCGGTGATCAGGCCGAGTACCGGGAACAGGATGGTGAGCAGCGTGCCCACCACCAGCGTGATGGCCACCGCCGCCAGCGTGGTGATCACACCCAGCCCCACAGTGGCTGCGGCGGCGGCGATTCCGCCCACCACCACGGCGGCGAAGGCGACCAGCCCACCGGCCAGGATGACCGGAGCCAGCACCTGGAACGCCGCGAACGCGATCGGAATGCCGACGATCAGCACCGGAATCGCGATGATCGCCAGGACCGCCAGCACCGGCAGGGCCAGCACCGCCAGCACGATGCCGCCGACGATCAGCGCGCCGATCACCAAGGGCGCGAGCACGATCGCGCCGATCACCGCCACCGCGGCTATGCCGATGGCGCCGATCGCGAGCGCGCCGGCGAACAGCAGCGGCACGATCGCGAAGGCGGCGATGACCGGTACGGCGCCGAGCGCGAGGAAGGCGTTGTGTGTGCCGACCAGGCCCTCGCCGCCGAGCATGCCGCGAATGCCGTGCAGCAGCGGCGTGAGCGCCGCGGCCGGGTCTGTGATCATGCCCAGCACCGGCGTCACATAGCCGAGCAGCGGGGCGATCCCGTGCAGCGCCGGGGCGGCGAAGCCGAGCACCGAGGCGGCCAGCGTGCCGAATTCCGGTGCGGCCGTGAGCGAGCGCAGCCCTTCTGCCAGCCCCTGTAGCGGATCGCCGGTGCTCGCGGTGGGCGCCAGCAGATCGCGCAGGGCCTTGGTGATGTCGCCGCCGTCCTGCGGGAAACCGAACAGCGCGCGGGCCTGGTCGATCAGGTCGTCCAGCGGGGCGGATTGGTCGCGGCGGCGCGATCCGGCCTGTTCGGTTGCCTGCGCGGCGAATCCGAGCAGATCCTCCACGGGCTGGCGCAGCGGACCGGAGGGGAAGGTCTGGTCGGCCCAGTCGGCGAGCTTGCCGAGGTCCAGATGCGAGCCGACGATCTGTGCGGCGACCGCCGCCAGCTCCTCGACCGGCGATCCGGTGCCCGCGTCGGGCGCGGCGGTGGCCACGGTCGACCGCAGCGGCAGGCCGGTGGCCTGCGCGGTGTGCGGCGACAGCGGGTCCGCGGCGGCGGGCGCGGGCGGGGTCTTCAGTGCCTGGGCGAGGGACTGCAGCGTGGTCTGCACCGGTGCGCCCGGATTCGCGGGCGCGGCGCTCTGCGGGGCCTGCGGGATCACCGCGTTGATGGCGGTCTGGGCGAGGGCGGAGAAGTCGATGCCGGGCCCGGTGTCGCCGCCGGAGGGCGGCGTGAATACGGGAATCGCGCCCTGCCCGGCCGCGCCGGTGTCGGTGCGGTCGATCGCCGGGGCGGGATTGCCGATGGCCGGGCTGCGGCCGGGAATGCCGGTGCCGGAAAGGAATCCGCCGCCGGACGGCGGGTCCAGGGGCTGGCTGGGATGGCCGGGCCCCTGGGCCGCCGCGTATCCGCCGGACACCATGGCGGAGCTCAGTGAGGCGAACGCGGCCGCGGCGTACAGGCCGCGCCGATTCCGCCTGATTTCCTTGCGCGACCGCGTCGCGCGAGACATTGTCCGGGCACCACGAGTTGTTGCAGACATGAGCAGAACCTCTTTCGATTCGAATTCACGGAACGCTCGTAATGGGGGTGAAGGGGGTGGAACTGCGGTCAGGCCGGACCGGACTCGCCGGTCGCGCAGACGGCTCGGGAGGAGCCGCCATCAGGTCCGATCGGACTTCCGATGCGGGTGTGTAGCAAACCACCGGCATCGCGGCAGCGGATGAAGGCGTGCGTGCCGTTGCCCGAGCCCGGGTTGCAGGCGAGCGTGACCTGGTTCGAGACGGAGTCGTCGGTGGTGCAGCCGGGGGGAGTCGGCTCCGAGGAGGCCGTCGTGGCGAGGATGGTGGCGCCCGCGATGGAGACTGCGAACGCCGTAGCAAACGCTGAGCATCGATTGGTGCGGGTCATGCGGTAGATGGTTCGCGCGGTCTTCGCGCAACGTCAATTAGACGTAGATCACACTATGCGATCGCACAGGTGAGAGAGTTGATAGTTAATCTTTTCAGATTATCTAGTTGAATACTCGAGCACGGCGGCTACGATGCGAAGCGCCTTTCTGTGGAGGTTCGAGTCGATAATCCGAAACCATTTCGACAATGGTGAAGAAAATAAGCTGGACGTACTGCTACATGGAAGTACCGAGGTGATCGCCATGAAATCCAGGCGCAGTCGTCGATTCGTGAACCGCGCGACCCGTCGCCGCCGCCTGACCGTGGGCGTGGTGCTCACGGTCGCGGTGCTCGCGGCGTTCGTCGCCGCGGTGGTCCATTACGACGCCACCGCCAAGCGCGATCGCGACCGGGCCGCGCAGGCCCGGGCCGCCGCCGAGGCGCCCCCGCCGGTATTCACCGATCGCGGCACGCTGCGCTTCGGCGCGGCCGACGCCCCGACGGTGCTCACCGTGACCACCGATTTCGCCTGCCCGTCCTGCCGGACCTTCGCGCAGGCGAGCGATTCGGCGCTGGCCGGGCTGATCGACGGCCACCGGGTCGCGGTCGACTACGACCCGGTCGCCATCGCGACCGAACCCAAGGACTACGCGGCCCGCGCCGCGAACGCCTCGGCCTGCGTCGCGGCCGCCGACAAGAATGCCTGGCCCGCCTGGTACCGGCTGATGTTCCAGCACCAGCCCGGGCCCAAGGATCCGAGCCCGACCGACGATCGCCTGGTGGATCTGGCCGCACAGTCCGGGGTAACCGGCCCGGACGTGGCCGGATGCATCCGCGGCGAGCACTACCGGCAGTTCGTTACCGCGCACACCGACCACGCCATCGCCGCCGGGCTGACGCACACTCCGACGGTGCGGGTGGGGGACCGGGTGGTGGAGAACATCACGCCGGACGGCCTGCACGTCGCGATCGACCGGGCGGCGGCGAAGTAGTGGATCCCGGCCAAAAACGTGCCGGGATCAGGTGGGTGGGTGTGCCGGGATCAGGTGGGTGGGTGTGCCGGGATCATATGGGTGGGTGTGCCGGGATCAGGTGGGTGGGTGCGCCGGGATCATGGGGTGGGCGCGCCGGGATGAGGTCGGTGGGCGTGCCGGGACCAGGGGTGGGTCAGGGCTCGTTTTCGGCTGTGACTCGGGTGCGCCAGCTTTCGGCGGTGTTCTGTAGGGAGCGGGCGAGGTGGTCGAGGTAGAGGCTCATTTCGCTCAGGCGCAATCCGGCGGGGGTGGTGACGCCGAGGAGGTCGGCGCTTTCGTGGGTGATGGCGCTCAGTACCTCGGTGGTGTGTACCGCGCCGAGTGTTGATCGGAGCCAGACGTTCTCGTCGACCACATAGCAGTAGCGGCGGCCGCCCTCGTGTTCGCGGTGGATGAGGCCCTGATTCACCAGGCGGGTGGCGGCTACCGAGATCGAGGCGGGGCTGATCCGCAGTCGACGGGTCAGCTCGGCGGTGGTGAGGGCGCCGGAATCGGTGGTCAATAACACGGCGAGGATGCGTGAGGCGGTGCTGGGCTCGCCGGATCTGATGAACAGGTCCGTGAGCCTGGTGATGACGTCGGCCACCGGAGCCTGTTCGAAAGCCTGTGTGCCGGTGGATGATTCGGCGGATCGGCGGTTTCGGCCGGGGCGGCGGGCGCGCTGCTGCGCGGCTCGCTGTGCCCGGTCGGCGCGGTAGCGGCGCGGTCCGCCGTTGCGGGCGACCTCCCGGCTCACCGTCGAGGTGGGGCGGTCCAGCTGGCGGGCTATCTCGGCGTAGTCGAGGCCCGCGGCCAACCCCTCGGCAATACATTCCCGATCCAACCGGGTGAGTCTGCCGCCGGGCATCGGCTCCCCTCCTCTGCTCGCGAACGGCGTGCGTTCGTATTCAGGACCATTGCAACCACAGTAGCTGTGAATTGCGTTCGTGGGCAGAAGTATTGCAACCGATTCGGCGAATCTACCTGCGGGACAGCGGAAACGGGCGGCTAATTCGTTGAGCGAACGGCGAATTCGACTTAGCGTGCGGGGTGTCCCAGCAGAATCGAGGAGTCGCAATGACCGAATCGTTGCCCATCATCACCGAGCTGCCGCTCGAGCGCCCGGCCGGACGGCCCTTCGATCCGCCCGCCGAATTGCGCGCCCTGCGGGAGCGCGAACCGTTGACCCGCATGGATTTTCCCGACGGGCACCGGGGATGGTTGGCGACCGGGCACGCCGTCGTGCGGGCCATACTCGCCGATCCGAGGTTCAGCAACCGCACCGATGTGCTGCACAGCCCGATCAAGGGGGCTCCGGCGCCCGGCCCGACGCCGCCGGGGACGTTCCTGCGCTACGACCCGCCGGAGCACACCCGATTTCGGAACCTGCTGGTCGGCCGCTTCACCGTGCGCCGCATGCGGATGCTGACCGAGCGCGTCGAGGAACTGACCGCCGGATGCCTGGACGCGATGGCGCGCCACGGCGGGCCGGTGGATCTGGTCGAGGCGTTCGCCCGGCCGATTCCGGAGCTGGTGATCTGCGAACTGCTCGGGGTGCCGACGGCCGACCACGATCGGTTCCGCCGGTTGGCCGCGTCGCCCGGTCACGAGGCCACCGCCCGGGAGATCCTCGACGAGGCGAGCGATCTCTTCGACGACATCATGGACTACATCCGGCATCTGGTCGCCGCCAAGCGGGCGAACCCGACCGACGACATGCTCAGCGAGCTGACCGCGAGCGATCTCACCGAGGACGAACTGGTCGGGGTCGGCTCCATGTTGTTCGCCGCCGGGGGCGAGACCACGGCGAATATGCTGGCGCTGGGCACCTATGCGCTGCTGCGCAATCCCGATCAGCTCGCCGCGCTGCGCGCCGATCCGGACCTGACCGATCGGGCGATCGAGGAGCTGCTGCGGTATCTGACGATCGCCCACATCACCACCCGGACCGCCACCGAGGACGTGGAATTGGCCGGGCACACCATCGAATCCGGTGCCACGGTGGTGCTGTCGCTATCGGCGGCGGATCGGGACGAGCGGCGCTTCGACGATCCGGATACTCTGGATGTCGAGCGTAACGCGGTGGGCCACTTGGCCTTCGGATACGGCGTGCACCAGTGCCTGGGCCAGCAGTTGGCGCGGGTGGAGATGCGGGTCGCCTTCCCGGCGCTGCTGTCCCGATTCCCGGGGCTGCGGCTTGCCGTCCCGCCGGAGGAGGTGCCGATGCGCAACGCTCTGGACATCGCCGGCGTGCGCCGCCTGCCGGTGATCTGGTAATCGCAGGGGAGGAAGCACGATGACCGAATCGTTGTCGCCCGCCATCGAACTACCGGTCGAGCGTCCACCGGGCCGCCCGTTCGACCCGGCCGCCGGGCTGGCCGCCATCCGGGAACGAGAGCCGTTGACCCGCTTGAAATTTCCCGGCGGCCACGTGGGCTGGCTGGCGACCGGGCATGCCGTCGTCCGCGCCGTGCTGGCCGATCCGCGGTTCAGCTCCCGCAGCGAGAACCTCCGCAGTCCCGTCGTGGAGCTGGATACGACGCGATCGGTCCCGGCGGGCATGTTCCTGCGTTACGACCCGCCGGAGCACACCCGGTTCCGGAACATGCTGACCGGCCGCTTCACCGTGCGCCGCATGCGGCTGCTGACCGAGCGCATCGAGGGTTTCACCGCCGAATGCCTGGACGCGATGCAACGCCAGGGCGGGCCGGTGGATCTGGTGACCGCGTTCGCCCGGCCGATTCCGGAACTGGTGATCTGCGACCTGCTCGGCGTGCCGGTGGCCGATCACGATCAGTTCAGCCGCCTGGCCGCCGCCTCCACCCCGGATGTGTCCCCGGAGGAGTTTGTCAACAAGAGAATCGACGCCTTCGACAGCGTCCTCGACTACATCCGGCATCTGGTCGCCGCCAAGCGCGCGAACCCGACCGACGACATGCTCAGCGAGCTGGCGGCCACCGACCTCACCGAGGACGAACTGGTCGGCGTCGGCGGCCTGCTGCTGGCGGCCGGGCTGGACACCACCGCGAACATGCTGGCGCTGGGAACCTTTGCGCTGCTGTGCAATCCGGAGCAGCTGGCGCTGCTGCGCGCGGACCCCGACCTGACCGACCGGGCCGTCGAGGAACTGCTGCGCTACCTGTCGATCGCACACACCGCGGTGCGCGGGGCGCTGGAGGACGTGGAACTGGCCGGGCATACTATCAGGGCGGGCGAATCGGTGGCGCTGTCGATCACGGCGGGCAACCGCGACCCGGAACGCTTCGACGACCCGGATACCCTGGACGTCGAGCGTAATGCGGTGGGACACTTGGCCTTCGGACACGGTGTCCACCAGTGTCTGGGCCAGCAGCTGGCGCGCGTGGAGATGCGGGTCGGCTACCGGGCACTGCTGGCCCGGTTCCCGGGGCTGCGGTTGGCGGTCCCGGCCGAGGAGGTGCCGCTGCGCGGCGCGATCGACATCGGGGGCGTGCGCAGCCTGCCGGTCACCTGGTAATCGCACGAAAGGAGAAGCGGCGATGCGAATCTCGGTGGACCGGGAGCGCTGTATCGGATCGGGAATGTGCGCGCTCACCGCGCCGGAGATCTTCGACCAAGACGACGACGAGGGCAAGGTGAAACTCCTCGACCCCCAGCCCCAGCACTGCCACGCGGAGGTCCGTGAGGCCGCCGTCGTATGCCCCTCCGGGGCCATCGAGGTCGAGGAGTAGGGATTGGGCCCCGGCGTGCGTAACCTTTGGCCCCGGCGTGCGTAATCCTTGGCCCCGGCGTGCTTTTGGCCGGGGCCCTACCTCAGCCCTTGTGCACCAGTGGGGACAGGGCCTTGCCTGCCAGTTCCAGGATGCCGGGCTCGTGGCCGTTGGCGACCATGTTCACGATGAGGCCGTCGACGCCGTGGTCGAGGACGCGGCGCTGGAACTGGTCGGCGACGTCGTCGGGGGTGCCGACGAACTGGCGGTCGGTCTGCGGCGGGACGCCGGGCATGTTGCGGGCCTGGCGGTCCAGGATTTCGCTCTGCAGCTTGCGGGCGCGGTCGCCGTCCTCGTCCAGGATCAGGAAGGCCAGGAAGCTGGTCTCCAGGGTCTCGGGATCGCGGCCGACCTCCGCGCAGCGCTGGCGCACCGCATCGATCTTGCGCGGCAGTTCGTTGGCGTCGCAGATGATGTTCAGATGGTCGCCGTAGCGGGCGGCCAGGCCGAAGGTCTTCTTCTCACCGCCGCCGCCGAGCATGATCGGCAGGTCGTCGCGGACGCGCGGCTCGTTCATGGCCTCGCGGGTGTGGTACCACTTGCCGTCGAAGGTGGGGCGTTGCCCGCGCAGCATCGGGTGGATGATCTGCAGCGCCTCGTCGAGCCGCTCGAAACGCTCGGCGAAGGTGCCGAATTCGAAGCCGAGGGCGTTGTGCTCGAGCTCGAACCAGCCCGCGCCGATGCCCAGCACCGCCCGGCCGCCGCTGACCACGTCCAGCGTGGTGACGGCCTTCGCCAGCAGCGTCGGGTTCCGGTAGGTGTTGCCGGTGACCAAGGTGGACAACTGGATTCGCTCGGTCGCGGTCGCCAGACCGCCCAGCGCCGTATACGCCTCGAGCATCGGCTCGTCGGGGGTGCCGAGCCCCGGCAGCTGATAGAAGTGATCCATCACGAACGCGGAGTCGAATCCGGCCGCCTCCGCCTCCCGCGCCTGCGCGATCACCGAGGGGAACAACTCACGGGCCGTGGTCGCGTGACTGAAGTTCGGCATTTGATAGCCAAGGCGAATGCTCATAGTTCAAAACTTAGGTACCCGCCCATACGCGGACAAGGGAACGTCCCGCCCTGGCAAGTCGGGCCGAATGCGTGTATTAAGGCGGCTCAGTCCTGCCCGGCGAGGTATTCGAGATACAGCGGCCGCAACACCTCGGCGATCTTGCCGTCCCCGGCATGCACATAGTCGTCGAGCATCGGCAGCACGTATTTGATGTCGGCCTCGCTCTCGCCCAGATCGCCGGCGGCGGCCTCGGCGGCGGGGATCTGCTCCAGCAGCCGCCAGAGGAACCTGATGTCGCCGTGCCGCGCGGCGTGCTTCACCGCGCGGTCGTGTAGCTCCTTGGACGACAGCTGCTCGAGCTCCCGGAGATCGGCCATGGCTCGACTCTAACCGCTACCCGGCGCGCTGCTCGTCAGGAACGCGGTCCCGTGCTGCCATGGAGGTATGACACCGCGGCCGGAGAAGAATGTACGAGTGAAAAGGGTCTACGACACACCGGATTCCACCGACGGCACCCGCGTGCTGGTGGATCGGCTCTGGCCCAGAGGCATCAGCAAACAGCGGGCACAGGTCGATGAATGGCTGCGCGACGTGGCGCCCACGAGCGAGCTGCGCCGGTGGTTCCACGCCGATCCGACGGCCCGGTGGGATGAATTCGCCGACCGATATCGGGACGAACTGGACGACGATCGGCACGCCCCCGAACTCGCCCGGCTGCATGACCTGCGCGCGTCCGGTCCGGTCACTCTGCTCACAGCGGTTTCGGAGCCGGCGCACAGCCATGTCGCCGTGCTGCTGCGGGTGCTGGCCGAGCCGCGCCCGGGCGGACGCTCGTGAACGAGATGTGCGTCACATCACCGGATTCCGGTCCGCGGCCGCTCGAGCCGCGGGTTTACGGGATATTCACCGACACGCTCGCCAACGCCCGAGCCGAAAAGACCGAACGGCAGTAACGTCGGTGGTGCGGGCCGCGTCGGAGTGGCCCGTACGGGAGGTCCTGATCGTGACTGAGCAACTCAGTGCGAGGGGGCCGGCACCCGGCCCTCGGGTCCTGTGACCCCAGGGCGGACCGGTCCAGCGAGAACGCTCGTGCGGGTGTAGCACGAGCAACAAAGGAGCCCACCGTGACTGATGCACGCTCCGTCATCGCTCCCTCGAAAGCCCGCTCCGGAAAGAGCGGAGGCTCCGGAAAGGGAGCCAGCGCCTCTCGGTCCGGCCGATCCGGCCTGAAATCCTTCGTGATCGACACCTCGGTGCTGCTGTCGGACCCCTGGGCCGTCACGCGCTTCGGTGAGCACCATGTGGTGCTGCCGCTGGTGGTGATCAGCGAACTGGAGGCCAAACGCCATCATCACGAGCTCGGCTGGTTCGCGCGGGAGGCCCTGCGCATGCTGGACGATCTGCGCCTGATGCACGGCCGGCTGGACGAGCAGGTCCCGATCGGCACCGAGGGCGGCACGCTGCAGGTGGAGCTGAACCACACCGATCCGGAGGTGCTCCCCGTCGGGTTCCGTACCGACACCAACGATTCCCGCATTCTCGCCTGCGCGCTGAACCTCGCGGCCGAGGGCAATTCGGTCGTGCTGGTCTCCAAGGACATTCCGATGCGGGTCAAGGCCGGTGCGGTCGGCCTGCACGCCGACGAATATCACGCGCAGGACGTCATCATCTCCGGCTGGACCGGCATGACCGAGCTCGACGTCAGTTCCGACTGCGTCGACAAGCTCTACGCCGACGGCGTGATCGACCTCGATGTGGCCCGAGACCTGCCCTGCCACACCGGTATTCGGCTCCTGGGGGCGGGCGGCAGCGCGCTGGCCCGGGTCACTCCCGACAAACGGGTGCAGCTGGTCCGCGGCGACCGGGAGGCGTTCGGGCTGCACGGTCGCTCCGCCGAGCAGCGCATCGCCCTGGATCTGCTGCTGGACGAGAGCGTCGGCATCGTCTCGCTCGGCGGCAAGGCGGGCACCGGCAAATCGGCGCTGGCGCTGACGGCGGGTCTGGAGGCGGTGCTGGAGCGGCGCAGCCAGCGCAAGGTGGTGGTGTTCCGCCCACTGTACGCGGTCGGCGGCCAGGAACTCGGCTATCTGCCGGGGTCGGAGAGCGAGAAGATGGGCCCCTGGGCCCAGGCGGTTTTCGACACCCTGGACGGGCTGGCCAGCCCGGAGGTAATGGAGGAGGTGCTCTCCCGCGGGATGCTGGAGGTGTTGCCGCTCACCCACATTCGGGGCCGGTCGCTGCACGACTCGTTCGTGATCGTCGACGAGGCGCAGTCGCTGGAGCGCAATGTGCTGCTGACGGTGCTGAGCCGGCTCGGCAGCGGCTCGCGGGTGGTGCTCACCCACGACGTCGCCCAGCGCGACAACCTCCGCGTCGGGCGGCACGACGGCGTGGCGGCGGTGATCGAAAAGCTCAAGGGGCACCCGCTTTTCGCGCACATCACGCTCACCCGCAGCGAGCGGTCGCCGATCGCGGCCCTGGTCACCGAGATGCTGGAGGAGTACGGACCGAACGCGTAGTCGACGCGAAACGCACGAATCGAGCAAATACTCGGTGTGTGGTTCATCTCACAATTGAAGGGTATATTTTCGCCGGTATCGGCCAGAGTTGCCGGGCGGTGTCGCGATGCTGCTCGGCAATCACCTTCGAGAGGATGGACATGCACCACTTCGCTCGACGCACGGCTGCCATCACCATGACCATTGCCGCCGGGACCCTGGTGTTCACCGGTTGCAGCAAGAACAACAACAACAATTCGAGTGGTTCGGAGTCCAGCTCCAGTTCTGCTTCCGCGTCCGAGACGAGCGCGGGGACGTCCGCGACGAACGGCGCGGCGGGGGAGACCAAGATCCCCACCCCGAACGGCGAGATCGTCGTGTCGGGCCACATCCTGTCCAAGTACACCGAAATGGGCGGCCCGGCAGGCACGCTCGGCGCCCCCACCGGCGCGACGGTCAACGGCCCCAACGGCGGCATGTGCCAGGAGTTCACCGGCGGCGCCGTCTGCTGGAGCGACCCCACCGGCCCGCACGTGGTGTGGGGCGAGATCCGCAAGGCGTGGGACAACGACGGCGGCGTCAACGGCAAGCTCGGCTATCCGGTCAGCGACGAGAAGGACGTCGCGGGCGGCAAGGAGAGCGATTTCACCGGCGGCACCATCAGCTGGGTCAACCAGCAGATCTCGGTGACCACGAAGTAGGCCGCCGACCGGCCCGAGCCTTCGTCCGTTTCTCACACTGGGATAACGAATGGTGTCGGCTCGGGCCGGATTCGTGCTTTGCCCCGTGCCCGTCGGTAGGTTGGCAGCGTGCAAACTCTCTTGACCGACCGCGAGTTGCTGGAATCGCTCGCGGCGGAGGTGGAAGTAAATCTGCGACGCCACATCGACGCGGCCGATGCGTGGCAGCCGCACGACTACGTGCCGTGGGACGACGGCCGCAACTTCGGCTTTCTGGGCGGAATCGATTGGGAGCCGGGGCAATCGGAGCTCGGTGAGGTCGCGAAGCTGGCGCTCACGGTGAGCGTGCTGATCGCCGACAATCTGCCCTCCTACCACCGCGAGCTGGGCAAGCATCTGCGCACCGGGCCGTGGTGGCGCTGGGTGGGCCGCTGGACCGCCGAAGAGAACCGGCACGAGATCATGATCCGCAACTACCTGATGGTGACCCGCGCGGTCGACCCGGTGGACCTGGAGCGGATGCGGATGGCGCACATGACCGCCGGATTCCGGCGTCCCGCATTGCATTTGATCGATGTGCTGGCGGCCTGCGCCTTCGAGGAGACCGCGGCCGCGGTGCGGCACCGCAATACCGCCGCCCTCGGCGAGAACCCGATCGTGACCGCGCTGTCCCACCGGATCGCCGCCGACGACGAGTTGCAGTCGGTGTTCTTCGCGAATCTGGTGGCCGCGGCCCTGGATCTGGCCCCGGATCAGGCCGTGCGCGCCATCGCCGACCGGGTCGCGGACTTCACCGTCCCGGAGGTGACGCTGATCGACGGCCGCAGCAGCACGCAGGTGCTGGCCGCGGCGGGCATCTACGACCCGGCGCGCGAGGGCGAGCTGGTCTTCGCTCCGCTGCTGGAGCGCTGGAATGTGTTCTCCCGCACCGACTTCGGTGAGGCGGGGGAGTCGGCGCGCGCGGAACTGGCGCACCTGCGTCGCTGACGTATTTGCGTCTCACGGATGTGTGCTCGCATAGCTGCGCCCACATATTTCGTGCTCACATTTTTATGCCCACATTTTTGTGCCCTGAAAGGGCGGGTGCTTCGCGCGACCGATGTCATCGCGCGAAGCGCTCGGGCGATTGCCAAATGAATGCTGATTACGTTTACGCGTCGGGCTTTTGAGGAACACTGTCACCCCTGTGGCGGGAGATGAGGACCCCGAGGCCGTCGAGAATACGATCGATCCCGAAGTGCAGGGCATTGTTCCGGTCGCCCGGCGCATCGGATTCGGCAAAAGCGGCGATGGTCGCGGGATAGCGATCCGCATGTGCCGCCAGGGTTTCCCCGAGCTGCCGAGTCATACCATCCTCCAATTCCTCCCCACCCGCGCTCCGCGCCTGCTGCGCCAGACTCCGCGCATGCCCGGAAAGCAATGCGAGCGCATCCAATCGCTCAGCCCCACTGAGCCCACTATCCCCCAACGGCTCGAGCCCGGCCTCGAACCACCCAACCTCACAGGGCCCCAACGGCCGCACCCCCACCGCCACCTCCAGCGCCCAAGGATGCGCACACATCTGCTCGAAAACCGCCACCGCCCAAGCCCGTAACGCAACCCGCCAATACGCCTCCGCACCGTTCCCGGCACCCCCCTGCCCCACCACCGTTCCCACCCCCGCCGCATCCCCTTGCCCCAGCACGCTTCCCGCCCCTGACATACTTCCTGCCCCTGGCGTGCCTTCCGCCCCCGGCGTGCCTTTCGCGCTTGGCGTGCCTACTGCCCCCGGCATGCCTCCGCGCTCCGGCCTGTCTCCCTGGTCCGGCGGAGCCGGGGCAGGGCCCAATGCTGCGTCCAGCATTAGTGCCGTCAGTTCTGCCTTGCCTGGGATGTAGCGGTAGAGGGCCATTTTGGCGCAGCCGAGGCGTTCGGCCAGGCGCTGCATGGACAGGCTGGCCAGGCCGTCGGCGTCGGCCAGGGCGATGGCCTCGGTGACTATGCGCTCCAGCGACAGCGAGGGCTTGGGGCCGCGCTTCGGGCGCGGCGATCCGCCCCACAGCAGTTCCAGGGTGGTGGGTGCCGACATGCTGTCCATCCTTGCCGAAACGGCTCTTGACGAGAAACTGCGTCCATCGTACTCTAATTTGCGTCCGACAGACGCAGTTAAACGAAAGCGATGCCCCACCATGCGTGACCAGACCGTTCTCATCTCCGGCGCGAGCGTCGCCGGTCCCGCGCTGGCCTACTGGCTGCGCCGCTACGGCTACGCCGTCACCGTCGTGGAGCGCGCGTCCGCCCTGCGCGCGGGCGGCCAGGCCATCGACTTCAAGGGCCGCACCCAGCGCACCGTCGTCGAGCGGATGGGGATGTGGGAGGAGATCGGGGAGCGGCAGACCGGTCGCACCGACATGGTCTTCGTCGACGCCGACGGCAACCGCCGCGCGGAACTGTCCGGCGAATTCCTCGGCGGCGATGTCGAGATCCTGCGCGGCGACCTGGCCGAGATCTTCCACGGGCACACCGCCGCCGACTGCGAATACCTCTTCGGCGATTCGATCACCGCGCTGACCGACACAGGGCACGGCGTCCACGTCGAATTCGAGCACGCCCCCGCGCGCACCTTCGACCTCGTCTTCGGCTGCGACGGCATCCATTCCGCGGTGCGGCGACTGGCGTTCGGCCCGGAGCGTGACTACGTCGATCACCTCGGCTACTACTACTGCGTGGCGGGCGCGCCGGGCTGGGGGCACGATCCGGCGCGGCGAACCCGCAATACCGCGCTCGCCTGGCACGCGCCGGGGCGGCTCGCCATCGAGGGCGGGTCGAAGGCGTCGCAGATGTATATGTTCGCCTCGCCCGAGCTCGATCTCGACCGGCACGATATCGCCGCGCAGCGCCGCCTGGTCGCCGAGAAATTCGTGCCGCTCGGCGGCCGTTTCGCCGATATGGTGGCCGAACTCGACGCGCTGCCGGACTTCTATCTCGACTCGCTGAGCCGGGTCCGGATGAAGGGCCGCTGCACCACCGGGCGCGTCGCCCTGGTCGGCGATGCGGGATACGGCAATACGCTGGGCGGGCTCGGCACCGGGCTGGCCGTCGTCGGCGCGTATGTGCTGGCCGGTGAACTGGCCGCCGCCGATGGCGAGCACACCGTCGCCTTCGCCCGCTACGACGAGATCATGCGCCGCTACGCCAAGCTCGCCGACAATGCCAGCGCCGGTCGATTCCTGGCGCCGCGGACCGGCTGGGGGGTGCGGCTGCGCAACTGGTTCGTCGAGTCGCGGGCGTTCGGGCTGATGCTGAAGATGACCGACGACGCGACCAACGATATCGACCTGCGCGACTATCCGAGTGAGCTCGGATATCCGGCCTCCGACCGGGGTTCTCGAGAACTACTCGAGGGTTGACGGATTTATGAAACACGAAAGGGTTGCCTGCGATTAACCAGTAACCGCTCGATGAGCGGTCTACACGAAAGGAGAACGCTCATGGTTATCGGCGATCTGTCACAGCTGCTGGACTTCGTCCTCAAGCTCTTCGGTCAGGGACGCAGCGTCATCGGCGTCTGATGCATCCGGCTCAATTGAATACCAGGGCGCGCAAGTACCCGACCATGTCCGGGAGGTACCTGCGCGCCGACATATCCGGTTATTTCTCGTTGTCCACCTTCGCCATCGACAGCACGTCGAGTCGGCGATCGAGCTCGGTGAGGGTGAGTTTCTCGCCGATGAGGCCGCGATCGATCACCGTCTGGCGAATCGTCTTGTGCTCCTTCAGCGCCTGCTTGGCCACCGCGGCCGCCTCCTCGTAACCGATCAGCGAGTTCAGCGGCGTGACGATGGACGGCGAGGACTCCGCCAACCGGCGCAGCCGCTGCTCATCGGCGGTCAGGCCCTCGATACACCGGTCGGCGAAGAGCCGAGAGACGTTGGCCAGCAGGCGAATCGACTCCAGCACGTTGCGCGCCATCATCGGGATGTAGACGTTCAGCTCGAAGGCGCCGTTGCCGCCGCCCCACGCGACGGCGGCGTCGTTGCCGATCACCTGCGCGGCCACCTGGGTGACTGCCTCCGGCAGTACCGGATTCACCTTGCCGGGCATGATCGACGAGCCGGGCTGCAGGTCCGGCAGCTGGATCTCGCCCAGGCCGGTCAGCGGGCCGGAGCCCATCCAGCGAATGTCGTTGGCAATCTTGGTCAATGAGATGGCGACCGTGCGCAGCGCGCCGGACACCTCGACCAGGCCGTCGCGGGCGGCCTGCGCCTCGAAATGATCACGGGCCTCGGACAATTCGTCGAGGCCGGTCGACTTACGCAGTTCGGCAACGACTTTCGCGCCGAATCCGGCGGGGGCGTTGAGTCCGGTGCCGACCGCGGTGCCGCCGATGGGCAGCTCGCCCAGCCGCGGCAGCGTCGCGAGCAGCCGCTCGATACCCGACGCGACCTGGCGGGTGTAGCCGCCGAACTCCTGGCCCAGCGTCACCGGCACCGCGTCCATGAGGTGGGTGCGGCCGGACTTGACCACCGTGCGCCACTCGGTCGCCTTGTCCAGCAAGCGGATTCGCAGATGCTCCAGGGCCGGAACGAGGTCTGTGACCACGGCCTCGGTGGCGGCCAGATGGGTGGCGGTCGGGAAGGTGTCGTTGGACGACTGGGACATGTTGACGTCGTCGTTGGGGTGCACGGTGACGCCGCGGGCCGCGGCCAGGCTCGCGATGACCTCGTTGGCGTTCATATTGGAGCTGGTGCCGGACCCGGTCTGGAAGACATCGATCGGGAACTGCCCGTCGTGGCGCCCCTCGGCGATCTCGGTCGCCGCCGCCACGATGGCATCCGCCTTGACGGCGTCGAGCAGCCCCAGCTCCTTGTTCACCGCCGCGCACGCGGCCTTCAGCAGCCCCAGCGCCCGAATCTGTGCCCGCTCGAGCCCGCGCCCGCTGATCGGAAAGTTCTCCACCGCCCGCTGCGTCTGCGCCCGCCACAACGCATCCACCGGAACCCGAACTTCCCCCATGGTGTCGTGCTCGACTCGATACTCCATCTCTTCGCCCATACCCCGACCCTAAGCCCGCCCCCACCCAATCCGGCCCCCTACACCTGAGTGCTTTTGCACAGGACCACCGGGAATAAGCGATCCCGGCCAAAAGCACGCCGGGACCAACAGATTGCCGCACGCCGGGATCGGCAGGTTGCGGGATGCCGGGATCGGCAGGTTGCGGGATGCCGGGACGGGCAGGTTGCCGCACGCGGGACTGACAGGTTGCCGCACGCGGGATCGGCAGGTTGCCGCACGCGGGATCGGCAGGTTGTGGCCTGTCGGGATCGGCAGGTTGCGGGATGCCGGGATCGGCAAGTTGTGGCCTGCCGGGGTCAATGGTTGTGGTGCGTCGGGATCGACAGTTCCCGCTGCGGCTTGCCTCCCCGGCCCGGCGTACCTCTTTTCCCTGTCGCACGGCCCCCAGGGCCGTGCGACAGGGACCCCACCGAATCAAGGCATAGGAGGTACCGCGTGCTCATCTCCCACGAAATCCACCGACGAGTACTCCCGGAGCTTGGTCAGGCGGTGGTAGGCGTCGATCATGCGGACCGTTCCCGACTTGGAGCGCATGACGATGGACTGTGTGTGCGCACCGCCGCTGAAATAGCGTGCGCCCTTGAGTAGTTCGCCGTCGGTGACGCCGGTGGCGCAGAAGAAGATGTTCTCCCCGGCCACCAGGTCCTCGGTGGACAGGATGCGGTCCAGGTCGTGGCCGGCGTCGATGGCCTTCTGGCGCTCCTCGTCGTCCTTGGGGGCGAGCCTGCCCTGGAGGGCGCCGCCCATGCAGCGCATGGCCGCGGCGGCGATGATGCCCTCGGGGGTGCCGCCGATGCCGATCAGCATGTCGGTGCCGGAGTCGGGGCGGGCGCAGGCGATGGCGCCCGCGACGTCACCGTCGGAGATCAGGCGGATGCGGGCGCCGGCGGCGCGCACCTCCTGGATGTGGCGTTGGTGGCGCGGGCGATCCAGGATGCAGACGGTCAGGTCGGAGACCGAGGAGTTCTTGGCCTTGGCCACCCGGCGCAGGTTCTCCGCGATGGGCGCGCCCAGGTCGATCACGTCGGCGGCCTCGGGACCGACGGCGATCTTCTCCATGTAGAACACCGCCGACGGGTCGAACATCGCGCCGCGCTCGGCGACCGCGAGCACCGCGATGGCGCCCGGCGAGCCCTTCGCCATCAGGGTGGTGCCGTCGATCGGGTCCACGGCGAAATCGACCTCGGGACCGGTGCCGTCGCCCACCTCCTCGCCGTTGTACAGCATGGGCGCCTCGTCCTTCTCGCCCTCGCCGATCACGACCACGCCACGCATCGAGACGGTGGCCACGAGCTGTCGCATCGCGTCGACGGCGGCGCCGTCACCGCGCTCCTTCTCACCGCGCCCCACCCACCGGCCCGCGGCCATCGCGCCGGCCTCGGTGACCCGGACCAACTCCAGCGCGAGGTTGCGGTCCGGGGCCTCACGGCGGCTGGGTACGGGCGTGGATGCCGTCATGGGATGCCTCCTCGAGTCGAGTATTGCTGGGCAAATTGTCGCAGAAAGGTTTCGGTTTCTAATCAGGGGCCGACAGGGGTCACACCCGCGATGTCGGGCGGGCAATGGATACTTGGGACGTGCCGAACCAGAAACCCCGCATCCTGAACGACTATCGGGACCTGTTCTGGTCGCTCATTCCGCTGGTGCTGATCTGCGTGGTGTTCGCGGGGATCGCGAGCCAGTGCAGCTTCTCGGCCCACGGGCCGACGCCCGGCAAGATCCCGGCCTTCGATGTCACCGCGGCGCTGCGGGACGACGCCCGCACGCTGCCGTTCCCGATCCGCCAGCCGAGCCTGCCGGACGGCTGGAAACCCAACTCCGGCAGCCGGGATACGATCACCGGCACCGGCGGGGGCGCGGTGAGCACGGTCGGCTACCTCAGCCCGCAGGGCACCTACATGCAGCTGACCCAGTCCAATGCCACCGTGGACGCGCTGGCCAATCACGTGGAGGGCGTCCGCGCGCCCGCGGGCACCCAGCGCGTCGGCGACCGAGTCTGGTCGGTCTTTCATGTCAATGGCACTGAACCGGCCTGGATCACCGACTTCGGCACCGTTCGCGTCCTGATCAAGGGCGCGGGCGACCAGTCGATCTATACAACCCTGGCCGGTGCCGTGGGTGCCGCGAAGCCGCTCGAGGCCGCACCGTAGGCTCCGGCGGTCCGTTAGCGTTATCCAGTGGACCATGGTGATTTCGGTTGGCTCGAGCAGGCATTGGGGCAGCCGGTCGTCACGGCGGCCCCCGCCGAGTGGGGTGTTCGCCATCGCGCCGAGCTGATGATCCTCGCCGACGGCACCCGCGTGGTGACGCAGCGCTATCGGCGGCGCGCCGAGGCCGAGCGGCGGGCGCGCGTCCTGCGCGCCCTGCGAGAACCGGCCGCCGCCAAGGGGATCGCCGTCCCGGGCATCCGCGCGGTCGACCTCGACGCCGATCCGCCGTGGATCGCGTTCGAGGCCCTGCCCGGCGTCCCGGCGACGGCCGACGCGGCCAGCGGTCCGGGTGGTCCGGGCTTTCCGTTGTTCGCGCGCGATATGGGCGCGCTGCTGGCCGACTTCGCCGAACTGTCGTGTCCCGACCTGGAACTCGACGACGTCTGGGCCCGGCCCCGCTACCTGGCCGCCCGCGCCGACGCCTGGGCCGAATGCCTGGTCGCGGCGCTGACACCCGCCCAGAACGCGGCCCTGGAGGCCCTGCTGGCCGAGCTGCCCGCCCTGTTCGACGGCCGCCCGGCGGTGCTGGCCCACGGCGATTTCGCCCCGGAGAACGTGCTGGTCGCGGGCGGCGTCATCACCGGTCTGCTCGACTTCGACTCGGCACGCCTGGCCGACCCGCTCTTCGACGCGGCGTGGTGGGCCTGGTCGGTGAGCCTGACCGGCGCCGACGTGCTGGCGTCGGCCTGGCCGGAATTCCTCGCCGGACTCGGCGTCGACCCCGCCGAACCCGCTCTCGCCCAACGCATTCGCGCCCTCCAGATCACCCGCATGCTGGAAATGCTGGCCGACGCCGACCTGCCCCCCGACATGTGGCGCACCGTGCACGACCGGCTGACCGACGCGCTGGGGGTGTGAGCCCGTACCCGTCATCCCGGCATGCTTTTGGCCGGGATCTACCTCGCTACTGCTCGGACTCGCGGCGCGACAGCGCGTCCTCCACGCGCTTGCGGGCACCGGCCAGATGCTCCTCGCAGCGGGCGGCCAGGGCCTCGCCGCGTTCCCAGAGCGACAGCGAATCGTCGAGGTCCATGCCGCCCTGCTCGAGCATCTTCACCACGTTGACCAGCTCGTCGCGGGCGCGTTCGTAGCCGAAGGTCGCGATGTCGGCCTGGTCGCTGTCGGTCATCGGTGGCCTCCTCGGGGCGAGTCCGGATCGGTGAGAATCTGCGTGCCGAGCGTGGCGGCGGTGACGGCGCCGTCGGCGACCCGGATGCGCAGCTGGCTGCCTGGCGGGGCGTCGGCGACGGCGCGGATCACGTGCCGTTCCTTCCCCGAAACCCGTTGCACCACGGCGTAACCGCGGGCGAGGGTGGCGGCCGGGCCGACGGCGGTGAGCTTGTCGCGCAGGTGCCGGGTGGCGGTGGTCTCGGCGGTGAGGGTGTGCTCGACGGCCCGCCGGGCCGCGGTGCGTAACCGCTCGACCTCCTCGTGCCGCTGCTCGAGCCCGCGCAGCGGATCGGCCAGCACCGGCCGCGACCGCAGCTGCTCGAGCGCGCGGGATTCGCGCTGCACCCACCCGCGCAGCGCCGCCGCCGACCGCCCCCGCAGCTCGTGGATCAGGCCCAGTTCGGCGGCCGCGTCCGGGACGATGCGCTTGGCCGCGTCGGTGGGGGTGGCGGCGCGCAGGTCGGCGACGTAGTCCGATAGCGGATTGTCCGGCTCGTGGCCGATGGCGCTCACGATCGGGGTGGTCGCGGCGACGATCGCGCGGCACAGCGTCTCGTCGGAGAACGGCAGCAGATCCTCGACGCTGCCGCCGCCGCGGGCCAGCACGATCACATCCACGTCCGGGCGCCGATCCAGCTCGGCCAGCGCCGCCAGGATCTGCGGCACCGCGGTCGGGCCCTGCACGGCGGTGTTGCGGACCTCGAACCGCACCGCGGGCCAGCGCTGCCGGGCCACGGTCAGCACGTCGTGTTCGGCGGCGCTGGCGCGGCCGGTGATCAGGCCGACGGTCTTGGGCAGGAACGGAATCGGGCGCTTGAGCCGCGGATCGAACAGGCCCTCGGCGGCCAGCAGCGCCTTCAACCGCTCGATGCGGGCCAGCAGCTCGCCGATGCCGACCGGGCGAATCTCGGTGACGCGCAACGAGATGGTGCCGCGGCCGGTGAAGTAGGACAGCTTGCCGTACACCACGACCCGGCTGCCCTCCTGCAGCGGCACCGGCGAACCGCGCAGCAGCTGCGGGTCGCACGTCACCGACAGCGACATGTCGGCGGCCGGGTCGCGCAGCACCAGAAACGCGGTGCGCGCGCCCGGCCGCAGGCTGATCTGCGTGATCTGCCCCTCCACCCAGACACTGCCGAGCCGGTCGATCCACTGCGCGACCTTGATCGCGATGCTGCGCACCGGCCACGGGTGCTCGGCGGAATTGGGAGCGGGTTCGGTCACTTCGCCCGCACGGTGGCGATCCGATTCGTCAGCATGGTGACGAACGGCGCCCGGTCGAAGGTCCGGCGTTCGTAATCGAGCAGCGTGGTGAGATCTTCGACACTGAGCATGCGCAGGCGCGCGCGCAATTGCGCCAGCGTCATGGTCGAGTAGTCGTACCGGGCCGCGACCTCGGGTTCGACGACGCCGGTATCGGCGGCGTGACCGTTGCTGGAAGCCTTTGCGGCGACGGCGGATTCGAACGCGGCCGGTTCCGCGGCGGGCTCGGGTTCGGGCTCGGCGGCATAGCTGTCGAATGCGCTGAGATGCGCGGGTCCGAAAGCGCTGCCGGGGATTTGCTCGGGCTCGGTATCTTCGTCGAACGTGGCCCACTCCGGCTGTTCGACAGGGCGATTCGCCAAACGGTCGAATACGGCGTCACCCTTGAGCGCGAGGCTGGTCACGAACTGCTGCGTATGCATGGTGGTCTGCAGCAGCCGGCTGATGGCGGTAATGGGCAAATTCATTGCCACAGTGGGTAGCCGACGGGTTTCCTCGAGAGCGTAGACGGCTGCTCCGGCGGCGACTCGGGCGAAAAACGGCGGTCGAAACATGCCCCAACTGTCCCGCCTCTCCGCGATTTTTGCCATAGGAGTGCGTGCCTCTCGGTGTGGCGGTCGTTACGTCGCTCGACGATATCGGGTGGCGGCCCGTTCCGCGGTGCCGGGTGGCGATGTCGCCGCCCCTGGTATCGCGGGCGCACGTAAGCTGTGAGGCATGTCCTCGGCAATCCCCTTGAACGTCGGAATCGCCCGGTCGGCCGGGTCGGCCGCGGCCGGTGCGGGCAAGCGCGTGCTGCTCGCCGAGCCGCGCGGCTACTGCGCCGGTGTGGATCGCGCGGTGGAGACCGTGGAGCGCGCGCTCGACAAGCACGGCGCGCCGATCTACGTCCGCAAGGAGATCGTGCACAACCGGCACGTCGTCGAGACGCTGCGGGAGCGCGGCGTGGTGTTCGTGAACGAGACCGACGAGGTGCCCGAGGGCGCGGTCGTGGTGTTCTCCGCGCACGGGGTGTCGCCCGCGGTGCGCGAGGGCGCCGAGACCCGCAATCTGCGTGCGATCGACGCGACCTGCCCGCTGGTCACCAAGGTGCATCACGAGGCCAAGCGGTTCGCCCGCGACGATTTCGACATTCTGCTCATCGGCCACGAGGGCCATGAGGAGGTGGAGGGCACCGCGGGCGAGGCGCCCGAGCACGTGCAGCTGGTCGACGGCCCGGACGCGGTCGACGCCGTGACGGTGCGCGACGAGAACAAGGTCATCTGGTTGTCGCAGACCACGCTGTCGGTGGACGAGACCATGCAGACCGTGCAGCGGCTGCGCGAGCGTTTCCCGAACCTGCAGGACCCGCCGAGCGACGACATCTGCTACGCCACCTCGAACCGTCAGACCGCGGTCAAGGCGATGGCGCCCGAGTGCGATCTGGTGATCGTGGTCGGTTCGCGCAATTCCTCGAATTCGGTGCGGCTGGTCGAGGTCGCGCTGAACGCGGGCGCGCGGGCCGCCCACCTGGTCGACTTCGCCCGCGAGGTGGACCCGGCCTGGCTCGAGGGCGTCGAGACCATCGGCGTCACCTCCGGTGCCTCGGTCCCGGACATCCTCGTCCGCGGCCTGCTGGACCTGCTCGCCGAGCATGGCTACGCCGACGTCCACCCGGTCACCACCGCCAACGAGACCCTGGTCTTCTCCCTTCCCCGGGAACTGCGCGCCTCCCGGCGCTGACCGAACCCGCCTCGACGCGAAACCGCTTGTCCCGTAACGCTGCTGGCTGAGGCCACGATCAACATCTCGTGAGGACGATGCGTCGCATCCGGCCGGGCGGTTGGCCGGCGGTGGGCGTATTCGCGCGCCGAAATAGTCACGGGGGGAGGCGAATCGTCCGCACGGAGGGATCCGGGTGTGGGAGCGAGGGCTCACCCGGGGGCGACGTGCCGCCCGGCGGGCAGTGCCGGGGCGGCGCGACGTTCGCCCGGACTCAGCGTTCGATGCGGCCGGAATCCCGTTCGCGGTAGCGGACATTCGGGCGCGGATGCGGGGGCACGTCGCCGTTGTACGCGGCGCGGCCGCGCCGCGGGGCCGAATCGGCCGCTGCGGGGCGATCGGAGGTGCGGGGGTAGGACGAGGCGGGGGAGACCCGCGCGGAGCGGTCTGCGGGCCGTCCGCCGGTGCGGCGGGCGGTGCGCGAGGGCGATTCGGCGTCGGCGGCGCCGTCGGCTCGGGCGCGGCGGCGCGAGGTCTCGGATCGGTCGGTGGCCTTCCCGCGGCGCGTGCGGGAGGCGGACGAGGACGAGCGCGGCCCCCAGCTGTCGCCCTTGCGGGGGCGGGTGCGGACCCGGGCCGGACCGGATCCGCGCCGGTGCGCGACCACCCGGATACCGCCGACCACCAGTACCAGCACGGTCGCCAGCGCCATGATCGGAAACCGGTTCACCAGCGGGATCGCCAGGTTCAGCAGGATGTCCTTGATCGAGGTCGAGCTGTGGCCGACCAGCTGCTGATAGGCCAGCGGGACCGCTAGAAACAGCAGCAGCGGGGGCGTCACCATCGTGGTGAACAGCCCGCGATAACGCACCACGAGCGCCGCCAGCACACATCCGACGATGTAGCAGGCGGCGAACGCGCGAGTCAGCTCCTTACCGCCGCCGCCGACGTCGATGAAGAACCCGATCAGGGCGCACGCGACCGCGATCAATACCGCCGCACCGGCCGGGACACCGGGCACCGACGGGATGATCGAGCGGTGCGATGCAGGCACCTCGGATCGCTCGCGTTGGATAGCTGCCACGTAAAGAACACTATCTGCCGCGAACGAAACGTGTGTCGAGGCCGGGCGTATGTCCGGGTCAATCGCTGGTGTCGGCGAACCCGACGGCCCGCGGCCAGGTCTGGACGGGCGGGATTGCCGGCACCTCTCGCTCGCCGATTTCCAGCTCGTGCAGCCGGCGGGCGGTCACCAGCACGCGCGACTCCATCGTGGCCACCGTGTGATTGAAAGCGTCTACGGCCTTTCCGAGTTGGCCGCCGAGCCGGTCCAGGTGGCGGCCGGTGGCGCCGAGCCGCGCATACAGCTCGCGTCCTAATTGCTGAATCGTTGCCACTTCTCGGGACAGGGCCTCCTGCCGCCAGCCGTAGGCGACGGTGCGCAGCAATGCGATCAGCGTGGTGGGCGTTGCGAGGATCACGTTCCGGGCGAAGCCGTATTCGAGCAGGCCGGAATCCGCGTTCAGCGCCGCGTCCAGGAACGGATCGCCGGGAACGAACAGGACCACGAATTCCGGCGAGGGGTCGAAGGCCGTCCAATATGCCTTGTCGGCCAATTGATCGATATGGGCGCGCAGGTGTTTGGCGTGCCGGGTGAGATGGTCGCCACGAAGTCGCGGGTCCTCCTCGGCGGTGGCGTCCAGGTAGGCGGTGAGCGGGACCTTGGCGTCGACCACGATCTGCCTGCCGCCCGCCAGCCGCACCACCAGATCGGGCCGCACCCCGCCGTCGGGGCCGGACCGGGAGACCTGGGTATCGAAGTCGCAGTGCCGGGACATGCCCGCCAGCTCCACCACCCGCTCCAGCTGGATCTCGCCCCAGCGCCCGCGCACCTGCGGCGCCCGCAGCGCCGACACCAGCTGGCTGGTCTGCGTCGACAGCTGATGCGACATCCGCTGCATGCCCGCCACCTGCTCGCGCAGGCCCGAGTAGGCGTTGATGCGATTGTGCTCGACCTGCCGGATGTGCTGGTTCAGCGCGCCCACCGCCTCCCGCAGCGGCTCCACCAGCCCCCCGATCGCCTGCGAATTACGGCGCGCCGCATCCTCACTCGCCGCACTGAGCGACTGCCGCAGCACCTGCTCGTTGTCCCGCAGCGCCCCCAGCCGCGCCTCCGCCACGGCCGCCCGCTGCCCCGCCCGCGCCGCATGCCCCAACCAGCCCAGCCCAACCCCGGCGGCGAACACCAACAGCAGCGCGAACAGCATCGGTGCGGTCATAGAGGCAGATGGTGCCGTACACCACCGACAAGGTCCGGATGCCGCGCCCTGGACCGCCGGTGCCGTCACCGCGATTGGGCCTGGTGCCGCGCACCATCCCGGCAGCCGTCCGGATTCCTCCTGATTCCGGCGTGCTTTTGGCCGGAATCCTCGGTGAGGTCCCGGCCAAAAGCACGCCGGGACCATGGGGGGTGGTGTGCCGGGATCGTGGGGGTGGTGTGCCTGGGGCCGTGGGGGTGGTGTGCCGGGGCCGTGGGGACGTTGTCTCGGGGCCATGGGGATGGTCGGGTCTGGCGCGAATGGGACAGGTTCGGCGCGGTTGTTTTCGGTCTGTCGGGGGGATGCTCTACGGTTTCGCGGCATGCGGATGCTGCACACGTCGGACTGGCACATCGGGCGTACCTTTCACGGCGTCGATCTGCTTGGCGATCAGGCGCGTTCGCTGGAGTTCCTGGCCGAGGTCGTGGCGGAGCAGCGTATCGACGTGGTGCTGGTGCCGGGCGACGTGTACGACCGGTCCATTCCCAGTGCCGACGCGATCGCGGTCTGTATCAGGGGGTTCGAGCGGATTCGCGCGGCGGGGGCGGTGATCGTCGCCACGTCCGGGAATCACGATTCGCCGACCCGGCTGGGCGCGCTCGGTAGCTTCGCGGCGGCGGGCGGGCTGCATCTGCGCACCTCGCTCGCGGAACTGGAGCAGCCGGTGCTGCTGCGCGACGAGCACGGTGCGATCGCCTGCTACGGCATCCCGTACCTGGAGCCGGAGATCACCCGCGCCGAACTCGGCGTGCCGCAGGCGCGTTCGCACGCGGAGATCCTGGACGCGGCCATGCAGCGCGTCCGCGCCGACCTCGCGCGCCGCGGCAATCCGCGCTCGGTGGTGCTCGCGCACGCCTTCGTGGTCGGCGGCGAGGCGACCGGATCGGAGCGGTCCATCTCGGTCGGCGGGGTGGAGACGGTGCCGCTGGCCGCGTTCGACGGCATCGACTACGTGGCGCTCGGGCATCTGCACTCGCCGCAGACGTTGTCGGAGTCGGTGCGGTATTCCGGTTCGCCGCTGCCGTATTCGTTCGCCGAACGCTCGCATCGCAAGGCGGCGTGGATCGTCGAACTGGACGGCGACGGCCTGCACACCGTGCAGCGCCACGACCTCCCGCAGGTGCGCGGCCTCACCCAGCTCACCGGCGCACTGGACGACCTGCTCGCCGACCCCGCCCACGCCGCCGCGCAGGACCACTACGTTTCGGCGACGCTGACCGACGAGGCCCGCCCGGTCGACGCGCTGCGCCGCCTGCGAGAGCGGTTCCCGCACGCCGTGCACGTGGAATGGGTTCGGCCGGAAGGCAATCCGGAGCTCCGCTACCGCGAGCGAGTACACGGCCGCCGCGATTCGGAGGTGGCCCACAGCTTCCTCACCGACGTCCGCGGCACCCCCAGCCGCGCCGAAATGGCTTGGGTGGAACGCGCTCTCGCCGCCGCGGGCGCGGTGCCCGCTGCCGAAAGCCCGGTGGACGTCGCGGTATGAGGTTGCATCGGCTGGAGATGACCGCCTTCGGGCCGTTTGCCGAGACCGCGGTGGTCGACTTCGACGAACTGGGTGCCGACGGGTTGTTCCTGCTGCACGGGCAGACCGGGGCGGGGAAGACGACCGTATTGGATGCGATTGCTTTCGCGCTCTACGGCCGGGTGCCGGGGGCGCGCGGGGAGAGCAAGCGGCTGCATTCCGATCACGCGGATCCGCAGACCGCGCCCCGGGTGGTGTTGGAGGCGACGCTCGGGGGACGGCGGTTGCGGCTGATTCGGTCGCCGGAGTTCGAGCGGCCGAAGAAGCGCGGGACCGGATGGCGGACCGAGCAGGCGTCCGCCACCTTGGAATGGCTGGATGGGCGCGGCCAGCATCTGTCGCGGATTCCGGATATCGGCGACGAGGTGGTTCGGCTGCTCGGCATGAGCGCCGATCAGTTCTTTCAGGTGGTGCTGCTGCCGCAGGGGGATTTCGCGCGTTTTCTGCGGTCGGAGAACGAGGAGCGGGAGAAGCTGCTCGAAAAGCTCTTCGACACCGAACGTTTCGGTACCGCCGAACAATGGCTGGCGCAGCGGCGGCGAGACAGCGCGGCCGAGGTGGAGGCGCAGCGGCAGAGCATCGACCGGCTCATCGCCCAGGTCGGCGTCGCCGCGGGGGTGGGCGCCACCGAGACGGTCGGGCCGCTCGAGGCCGTCGACTGGTCTCAGGCATTGCTCGCCACCGCGCGGGCGGATGTCGCGACGACGACCGCCGAACTCGAACGCGGGCAACGGGATTCGGCTCGCGCGCAGGCCGAGGCCGAACGGCAGCGCCGCCTGCACGACCTCCGCCGCCGCCTCGCCGCGGCCCGTGGCCAGCTCGAGGAATACGCGGCCGCCGCCGAACATCGCACCCGACTCCAGGGGGAATTGGAGACCGCTCGCCGCGCCGAGCCGGTCGCGACCGCGCTGGCCGAGGCCCGCGCCGCCGCGGTCACCCTGCGCCGTCATACCGACACCACCCGTGATCTCGCCGAACGCCTCGCCTCGCGGCTGCTCGAGCCCGCGAGCGGTGAGCTCGGTGGAACACCTTGGGCGGCTGCCGATCTCATCGACAACGAGTTGGCCGGTAGCGACCTCGCCGAGGATCTGGCCGTATTGTCGCCGACCGCAGAGCAATCCGACGCGGCCGGTGATTCCGTCGAAGACTCAGCCGCACGGCTCGAAGAGGTCGACGCGGCGGAGGTGACGGAACCTGTTGAACTGGAACTATTCTCGATCACTCTGCCGCCGCGGGCCGACGAGCCCGCCGCGCCACAGTCGGATCGCGCGGAGCCGACACCTGCTGTGGCCGAAACCGTCGATGCGCCCACCGCGCAGCCGTCCCCCCACGTCGCCAAGCGCCTCGATACCGCCGTACAGCGCTGGACCGCCCAGATCGGAGCGCTCGACGAGGTCCGGGCCGATGCGGAATCGGCCGTCGCGCAGGCGACCGAATTGGCCGGTCTGCGTGCGGAGTACGAGGCGCTGACCGAGCAGGTCACGCGGCTGACGGCTCGTCGCGCGCAGCTGCCCGAGGCCATCGGCAGCGCCGAGACCGCCGTGCGGGCGGCCGAGGCGGCGACCGCGGAACTGCGCGGATTGCAGACCGAATGCGAGCGGTTGCGCGCCGCCGCCACCGCCGCCGTCGAACTCGCCACCCTGAGCGGCGAATCGGCCCGTGCGACAGCCGAATTCGAGGCCGCCCGCGCGGCACACAGCGATGCCCGCGAGCGCACCCTCGACGTGCGCGAGCGGCGGCTCGCCGGAATGGCGGCCGAATTGGCGGGCGCGCTCGCCGACGGGCAGCCGTGCAGCGTCTGCGGTTCCACCGAGCATCCGGCCCCGGCCGCGGCGTCCGCCGTCACCGCGGCCAAGGAGGACGAGGAGAAGGCGGTCGCCGCGGAACGCGCCGCCGAGGCCGCCCGCGATCGGGCGCTGGCCCGCACCACCGAACTCCAGCGCCGCAGGGAGGTGCTCGTGGAGCGCGGCGGCGACGGCGACAAGGCGGAACTGGCCGCCGCCCTCGACGCCGCCACCCGGCGCTACGAATCCGCCCGCACGACCGCCGCCCGCACCGCGGAGCTGACCGCCGAACTGTCCCGCCTGCGCGGCGACGAGACACGGCTGCAGGACGAACTGCGCGAGCTCGAGAGCCGGTGCAGCGCAACGCAAGAGCGCATCCTGGCCGCGGACCGGCGGCTGGCCGAGCTCACCGAGCGCCTGCGCGCCGCCGCGGGGGTCGACGACACGGTGGAACGCCGCCGCGCCCGCCTGACGGCACTGATTCAGGTGGCGGACGAACTGCGTACCGCCCGCGCCGATGCCGCCGCCGCCCGGGAACAGGTCGCGACGCTGGCGCGGCGGGTCGAACAGCTCGCCCGCGCGGCCGGATTGGTGACCGGACCGAATATGGTTGTGGCCGAGGGGGATGCGGAGCCCGACTACACCGTGCTGGCCACCTACGCCAGGGTCGTCGATGCCGCCACCCGCGCCCCGGAGCGGCAGGCCGCGATCGAGGCGGAACTGGTGGCCGCCGACCGCGCCCACGCCCACGCCCGGGCGGTGCTGGCCGAGCCCGAGATCCAGGCCGCCGCCACCGCCGAACCCGGCGACCTCGACGAGCTGGAATCCCTTGTCGCCCAGGCCCGTACCCGGCTGGACGCCGCCGTCGCCGCGCACGCCGAGGCCGCCCGGCGGGCCACGCAGCTGGAGGAGTTGAGCGGTCAGCTGTGGGCGGCGGTGGACCGCGTCGCCCCGATGCAGCGCGCCCACGAGGAACTGGCCGGGCTCGCCGAGGTGGTGGCCGGACGCGGCGAGAACAACCGCCGCATGTCGCTGCGCTCGTACGTTTTGGCCGCGCGGCTGGAGGAGGTGGCGGTCGCGGGCTCGGTGCGACTGCGCCGAATGTCCGGCGGCCGTTACGAATTCGTGCACTCCGACGCCGCGGGCCGACACGGCCGCCGCGGCGGCCTGGGCCTGGACATCCGCGACGCCTACACCGGCGCGGTCCGCCCCGCCACCACCCTCTCCGGCGGCGAGACCTTCATGGCCTCCCTGTCCCTGGCCCTCGGCCTGGCCGACGTGGTCGCCGCCGAATCCGGCGGCCTCATCCTCGACACCCTGTTCATCGACGAGGGTTTCGGCAGCCTCGACGCCGACACCCTCGACGCCGTCATGGGCGTCCTGGACGAACTCCGCTCCGGCGGAAGAGTAGTCGGCATAGTCAGCCACGTAGACGAAATGCGCCAACGCATCCCCACCCGCCTCCACGTAATCCGCGACCCCACCGGCTCCCGTCTCCGAACCGTCGTCGCCTGACCCGACCTGTCTGAGATTCCCGCCAACCCGGCCTGTCTGAGATTCCCGCCAACCCGGCCTGTCTGAGATTCCTGTCATTCCGGTCCACCTGAGGCTACTGTCATTCCGGCCTACCTGAGATTCTCGTGATCCCGGCATGCTTTTGGCCGGGATCCCTGCCAGGTCGGCTGCTCCAGTGGATTCCGGCCAAAAGCACGCCGGAATCACGAAGTGGGCTGGTGCGCCGGGATGGCGAAGTGGGCTGGTGCGCCGGGATGGCGGAGTGGGCTGGTGCGCCGGGATGGCGGAGTGGGCTGGTGCGCCGGAATGACGAAGTGGGCTGGTGCGCCGGAAGGTGAAGTGGGCTGGCGCGTCGGAATGCTATGGCGTGCAGAAGGAATGCGCCGGTTTCGGTGGGGCCGTCAGCCCAGGCGTGAGCCCTCGTGGGTCAGCAGCCAGTCCTTGACGGGGAGGCCCCAGCGGAAGCCGCCGAGGGTGCCGTCGGTGCGGAGGACGCGGTGGCAGGGGATGAAGAGGGCGGCGGCGTTGCGGGCGCAGGCGTTGGCGGCGGCTCGGACGGCGTCGGGGCGGCCGGAGTGGTCGGCGAAGGTGGTGTAGGTGATCGGGTTTCCGGGCTGGACCTTGCGGAGGACTTCCCAGGCGTGGACCAGGAACGGGCCGGAGAGCTGGCGGACGGGGACGGCGTCGATGACCGTGACGTCGCCCGCGTGGTAGTCGCGCACCGCCGCGGTGACGGCGCCGAGCGAATCTCGTTGCCGCAGTTCGTCGGGGCGCAGGGTGGGGTGGATCAGGCGGCGTAGGTTCTCGGCGTCGGTGGTCCAGCCGGACGCGAGCACCGCGCCCTCGCCGTCGACGACGGCGGTGAACGGCCCGATCGGCGTGTCCACCACCGCGTACTCCGCGACACTCATTACCGCGCACCCACTTTCACTCGGCCGCCACCATTGGCGACCACCGGCGCGGTGCGCTCGGCGAGCGCCCGCTTCCACAAATGCATGGACAGATACGATCGCCACGGCGCCCAGCGCGCGGTGTCGGCGAGGTCGATGCCGTACAGGCCCGCGCCGCGACGCACCACCAGATCGGTGTGCAGCAGAATGTCGGGATCGGCGAGCAGCCGCATGGTCACGTAGTCGGCGGTCCAGGGCCCGACACCCTCCAGCGCCAGCAGATCTCGCCGCACGTCGGCGGCGGTGCGCCCGGCGTGCAGGGTCAGGTCCCCGGAGGCCAGCGCGCGGGCGGCCGACACGATGGACGCGGTTCGCCGCGCCGGGCCGGTCAGCACCTCGGCGCCGTGCTCGGCCACCGCCTCCGCCGTCGGGAACAGCCGCGGCACCGGCCCGCTGATCTCCTCGCCGAGCGCGTCGACCAGCCGCGCGGTGTGCGTGGCCGCCGCCGAGACCGAGATCTGCTGCCCGATCATGGTGCGCAGCAACAGTTCCGGCCCGTCCAGGCAACCCGGCACCCGGATACCGGAGCCGATCGCGTGCCCGTCGCGGAACCCGCCGCGCAGCGCCTCGTCGATACCCATCGGATCGGCGTCGAGGTCGAGCAGATGCCGCAGCCGCGCCACCGTCGGCGCCAGGTCGCGCATGTCCTGTAGCGCCAAACCCGCTCGCACATGGCCGGTTTGGATGCTCAGCCGCACGGTCGCGTGCCCGTGCGGGGTGCGCAGGCTGCGGGTGTAGGTGCCGTCCTCCCACATGTCGAAACCGGCCACGGCGTGCGCGGACAGGAACCACTCCAGCCACGCCCGATCCAGCGGCTCGCGGTAGGGCAGGCGCAGGGTGAGCATGCCGTTGAGGGGCGGCAGCGTGTCGCCGCGTAGCCGTCGCGATTCCTCGCGCAGCGTCGTCGGGCTGACCGCGAACACCTCGCGCACGGTGTCGTTGAACTGGCGGATGCTGGCGAATCCGGCCGCGAAGGCGATATCGGACATCGGCATGCGCGTGGTCTGGATCAGCAGCCGCGCGGTGTGGGCGCGGTGCGCGCGGGCCAAGGCGAGCGGTCCGGCGCCGAGTTCGGCGGTGAGCACCCGGGTCAGCTGCCGTTGCGAATAACCCAGCGCCCCGGCCAGCGCCGGGACGCCGCCGCGCTCGATCACCCCGTCGGCGATCAATCGCATGGCGCGGGCGGCCAGGTCGGCGCGGGTATTCCAGAGCGGCGAGCCGGGCGCGGCGTCGGGCATGCAGCGGCGGCAGGCCCGGAAGCCGGACTGCTGGGCGGCTGCCGCCGTTGGGAGGAACGTCACATTGGTGCGCTTCGGAGTGATAGCCGGACAGGATGGGCGGCAGTAGATTCCGGTAGTCCGCACGGCCGTCACGAACTGCCCGTCGAAACGGGCATCGCGGGTCGTCACGGCACGGTAACAGCGCTCGAAGTCCAGACCGTTGGCACTCACGCAGTCCACCATGTCAGCCGGACGGCCCCCGCGCTAGCGGGAAACGGTCGTTAACCCCCCAAGCATCCGACCATGTCGGTGATGTTCGACGGCTATCGAGTTGGTTGCAATTGGCTTGCTGTGACGGTGTCGCGCGAGATAGCAGAATGATCGCCGGACTCGCCGTGTGCGCCGCGCCCCGGCCGCGGGCGGCACCGGTCGCGCCGCTGCCGCCCGCTCGCGAGACAATCGGCCGATGTGATCATTCGTGCAGCACAGGGCACTGATGGCGGCAATCCCACGGTCCCGCAACGGTTGTCAGCAGCAGCGATTCGCCGGGTTGCGATCGGCGGCCGCATGCCGCTCCCGCCAGTACTCTCGCTCGGTGGGAATCGGGTGGTCCGGGTGGTTGCGACGCAGATGCTCGACATAGCGGGCGTAATCCTGGCCGCCCAGAACGGAATTCACGTACCAGATCAGCGCCCGAGCCGCGCGGAGGGCGGCCTTCACTCCGTGCTGAGGGCGTGGGCGGCCCCGGGCACCTTTACCTTGCCCGCCTTCGCCAGCTCGTCCCATTCTCGCTGCACCTCCCGTTCCTGCTTGGTGGCGAGGAAACCTCTGGGGCCGTAGATCTTCGACGGGATCTCCGGGGTTTCGGTGGTCGGGCCGCGGCCGGTGCGGAGTGCCCGGATGCAGACGAGTAGGCCGACCACCGCCACGATGAGCACCAGTAGCGCGAACACGATCGACAGCGTGCCCTGGATGAAGGTGTTACGGACGACCTTGTCCATATCGTGCATGGTCTTGGCGGGCGCCAGGACCCTTCCGGCGTCGCGTGCGGCGCTGTAGATGCTGTGCTGCTTCCAGTATCCGAGGTTCTTGTCGGCGGAGAAGATCTTCTGCCAGGACGCCGTCATGGTGACCAGCAGGTCCCAGATGAGCGGTAGCGCGGGTATCCAGGCCCACTTGACCAGGCCCTTCTTCACCACGATCACCAGCACGACGGTCAGCGCGACCGCGGCCAGCAGCTGGTTGGCGATGCCGAACAGCGGATACAGCGTGTAGATGCCGCCCAGCGGGTCGGTGACGCCCATCAGCAGCACCGAACCCCACGCCGCGACCACGATGAACGAGCACAGCCAGGCGCCCGGCCGCCAGGACGGATCCTTGAACCGGCGCGCGGGCCCGCCCAGGTTGCCGAGGGTGTCCGACAGCATGAACCGCGCGACCCGGGTACCGGCGTCGATCGTGGTGAGAATGAACAGCGCCTCGAACATGATCGCGAAGTGGTACCAGAACGATTTGAGCGCGGTCCCGCCGATGAAGCGGTGCATCACCTCGGCCATGCCGATCGCCAGCGTCGGCGCGCCGCCGGTGCGGGAGTAGACCGCCGACTCGCCGACATCGGTTGCCGCCCGATTCAATTCGGCCGCGGAGATCGGCTGCCCGCCCAGGCCCAGCGCGTTCACCTTGTCGGCCGCCTGCGCGGCGGTGGTGAGGCCGCCGGTGTTGATGGCGAAGTACAGGTGCTGGTCCAGGATGGACGCCGCGATGATGGCCATGACCGCGACGAACGACTCCATCAGCATGCCGCCGTAGCCGATCATCCGGGCTTGGGCCTGCTTCTGCAGCAGCTTCGGTGTGGTGCCCGAGGACACCAGCGCGTGGAAGCCCGACAGCGCGCCGCAGGCGATGGTGATGAACAGGAACGGGAACAGGCTGCCGCCGAACGCGGGCCCGTTGCTGTTGCCCGCGAACTGCGAGACCGCGGGGGCCTTCAGCACCGGCAGGGTGACCACCACGCCGATGGCCAGCAGCACGATGGTGCCGATCTTCATGAACGTCGACAGATAATCGCGCGGCGCGAGCAGCAACCACACCGGCAGCACCGAGGCGATGAAGCCGTAGACGATCAGCAGCCAGGAGATGGTGGTGCCCGACAGCGTGAACAGGTCGCGGCCCCAACCGGATTCGCCGACCCAGCGGCCGGAGACGATGATCAGCAGCAGCAACACGAACCCGACCAGCGAGATCTCGCCGACCTTGCCCGGGCGCACATACCGCAGATACAGGCCCATCAGGACCGCGAGCGGGATGGTCATGGCGATGGAGAACACGCCCCACGGGCTGCCGCCGTGCAACCGCCCGTCGGCGCCCTTGGTGGCCGCCAGCGCGTTCACCACGACGATGCCCAGCACCGCCAGCAGGATCACCATGATCACCAGTACCGCGAGCAGCGCCGCGACGCCGCCGACCACGCCGAGCTCGTCGCGGGCCATCTGCCCGAGGCTGCGCCCGCGCCGCTTCACCGACGCCCACAGCACCAGATAGTCCTGCACCGCACCGGCCAGCACCACGCCGACCACGATCCACAGCGTGCCCGGCAGATAACCCATCTGCGCGGCCAGCACCGGGCCGACCAGCGGCCCGGCCCCGGCGATGGCGGCGAAGTGGTGGCCGAACAGGACCCGCCGGTCCATCGGCATGTAGTCCTTGCCGTTCTCCAGTTCCTCGGCCGGAGTGGCGACCTCGTCGCGCGGCTTGGTGATCTTCCATTCGATCAGCCGGGCGTAGAACTGGTAGGCGACGATGTAGGTGCACACCGCGGCGAGCACGATCCACACCGCGTTCACGTTCTCGCCGCGGGCGACGGCGAGCACGGCCCAGGCGATCGCGCCGCCGACGGCGAGGGCGAGGAAGATGCCCTTCTTCGCGGGACTGATCGGAGAACGGTCCACGACTCCCACGGGAGGTAGGTCGGGGTCTGTTCGGAGGTATTCGATGGTCGCCATGCGAGCTACTCTCCCGTGCGGTCTAACAAGGTCTTGCGGAATCGGACACAACGTAACCGAACCACGGTCCGGACGCGTCCGAGTTGGCAAAGTCCGACCGAGATCATCCTCGCATGCGCGTCCCACATAGTGCATTTCAGATTCTCATATAGCGAGAACGGGCGGAACGGACGGCCGCCACGACCCGACCGCGTGTCTGGCCCGATCGCATGGGGATCGTGCGTAAGCTGCGGTGCTGGCGCGGAGGGGGTGTCGAGAGGGCCTGGAGTGGAAGGAGGGTTGTGTCGCCTGTGTCCCGCCGGACCGTCTGCGGTGCGCTGCTGGCCGCGCCGGTCCTGGCCGGTGGTTGCGGTGGCGCGGAGGACGATGCGGTGACCTTCTTTTTTCAGGCGCGGCCGGAGGAGGCGCGGGCGCGGCTGCGGATTGTCGACGAATTCGGTAGGCGGAGGCCGGATATCAGGATTCGGACGATTATGTCGGGGCCGGATCCGTTGCAGCAGATGCTCACCTACTGTGCGGGCGGGCGTTGCCCGGATGTGCTGATGGCGTGGGAGCTGCTGTACGCCGGGCTCGCCGAGCGGGGCGTGCTGCTGGATCTGCGGACGCTGCTGGAGCGGGAGCCGGATGGGGGAGCGGCGCTGCGGGCCGACGGATATTCGACGCTCTATGAGACATTCGGTTACGGCGGCGGGCAGTACGCGCTGCCCGAGCAGTGGTCGGGCGTGTTCCTGTACTACAACCGGAAGCTGTTCGAACAGGCCGGGATTCGCCCGCCCACGACGTGGGGCGCGCCCTGGACCTACGCGGAATTCCTGGCCGCCGCCCGAGAGCTGACCCACCGTGACGGCGACGGCCGGGTGCGCCGGTGGGGATTCGTAGACGGCTGGGTGCCCTACTATTCCGCGGCCTGCTTCGGCATGAACAACGGCGCGGACTGGTTCAGCCCACCGCTCGCGCCCACCCGCACCGAGATCGGCGATCCGCGTTTCATTGCCGGAATGCAGTTCTACGCCGATCTCGCGGTGCGGCACGGGGTTGCGCCGAGCACCGATGCCCGGCAATCGGTGTCGGCCTACGATCTGTTCGCCCGCGGCCGCGCCGCCATGCTGCTGGGCGGCCACTGGCTGTATTCCGAATTCGCCGGGCGGGACCTGGAATTCGACGTCACCGTGCTCCCGATCGGCCCGCACGGCGGCCCCGCCGCGGTCACCGACGTGGGCTGCACCGGCCTGGCCATCGCGGCGGCCAGCCCCCGCCGCGAACGGGCCTGGGAATTCGTGAAATTCGCGACCGGCCCGATAGGTCAGGCCATCATCGCCGAATCCGGCCTGTTCGTCCCCGTCCTCCGCTCCGCCATGACCTCCCCGGGTTTCGCCGCCGCCCACCGTGATATCCACAACCTCACCGTCTTCACCGAGGGTCCCGACCACTCCCGCCAACTGGCCATCACCCCCGCCTGGGGCAAGGTCGACTCCCTGCTGTCGCGCACCTGCAATCGAGTCCTCCGCGGCGCCGCCCCCGCAACCTCTCTGGCCGCCGCCGCCCCCGACATCGACGCCCTGCTGAAGGCCCGGACGTGAATTCCCGTCCCGCTGGCGGGTTCCCCGCTCGCAGATCGGGGTTGGCGCGGCGGCGGGCGCGGGCGGGGGTGGGGTTCGTCGCGCCGAATGTGCTTGCGGTGCTGGTGTTCCTGCTGTTTCCGCTGGGGTTTTCGCTGTATTTGAGTTTTCACTCCTGGGATTTGTTTCGGCCCATGCGGGCGGTGGGGTGGGGGAACTATCGGCAGCTGTTCGCAGATCCGCTGTTCTACATCGCGCTGCGGAACACGGGGGTGTTCACGGTGGCGACGCTGGCGCCGACGGTGGTTATCAGCCTGGCGGTGGCGGCGGCGCTGAATCGAAAACTGCGGGGGATCGGGGTGTTTCGGACGCTGGCCTTTCTGCCGCTGGTCGCCTCGACGGTGGCGATGGCGGTGGTGTGGCGGTTCCTGTTCACCACCGACGGCGGGGCGGTGAACCTGGTGCTGGGCCGGGTGGGGCTGGGACCCGTTCCGTGGCTGGGCGATCCGGACTGGGCGCTGCTGGCGCTGAGCATCGTCATGGTGTGGAAGAGCCTGCCGTTCGCGACCGTCGTGCTGCTCGCGGCCATGCAGGGCATTCCGGAGAACCTGTACGAGGCGGCGAAGATCGACGGGGCGGGACCGCTGCGCCGGTTCGGGGCGATCACGGTGCCGCTGATCCGGGGCGCGCTGTCGTTCGTCTTCGTCATCACGATCATCAATTCGGTGCAGGCGTTCGACCAGGCGTATGCGCTCACCGACGGCAACGGCGGGCCCGAGACCGGCACGTTCGTGCTGGGAATCATGCTGTTCCAGAACGCGTTCCGGTTCTACGAGATCGGCTACGCGGCGGCCCTGGCCTGGGTGATGTTCGCAATGCTGCTGGTGCTCACCCTCGTTCAGCTGTGGCTGGCGCGACGCGAACCGGAGGATCGGTGAGTACCCGGGTGCGGCGGTCGGTGCTGCGGCGCACGCTGCGCGGCACGCTGCTGTATCTGGCGCTGATCGCGATCGCCTGGTGCGCGGTGGGGCCGATCCTGTGGGCGCTGTCGGCCTCGCTGAAAACCCAAGGCGAGGTGAGCGATCCGAATCCGCTGCCCGCGCGGCCGCGGTGGTCGAACTACGGCGCGGTGTTCGAGCGGCTGCCGCTGGGCCGGATGCTGCTCAATACCGTGCTCTACGCCGGATGCGTCACCGCCGGTCAGGTCTTCTTCTGCTCGCTGGCCGGATATGCGTTCGCCCGCCTGCGATTCCGTGGCCGGGAGGCACTGTTCCTGGCCTATCTGGCCACCCTCATGGTGCCGCTGACGGTGACGGCGATCCCGCAGTTCATCCTCATGCGCGCCTTCGGCTGGGTGGACACCCCGTGGGCGATGATCGTCCCCGGCCTGTTCGGATCCGCCTTCGGCACCTATCTGATGCGCCAGTTCTTCCGCACGCTCCCGGCGGAACTGGAGGAGGCGGCCATTCTCGACGGCTGCACCACCTGGCAGGTGTACTGGCGAGTGCTGCTGCCGCACGCCCGCCCGGCGGTCCTGGTGCTGGCCGTCCTCACCTGGATCACCGTGTGGAACGACTTCCTGTGGCCCCTGATCATGATCCAGCGCAACGAGATAGCCACCGTCACACTGGGTTTGGTGCGGTTGCAGGGCCAGTACCACACCGACTGGCCGATCCTCATGGCCGCGGCCATGGTCGTGCTGGCGCCGATGCTCGTCGTGTATGCGGTGGCGCAGAAGGCTTTTGTGCGGGGGATCGCGCAGTCGGGTATGGGTGGGCGGTGAATGCGGTCTACTCGCGCGGTGGCCGGGTTGCTCCGGTGGGGTCGGCGCGCAGCGCGGCCTCGTAGCTGAAGGCGAGTTGTTCGCGGGCCTTCAGGGTGTCGGGATGGTCGGAGCCCAGCAGGCGTTCGCGGTCGGCGACCGTGCGCGAGTACGCCTCGATGGCCTCGGAGAAATGGCCCGCCTCGTAATAGGCGAAGGCCAGGTTGCTGCGGGCGGTGACGGTGGCGGTGTGGTCGGGGCCGAGCATGCGCTCGCGGTCGGTGAGGATGCGGGTGTACAGCTGCACGGCCTCGGCCGCGCGGCCGACCCGCCCGTAGGCGTAGGCGGCATTGCTGCGGGCGCGCATGGTGGTCGGATGGTCGGGGCCGAGGTGCTCTTCGGCGGTGTGCAGGGCGCGTTCGTACATCTCGACGGCCTCCGCGATCCGGCCCGCGGCCATGCGGTCGTCGGCGAGGCTGCCCAGCGAGTCGAGGGTGTCGGGATGTTCGGCGCCCAGTATTCGGTCGCGGACGCTCAGGATCCGCTCGTCCAGCGTGGTGGCCTCGTCGACGAGGTCGGCGCTGCGGAGCGCGGCGGCCAGGCAGTCGCAGGTGATGAGCGTGCTCGAATCCTCCGGGCCCAGCACCCGTTCGCTGTCGGCGAGGGTGCGCCGGTACAGGGCGATGGCCTCGTCCAGCCGATCCGCCTCGCGGTAGGCCAGCGCCAAATTGTGGCGGGCGTTGAGGGTATTGCGGTGGTCGGCGCCGAACGCCTGCTCGCTGTCGGCGACGGTGCGCTCGTACAGGTCGATGGCCTCGGACAACCGGTCGGCCTCGCGGTAGGCGCGGGCGAGATTGCCCCGGAAGACCAGGGTGTCGAGATCGTAAGGGCCGAAGGTGTTCTCGCTGTCGGTGAGCACGCGCTCGTAGAGATCGATGGCCTCGGTGACCCGTCCGGCGTCCCGGTAGGCGCGGGCCAGGTTGGCCGCGGAGATCAGCGTGTCGCGGTGCAGCGGGCCGAGCACGCGCTCCCGGTCGGCGACCACGCGCTCGTACAGGGCGATGACCTCCGCGCGCCGGTCCGTGGGCGCCGGGTCGGCCGGGGGTTCGGTGGGTTCCGCCGGGGCGGGTTGCGCGGGTGCCGCGGGCGGCTGCGGGGCGGCCGCCGGGTGTGTGGGCGCGAGGGTGAGTTTCACTGTGTGCGCGGTGATTCCGGCGGCGGCCGAGATCTCGGGACCGGCCACCCAGAAGCCCGGCGCGTCCTCGCCGGGGGTGATCAGGAGTTGTAGTGTGACCTCGACCGTCTCGGGGGCGGTGCGCCGATTTGCCACCGAATGCTGTTCCGCCCCTGCGGCTGTCGCCAACTCGCGGCGCAGTGCGGCCAGCGCGTCCGTCAGCGAGGCCGCCGCACCGTCCGGTCGGTTCTCGTTGCCCACGTCGGTCCCCTCACACGTATGCGGCCGCATTTCGGAGATCTTATCGCGGCTCCGGCGGGTGCGGCCGGAGTTTCGAGTCATGCTGTGCACCAGCGTATTTCGTGGGCGTGTGACGGCGATCGGCGTGTCTGGATTCGTGGCGCTTGCCGTGTCGGCGTGAGCACCCGGCACTCTACCGTACTCCCGACGCCGGGAGTGCCCGGTCGCGCGCATCGTGGCCGAGTGCGCGGGCGTGCGCGTACAAAACTGTGCCGCAGGAAGTTACCGACATAATCGGATCGAATCGCTACCTACTCTTGATATTTCGACAGCCTGTCGGAGATCCTGCTCGCCGAGCGCGGCGGGACGCGTTTCCGTCATATCGGCGGCACCGGCGTACCGATGATGGCTACGTTGCAGACTGTTTCGGCCGGAGGAGTCGAAAAACTGTACGTTGGGCCGGAATTCGAGGCGTTCGCGCTTGTCCGGGTCGAATATCGGCCGTATCGAGCGATGTCCGTCCTGGAACCGGGTGGATGCGGTACGGGATCGAGCGCCGGGGCCGGGAAACCGACCGTAATCTATTCGGTGCGGTGCTGGTACTTGTCATATCTCCACTCGGAACGAGACCGGCCCTAGGATCTAGATGAGGCCGCTGGAAATCCCCACCTCGATGAATTCTGTTGTACGACAACCTGTTCCAGTAAGATCTCGAAATCTTCGGAAAGAAGAATGCCATGACGGATTCCACGCACGTTCTGTTACCCGGCAGCTCGCTACCCCAGGTCGCCGGTGGCACGGACATCGGTCCGATGAGTCCGACCGAGACCATTGGATTGACCCTGGTTCTGCGGCGGCACGAGCCGTTGCCGGAGCGCTTCGTCTCCGGCGAGGACACCGTGCCCCCCGCCGATTTCCTCACCCGCTACGGCGCCGACCCCGCCGACATCGAACTGGTCACCGCCACGCTCACGGCCGCGGGTGCGCAGATCGTCGGCCAGCATATTCCGTCGCGGCGGGTGCAGGCGCAGGTGTCGGCATCGGTGGCGCAGGAGCTTTTCCACACCGAATTACGCGCGATGCGCGCCGCCGATCCGGTCACCGGGAACGATGTCGAATTCCACGTTCATGTCGGAGACGTTCATCTGCCCGCCGCACTGGGTGGTGTCGTCGTCGGTGTGCTCGGCCTGGATACCCGGCCGGTGGCCCGGCCGCATGTGCAGACCGCGGTCACCCCGGCCGCGTCCTATGTGCCGACGCAATTGGTGACCGCATACTCCTTCCCGACCGGCGACGGCTCCGGTCAGACGGCGGCAATTCTCGAATTCGGCGGCGGATTCTCCCCCGACGATCTGAGCAGCTTCTTCAGCAGCGCCGGAATCGACGCGCCGAGCGTCAGCGCGGTGAGTGTCGATGGCGCCCAGAACAATCCGGGGTCCGACGGCGCCACCATCGAAACCACCCTGGATATCGAGGTGCTGGGCTCGATGGCGAACCACGCGACGCAGCTGGTCTATTTCGCACCCAACAGCGAGCAGGGTTTCATCGACGCCATCAGCCAGGCGGTGCATGCCACCCCCACCCCGACCGTGGTGAGCATCAGCTGGGGCGGGCCGGAGGAGACGTGGTCACCGCAGGGTCGGCAGTCGATGGACTCCGCCTTCAGCGACGGCGCCGCGCTCGGCGTCACCGTGTCGGTCGCGGCGGGCGACGGCGGCAGCAGCGACGGCGAGACCGACGGCGCCAACCACGTCGACTACCCGGCCGCGAGCCCGTATGTGCTCGGCGTCGGCGGCACCACCCTGTATCTCGACTCGAGCGGCGCGATTCAGTCGGAGACTGTGTGGAACGACGGCCCGAGCTCGGCCACCGGCGGCGGCGTCAGCACCCTCTACCCCGTCCCGTCCTGGCAGGCCAGTGTCGGCGTCCCCGGCTCCGGCCGCGGCGTCCCCGACGTCGCCGCCGACGCCGACCCCCAGACCGGCTACCAGATCTTCGTCCAGGGCAGCTCCCAGGTAGTAGGCGGCACCAGCGCCTCCGCCCCCCTCTGGGCGGGCCTGATCTGCCGCCTCTCCCAGGACCTGGGCCACAAACAGGGCCTCATCCAAACCGCGATCTACAAGGGCGTCACCCAAGGCCAACCGGCCCCCGGCTTCAACGACATCACCCAGGGCAACAACGGCGCATTCTCCGCAGGCCCCGGCTGGGACGCCTGCACCGGCCTGGGCACCCCACTAGGCACCGCCCTACTGAAGGTATTGGGCGGCTAACCATTTCGCGAACAGCCCCACCCGATCTCCGGGTGGGGCTTGCCGCCGCAGTCGTTTTGAAGGTTTCGCCCGACTTTTCCGTCGAAGATCGGCGAAGACTTTCGCACAAGGGTTCAACGATACTGTCGATGCGATGACTATGGCTGACGGGCGTTCGGAAATTGGATTGAGCATGGATGAGTTGCGGGAGGTAGCGGATTATGCGCTGGCTTGTGCGGAGCCTGTTCTGGTGATCTTCGAGCGGGACTGTCCTGGTGATCTGCGGGCTCGGGTTGTGCTCGAGGAGGCGCGGAAGTTTGCTGGGGGAGGGAAGCGGGGTAAGGCGATTCGGGTGACTGCTCTGGATGCGCACAGGGCTGCTCGGGCGGCCGAAGGGGTGGGCTGCCTGGCTGCGGGGGCGGCGGCGCGGGCGGCTGGTCATGCGGGGGCGGCGGCGTATTTGCATCCGTTGGCGAAGGCTACTCAGGGTGGGCACATTCTCATGTCGGCCGCCTATGCGGCACGGGCGCTGGAGCTGGATGCTGGTGGGGACTCCAGGGTTGGCGGCGAATACATCGGGAAGGCAGCGGGGTTGGCCAGCCCCGTCGTGGTGGATGTGCTGATGCGTTATCCGAAAGCGCCGGGTGGTCGGGGGCGGGTGGGAGAGCTCTGGCGGGAACTGGATGCATCGCTGCGGCGACTGGCGGCCGCTGATTTTGTAAATTCTGGATATAATCGTGGATTTAATTCGGCGTTTGACGCGTTGTCCAATGATTGGTCTACCTGGGCAAAGAGGCGCCCAAAGCCGCGCTAATCGTGATCTATATCACATTCAACTGTGACTATGGTGTGGTTCATACTGGTGATCTAGCATTTCATCTGGAATCGCAGGAGCGATTCGAAACGCTCATCGCGTAATGGCGATGCAATTATGAAAGATGTGTGGGGCATGCAATCCGGTTCGTCGACATTCATGTTTCTTCTGAAGATATTGCAGTCGCTGTCGCAGTCGGCCTAGTACCGGCCCGCCGTTGCCGAACGCCCGCTCGTATTGTCGAGCGGGCGTTCGGGCATCCTATGAGCCGTGCGGTTACCAGGGCACGGGGTCGTTCTGATAGTTGAGGTATTGCAAACCCGGCTCGCCGCTGTGGCGTTCGATCGTGTCCACGACGCCGGGGACGGACTGCTCGACCGTCAGCGGTGCGTTCGGTCCGCCGAGTCCGGTGCGGACATGGCCGGGGCAGATGAGCAGCAGGGTGTGCGCGGCGTCGGCGTAGCGGGCGGCGTAGCAGCGCATCAGCTGATTCAGGGCGGATTTACTGGCGCGGTAGACATCCTGGCCCCCTTTGGTATTCATGCCGAGGCTGCCCTGGCGCGAGGACATGACGGCGATCGTCCCGCTCGGCGTGACCGAGCTGCGGAACGACTCGACCACGCGCATCGGGCTGAGCGCATTCGTCACCATGACCTCGGTGAACATTTCCGTCGGAACATCGCCGATCGGAATATCGCCCCTCGCGATGGCGGCATTGACGAACAGCAGGTCGAGGGTGTGCTCGGCGAGTCGCTCACGCAGCGCCGCGATCTGCTCGGGCTCGGTCATCTCCAGCGACTCGACGGTGACTCGGCCCCCGGACATGTCGGCCAGGTCGTGCAGGCCGGTGCGCCCGGCGCCGCGGACGGTTCCGACGACATTCCAGCCGCGGCGCGCGTACTCGGTGGCGATGCCGAGCCCGAGGTTGCGGGCCGCCCCGACGATGAGGGCGGTCTTCTCGCTCATGCCCGGACCGCCGGCGCGAGGACCTGCTCGCACCACGCGCGGAAACTCGTCGGGCTCGCGGTCCGGTCGGTGCGTTGCACGCCGTCGTCGAGGCCATTGTTCTTGGCGCGCATCATGTCGACGTAACCCGACACGATCGTGTCCGCGGCCCCGCGCGCGGTGAGGGCGGCGCGGAGGTCGTCGAGCGACTGCTGCCGGTGGCGGATCGGGCGGCCCAGCACCTCGGACATGATGTGCGCCATATCGTTGGGCGACAGGTCCTCCGGGCCGAGGACCGGCACCTCGCCCGTCCCCGTCCACGAGCGATCGAGCAGCAGATCGGCTGCGGCAGCGGCGATGTCGCGGGTGGCGACCAGTGGTCCCTTGCGGTCGGCGATCGAGGTATCGGTGAAGACGCCGTCGCCGCGGATCGGATCCACTTGCCACAGAATGTTATCCATAAAGGTCGCGCACGCCAGCGCCCGATAGGCGACGCCCGTGCTCGCGATGAGGTCGTCCATGGCCAGCGAGGCGGTCACATGCCCGGCGCGGTCGGCGACGGGAGTGCCGCGGCCGATCGCCGAGACGCCGACGACATGCCCGACCCCGTGCGTGACGAATGCTTTTGCGGCAGCGCGGGTGAACTCGGAGTATTGCGCCTCCAGGCTCGATGCGCGCGGGTCCGGCGGGGCCAGCCAGAAGACCGCGTCCGCGCCCGCGAAGGCCCGGTCCACGACGTCGGCGTCGCCGTGCGAGCCGACGACGACGTCGACGCGGGCCCGGACCGTCTCGGGAAGCCTCCCCGGATCGCGCACGATGACGCGCAATTCCTCACCGCGAGTGGGGCTTTCGTCGAGCAGGAGGTGTAGCAGTCGGCCACCGATATTGCCGGTGGGGGTGGTGATGACGATCATGCTTCGAGTCTCGGGGCCGCCGCTCGCGGCGTCCAATACCCTCTGCGCCAATTGATACCCTGAGGGCATGGATCTGGATCTGCGCAAGCTCCGCTACTTCGTCACGGTGGCCGAGCGGCGGCACTTCGGCCGGGCGGCGGAGCAGCTCTATATCGCCCAGCCGGTGCTCAGCCGTCAGATCAGGGCCTTCGAACAGGAACTGGACTGCACCCTGTTCGTGCGGACCACCCGCAGCGTGGAGCTGACCGACGCGGGCAGGCAGCTCTACGCGGAGGCGCAGGGCATCCTCGCGGGCGTCGACGCGGTGGTGCGGCGCGTGCACGATGTCGATCGCGGCGTCCAGCGGCTCGTGATCGCCTTCTCGCCCGGATTGCATGTGTCGGAGGCGGTTCGGGCGTTCACCGCGCGTCATCCGGACGTCGAGACCGACCTCGTTCCCGCGCAGTGGTGGGAGCGGGACGCGCCGCTGCGCGACGGTCGAGCCCAGATCGGTTATCTGCGAAGGTCGTTCGACGAATCCGGGTTGCGTATCATCCCCATCGGCCACGAGCCCAAGGTCGCCTGCCTGCCCGCGTCACACCCGCTGGCGTCCCGGCGGCGGCTCAGCCGCGCCGATCTCGACGACGAGCAATTTCTCGAGAACTCGCTGCGGCGGAGGTCGTCGCTGGAGGAGAAGTTCGAGCTCATCGCCTCCGGGCACGGCATCGTCCTGGTCCCGCTGAGCGTGGTGCGGTCCTATTCCCGCCCCGACCTCGTCTACCTCCCCGTCACCGACGCTCCGGTGGTCGAGACCTGCCTCGCCGTCGCCGCCGACCGGCACGAGAAGCCGGTGCGCGACTTCCTCGAGATCGCCACCGCGACACTGCGGCGCTCGTGACCGCGGCGATTCTCTATCCGTGTGATCCGCTGCGTCCGCGGCGGGTCGACCCGCATTTCGCGGCCGAGGCGGATTCGGCGAGGGAACTCGGGTCCACGGTCGCGCTCGTCGACCATGATGCGTTGCTGGCCGGTGATGCCGAGGCTGCCGTGCGCATGGTTCCCGACGGGCTGGGGGCTGCCTGGTATCGGGGTTGGATGATCCCCTCGGAGCGGTACGTCGATTTCGAGGCGGCGGCCGCCGCGCGCCGGTGTCGTTTGTCGACATCGGCGGCGTCCTATCGGCTCGCACACGAATTGCCCGGCTGGTATTCGCATTTCGCCGCCCTCACCCCGGCCAGCGCATGGCTGGCCGCCGAACCCGGTGTGGTTCCCGGCATTTCGGAGCTGGCGGCGTCGGCCGCCGCGCTGGGCGGGGGCCCGGGAATCGTGAAGGACTACGTCAAGTCTCGCAAGCACGACTGGGAAGAGGCGTGTTTCGTTCCCGACCTCGCGGATATCGCGGCCTTGCATCGGATCGTGTCCCGTTTCGTCGAGTTGCAGCAGGAGTGGCTGGCGGGTGGGATCGTGCTGCGGAATTTCGAATCCTTCGAACCGATCGGGGAGGCTCGCATCTGGTGGGTGGACGGTCGGCCGGTGTTGATCGGCCCGCATCCGGACACACCCGATAAACACGTGCGGCCGGATCTGAGTGGACTGCCGGAAAGGGTTCGCGCCCTCGGGCCGGGCTCCCGTTTCGTCACCACCGATATCGCCCTCCGCGTCGACGGCGTGTGGCGGGTCGTGGAGGTCGGCGACGGGCAGGTATCCGACCTGCCCGCGGGCGCCGACCCACGACCACTTCTCGAGGCCCTGATAGCCGCGCGGTCAGCGGATGCGGTGGCGGCGGAATTCGAGGACGGTGGCAACCGCGTATCCGCCGCCACCGGCGATGGCGAGAATTCCGAAGAAGGCGGGTGTGCCGAAAAAGAGTGCGACGGTGGAGATCAGCGCGAGCCAGATGCCGACGGCGTAGTGCAGGACATTGCGGCGCGCGGCGCCTTCGGCGAGATATATCAGGCCGACGACGAGACCGGAACCGGCAGGCCAGAGTACGGCTTGCAGGCCGGGCGCGGCCAGCGTGGACGAGAGTCCGGTGATGGCCAGGAACAGGGCGGTGAAGCCCACGGCCCAGGACAGGCCGAGGAGTCGTCCGCTGAGGACATCCGATCTCCCGGCGCCGCGCTGGGCGCGCAGGGCGGCGACGGTGGCGCACACGGTGCCGATGGCGAACCCGATGCCGAGCAGGGTCACCGGTAGCCACCCGGGCAGGCCGACCAGCGGGCCGTCGCCTCGGGACAGCGCGGCGGCACCGTGCCCGAGGAGGTAGGCGAGTCCGAAGCTGATATAGGTGGCCCGGCTGTCGACATCACCGCCGCGGGTGACGGCGGGCGGGGCGAACACGGGGGCGAGTGCGGTGGTCATGACGTCTCCGAGATACGGGTGTGGATAGCGAGGTGGATTCATGACCGGGGCGCGTCCGGCACGATGACGACCTTTCCTGCGACAGTGCGCGATTCCGCCAGTGCCAGTGCCGAACTCGCCTCGGAGAGTGGGAATTCCGCGGCGATCCGCGGGGTCAGCACGCCGTCGGCCAGCAGCCGCAGCACCTGGGTGAGGTCCTCGCGCAGCCGGCGGCGGAAGGTGTCGAGGCGACGCTGCCCGCCCCAGAGGTTGTAGAACTGCGCACTCTTGCCGTTGGGCAGGTAATTCCACAGCATCAGCCGCGGAAACAGCTTCAGCACAGGCAGTTTCGCATTGCCGTCCACGTCTTTCGTTGCCGCACTGCCGTAGGAGACCAGCGTTCCGCCCCGCCGCAGCAGCCGCCACGACTCGACTATGGCGGCGCCGCCGACGTGGTCGAACACCGCGTCCACCCCGTCGGGCGCGAATTGCCTTATCTTGCGGTACATTTCGGGATCGCGATAGTCGACCGGGGTCACGCCCTGTGCGCGCAGGGCCGCGTGGTGTCGCGGGGCGGCGGTGCCGATCACCGTGATCCCGCTGTGGCGGGCCAGCTGCACGAGCGTGGAGCCGACGCCGCCGTTGGCGCCCAGCACCACGATCGTCCCGCCGGAGCGCACCCGGGCCTTCCCGTGCAGCAGCTGCCAGGCCGTGAGGCCGTTCACCACCACGGTCTCGGCGGCGGCCGGGGTCACGCCGTCGGGTACGGCCACCAGATCGGCGGCATCGAGCAGCAGGGCGCTGGCCCAGGCGCCGACCTTGGTGATCGCGGCGAACCGATGGCCGATCAGCGCGGCGTCCACGCCGGGGCCGGTCGCGATCACGGTGCCGACCACGTCGTAACCGGGGACGAACGGGAACGGCGGCTGGTCGAAGTACTTGCCGCGGCGCATCTGCTGCTCGGCGAACGAGACGCCCGTCGCCTCCATGCTCAGCACGACCTGGCCCGCGGCGGGCGCCGGGAGGTCGCGGGTGGTGACCCGAAGGCCGTCGGGCTCGACCTTGTCCGGCAGAACGATTTCGGTAACGGTGGTGGTGAGGGCGCTGTTTTTCATGAGGGCTCCGGCTCGAGGCGCTTGAGATAACGGATGTAAGGCTACGGCTGTAAGCTCACTCGGCGCAAGAGGTTACACATGTAAGTTTTGCGATGTAAGGTAACGCCATGGGAACCAATGAGCCCGCGACCCATGTCCGCGCGCGCAACCCCCGGGGGGAGGGTGCTCGACTGCGCGACGAGATCGTGGCGGCGGCCGTCGCCCTGCTCGACGAAACCGGTGAGGACAGTGCCATCACCCTGCGCTCCGTCGCCCGCCGCGCCGGGATCGCCGCACCGTCGATCTACCGCCACTTCCCCGACCAGCCCGCCATCATGCTGGCCGTGGTGCAGAACGCCTTCACCGAGTTGGACGACCAGTTGTGCGCCGCGCTACGCGCCGCGGACGAGGCGCCGCGGAGCCGACTGTTGGCCTTGTGCCACGGCTATCTGGATTTCGCCCGCGCCCGACCGGCGCGCTACCGCACCATGTTCGGCGGAGTGTGGCTGCCCGAACTGAACGAAACCTCCGTCACCAAGAGCGACATGGCCGCCCTCGGTCAGACGACCATGCGGCTGTTCGTCACGGCCCTCGAGGACTGTGTCGCCGCCGGTGACGCCGACAGCACCGACCCCGCGGCCGATGCGGTCGCGCTGTGGCTCGGACTGCACGGACTCGCCCACCAGCGAGCGGTTGCCCCCTCTTTCCCGTGGCCGCCGGATATCGCGGACCGTGTCATCAGCGCGCTCGCACACCTGACCGACACGTGAGTCGGAGGCACCGGCCGTTATCCGAGCGAGCGCCGCAGGAAGTCCAATTGGAGGTGGAGGAGGTTTTCGGCGACCGACTCCTGCGGGGTCATGTGGGTGATGCCGGACAGCGGCAGCACCTCGTGTGGGCGACCGGCGGCCAGTAGCGCCGAGGACAGTCGCAGGGAGTGGGCGACCACCACATTGTCGTCCGCGAAGCCGTGGATGATCATCATCGGTCGGTGTGGGTCGGCGGCGTCGACCAGGCCCGCGTCGTCGATCAGCGAGTTGCGCCGATAGATTTCCGGCCGCTCGTCGGGGTGGCCGAGATACCGCTCCTGGTAATGGGTGTCGTACAGGCGCAGATCGGTGACCGGGGCGCCCACCACGGCCGCGTGGAAGACGTCCGGGCGGCGCAGCACGGCGAGCGCCGCCAGATATCCGCCGAAGGACCAGCCGCGGATGGCGACCCGGTCCAGGTCGAGCGGAAAGTCCTCGGCGAGTGCGTGTATCGCGTGCACCTGATCCTCGAGGACGACCGCGGCGAGGTCGTCGCGGATGGCTTTCTCCCAGGCGGGGGAGCGCCCCGGGGTGCCGCGGCCGTCGGCGACCACGACCGCGAAACCCTGGTCGGCGAACCACTGCGAGATCAGGTGCGGATTGTGCGCGGCGAACACCCGCTGGCCGTGCGGGCCGCCGTAGGGATCCATGAGGACGGGCAACGGGGTCTTACCGTCGTGATCGCGGGGGAGTAGGACGGCGCACGGGATGCGGCGGGCGCCCGCCTCGGTGAGGGTCACCCTCGGGGACAGGCCGGGATCTTCCGCATACGAGGCGATCGTCGCCACCCGCGTTCCATCGCGAAGCACCCGCACCTCGGCGCCCGGCCGCTCGAGCGTGGTGGACACCAGCACGGTGACGCCCCCGGCGCGCACCGCCGTGTGCACGCCCGGCTCGCGCGAAATACGCTCCAGGCCAAGCTCATCGACGCGATAGACGTGCACCTCGCCGGTCTCGGGGGCGGCGGCCTCGACACCGGCCGACGCGGTGATCAGCACGTCGTCGTGCCCGGCGTCGAGCACGGCGCGCACGTGCAGCCGCGGGCCCGTCAGGGCGCGTTCACCGACCACGAGGACCCGTGCGTCACCCTCGTCGGCGATCCGGACGAGCCGTCCGGACCGGCTCCAACAGGGCGTGCCGGGGAACAGATCGAGCCACACCGGGTCCTCGTCGGCGTGCACGACCCGGGTCGAGCCGGTCTGCGGGGACACCGCCAGGGACAGCTGACTGCGCTGATCGCGCGCCTGGACGAGCAGCAGCGGAGCACCGGCTTGCGACCAATGCACATGCGCCACATACGGATAGCGCACCCGGTCCCAGACGACCTCCGTGCGTACCCCGTCCAGGCCGATCACGAACAGCCGCACGTCCGCATTGTCGGTGCCCGCCGCCGGATAGGCGACGCGCTGTGGATCACGTTCGGGCCGAGCCGGATCGGAGATCCACCAGCGCCGTACCGGCGCATTGTCCACGCACGCGACCAGCAGCCGCTGCGAGTCCGGCGACCACCAGAAACCCCGGGAGCGGCCCATTTCCTCGGCCGCGATGAACTCGGCCAGCCCATAGGTGATTTCGGCCGACTCCGGTTCGGCGAGCGCCCGCTCGTCCTTGCCCTCGGCGCTCACGACCCGCAGCGCGCCGTGCGCGACATAGGCGACGTGGCGGCCGTCGGGGGAAGGGCGCGGGTCGATCGCCGGTCCGGCGGTAGGAAGTTCGCGTGTCTCGCCGTCCCGCAGCCCGGCCACGAACAACCGGCCCGACAATGCGAAAGCCGCCAACTCCACGGCGTCGTCGGTGCCGTAGCCGACGATGCCGCCGCCACCCTCGCGGCTGCGTTCCCGGCGCGCAAGCTCTTCGGGCGGAAGGTCTTCGGCCGCGCCGTTCAGCAGCACCCGCGGGTCGGCCGCCACCCGCTCCTCGCCCCGCGCCACATCGAGGACCCACAGCGAACTCGCCGTGTCCGTACCGGACGTGGAGCGCAGGAACGCGACGCGCGCGCCGTCGGGCGCCACGGTGAAGGCACGCGGCGCACCGAGCGTGAACCGCTGGGTGCGAGCGCTCCGGCGGGGAAAGGAGTCGGACGTCGTCGACATGAACCCGACCATACCGGCCGTGCGCGGAAGTTCAGACGTTGAAACGGAATTCGACCACGTCGCCGTCGTGCATGACGTAGTCCTTCCCCTCCATCCGCACCTTTCCCGCCGACTTGGCGGCCGCCATCGATCCCGCCGCGATCAAGTCGTCGAAGGCGACGACCTCCGCCTTGATGAAGCCGCGTTCGAAGTCGGTGTGGATGACGCCCGCGGCCTTGGGGGCGGTGTCGCCCTGGTGGATGGTCCAGGCGCGGGATTCCTTGGGGCCTGCCGTGAGATAGGTCTGCAGGCCGAGGGTGTGGAAGCCGGCGCGGGCCAGGGCGTGCAGGCCGGGTTCGGACTGGCCGATGGATTCCAGGAGTTCGGCGGCGGACTCGGCGTCCAGCTCCAGCAGTTCGGCCTCCACCTTGGCGTCGAGGAAGACCGAATCCGCCGGGGCGACAGCGGCTTTCAGTTCGGCGACGCGGGCCTCGTCGGTCAGGACGGACTCGTCGGCGTTGAACACGTACAGGAACGGCTTGATGGTGAGCAGCGACAGCTCCCGCAGCAGGTCGGTGTCGAGCCGGTCGCGGACCGAGAACAGGGTGTTGCCCTCGTTCAGGGTGTCCTGGGCCGCCTTGGCCGCGTCGAAGGCGGGCTTGCGGTCCTTCTTGACCCGGGCCTCCTTCTCCAGGCGGGGGACGGCCTTCTCCAGGGTCTGCAGGTCGGCCAGGATCAGCTCGGTCTCGATGACCTCGATGTCGGCCAGCGGGTCGACGCGACCGTCGACATGGACCACGTCGTCGTCGGCGAAGACGCGGACCACCTGGCAGATGGCGTCGGCCTCACGGATATTGGCCAGGAACTTGTTGCCCAGGCCCGCGCCCTCGGACGCGCCCTTCACGATGCCCGCGATATCGACGAACGACACCGTGGCGGGCACGATGCGCTCGGAGGAGAAGATCTCGGCGAGCCGCTCCAGCCTCGGATCCGGCAGCGGCACCACACCGACGTTCGGCTCGATGGTGGCGAACGGGTAGTTCGCCGCGAGCACGTCGTTCTTGGTCAGCGCATTGAAAAGCGTCGACTTTCCGACATTGGGCAGGCCGACGATTCCGAGGGTGAGACTCACGAGTGGAGAAGTCTACCGTCGACCGCGGACTACCTCGGGTCCAGGTCGCGCGGCACCACCTTGCTGCCGGTCATGCGCAGGGCGATGACTTCCCGCATGAACGCGCACGCTCCGGCCGGTTCCGGGCTGGGGCACACCAGCAGATGCTGCAAATGAGCCTTGCCCTCGGCCAATCGGCGCTGCTGTTCCTCGATGGCGTGGATGCGGTCGGCGATGATGTCGCGCCACGCCCCGGTCCGATCGGTCAGCATGCGGGCGATGTCGTCGAGGCTGATCTGCCCCAGCTCCTGCCAGAGTTGGATCAGCGCAATGCGATACATCTGTTCGGGGTCGTAGTGCCGCACGCCGCCGCGGCGGGCGCTGGCCCGGATCAGCCCGCGCTCCTCCCAGTACCGCAGCGTCGGCACGGTCAGCCCGAAACGCCGCGCCGCCTGACCGATCGCGACCAGTTCGGTCGAATTCTCTGCGCCGGAAACCACAACTATTGTTTATAGCCGGGCGAGCGGGGCTGTGGGGACGCCAGGAATCGGGTCGTCCCGGTGCGAGACTGGCGGGGTGAGCACCGATGACATCCGGCCCGACCCGCCCGTCGCCAGCGCCTCGATCCTCGCCCTGACCGTGGCCCGCCGGGTCGAGGCCGAGCTCGCGGCGGCGCTGGCGCCGCTGGATCTGACCGTCGGTCGGCTGGGGTTGCTGGGGCATATCTCCGGGGTGCCGGGGGCGTCGTTCAGCAAGCTGGCACGGATGTCCGGGACCAGCGTGCAGAGCGTGCACACGTCGGTGAAGAACCTGGTCGCGGCCGGTTTGGTGCGTGACCGCACGGCCCGCGCCGGGTCGGCGTCGACGATCGAGCTGACGCCCGCCGGTATGCGGTTGCTGGAGTCCGCGAAGGCGGTGGTGGCCGAGGTGGACGAGCGATTGTTCGGGCCCGGGGCCGATCCGATTCAGCGCGAGATCGGCGCGGCGCTGCTGGCCGCGTTCGCCGCCTGGCCGCCGGGGGACCGCCCGGAGGCCGAGGTGTGAGGTCGGCCATAACCTTCAATCTGATTGAAGGTGGGTGTTAGGCTTCAGCCGTCCTGAAGGTTGGAGGAAGCCGCCCATGCGCCACCTGCTGCTCTCGATCCATGTCGTCGCGGCCATCGTGTTCATCGGTGGTTCGGCCGTCGCCACCAGTCTGTTTCCCCGCTACGCCCCGGTGGCCGCCGGGCCGGGGCCCGATGACGGTGTCTGCGAACGCAATCCGGCCGTCGCGGCGGCGCTGCACCGGATCACCGGCCGCTACGCCGTGGCCGGACTGATCGTGCCCGTCGTCGGCATGATCCTGGCCGCCGTGCAGGGCCGGATGGGCGAAATCTGGATCACCCTCGCGATCGCCCTGACCGGTATCGCCGCCGGAATCATCGGCACGGTCATCCATCCGATGCAGCGCGAGGCCCTGCGCACCCCCGACGACGGCCGCCGCCTGCGCACGATGGGCATGCTCGCCGGAATCTACAACCTGCTCTGGCTGATCGTGGTGGTACTCATGATCGTCCGCCCGGGCGCGCACCAGCTGTAAGACTGAAATCCATTGCCGCCGAGGTGATTTCCTCTTCCCGAGCAGCGTCGTCGACGCCATCGTCGCCCATGCGGCGGACGATCCGCGCCGCGGGGAGGTTCCTGCGCCGGTCGAGTGCGCGGATGACCGGGCCCACGAACGTGCCGCCCAGCCGGGTGTAGGGCCAGATCGCCAGCAGCAGCATGAGGGTCAGCGCGCGGATCTGATACGGCAGCGGCGTGTGCACCATCGTGTCCGGCAGCGGGTGGAGCGTGATCAGCGAGCGGAACCACGCGAAAATCATTGCGGCGGAGTGATACTCGGTATCATCGGGGTCTGGATCGAAGCCGACGGCGGCGCTCGACAGCGCGGTCGCGGTCAGCATCGGGAGGGTGAACCGGTCCACCGGGCTGACGGTCGCGCGCGGGCCACCGGCGACGAGCGACGGGCCGAACAGCATGAGCGCACCGAGAATCGTCATCGGCACCGCGACCACCTTGACGGCGAAGGTCGCGGTGTAGATGGCGCCGGGAGGGTCGGGTTTCGACGTTAATGCGATGGTGAGCCGGGACAGTAGGACCAGGGCGATCCCTAGTCGGAACGCCATCGCGCCCAAGCGTTCCGATCGGTCGGTTTCTGCGTCGGGATCGGTGGCCTGAAAGCGGTCGCGCCGGTAACGCCAGAGGTGTCCTGTGGCGAACGAGAGAAAAGAACTGTACGGCAAGATGATCCACAGCAGGCACTTCATGGGTGGTTCACTTCCACTTCAACTACGCGTCCCAACCCTTACAGATAGTTCAACGATCAACAAGGGCTTCGAGGGGTTGAGAATTATTGCTAGAAAACGGGGCGCTCGTTCCGTATCTTGAAGGCTAAGCGGGGTAATCACTCCGCTTGGCCTTGGGAGAGAAGAGGACAGGCGCATGGACCAGGTCGTTTTCGTCACCGGCGGCACCGGGCAGCAGGGTGGGGCGGTGGCCGCCCGCCTGCTCGCGGACGGGTGGAAGGTGCGGGCGCTGACGCGGAATCCGGACGGCGAGAAGGCTCGGGCGCTCGCGGCCGCGGGCGCCGAACTGGTGGTGGGCGGGCTCGAGGACGACGCCGTGCTCGCGCGCGCCATCGACGGCGCCTACGGCGTGTACAGCGTGCATCCCGGCCCGCTCGCGCCGGATCAGGACGAGGTGCGGGCCGGTCGGACGATCACCGACGCCGCCGTGAAATACGGTGTGGCCCATCTGGTGTACAGCTCCGGGATCGGCGCCGACCGCGGCAGCGGGCAGGAGGCCAAGTGGACGATTGAGCAGTACATCGCCGCCTCGGGAATCTCCGCGACCATCCTGCGGCCCAGCTCGTTCATGGAGAACCTGCACGTCCACTCCGCGATCGTCGGCATACGCGACGGCGCGCTGCGCACCCCGGTGGCCCCGCACATGCGGCAGCAGTTCGTCGCGCTCGCCGATATCGGGGCCTTCGCCGCCCTCGCGCTGGCCGATCCGCAGCGATTCCGCGGTCGCACACTCGATCTCGTCGGCGACGCGGTGACGCCGCCGGAGGCCGCCGCGGCGATCGGCGCCGCCCTCGGCCGCGAGGTGCCCTACGTCCAGACGCCCATCGAGGAGGTGCGCCGCATCAACGAGCGCTTCGCGCGCGGCTACGAGCGGCTCAACGAGGGCGGCAGCGAACCCCTCGTCGGCATCGACGAATTGCGCGCCCTGCATCCGGGCCTGCTGACCTTCGAGGCCTGGCTCGCGCGGACGGGTGCGGAGCTGCTTCGACCCGCGTTCGGGTAGGGCCGTCGGCGCCGATATGCCGGAATAAACATTCACCAAATGCCATAAGTTTGCCGGGAGTGAAAGCGGCCGGTGCGGGGCGAATGCCGCTGCGGCGGGCGGGATTTGCGACCCGCCGGGCGACACGCGAGATGTGCTGCGGAATTTACATCGCACGTACACCGCCGACGGGGCGTGTTCCATTATCGTTCATCTCATTGTCCGATGCTGCTGCTGGCGCGCCAGGGCTGGTTCGTCGATCCGGGGCGTTGTGACCGGGGAGGCCGCTGCCCGAAGCGAGCCGGAGACCGTCCCGAAAGATCGAGGGAACGTGCCTGCACCCGTTACTCTCACCGGCCGTCTGGTGCGGCTGGAACCCCTGGCACCGCACCACATTCCGGGTCTCGCCGCGGCGAGTTCCGGCGACGGTGACGCGTACGCGTTCACTCCCGTGCCGCAGGGGCCGGAACAGGCCGCCGACTATGTCGCGCAGGCCGTGGCCGGCCATACCGCCGGCACCGCATTGGCATTCGCGATCGTCGGCGCCGCCGACGATCGCGTGCTCGGGTCGACCAGATTCACCAGATTCGACTACTGGCAGGGTCCGGTGGTCTGGCCGATCGTGCACGGCCTGCCCATGGGCGATCCGCTGCTGGCGATTCCGGATGCCGCCGAGATCGGCAACACCTGGCTGTCGCCGCACGCGCGCGGCTCGGGCATCAACCTGGAATCGAAGCTGCTGTTGTTACGGCACGCCTTCGAGGGCTGGCGGGTGCGGCGTATCGCCCTGCGCGCCGACGTGCGAAACTTGCGCTCCCGCATGGCGATCGAGCGCCTCGGGGCCACCAGCGACGGGGTGCGGCGGGCGCATTCGCGCGGGCTGGACGGGGAGGTGCGCAGTACGGCGTTCTATTCGATTCTCGACGAGGAGTGGCCGACGGTGCGTGCCACGATCGAGCGGGAGCTCGCGGCCAGCGGGCGGTTGTTGAACGCGTAGCCGAGCGCTCCGGTCAGTTCTTGACCGGAGTGTTGTTCGGGTAGCGTCGGCTGCGCATGCAGACCCGCTGTCCGCTCTTGCGGACCACGTGGCCGCCGGTGCGGGCGCACTCGTTGGCTCTGATCGACGACTGGTTGCCGCGAATCGGTGTGGCGTGAGCGGGTGCGGTCAGGATCGGCCCGGTAATGCCGAGTGCGGTTGCGACGAGGACAGCGATCATGCGCGAGATGTTCATATCCGGCCTCCGATAACCGAGCGTGGGTGTTCGAGGTCGAGACCACCAGCCTAACCTGCGTCTTCAACCGTTCGGTACCGGGTGTGCGGCCGCCCGTGGGCTTCTATACTTGTGCCCATATCGGTCGGTCCGCATTCCCGAGGAGACCGCATGTCCGAGCCGTTGCACGCCAGGATCTGCCTGACCGCCTCGTGCTATCCCGGGCCCGTGGTGAGCCTGTTCCTCGTCCCCGAGCCCGGAGTGCGGGGTGCGAACATGTTGCATCTGCTGGAGCAGGCGCCCGTCGGCGAGACCCCGCGCCGAGACCCGGAACTCATCGGCACGCTGGAGTCGCGCACGCTGCCCGGCGTGCGGGCCCGCATGGTCGTCGGCACGGAGGAGCCCGATCAGGCGGGACTGCGCACCATCTTCCACGACCACTACATCCACTACATCGGTGACGGCCCACAGGGTCTGGACACCGGCGATCGGGCCGAGATGATCCGGCTGGCGCTGCTGCCGGAGCACCCGATCGGCCAGCGGCGCATCGATGACTTCGAGGAGGCGGCCGTGCGGCGGGCGATGCTCGCCGTGTACCGGTATTTCGGTGTGGATCAACGCATTCCGCTGATGTACCACGGCTATGCCGACCCCGCGGGTGGCTGGCTGGCCGTGCGCACCGCCGTGGCCTGAGGCCGAATTCCTATTGCGCCGTGACGAATCCGTGCGCGACGAGCCAGTCGCGTGCCACCGTCGCGGGTTCGCGGCCGTCCACGTCCACCTGACGGTTCAGGTCGATGGCGGTGTCGTTGGTGAGCAGCCGGGAGATCGGCGCGAGAATCTGGGCGACCTGCGGGTGCGCGTCGGCGAAGGACTTCCGCATCACCAGTGCCGCATTGTATTTCGGGAAGAAGCCGAGATCGTCGTCGAGCAGTTGCAGGTGCAGCGCCTTGATACGCCCGTCGGTGGCGGCCACCGAGCCGAAGTGGCAGGTGCCGTTGGCGGTCGCCGAGAACACCAGCGCGTCCTGCATGAGCTGCTTGCGCACCTTGCCCGTATCGATGCCGTATTTGCGGACCATGCCCGCGAATCCGTCCTGGCGCACACTGAATTCGGTACCCAGGCAGGTCGTGGCGCTCGCGGGATCGGTGTTCACCATGCGGGCGTAGTCCGACAGCGTCCGCGCTCCCGACTGCCGGGCGTAACCGTCGGAGGTCAGCAGCGCGTAGGTGTTGTTCATCGGCGCCAGATCCGTCCACAGCATGCCGTGTTTGGACAGATCGGCGGCGCGCAGGGCCTCGAACTGCTGCTGGGAGTCGGGAATCGGCTTCTCGTTGCCGAGGTAGTTGATCCACCCGGTACCGGTGTAGTCGTAGGCGATGTCGACCTGACCGTGCAGTTGCGCGTCGCGCAGGCTGTTGGAGCCGGTGATATTCGTCAGGTCGCGTACGTCGGCGCCGGCCGCGGACAGGGCGAACTCGATCAGATAGCCGAGGACGTTCTGCTCGGTGAAGTCCTTGGAGCCCACCGTGATTCGCACGCCCTCCAGCTGCGAGACCGGCCGGATGCTGCCCGGCCCGACCCGCAGCGGCACCGAGCTACCGGCCTCCAGCCCGCATCCGGTCGCCGCCAGGCCGACGATCGCCAGGATCGCGGCCAGCCGGACGCGCAGCGTTCTCATCGCAGCCCCCGGGGTCCGAGGAATCGTTCGGCGAGCGCGCCGAGCCAGTCCACCAGCAGCGCCAGCGCCACCGCCAGCACCGCGCCCACCCACAGGGTGACGTTGTCGCGCAACTTGTATCCGGTATCGATGAGGATGCCCAGCCCGCCCGCGCTCACCAGAAACGACAGCGTCGCGGTGCCGACCGCCAGCACCAGCGAGGTGCGCAGCCCCGCCAGGATGAACGGCACCGCGAGCGGAAACTCGATGCGGCGCAACACCGTTGCCGCGGACATGCCCTGGCCGCGACCGGCGTCGACGAGCATCGGATCCACCTGCTGGTAACCCAGAATCGTATTGCGCAGCACGGGAAGCAGCGTGTAGAAGGCGATCGGCGCGACCCCCACCCAGAACCCGGTGCGCTGGGTCCACAGATAGCAGAGCACGATGAGCCCGATCGCGGGCGCGGCCGCCCCGATATTGGCGATACCCACGAAAACCGGTGCGAGCCTTCGATATCGGGCCCGGGTGAGCATCGTCCCCAACGGCACTCCCACCAGCACCACGATCGCCACCACGGTCGCGGTGATCACCACGTGCTGCCGGGTGGCCGTCGCGATATTCGCCGCGTTGATACTGGCCCGCTGGGTGGCGGTGAGGTTCCGATCGAACGCCCACGCCAGCACGCCGACCGCCAGCGCGATCGCCAGCACCGGCTGTGCGAGCAGCCGGATCCGCTCGGCGCGCCGCTCGGTGCGGGGGTTGACCGGGCTCACGGCTGTGCGCCCGAATCATCCACGGCCCCACTGCTTTCGGTCCTACCGCGGTCGGGTGGGGTGAGGTCGGTGCGGAGTTGCCCGAGGTGTGCCACGAGGGTGTCCACGGTGATCAGGCCGCGGTATTCGCCGCGGCGGCCGGTGACCACGGCATTGGCCGTGCTCTCCGCCAGCAGGGTGGACAGCGCCTCCTGGAGGGTCGAGCGCAGGGTGACCGTGCCGGTGACGGGGCGGCCGATGCCGCGCAGGGAGGTGGCGTGGGTCAGGTGGTCGGCCGAGACCCAGCGCAGGGGGCGGCGCTGGGCGTCGAGGATCAGGCCCCACTGCCAGTCCCGGTGTGCCAGCGCGGTGCGCAGCGGGTCGACCGGGTCGTCCTCGGTGGCGGTGGGGCAGTCGCCGACCTCGACGTCCTCGACGTGGGTGAGGGTGAGCTGTTTGAGGGCGGCGTCCGCGCCCACGAATCCGGCCACCGTGTCGTCGGCGGGCTCGGCCAGGATCGCAGCCGGGGTGTCGTACTGCAGGATTCGAGACATGGTGCCCAGCACCGCGATTCGGTCGCCGAGCTTGACCGCCTCGGTGAAGTCGTGGGTGACGAACACGATCGTCTTGTGCAATTCGCTCTGCAGGCGGAGTAATTCGTCCTGCAGCAGGCCGCGGGTGATCGGGTCCACCGCGCCGAACGGCTCGTCCATCAGCAGCACCGGCGGGTCGGCGGCCAGCGCGCGGGCGACGCCGACGCGCTGCTGCTGCCCGCCCGACAGCTGCCGGGGATAGCGGGAGCGGAAGGTGTCCGGGTCCAGGCCGACCAGCTCGAGCATCTCGTCGACGCGCGCGGAGATGCGCTTGCGGTCCCAGCCGAGCAGCCCGGGCACGGTCGCGATATTGCGCGCGACACTCAGATGCGGGAACAGCCCGGCCTGCTGGATCGAGTAGCCGATCTGGCGCCGCAGCCGGTCCGGGTCCACCGCGGCGATGTCGCGACCGGCGATGGTGATGGTGCCCGAACTGGGCTCGATCAGCCGGTTGATCATCCGCATGGTGGTGGTCTTGCCGCAGCCCGACGGGCCGACGAACACCGCGATCTCCCCGGCGGGGATGGTCAGCGAGACATTGTCCACGGCCGGATCGCGTTGTCCCGGATAGCGTTTGGTGACCGAGTCCAGCACGATCTCGGCGGGCGCGGTATCGGTCACGGATTCCCCTGCAGGTTCATTCCCGGATTCCCTTCGGGGTGGTGAAGCGGCCGACGAGGACATACACGGCGTCGAGCAGCAGGGCCAGCACGATGATCAGCACCGTGCCGGACAGTGCCTGCGGCACCGCGGTCGGGCTGCCCAGCCGGTTGAGGCCGGAGAAGATGAGGTTGCCCAGGCCGGGGCCCTTCGCGTAAGCGGCCATGGCCAGAATGCCCATGCTCATCTGGGTGCTGACCCGCATGCCCGCCAGGATCGACGGCCAGGCCAGCGGCAGCTCGATGCCGGTGAGCACGCGGGTGCGATTCATCCCGACCCCGCGCGCGGCATCGGAGACGGCCGGGTCCACCGCGGCCAGGCCGATGATCGTATTGCGCAGGATCGGCAGCAGCGCGTACAGCACCAGGGCGGTCACGGTCGGGCGCACGCCCAGGCCCATGACCGGAATGAGCAGGCCCAGCAGCGCGAACGACGGCACCGTGAGAATGATGCTGGCCGCCGCGGTAGCCAGCGCCGACCCCCACGGGCTGCGATACACCACGATGCCGACGACCACCGCCACCACGGTCGCGATCAACACCGACTGCAGGACCGCCGACACGTGCAGATACGAGTCGGTGAGCAGCTGAATGCGATGGTCGACCACAAAGGTCCACAGAGTTCGCAGCGAAACCCTCCCTCGCTCTGAGCGCCCCGCCGAGTGTATCGGTGTCCTCCCCCGAACCCCGGCAGGTTCGACGGCGCAACTGTGCCATGTCGCCCACTCACCGAGTATTACCGGAATCCGGGACCATTCGCGTCGGGTGATTCGGCCGCCGACCACCATCGACGGAAACGAAAAGGGTGGCATTCGAATTCACCACTACGAACGTGGGTCCATTACGGGTATCGTCGGCCTCGGTCGCCTGTGAAACGTATCCGCCCCCGCGGTGGATATCCCAGACTGTGGGGGGAGGTGCAGTCGTGCACCGACCCCACGATGTACCCGGCGGCGCCCGGCAGCGCCGCCGTCGCGGGCCCTGTCCTGCTGCCCCCTCATCGGCAGGATGGGGCCCTGCATTCCGACTCCACCACGCAGACGCCAGGGGCGCGCGAATACATCCGACACAGTGAGGTTCGGAAAACCCATGCGACAGTCCAGGGTTCCCGGCAGAGAACACGCCGGGATGACTAGTAACGAGTGCGCCGGGATGACTAGTGACGAGCGCGCCGGGATGATCAGTGACGAGTGCGTCGGGGTGACCGGTGACGAGTGCGTCGGGATGATCAGTGATGGGCGCGCCGGGGTGACCGGTGACGAGCGCGCCGGGATGATCAGTGATGGGCGCGTCGGGGTGACCGGTGACGAGTGCGTCGGGGTGACCGGTGACGAGCGCGCCGGGGTGACCAGTGATGGGCGCGTCGGGGTGACCGGTGACGAGTGCGTCGGGATGACCGGTGACGAGTGTGCCGGGGTGACCGGTGACGAGTGTGCCGGGATGATCAGTAACGGGCGCGCCGGGATGACCAGTAATGGGCGTGCCGGGGTGACCGGTGACGTGGGCGCCGGGATGGCTAGTGACGAGCGTGCCGGGGTGACCGGTGACGAGGGCGCCGGGGTGGGGCGTGGTGGGTATGTCGGGGGTGTGGGTGAGTATGGCGGGATGAACAGTGAGCGTGCGGGATGACGGATGGGCAGGTGGGGGAGATGGGTGGGTCGGCTGGGGATGTCGACGGGGAGGTTGTGGGGGTAGGCGGGCGGGGTGGGGGGCCGGTGTGGATCGGGTATGCCGAGTTCGGGGAGAGGTTTGTTGCGCATGCTGTGACGCCGGAGCGGATCGAGGCCGCGGTTTCGGGGATGGCGGGGCGGGGGATGACCATCGGGCCGTTTTCGATCGGGCCCGCGGGGTTGGCGGGGTTCGTCGCCGAGGGGAGCGTGGGGCGGCCGGTTATCGCGCGCAGCGGGCCGCATGTGACCTTCGAGTTACGGCTGCCGGTGGTCATGCATGTCACGGTTACCCTGGGCGGGCAGCGGTTTCGGGTGGAGGCGGTGGTCGAGATCGACCTGACGCTGCATGCTCGGACCGCCGATCCGCTGCTGATCGTCATCGATATTCCGCGGATTCGGACGCGCGATGTCAGCTTCGTGGTGCGGGCCGAGGCCATCGGGGCGGCCATAGACCTGCTGCTGGATCCGATCGCGACGCTGGTGCAGCGCGAGGTGGCCTCCCGGCTCAACACCATGCTCGCCGATCCCGATGGCCGCCGCGGCCGCGTGTTCGATGTCGAGGCCATGCTGAACGGGACGCGCTCGCAGCATCTTTCGCAGCAGCGCTTCGAATGGATCGGGTACGACGAGTTCGGCCGCCGCTTCTTCCCGCGCATCGTGACCGCGGCGCGGGTGCGGGCCGTGGTGGAGGGCCTGGCGGGGCGGGCCATCGAGGTGGGGCCGATCCGGACCGGGCCGCGCGCGGCGGCGACGGTCGAGGTGAAGGGGACCGTGCGGCTGCCGCGCCTGACCGACCGCGAGGGGTGCGACCCGGTCTCGTTCGACCTGACCATCCCGGTGGACCTGGACATCACCGTCGACGTGCTCAAGGCCAACCGCTACCGCGCCGAGGTGCGGATTCCCCTCGTTCTGGTGGCGCGGGCCGCCGACCCGCTGCTCATCGTCATCGACGCGGCCGCGCCCACCCCCGAGCAGATCGAGGTGGACCTGCACGCCGACGGCTGGCGCGCCAAGGCCCTCGGCGCGATCGGCGGCATCCGCGCCCAGATCGCCGCCCAGGTGGCCCGGGTGGTGCGAAAGGAACTGGAGAACACGGCCTTCCGGACGATCGACGTCGGCGGCCGAATCGACGCCGCCACCCGGTGATGGTGCATGTGGTGTTGATGTGTCTTGTGAGTCTGGCGGTTCCAGAGTGTGTGTGGTGAAATTAGTTGACGTACGAGGCTCCCGGTGCGCTAAGGCGGTGTGAACCGCCGGGGAAGGCGCGCCGGGGACGCTGGCGGTTTTACCGGCCCGCGGGGCGGTCGGCTCTGGTGAATGGTGAAACACACAGCGCGAAGGAGTTCGTCGATGCGTTCTTTTCCGATGTCTCGGCGCAGCCTGTTCGATTGTGCGGCCGGTGCGGCGACCATGGCGGGGCTGTCCGCACTGGCTCCGGGGGCCGCGGCCGATCCCGGGCTGGGCACGCTGCTCGATTACGCGGCGGCCGTACCACCGGCCGATGCCGTTCGCGACGCCGGTCATGCCGGGGTCATCCGCTACGTCTCCGACCGGCGGCCGGGCGCGGAATGGATGCTGGGCAAGCCGTTACAGGCCGGTGAGGTCGACGCCATGCACGCGGCCGGGCTCACCGTCGTGTCGTGCTATCAGTTCGGCAAGGGGCCGACGGCGGACTGGCGCGGCGGGCTGGAGGCCGGTAAACGGCACGCCGACCGCGGTTTACAACTGCACCGCGCGGCGGGCGGCCCCGACGGCGCGCCCATCTACGCTTCCATCGACGACAACCCGACCGAGGCCGACTTCGCCACCATGATCGCGCCCTATCTGGCGGGCTGGGAATCGGTGGTCGGCAAGCAGAACGTCGGCGTCTACGCGAACTCCCCGACCATCGACCTGGCGCGCTCCGCCGGGCTGGGTTCCTGGTTCTGGCAGCACAATTGGGGCACCCCGCGCGGATACGTCCACCCGGCCGCCAATCTGCACCAGTTCGAGATCGACCAGCGCGCGGTCGGCGGCGTCTCGGTCGACCTCAATGCCATCCTCACCCCGCAGTACGGGCAGTGGTGAATCAGGTCTGACAGTGGCAGGTCGGGTCCTCGCGCAGGTCCGGCTCGTCGTCGGGGACCACCCGCAGGACCGGCCGGATCTCCGGTGCCTCGCGATCGCCCATCCACGAGAACAGCGACCAGCGCGACAGCCCGGAGAACGCGGAGGCCAGGCTGAAGAACGAGCCGACCGAACCCACCGACAGCACCGAGCCGACACTGCCGATCGACAGGACCGAATAGGCCGAGCCGACGGACAGGATCGACCCCTCCGAGCGGATCGACAGGATGGACCGGTGCGACCGCGTGGACAACACCGATTTATAGGAGCGGCGAGACATCACCGACCTGCGGCTCCGGCGGTGATATCGAGCCGAATCCGGTGCGGCGGGAGGAGCGGACCTATCGAGCCGATCGACAGTCGCCATAGGTGGTGGTGTACCACACACCGCCCCCCACTGTCATCGGGGCGCGCTCCATGTCGCTAGGACTGCGCCTTGACCTTGGCCTGCGCGTCGGCGGCCGGGGCGACGTTGAAGAAGCCCATGGTCGGGAGGAAGGAGCAGGTGATGGGGGCCTGGTCCGGGGCGGGCTGGGTGGTTAGGGACCCGGCGACGACGGCGGCGACGCGGCCGGGGCCGGTGTCGGCGATCGCGGTGAGGGTGGCGGGACCGTCGGGGTTGATATGCGCCTCGTCGGTGAGCGGGAGAATGCCGCCCTGGTGGGTGTCGAGGTTCAGCCACTGCACGGTCATCGGCGGATTCTGTTGCGGCGTCACGCCCTTGGTGCCGAGCGCGGTGAACACGAAACCGGCCTGTCCGCCGTGCGGGCCCGGCGGCGGCAGCTCGGCGGGGCCCGGCACGGCCAGGGCGGTGCCGACCGAATCGGCGCCCGCGCCGATGCAGTTCTTGCCGATCGTCGGGTACAGGAACTGGGCGATGACCGGGCCGTTCTTCGGGATGTCCGGACCGCCGCCGTTACTGCCGGTGAGGAAGGCGATGATGGCCTGCAGGGTCTGCTTCACCTGCGGCGGCAGGCCCGCCGCCTCCAGAATCTTCTCGGCCTGGTCGAGGATGGTCTGCTGCGCCGGGGAGGAGATGTCGGAGGCCTGCGCCGCGGCGCCGATGATGGCGGGCGCGAGGGCGGCGAGCGCATCGATCGGCACACCCTCGGGCACCAGCGGGACGTTCACCGGCTGGGCCTTCGGGGCAGGCGCCGGGGCGGGAGCGGCCACCGCCGTCGTCGATGCGGCAAGGGTGGCGCCGACCGTCAAGGCCAGCGCCGACAATGCGAACCGCGTTCCTCTGGTGCGAAGCACTGGTGTAGCCGTCCTTACCTCGGGTACCTCATCGGGGGCGATGCGGCCGCATCGCTGCGCGTCACTCTAAGTACAAGGCTGCGGTGTTGTACAGCCGAGATGTGATCTCCGATTCACTTGTTATCGCGGCGTCATGAGACTTCGCGAAATGTCCTGAGAACATAACCCCAAGTCGGTGTTACTGATGTGAACAGTGATGCAAATGTTACAAGCGGGACACGCGGCGTGTCGTTCCGCTCGGCACAACGATTAGTCTTGTCCCGGCCCGCCACCCGACCCGAAAGCATGCGCGCAGTGAACCGAAACCTCCGTGTGGCCCTCGCGTTGCTGGCCGTGTCGGTGCTGATCCGGCTGCTGTGGATGCTATTGGCCCCCAACGGAATGAACCTCGTCGACCTGCATGTCTATGTCGGCGGCGGGGCGAATCTGGGCAGCGGGCATCTCTACGACTTCACCTATTCGGAGAAGACACCGGACTTTCCATTGCCGTTCACCTATCCGCCGTTCGCGGCGGTGGTGTTCTATCCGCTGCATTTGCTGCCGTTCACCGTGGTCGCGCTCGGCTGGCTGCTGCTCATCGTGGCCGCGCTGTATGTGGTGGTGCGGCTGAGCCTGACGCTGATCCTGGGTCCGGCCCGCCCCGGCGGCGATCGGCGCGCCGCCGAGTTCGCGTGGACCGCGGTGGGGCTGTGGATGGAACCGGTGCGTACCACGATCGATTACGGGCAGGTCAATGTCTTCCTGATGCTGGCCGGGATGCTGGCGGCGTATTCCGCGCGCTGGTGGCTGTCGGGCCTGCTGGTCGGCGCGGCGGCCGGGGTCAAGCTCACGCCCGCCTTCACCGGGCTGTACTTCCTGACGCAGCGGCGCTGGGCGAGCGCGGTGTGGTCGGCGGTGGTGTTCGCGGCGACGATCGGGGTGAGCTTCGCGCTCTCGCCGGGGGAGACGCGGACCTACTTCGGGCCGCTGCTGGGCGACGCCAACCGGATCGGCCCGGTCGGGTCGGTGTGGAATCAGTCGCTGCGCGGGGCGCTGACCCGGCTGCTCGGGCACGACGCCGGTGCGCCCTGGTCGGTGGCCGGGCATCGGATTCCGTTCGGGCCGTGGTGGATCGGCGCGGTGCTGGTGCTCGCGGTGCTGGCGGTGCTGGCCTGGCGCGCCCTGGATTCGGGCGATCGGCTGGGCGCGCTGCTGGTGGTGCAGCTGTTCGGGCTGATGGTGTCGCCGATCTCGTGGTCGCATCACTGGGTGTGGCTGCTGCCGCTGGTGCTGTGGCTGGTGTACGGGCCGCTGCGGGCGGCGGCCGGGGCGCGGGCGCTGGCCGGGTACTGGCTGGCGACCACGCTGATCGGCGTGCCGTGGGTGCTGTCGTTCCTGCAGCCGACGATCTGGACCATCTCCCGGCCGGGACTGCTGTCCTGGCTGGGAGCGGTCGACGCGATCGGGGTGCTGCTCTTCTACGGGTGGGTCATCCGGTCGGCGCGCGCGGTCAGCTCTGCTGGGCGAGCCGATCGATCTCGTGCGCCAGCTGCACATCCAGCCGGGTGAGCCCGTCGGCGGAGTGCGTGGACAGAGTGAAAGTCACTCGGCGCCAGCGGATGTCGATGTCGGGGTGGTGGTTGGCCTCTTCGGCGGCGGTGGCCACCCGGCGGACCAGCTCGATGCCGCCGAGGAAGGTCGGGGCCTCGACGGTGCGGGCGATGGAGTTGCCGGTGTGGGTCCACTCGGGCAGATCCTTCAGGGCCGCGGTCAATTCGTCTTCGGTGAGCAAGGGTGTACTCATGCCCTCGTTGTACCCCGCCGGCGGGGGAGCACGCAGGAATCTAGGCCGCGCGCGCCTGCTTCAGCGCCTTCTTCAGGTCCTTGCCGCAGATGCCCGCGGCCTCGCACTTCTTCATGCGCATGATGACCACCGGGCATTTCACGCAGCGCGTCTTCTTGCGACAGCACTTCTTCTTCGGCTTCAGGCTCGACACCCTTTTAGCCTTGACCTTGCCCATGGTAGGTAAGCATAGCCTAACCGGAGTGCCGTAATCGGTGCCGTCCGGTATTTCGGTACTGTATAGCTGGCCGCATGCCCGGTGAGTTCGCTTTCCCACCTGTCCTGCAGGAACCCTCACCGCCGAGGGCCGGCCCCCATTACTTTCATCCAGGAGGATCAATCGTGTCGTCGGTCGAGTTTCGGAACGTGGCGATCGTCGCCCACGTAGACCACGGCAAGACGACCTTGGTCGATGCCATGCTCAGGCAATCGGGCGCGTTCTCCGAGCGTGCCGACGTGGTCGATCGCGTGATGGACTCGGGCGATCTCGAGCGCGAGAAGGGCATCACGATTCTCGCCAAGAACACCGCGGTGCACCGGCACAACGCCGACGGCAGCGTGACTGTGATCAATGTCATCGACACCCCGGGCCACGCCGATTTCGGCGGCGAGGTCGAGCGCGGCCTGTCCATGGTCGACGGTGTCGTGCTGCTGGTCGACGCCTCCGAGGGCCCGCTGCCGCAGACCCGGTTCGTGCTGCGCAAGGCGTTGGCCGCGTCGTTGCCGGTGATCCTGGTCGTCAACAAGACCGACCGGCCCGACGCCCGCATCGCCGAGGTCGTCGAGGAGAGCCACGACCTGCTGCTGGATCTGGCCTCCGACCTCGACGACGAGGCCTCCGAGGCCGCCGAGCTGGCGCTGGATCTGCCCGTGCTGTACGCCTCCGGCCGCGAGGGCAAGGCGTCCACCCGGCGTCCCGAGAACGGCAACGCGCCCGACGCCGAGAACCTGGACGAGCTGTTCGAGGTGCTGCTGCGGCACGTGCCCGCCCCGAAGGGCGACGCCTCGGCCCCGCTGCAGGCGCACGTCACCAACCTCGACGCCTCGCCGTTCCTGGGTCGGCTCGCGCTGGTCCGCATTCACAACGGCACCCTGCGCAAGGGCCAGAACGTGGCCTGGATGAGCGCCGAGGGCACCAAGAACGTCAAGATCACCGAGCTGCTCAAGACCGTTGGCGTGCAGCGTAATCCGGCCGAGGAGGCGGTGGCCGGTGACATCGTGGCCGTGGCCGGTATCCCGGACATCATGATCGGCGACACGCTCGCCGATTCGGAGAACCCGGTCGCGCTGCCGCGCATCACCGTCGACCAGCCCGCCATCTCGGTCACCGTCGGCATCAACGCCTCGCCGATGGCGGGCCGCAACGGCGGCACCAAGCTGACCGCCCGCATGGTGAAGGCGCGGCTGGATCAGGAGCTGATCGGCAACGTGTCGATCCGCGTGCTGCCCACCGAGCGCCCCGACACCTGGGAGGTGCAGGGCCGCGGCGAGCTGGCGCTGGCCATCCTGGTCGAGACCATGCGCCGCGAGGGCTTCGAGCTGACCGTCGGCAAGCCGCAGGTGGTCACCCACACCGTGGACGGCAAGGTGCACGAGCCGTTCGAGGAGCTGACCGTGGACGTGCCCGAGGAGCACCTCGGCGCGGTCACCCAGCTGCTGGCCGCCCGCAAGGGCAAGATGGTGCAGATGACCAACCACGGATCCGGTTGGGTCCGCATGGAATTCATCGTGCCCTCGCGCGGCCTGATCGGTTTCCGCACCGACTTCCTCACCGAGACCCGCGGCACCGGCATCGCCAACGCCGTCTCGCACGGGTACGCGCCGTGGGCCGGTGAGATTCGCGCCCGGCACACCGGCTCGCTGGTGTCCGACCGCGCGGGCAGCGTCACCGCCTACGCCATGCTGCAGCTGGCCGACCGCGGCACGTTCTTCGTCGAGCCGGGCGCCGACACCTACGAGGGCATGGTGGTGGGCATCAACCCGCGCGCCGAGGATCTCGACATCAACGTCACCCGCGAGAAGAAGCTGACCAATATGCGCAGCGCCACCGGCGACGTGCTGGAGACGCTGGCCCGCCCGAAGGTGCTGGATCTCGAGGGCGCGCTGGAGTTCTGCTCCGCCGACGAGTGCGTCGAGGTCGGCCCCGAGGTGATCCGGGTCCGCAAGGTCATCCTCAGCGCCAACGAGCGCGCACGGGAGCTGTCGCGGCGCAAGGCGCGCGATCGGGCGGCCCAGGGCGTGTAGGCTCGCCGACCGATCGGCTCACGTTCTTTTCACGTGAGCGCACAGGTAACTCGTCGGGCGGAGAGGCGGATGTGCTGATGCCGGGGGCAACTGCGCGTGCGGCATGGTGCGCGCTGGTCATGGTGCTGGCTACCTCGGTGACGGTGCTCGCCGGGTGCACCGCGAATCCGCCGCCGCCGATCGAGAGCACCGACAGTCCCAAGACCACACCGGCCAAGCCGACCAACACCACGGTCGTGGTCGCGGTCGACGACATCGGGATCGGGTTCAATCCGCACCTGCGGTCCAATCAGTCGCCCGCCACGGCGGCGGTCAGCTCGATGGTGTTCCCGAGCCCGTTCCGGCCGGTGCCCTCGCCGACGGTGCCGGGCGCCACCGACTGGGTGCCCGACACCGCGCTCATGGTGTCGGCGGATGTGACCGCGCAGGAACCGTTCACGATCACCTACAAGATCAAGAATCAGGCGTCCTGGTCCGACGGTGCGCCGATCGCCGCCGAGGACTTCCGCTACCTGTGGCAGCAGATGATCACCCAGCCCGGCGTGGTCGACCCGGCCGGGTATCGGCTGATCACCGACGTGAGCTCGTCCGAGGGCGGCAAAACCGTGACGGTCACCATGGGCGCGCCGTATCCGGCGTGGCGGACGCTGTTCACCGACCTGCTGCCCTCGCATCTGCTGAAGGATTCGCCCGGCGGCTTCCAGCGCGCGCTGGCGGTCGAGCGCGGGCTGATCGACCAGAATCCGATCTCGGGCGGCCAGTTCCGGGTCAAGCAGGCCGACGCCGGGCGGGAGGAGATCCTGCTCGAGCGCAACGACCGCTACTGGGGCACCCCGGCGGTGCCGGATCAGATCCTGTTGCGGCGCGGCGGAACTCCGGCCGAGCTGGCCGGGTCGCTGCGCTCCGGCGACGCGCAGATGGCGCTGGTGCACGGCGGCGCGGCGACCCAGGCCCAGCTGGCCGCCATTCCGGCGGTGCGGACCGCGATCATGCCGCAGGCCCGGGAGATGCGGCTGACGCTCAACGGGCGCAGCGGCGACCTCGCCGATCCGCGGGTGCGGCACGCCGTGCTGGATCTGCTGGACCCGGCGCTGCTCGCGACGGTCGGCGCGCAGACCGGCGCCTGGGTGGAACCGGCTCGCGCCCAGGTGCTTTCGCCCTCGGATCCCGGATACGGGCCGACCGCGCCGCCGCGCCCGTCGCCCGACGAGGAGTTCGCGATCCTGGCCGAGGCCGGATTCGGACGCGCCCCCGAGCCGCCGCCCGGCAACTCGCCGACCTCGCCCGCGCCGCAGCCGCGGCCGGTCGCCAGGAACGGCAGGACGCTGACGATCCACATCGGCGCGGTGGACAAGGATCCGACCACGCTCGCGGTCGCCAATACCGCGGCCGATCAGCTGCGCAGCGCCGGGATCGACGCCAGCGTGCGCAATGTGCCCGCCGACGAGCTGTACGGCAAGGACCTGCTGGACGGCACCATCGACGCGATCGTCGGCTGGGAGCGGGCCGGTGAGGATCCGGCCACCGTGCTCGCCTCCCGCTACGGCTGCCCGCCGGCGCCGCCGCCCGGACAGGACACGAATTCCACCCTGCTCGACGATATTCGCAAGGCGCCCAGCAACATTGCCGGTGTCTGCGATCCCGCGCTGCAGCCGGAGCTGGACGGGGCGCTGAGCGGCGGCGACCTGCCCAGGGCCATCGGCGACGCCGAGCCCAGGCTGTGGGACCTGGCGACGGTGCTGCCGATCATGCAGGACACCGGGGTGGCCGCGGTGAGCCCCCGCATGGACGGGGTCTCGCTGAGCGGCGCGCTGCAGGTGGGCATCTTCGGCGGGGCGGCGAACTGGCGGCGGCTGTCGTGAGCGAGCGCAGCGAGCGAACAATGGGCACAGCCGAGCCCTCGCTCGTACCGACGCCGAGCGCCAGCGAGGCGTCGGTATGAGCGAGCGCGGCGGCCTGCTGCTGGTGCACGCGCACCCCGACGACGAATCCATCACCACCGGCGGCACCATCGCCCACTATCGTCGCCGCCGCGTCCCGGTGACCGTGGTGACCTGCACCCTCGGCGAGGAGGGCGAGGTCATCGGCGAGCAGTGGGCGCAGCTGGTGCGCGACGGGGCCGATCAGCTGGGCGGCTACCGGATCGGCGAGCTGACCCGGGCGCTGACCGAATTGAACGCGGGCCCACCGCATTTCCTCGGCGGCGCCGGGCGCTGGCGCGACTCCGGCATGTCGGGCACCACCGCCGATCCCCGGCCGATGGAACCGACGCATCCGCGCGCGTTCGTGAACTCCGGCGACGCCGCGGTGGCGGCGCTGGAGCAGGTGTTGCTCGAGGTGCGCCCGCAGGTGGTGGTCTGCTACGACCCGCGCGGCGGCTACGGCCACCCCGATCACGTGCACGCGCACCGCATCACGATGGCCGCCGTCGCCGCCGCGGCCGAAAGCGGTTGGGACACACCGAAGGTGTACTGGACCGTCACCGACGCCTCGGTGCTGCGCTCGCACACCGAGGCCCTGGCCCGCCGCACCGTCGACCGCCTCCCGGGCGCGCTGCCGCCGGGCTGGCGACTGCCCGCCGCCGACGAGCTGCCCTGTGTGCCAAGCGAATCGGTGACCACCGCGATCGATGTCTCCGACGCGCTGGCCGCCAAGCGCTCCGCGCTGCGCGCTCATGCCACCCAGCTGACCGTCGCCCCCTCCGGCCGGGAGTTCGCGCTGTCGAACAATGTTGCGCAGCCGGTACTTCCGGAGGAACACTACGTCCTGGTTCGTGGCACCCGGGGCCCGGTCGGCCCGGACGGCCGCGAGCACGACCTGTTCGCCGGGCTCCCCGACCGGGTTCCGGCGTAGCTCGGCGGGTACCGTGGCTACTGCATGCCACACCGGGCACCGGCCGTACCCGCCTCTACCAGGGAGTTTCCTTGTACAACTGGAGCCTGCAGGACGCCATAGTCGCGTTCGTCCAGAGCCAGCAGCCTTTTTGGCAGGGGCAGCACGAGCTCTACCTGTCGGTGCTCTACGGCTTCGTCGATATGCAGAGTCAGCTGCTGACGCTGCTCGGCTTCCCGCCGGTGCCGTGACGGCGGCGGTCGATCGGCGGGACGCCGCCGGGGTGACGCGCGGGTTCTCGCCGCTGGGCGGGTTGCTGGCGGGGCTGCTCGTGTTCGACGGGCTGGTGACGGTCGTGCTGGAGGCGTTGTTTCTCCCCCTTTACGCGGGATCGACGCCGCTGCCGCTCACCGCGCTCGTGGCCGCGGTGGTGAACGTGCTGCTGGTGCTGGGGATGGGCACGGTGGTGTCGCGCCCGATGTTCATGGCGCTACCGCTGCTGGCCTGGATGCTCGGCTTCCTGCTCTGCAGCTCGGGCGGCCCCGGCGGAGACATCGTCCTCGAGGACAGCTGGCCCACACTGGCCCTGCTGGCCTGCGGCCTGATCCCGGCGGGCTTCGTATTGTTCCGCCGCGCCTTCCCCGCCCCGCAGCGGACTCGGTAGGAGGTTCCGGCGTAAAGCATGCCGGAACGCGGGGCCGTGTGCCGGAATGACCGGGCGCGTGCGGGAATGACCGGCCGCGTGCCGGAATGATCGGGCCGCGTGCGGGAACGGCGGGGCCGTGTGCCGGAAGGACGGGGCCGCGTGCCGGAATCGACCGATTCGTAGCAATTGTTCGCGCTATGGGGAGCCGAATCGCGATCTATTCGTTACTCTTTCGCCCGTACGCAGTGCGCACCGCGCGGCGGTGATCGAGGAGGTGGGCGGGTGAACCGCAGCGTCCGCGGCCGGGTCGGGATTCGGGTCCGACTGTTGGGCATTGTGCTCATCTCCAGTGTCACACTGCTGGTCATCGGGGTGGGCGCGGCCGGCTATCTGGTGAAATCCGGTAAGGCGGCGCAGGATTGGGCCGATTTGGCCGCCAGCACCACCACCCCGAGCCTGCTCATGGTGAACGCCTTCCAGGAGGAGCGGCGGGTGTCGCTGCTGCACCTGGCGGGCGATCCCACCGCCACCGCCATGCTCTCCGCCGCCCGGGAGCACTCCGATCAGGCGCTGGCGGCGGTGATGGCCAAGGGCGACGCCGCCCGCAAGCTGAATCCCGAAGGGGCGGCGGCCGATTACGAGGGCTACAACCAGCTCTACGCCCAGCTTCCGGTGCTGCGCAGCGGAATCGACGCCGGGCAGACCCCACCCGATCAGGTCTTCGGGTCCTTCAGCAAGGTCATCGAGACCATTATCGAGTCGTCGATGCTGGCCGCCCGGGTCGCGCCCGACGCGGGTGTGGCCGTCGATCTCGGCTACGGCGTCGGCCCGCTGCGCGCCGCCGAGGCGCTGTCGCGGGCCGACACCATCGGCGCGGTGGCCCTCACCACCGGCGAGCTGCCGCCCGCGCGACTGGTCGACTTCACCCGCTACGTCGGCGAATACCGCGGCGAGGTGGTGTACGCGAGCACCGTGCTGCACGGCGCCCGGCTCACCGACCTGAACAACATCACCTCCGGTCCCGCCTGGCCGCAGGTGACCGCGATGGAGGACGCCATCATCGTGCGCGGGCCGGTGCACGCCGACGGCTCGTCCGCACAGCCGGGCGCGTCCACCACCGACGACTCGACCCGATCCGGCGAGAGCTCGAGCCGGTCCCACTCCGTGCCGCCCAAACCCGCGCTGCCGCTGAATCCGCAGGCGTGGCAGAGCATGTCCGCGCAGATCGGCTCGGCGCTGATGACGCTGTGGGAGAACCAGACTCACGACGCGCACGCCGTCGCCCGCGGCGAGGGCGACCGGATCGCGCGCAACTCGCTGCTCGGTGGCGCCGCGGTGCTGGTCGTCTCGGTGCTGGCCTTCGTGGCGGCGCTGGTGCTGGCCAACCGGTTCATCGGCCGCATGCGCCGCCTGCGCCGCGACACCCTGGAACTGGCCGACCAGCGGCTGCCCGAGCTGATGGACCGGCTCGGCCGCGGTGAGGACGTCGACCTCGAAACCCAGGTCGACCGGCTGGATTTCGGCACCGACGAGCTCGGGCACGTCGCCGACGCGTTCAACCGCGCGCACATGGCGGCGGTGTCGGCCGCGGTCGCCGAATCGCGCACCCGCGCCGGGATCAACGCGGTGTTCCTCAATATCGCCCATCGCAGCCAGGTCGTGGTGCACCGGCAGCTGGCGCTGCTGGACCAGGCCGAGCGCAAGGAGGAGAACGCCGACCAGCTGGAGCTGCTGTTCCAGCTCGACCACCTGGCCACCCGGGCGCGGCGCAATGCCGAGAACCTGATCATCCTCGGCGGCGAGCAGCCCGGAAGGCGCTGGCGCCAAGCGGTTCCGCTGATCGAACTGGTCCGCGGCGCGGTGGCGGAGAGCCTGGACTACACCAGGATCAACACCGGCCGGGTGCCCGATGTCCGGGTCGCCAGCAAGGCCGTCGCCGACCTCATCCACCTGATGGCCGAGCTGATGGACAACGCGACCGCCTTCTCCCCGCCGCAGGCCCGGGTCGAGGTGTCGGCGACCGTGGTCGGGCGCGGCGTGGCGGTGGAGATCGTCGATCAGGGCCTGGGCATGCCCGAGGCCGAACTCGCCGAACGCAACGAGGTGCTGGCCGACCCGCCCGAGTTCAGCGTGGCCACGCTGTCCAGCGATGCCCGGCTCGGCCTGTTCGTGGTCGCGAAACTGGCTCGGCGGCACGGTATCTCGGTGCGGCTGGGCGAATCCGACTACGGCGGCGTGCGGGCCGTGGTGCTGATTCCCGCGGCGATCATCGAGGCGGCGGAGCCCGCCGACGAACCGCGCGCCGGACAGGAGATCGCCGCGCCGGAGGAGCCGAAGCCGGTGGTGCGGCCCGCGCCCGAGTTCCGGCCGCGGCCCCGGCGGCACGAGGCGGATACGGGCAGCTCGGTGTGGTTCACACCGGCGCCGAACCGGAGCCGCGAGAATTCCGCGTCCGATTCCGGCGGGGACTCCCGGCCGCCGCTGCCGCGGCGTCGGCGCGGCTCCGGCCCCAGCATCGGGGCGGACGGGGCGGTCGAATCGGACGCCGCACCGGTCCGGCAGCGCAGCGCCGACGAGGCGCGGCAGCTGATGAGCGCCATCGAGACCGGCACCCGCCAGGCCCGCGCGAACCGCACCGAATTCGGCACCGGCGCAGACGAATCCGATCACCCGCAGGTACGAGGGGGCGACGATGACGGTGCCGGGACCGGATAGTTCGGGCCGCGAGTCCTGGTTCGACGACGAGGCCGGTCCGCTGGTCCGGCTCTACGCGGTGGCGCGCGGGCGCGGCCGGACGGCGCGACCCGAGCTGAACATGCTCACCCTCGTCGTCGACGCCGGTCGCGGTGCCGCGCTGCGGCGCACCGAACCCGAGTACGCCGCCATCGTGCGGCTGTGTCGCACACCGCAATCGGTGGCGGAGGTGTCGGCCCAGCTGAAGCTGCCGCTCACGATCACCAAGGTGCTCATCGGCGACCTGATCGAGGACGGGCGGCTGGACTTCCGCTCCCCGGACCCGGCGCAGCCGGGCGTCGGCGACGTGGGCCTGCTGCAGCAGATCCTGAACGGCATCCGGGCGCTGTAGTCACGACGCCCGGATCAGCCGCGCGGCAAGGCGTTTCGCGTTCATGTGCGCGATGGCCTCGATCGACACCATCGGATTGACGCCGGAGGCGGTGGGGAAGCAGGAGGCGTCGGCGACGACGATGTTCGGTATCTCCCAGGTGGCTCCGTCCGGATTGGTGGCCGAGGTCCGCGGCGAGTCGCCCATGCGCGCCGAACCCATGATGTGCAGGGCGCCCATGGCGCAGCGGCCGGGCGCGTACCCGGTGGCGCGGCAGGCGGCCGCGAATTCGGCGTGCGAGCCGCGCCGACCCGGGTCGTAGGAGATCCCGGCCTGATGACCGGAGAAGATGCGCCGGGCCCCCGCGGCCTCGAGAATGGCCGCCGCGCCGATGATTCCGATGTGCAGGTGGTCGCGGTCGTACGGGGACAGCCGGTACTTCACGACGGGTTCGCCGCTCCGATCGACGGTCACCACGCCCGAGTCGCGGTCGCGGGTGATGACGCCGATCGCGGCCGAGTGCGGGAGATCGCGCAGGACGCGCAGGTGGTCGTCGGCCCCGCCCCAGCCCAGGAAGCCCGTCGCGAGCCCCGGATGCACCGGCCCGGTCTCGTAGACGACGCCGTACCCTTCGCCGTCGAGATCGCTGTGCCGGCGGCAGATTCGGGTCTGCAGGCCGCCCTCCCACGGCCGGATCTCCTCGTCGAACACCCCGAACACCGCCGCGGCCGGATGCAGGCGCAGGTACCGGCCGATGGCGGGATTGCGCAACCCGGAGCGGCGCAGCAGGGCCGGGGTCTGGACGGCGCCCGCGGCCACCACCACCGCGCGGGCCTGCACCTGCACTTCCGCGCCCTCGACGGTGCGGACCGAGACCCCGTCCGCCTTCCAGTTCCGCACGCTGATCGCGCGGACGTCCGCGCCCACCATCACCCGGGCCCCGTGCGCGGCGGCGTCGGCGAGCCAGGTCTTGGTGACCGACTGCTTCGCGCCCAGGCGGCAGCCGTATCCGCAGCGGCCGCACTCGATTCCGGCGTCGCAGACGTCGGAGACGTTGCGCGTCAGGGTGTCCACCTGCCAGCCCAGCGCCCGCGCGCCGCGCTCGAGCACGGCGTCGCGGGCCGAGGGCGGCGAGCGGCGGTCGGTGACGCTCAGCCGTTTCTGCACCGCCGCCAGCGCGTCGTCGTATTCGGTGTCGTCGAACTGGGGGACGCCCAGGCTCGCCCATTCCGCGCGCACGTCGTCCGGCGTCGGTAGCGCGGTGCTCCAGTTGACGACCGTGCCGCCGCCCAGGCAGCCGCCCGCGACCAGGGTGAGCTGCCCCTCGGCGGTGGCGGGCGGGCCCGGGGCGTAGAGGGTGCGCAGCGCGTCGAGTTCGCCGCCGCCGAAATCCCGGTCGTCGTAATAGTTTCCGCGTTCGAGCACGAGCACGTCGAGGCCCGCCTCGGCCAGCACCGCGGCCGCCACGCCGCCGCCCGCGCCGGAGCCGACCACGACCACATCGCAGGACAGCGCGGTCTCGCCGGGCCGCACCGGGGTCAGCGGCGGTGCCGGGGCGGTGGGCAGCGTGCCCGGCGGGGGCGGGTAGCCGAGCTGCCGCCACAGCGGATTGGCCCCGGACGGTCCGGGCGTGACGCTGTAGGCGAGCAGCGCCGCCTGTTTCAGCGCCTGGAACACCGCGCGCACCGGCGCGATCGGGGAGTTGCCCAGCCGCAACAGGATTCGCTCCCGGTCTCCCTGCGACAACGCGGAGAACCGCCGCGGTTTCACGCCGGTCACCAGGCCCAGCAGCGGCGAATCCCACACGTCCAGCAGCAGGGCGAGCCGTTTCGCGTCCGCCGCGCGCGGATTGCGGGCCAGCAGTTCGACGACCGTGTCCACGGCCCCGAGGTCACCGGCCGCCGGGAGCTCCGGACCGTCGCCCGGGGCGAAGGTCTCGCAGATCAGCGTCAGTGCCGCCCGCTGCCGTTCCGTCGGTTCCATGCACACACCCTTCGTGATCGGGTGAGTTGTATCACGGGATGTGAATCGGCGCTGACCGATCGGGGTGACGCGCTAATCCAGGCGCACGGTCAGCGTGGCGACGATGGCCTCGGTCCGGCCGCGCAGCGCCGCGGCCAGCACCGGGCCGCGCGGATTGTGCAGCAGCCGCTGCCACCAGTGCCGCGGCTCGACCTGGGCGAGCAGCACGGTCACCCGCCTGCCGCGCTCGGTCTGCTTGCGGACGTAGCCGACCAGCGTGGCGACCAGGCTGCGATTCGGGCAGGGCAGTACGGTGAGCGGGACGCCCGGATCCCACTGTTTCCATTGCGCGCTCAGCCTTTTCGTCGACCCGGGCTCGATGGCCGCCGCCACCGCCGCGATCTCGCCGCCCATGCCCATGGCCGTCTGCAGGGCCCGCTCGGTGACGGCGCTGACGGTCACCACCGGCACCACCACCAGCGTCGGGGCGTCGGGCAGCGGTTTCGGCGGAATGCGGCCCATGCCCAGCTGTTCGGCGACCATGCGGTAGTACCGCTCGGTGCGGTCGAACAGCAACAGCAGCACCGGCACGATGATCAGCAGCAGCCAGGCGCCCTCGGTGAACTTCTCGACCAGCAGCACCACGCCCGCGACGGCGGTGAGGATCGCGCCGAATCCGTTGAGCGCCACCCGCCATGCCCAGCCCGGCCCGCGCTCGCGCAGCCAGTGCCGCACCAGACCCGTCTGGCTGAGCGTGAAACCGATGAACACGCCGATCGCGAAGACCGGCAGCAGCCGATGGGTGTCGGCGTTCACGATCACCAGCACGATCGCCGCCAGCACCGCGAGCGCGGTGACGCCGTAGCGGAAAACCGGTCGCTCCGAGCGCATTCCGAACAGGTGCGGCACCCGGTGGTCCTTGGCCAGCAGCGACAGCAGCACCGGCAGGCCGCCGAAACTGGTGTTGGCGGCCAGCACCAGCACCAGGGTCACCGCGAGATTGGTGACGTAGAACGGCCATCCGGTGCCGAACGCGCCCGCCGACAGCTGCGCGAGAATGGTGACGTTCCCGCGCGGAACGGTGTGGTAGCGGCCGATCAGCACGGCCAGGCCCAGCAGCATCAGCCCGAGCAGCGCGCCCAGCGCCACCTCGGTGTGCTGCGCGCGCCTGACCGCGGGTGTGCGGAAGGAGGGGACCGCGTTGGCGATCGCCTCCACCCCGGTCAGCGAGGAGCATCCGGCGGCGAAGGCGCGCAGCAGCAACAGGATTCCGACGCTGCCGGTCGGCGACAGCGGCCCGGGTGCGTCGCCGATGATCGTGACCGGCGCCGAGCGCGACAGCCCGACCACGATCACCGCCAGCACCGCGACCACGAAGACGATGGTCGGGCCCATCAGCACCTTCGCCGATTCGGCCACGCCGACCAGGTTGATCGCGGTCAGCACGACCAGGCCGATCAGGGTGACCAGCAGCAGATGATTCGCGAGCGCCGGGAACGCGCTGGCCAGGCTGGCGGCCCCGGCGGCGAGGCTGACCGCGACGGTGAGCACGTAGTCCACCACCAGGCTGGCCGCCGCCAGCAGGCTCGCGCCCCGGCCGAGGTCCTTCTTCGCGACCGCGTACGCGCCGCCGCCGTCCGGGTGCGCGGCGATCACCTGCCGGTACGACAGCACCAGCACCGCCAGCAGCGCGGCGATGGCGAGAGAGACCGGCAGCGTCCATGTCACCGCCGAGGCGCCGGCGGTGACCAGTACCAGCACGATCGATTCGGGACCGTAGGCGACGCTGGTGAGGGCGTCCAGCGACAGGGCCGCCAGGCCGCCCAGCGCCGTCAGCCGGAAGGCGTCGCCGCGTTGGTGGCGCCGCAGCCGCCGATCGGCAATGGGGACTTCGCGGATCGGCTCCCGGGTCTGGACCACGATCTCCATTGAACGCGAGCCGTGCCCTGCGCGCAGCTCCCCACACCGGACGGTTCGCCGTGCCGCAATCTCACCGCAACGTCGGTTCGGCGGGGGCGCGGTGGCCGAGCCGCCCGGGCGTCACCGCGTCGATCAGGTCCCACGCCTGTTCCAGCGGCACGTCGATCACGTGGTAGCGCTTCTTGCCCGCCGCCGTCGCCGCGACCACCGTGGCCAGCCCCGCCCGCCGCTGAAACAGCGTCTGCCGCACGGTCCAGCCGATAATGCCCGGCGCCTCCAGGCAATCGCGATCCCGCTCGAGCGACCCGTGCCGCGTGATCAGCCAGGCGGGCCGCGCCCCGGCCGCAGGCAGCACCGCATGCCCCAGCCCCCGATACCGATCCCGTGCCAGCCCGACCGCCCCCACCAACACCACAGCCACAACAACCCACGCCCACACCGGAACCGGCACCCCCGCCCCCGCTGACACCGCCAGCGCCCCCGCCGCAACCACCACCGGCCCCACCGCCCGCGTATACCGCCGCCCCCGCGCCCGCCCCCCATGCTCCCGCAACGGAATCCGCGCCGGAGCCGCCCCACCGCCCTCCGCCCCGGTAACGCCTTGCGCCGCATGGACTTCGATGTGCGGTGCGCTCCCGCCGGTCGGGACCACTTGCGGCGCAGCGGCCATGTCGACGGCGGTGGGGTCGATCAGTGGGGCGCTGTGGAGTTGTTTGTCCAGGAGTTCGGCGAGGGTGTGGTCTACGGCGGGGCGGGGGGATTGGGGGAGGAGTTTTTGGCGGGGGCTGGTGCCGGTCATGATGGCTTCCAGTTCGGCGCCGCCTGCCAGGCGTAGGAGCAACGGTTCCTTGACTGTGGCGCCGCGTAGGCGGGACAGGTCCAGGTCGGTCTGGCGGGTGGTGAGCAGGCCGTGGCGCAGGCGGAGGGTGCTGCCCTCGACGGTCACGGTGAGGCCGAAATACGTTGTCAGGTAGCGGAGGCAGTCGAAGACGGCCACCGCGAGGGCGATTACCACGATCGCGGCGAGCACGACCAGCGTGATGTAGAGCGCGCTGTGCCTGCCGATGCCCCGCACCGTCTCCGAATCCGCGACCGCACCGGCGACGCCGAACTTGGCGGCCACGCCGACCGCCGGGCCGATCACGGCCAGCCCGGTCAGCGACAGCGGCGCGTACCGCACCCACTGCGGCCGCCACCGCCCGATCTCCGGTCCCCGGGCGGGCGCCTCGGCGGGCGAATCCGCTTGTCCGGCTTCGGTTTCCGGGTGGCCGGACAGCAGCAGGGCGCGCAGCTCGGGCACCTGCGCGGCGCTCACCCCGTCGAGGTGGAAGCGCTCCTCCTTCCCGGCGTGCTGGCCGGTGCCGATGGCCAGCACCACCAGTCCCAGCAGCCGGTGCAGCAGATCGGCGTGCACGTCGACCGAGCGGATTCGCGAGCGCGGCACCGTCAGCGTCTTGCGTTGCAGCAGGCCGCGCCGCAACTCCACGGTGTCCGGCCCGATGCGGTAGGTGGTGGTGAACCATTGCGCCACGGCCAATCCGACGATCGCCACCAGCGCGATCAGGCTCCACCCCGGATTGTCGCTGCGCGTCCCGGCGATCACCGCCACGATCAGCACGGGGATATAGCGGACGAGTTCCTTGACCGGATGGATGAGCAGCATGCGCCGATCCAGCCGTCGCCACGCGGTCATGTCGCATCACCGCGATGGGCCGCCGCGATCTGGGTCAATCGCGCCGCCGTCTGCTCGGCGACCGGCAGATCGAGCGCCGTGATCCGCACCGCGCCCGCCGACGACGCCGTGGTGACGGTGACCGTCGCCAGCCCGAGCAGCCGCTCCAGCGGCCCGCGCTGGGTGTCCACGGTCTGCACGCGGCTGATGGGCGCCACCCGGCTCTCCTGGGTGATCCACCCGGTGCGGGTATAGACGGCCTCGTCGGTCACCTCCCAGCGGTGCACCGCGTACCGCCACAGCGGGATCCCGGTCGCGGCGGACCCGCCCAGCACCAGGGTCAGCGCCACCACCAGGACCTGCCACGGCCGATCGCCGGAATCCAGCACGATCCAGACCAGCTCGCCGAGGAGGGCCAGCGCCGAGGCGATCGCGGGCGGCAGCGCCCACAGCAGCTTGGCGCTCGGGCTCGGCCGCCACGCCGGTTCGGCCAGGATGGTGGCCGACCGGGGCGGCGAGTCGGGCGAATGGCTCATGCCAGCCATCGTGGCACGAATCGCCGAAATCGGTGCGTGGCTCCGGAATAGGCCGACGGGGTGCCTGGTTGTCTCCCGTCATCGGACACCGGAGGGAGAACAGACGGATGGTTGGCGCATGATCGAGGGTGTGACGGAGCTACCGAACCCTGGCATCCCGCCCACGCCGCCTACCGCCTCGGCCATGCGCCGGGCGCTGCGACGGGCCCGTGACGGAGTGACCCTGAATGTCGACGAGGCGACCGTGCTGCTCCACGCGCGCGGTGCGGATCTGGTCGAGCTGAGTCGCAGTGCTGCCCGGGTGCGCGACGCGGCCGTGGAATCGGCGGGTCGGTCCAAGACCATTACCTATTCCAAGAACGTTTTCATCCCGCTGACGAAGTTGTGTCGCGACCGTTGCCACTACTGCACGTTCGTGACGGTGCCCGGCAAGCTGCGCGCCGAGGGCAAGGGCATGTACCTGGAGCCCGACGAGGTGCTCGACATCGCCCGCCGCGGCGCGGCGCTGGGATGCAAGGAGGCCCTGTTCACCCTGGGCGACCGCCCCGAGGACCGCTGGCCCGAGGCCGCGCAGTGGCTCGACGAGCGCGGCTACGACTCCACGCTGGACTACCTGCGCGCCGTCTCGATCATGGTGCTGGAGGAGACGGGCCTGCTGCCGCACATCAATCCCGGCGTCATGTCGTGGGAGGAGATCTCGCGGCTCAAGCCCGTGTCCCAGTCCATGGGCCTGATGCTGGAGACCACCGCGACCCGGCTGTTCACCGAGAAGGGCAACTGCCACTTCGGAAGTCCGGACAAGGATCCGGCGGTGCGGTTGCGCGCGATCACCGACGCCGGACGGCAGTCGGTGCCCTTCACCACCGGCATCCTGGTGGGCATCGGCGAGACGCTGCCCGAGCGCGCCGAGTCCATCATGGCAATCCGCAAGCAGCACAAGGCTTTCGGTCATATCCAGGAAGTCATCGTGCAGAACTTCCGGGCCAAGGACGACACCGCCATGCGGGACATCCCGGATGCCGACATAGAGGAATTCCTGGCCACCGTCGCGGTCAGCCGGTTGGTGCTGCCGCCGGACGTCGCGGTGCAGGCGCCGCCGAATCTGGTGTCGCAGGAGGAATGTCGCGCGCTGATCGAGGCGGGCATCGACGACTGGGGCGGGGTGTCCCCGGTCACCCCCGACCACGTGAATCCGGAACGGCCGTGGCCGAACCTGGACACCCTGCGCGAGATGACCGAGGCGGCGGGATACCAACTGGCCGAACGCACCTCGGCGCATCCGCGCTACGTGCGCGCCGGGAGCCCCTGGGTGGACCCGCGCATCGGCGCGCACGTCGCCGCGCTCAGCGATCCGCGCACCGGCCTGGCCGACCCGGACGCGCTCCCGCAGGGCCTGCCCTGGCAGGAGCCCGACGAGCAGTGGGAGTCGACCGGCCGGGTCGACCTGCACACCGCGATCGACAGCGACGGCCGAAACACCGAGGCGCGCAGCGACTCCGGGCTCGGCAACGACGTGCTGGGCGCGTTCGGCGACTGGGAGACCATCCGCGAGCAGGTGCGCGAGCTGGCCACCGCCGCGCCGGAGCGTTTCGATTCCGACGTCCTGTCGGCCCTGCGCGCCGCCGAGCGCGACCCCGCGGGCCTGTCCGACGATCAGTACCTGGCCCTGGCCACCGCCGACGGCCCGGCGCTGGACGCCATCGCCGCGCTCGCCGATCAGCTGCGCCGCGACACCGTCGGCGACGACGTCACCTACATCGTCAACCGCAATATCAACTTCACCAACATCTGCTACACCGGCTGCCGCTTCTGCGCCTTCGCCCAGCGCAAGGGCGACGCCGACGCCTTCACGCTGAGCTCCGACGAGGTCGGCGACCGCGCCTGGGAGGCGTACGTCGAGGGCGCCACCGAGATCTGCATGCAGGGCGGCATCGACCCGGAGTTACCGGTCACCGGGTACGCCGACCTGGTCCGGGCGATCAAGAAGCGGGTGCCGTCCATGCACGTGCACGCGTTCAGCCCGATGGAGATCGTCAACGGCGCCTCGCGCGGCGGCCAGAGCGTGCACGACTGGCTGTCGGCGCTGAAAGAGGCGGGCCTGGACACGATTCCGGGCACGGCGGCCGAGATCCTCGACGACGAGGTGCGCTGGGTCCTCACCAAGGGCAAGCTGCCCACCTCGGCCTGGATCGGCGTCATCACCACCGCGCACAAGCTCGGCATCCGCTCCAGCTCCACGATGATGTACGGGCACGTCGACAACCCGAAGCACTGGGTCGGGCACCTGCGGGTGCTGCGCGGCATCCAGGACGAGACCGGCGGCTTCACCGAATTCGTGCTGCTGCCGTTCGTGCACCAGAGCGCCCCGCTGTATCTGGCGGGAGCCTCGCGCCCGGGCCCGACGATTCGTGACAACCGCGCCGCACACGCGCTGGCGCGCATCATGCTGCACGGCCGCATTGCCAATATCCAGACCAGCTGGGTCAAGCTGGGCATCCGGGGCACGCAGGTGATGCTCAACGGCGGCGCCAACGACCTCGGTGGCACGCTGATGGAGGAAACCATCTCCCGCATGGCCGGTTCCGAGCACGGTTCGGCGAAAACCGTTGCCGAGCTGTCCGAGATCGCCGAGGGCATCGGCCGTCCGGTGCGCGAACGCACCACCACGTACGGCGTTCCGCGCGGTAAATTCTCGGCACTGCCGCTGTCCGTGGGATGAGCAGCAAGTTAGGCAAGGCTGACCAGTAGTAATGTGTCGTTTCGGGATACTGTTGCGCGGGCGCGGAAGTATCCCGCAGGCAAGGACAGACTAGGAGAACGGCAGTGCCGTACATCATCGCTGAACCGTGCGTTGACGTGAAGGACAAGGCGTGCATCGAGGAATGCCCCGTGGACTGCATCTACGAGGGCGGCCGCATGCTGTATATCCATCCGGACGAGTGCGTGGACTGTGGTGCATGTGAACCCGTGTGTCCGGTGGAGGCGATCTTCTACGAGGACGACACCCCCGATCAGTGGAGCGGCTACGTCAACGCCAACGTCGACTTCTTCGACGACCTGGGTTCGCCCGGCGGCGCCACCAAGGTGGGCAAGGTCGACTTCGACCCGCCGTTCATCGCCGCCCTGCCCCCGATGGCGAGCGAGTAGTCGCCTTGTCCGTGCGTGGTCCAGTCAGTAGCCTGCTGCCCGACTTCCCTTGGGACACCATCGCTTCCGCGAAGGCCCGAGCGGCCGAGCATCCCGACGGCATCGTCGACCTGTCGGTGGGGACGCCGGTCGATCCGGTCGATCCGCTGATCCGGGAGGCACTGGCGTCGGTGGCGGAGGTGCCCGGCTATCCCGCCACGCACGGCACACCCGAGCTGCGCGAGGCCGCGGTGGCGGCGCTCGCGCGGCGCTACGGGATCACCGGCGTCGAGCCCGCCGCGGTGCTGCCCGCGATCGGCACCAAGGAGCTGATCGCGGGGCTGCCGCGGCTACTGGGCCTGGGCGCCGCCGATCTCGTGGTGATTCCCGAGGTGGCGTACCCGACCTACGAGGTGGGTGCGCTGCTGGCGGGCGCCCGCATCGCGCGGGCCGACGGTCTCACCCAGCTGGGCCCGCAGTCGCCCGCGCTGATCTTCCTGAACTCGCCGTCGAATCCGACCGGCCGGGTGCTGGGCGTGGATCACCTGCGCAAGGTGGTCGCCTTCGCCCGCGAGCGCGGCGCGATCGTGGCCTCCGACGAGTGCTATCTGGGCCTGGCCTGGGACGAGCCCGCGGTGTCCATCCTCGACCCGCGGGTCTGCGACGGCGACCACACCGGCCTGCTGGCCATCCACTCGCTGTCCAAGACCTCGAATCTGGCCGGGTACCGGGCCGGGTTCGTGACCGGTGATCCGGCGCTGGTGCGCGAGCTGCTGGCGGTGCGCAAGCACTCCGGCATGATCATGCCGTTCCCGGTGCAGGCCGCCATGACCGCCGCGCTCCGCGACGACGCGCACGAGGCCCGCCAGCGCGACCGCTACCGCGCCCGCCGCGAGGTGCTGCGAAAGGCATTGCAGGACGCCGGTTTCCGCATCGACAACTCCCAGGCGGGCCTGTACCTGTGGTCCACCCGCGGCGAGAACGGCCGCACCACCCTGGACTGGCTCGCCGCCCGCGGCATCCTCGCCGCCCCCGGCGACTTCTACGGCCCCACCGGCACCGCCCACGTCCGCATAGCCCTCACCGCCACCGACGAACGCATCGCCGCCGCCGCCAAACGCCTCACGGCCGACTGATTACCGTCGGTCCCGGCATGCTTTTGGCCGGGACTACCCGCACGAATCTCCATTGGCCTGCTCGATTCGCGGGTCCGCGAACACCGTCACCCCGGCGGCGGCCGCCACCCGCTCGGCGACCGGCTCGTCGACTCTCAGTGCGTAGGTGCCCCGGGTCGGATCGACGGCGACCAGGCCATAGCCGGTGTCGACGTCGGACGGGGTGAGGTGCAGGGCCCGCAGTGCGTCGTTCAGGGTCGCGCCCGGCGGGAGCTGAACTGTGAGCAGCGGCATGCCCGTTACGCTACGCGCGTACGCCCGCCTGTCGCAGCTGTCCGAGGATCCCCGCGGCCTCGGCGACGCCGTACCCGTAGTCGTAATCGAAGTCGGTGGTGCCGTGGTGCTTCGCGGTCTGCTGGACGATCGAGCGGAGCTTCGCGGGCGGCACCGCGATCGCCGAATACTTGGTGCGGAACGCCGCGATCAGCCCCGCCGCCGTCGGGCAGGCCGCCGAGGTGCCGGTATCGGGGTCGGTGGCCCCGAACACCGTCGAGCCCAGATAGTGGGTGTAGGTGCAGACGTCCGGCTTGCGATCGGCCAGCCGCCCCGGCCCCTGCGACGAATACCCCACCCGCTGATCGTTGATATCGACCCCGCCGATGCTCAGCACGTCCGGATGCGAATTGGCCCCGGTGATCGGCTTGTTCGGGAAATTGCACCGGCTGTCGGGGCAGTCGCGCCCGCAGTTCCCGGCCGCGAAGAGAATGTCGGCCCCGGCCGACTCCAGCGAACCCACGATCACATTGAACGGATGGTTCGGATTATCCGAATAGTTTCCGGGCTGGCCGACCGGATAGTCCCACTCCGGCGAGAACATGCCCCAGCTGTTGCTGACCACCAGCGCCCGTGTTGCCTGCGGCTGATCGGTGAGGACGGTGCGCAGGTGCGCGTAGGCGGCCAGCGCGTCCGACAGCATCCCGTCCATGGTCGACCCGCCCTGCCGGGTGCTGCGCAGCACGGGGATGTCCAGGAAGGTGGCCGACGGCGCGGCGATCATGGCGTCGAAGGCGCACATGGAGCCGTGGTCGACGGGGAACTGGCCCGCGGTTCCGGCGACGCCCTGCGGATTCCAGCTGCGCTTGGCATCGATGGCGATATTCCCGCCGCGCACCTTGTCGACCTGCGCGGCATTGATGCCGGTGTCGACGATCGCGAGCGCCACCCCGGTGCCGTTGAGCCCGGCCGCCGCCAGATCGGTGACATGCAACCGGGATTCGACATCGTGCCAGCTGCCGACCGCGGGGCTGCCGCCGCAGGTGAGCACCGGCTGGATGGCGGGGTCGGCGAAAACGCCGGTGACGGCGCCGGATTGCAGCAGCGCGGCGATGACGCGGTCGTGGTCGTCGCCGATCTCCCCGCGGATCACCACCGAAGCATGCTGCGGTTCCAGTGAATACGTCGGTGCGGCGTCGACTCCCATGCGCTGCGGCACGGCGACCGGCTCGTAGCCGTGGTCGAGATCGAATCCGGACAGCTCTCCGGAAACGACGTCGGAGGGGGCGAGACGGACGGTGGGGTCGACGGCAGCGGCGATCATGTCGGCTGCCGGCCGGAGCTGGAGCACTACTCGCATAACGCCAGTGTGCCGTCACGCCGACCGATTTGCTCGGTGGACGCCGAAAAGTGGCTGAAACGGAATGACGGGCGAATCCGAGACTCGGCGCGGTATCGGCGCGGCGCGGCCCGATTTCCGGGCCCTGGCCAGCCGAGTTCCGATCGTGGCCGCTCAGATCCCGAAGGCCAGCACCCGTTCCGGCGTGATCCGGATGAGTTCCGGGGAAGCCCCGGCGGCGAATGTCTCCACCTCGCGCAGAGCCTGTGCGGTGCCGCGAATTTCGAGGCAGCGCACCTCCCACGGGTCGGTCGACGCGATGTCGTCGACCACGAAGGCGACGTGCTCGTGCTTGGCCAGGTTCCGGAACTTCTGCGACGCGCCGAGGTTGTGCCCGGCGATGTCGATGGTGCCCAGGGCCTCGTTGTAGCGGAAGCCGACGGGATTGTTCTGCGGCGTCCCGTCCGGGCGAATGGTCGCGAGCCGACCCAGCCGCTGGGTGCCGAGGTACGCGATGTGGGCGGGCGACAGCGTTGCGATCATGCCGCAGACCTTACGACCTGAACCACACTCGAGGTCAACATCATTTCTACCCGAGCAACTTCTTCTGCACCTTGCCCATGGCATTGCGCGGCAGCGCGTCCAGCAACCGTACCTCGCGGGGCCGCTTGTGCACCGAAAGTTGTTGCGCCACATGCTCGATGAGCTCGGTGCCGACCGATTCCGCCGGTTCCCCGCGCGGCACCACGAAGGCGACGATGCGCTGCCCCAGATCGTCGTCGGGCACCCCGACCACCGCTACCTCGGCGACCGCCGGGTGGCCGAGCAGCGCGGTCTCGATCTCGCCCGCGCCGATGCGGTAGCCGCCCGACTTGATCAGGTCCACCGACTCGCGGCCGACGATGCGGTGGAAGCCCTCGGGATCGATCGCCGCGACATCGCCGGTCATGAACCAGCCGTCCTCGGTCCGGCACGCGGCGGTGGCGTCGGGCCGATTCAGGTAGCCGTCGAACAGCATCGGGCCGCGCACCTGGAGGCCACCGATGCTCTCCCCGTCGTGCGGCACCGGCCGCCCGGCCTCGTCCACGATCCGCGACTCGACGCCCGCGACCGGGAGGCCGACCCAGCCGGGGCGGCGTTCGCCGTCGGCGCGGGTGGACAGGGTGATCAGGGTCTCGGTCATGCCGTATCGCTCCACTGGCGCATGGCCGGTGAGCTCGCGCAGCTTCTCGAACACCGGCACCGGCAGCGGCGCGCTACCCGAGACCAGCAGCCGGGCGTTGGCCAATTCCCGTGCGGCGGTGGGATCTTCGGCGACGCGCGACCACACGGTCGGCACCCCGAAGTACAACGTGCCCTTGGCCGCCGCGTAGGCCGCCGGGGTCGGCCTGCCGGTGTGCACGAGGGGGCTGCCCACCCGCAGCGGACCCAGCACGCCGAGGATCAGGCCGTGCACGTGAAACAGCGGAAGTCCGTGCACCAGAACGTCGTTCGCGGTCCAGTCCCAGGCCTGCGCGAGGGCGTCCAGCCCGGCGGCGATGGCGCCGCGGCTGAGCATCACGCCCTTCGGCGCGCCGGTGGTGCCGGAGGTGTAGACCACGAAAGCCGTTGTGTGCGCGCCCGGTTCGGGATAGGTGTGCCAGGAGCGGGCGTGTTTGCGCACCGGCACCACCGGCAGCGTCGTCCCCGCCGGGGCCTCGCCCAGCCACGCCCGCGCGCCCGAATCGCCGAGAATGTGCTCGAGTTCGGCGGCGCCCGAATCCGGCGGCACCGGCACCACGGTCACCCCCGCGATCAGACAGCCGAGCACGGCCAGCACGGTGGTGGCCGTCGGCCGCGCCAGCACCGCGACCCGATCCAACCCCGCGACCCGCTCGGCCACCGAGGTCCCCCCACCGACCAGATCACTGCGCGACAGCGTCTCCCCGTCAATGGTGACCGCATCCGCAATATCCGCCCCCGCCGCAACGGCACCCGGATGCAACGACCTCAACAGCGGCAACGACCCGTAAGACGACACGCGCCCAACCTACCCGCCCCCTCCGCCGTGCCCAACACATGCGCCGCAATTCCAGCACACCCCTAGTTCGCCACTTACCTACTCCTGGTCCCGGTCCGCTCACCCTCCTGGTCCCGGTCCGCTCACCCTCTTGATCCCGGTCCGCTCACCTTCTTGATCCCGGCGTGCTTTTGGCCGGGATCTCCCGCAAGGTCCCGGCCAAAAGCACGCCGGGACCACGGGGGCGGCTGGTTGACACATCTATGAGGTGGTGAGAAAGTTTGTACACAGCCTTCTCATTGGCGAATGGGGTCGACGATGACCGAGCCGCTGCGGGCGACCGTGCACGAATCTTCCTCCGGGGAGCGGGATTTCGATGTCACGCGGTATCTGGACGGGGCCGCGGCGTTCTTCGGGGCCGCGGCCAATGTCGTCATGCAGCTGAGTGCGCCGCCGGTCGGGTACGGCGTCATCGAGAGCGACATGGACAGCGGCAAGATCATGCTGCATCCGGTCAAGCGCACCCGCACCACCCTCACCTACCTGGCGGTGGCCACCCTGGGCAGTGCGGACGAGCGGGCCGCCTACCGCGCGGCGGTGAACTGGGCGCACCGTACCGTCCACTCCGGCCCGTCCAGCCCGGTGCGCTACAACGCCTTCGATCCCCGGCTCCAGCTCTGGGTGGCCGCCTGCCTGTACTGGGGCGCGCGCGACCTGCACGAGCGCATGCACGGCCCGATGCGCCCGGCCGACGCGGACGCCTTCTACCGGCACGCCGAACGGCTCGGCACCACCCTGCAGATGCCGCCGGAGCTGTGGCCGCCCGACCGCGCCGCCTTCGACCGCTACTGGGCCGCGAACCTGGCGCGCACGACCATCGATGCCCCGGTGCGCGCCTACTTCGAGGAGCTGATCGATCTGAAGATGTTCCCGCTCCCGATTCGATTGGTACTCGGGCGATTTCACCGCTTCGTGACGACCGGGCTGCTCCCGGCGCACCTGCGCGACCAGATGGGCCTGGCGTGGTCGGACCGCGACGATCGGCGGCTCGCGCTGCTGCTGCGCGCGGCGGGCGCGGTCGAGGCGCGAATGCCCAAGCCGGTCAAGATGTTTCCGATCAACGCCTGCATGGTCGACATGCGCCTGCGCCGCCGCCTGGGCCTGCGGCTGGTCTGACCGCTACAGCAGCCGGAATCCGGGAACCACGTGCTCGCGGGCGAATTGCCGCACGGCGGCGTCGTCGCCGAGCGGAATCACGGTCTGCGGCGTGAGCGCCATGGAAAGCGCCGTGCGGGCGATCATTTCGGCCAGCGGCAGCGGATCGTATTGCGGCAGTTTGCCTTCGCGCTGCAACCGGGCGATGAACTCGGCCAGGTAGTCGCGGCCGAGCTCGATGACCGGCGCACCCTGCACGGTGAGGTACGGCAGCACCGTCTCCGGCTCGGTCTTCAGCAGCCGGTCCAGCAGGCGATTGCCGCGCAGCCCGTCGAGGAATGCGACGAACAGCTCCACGATCTGGTCCTCGGCGCTGGCGTCGCGGTCGATCTGCCGCTGCACGGTGGCATCCGCCTTGTCGATGAACTGCCGCGCCTGCCGCAGCCCGACGGCCTGGATGAGATCGGACTTGTTCGCGAAGCGCCGGTACAGCGTGGCCAGCGACAGCCCGCCGCGGCGCGCCACCTCCACCATGCTGGTGCGCTTGATCCCGAAGTCCAGGAAGGCCAGCAGCGCGGCGTCGAGCACCCCGGCCCGGTCGCCGTCCTCCGGCGTCGCGCCCCGTACCAGCGGCAACAGTCTGGCCAGCTTGGCCACGGTGGTCCCCCTCTCGACGCGCGAAACGATGACAAGGGAATCATCGCACAGGGTCACGGTACCGCCGACGAGCGTTGACACGCCGGATCATCGATGAGAAGGTGAGAAAAGAAGCTTCTCATGCTTCTTCCGTTTCACGGAACGATCGAGGAGACGAGTCGACGATGACTGCCGCCCTTCCCGCGACCGCGCAGGAGCCGCACCTACCCGCGCCGGAACTGACTCCCGCCACCGTCCGTGCGCACCTCGACGGCATCGCCGCCTTCCTGGGCGGCGCCGCGAATGTCGTCATGCAGCTCAGTCACCCGCCGATCGGTTACGGCGTGCTGGAGAGTCCCGTCGACAGCGGCAAGGTCACGCTGCATCCGATCAAGCGGCTGCGCACCACGCTCACCTACATTTCCGTCGCGCTGCTCGGCGACGACGAGGATCGCCGGGTGTATCGGGAGGCGGTGAACCTCTCGCACCGGCCGGTGCGGTCGAACCCGTCCAGCCCGGTGAAATACAACGCCTTCGACCCGAAACTCCAACTGTGGGTGGCGGCCTGCCTGTACTGGGGCATCGACGACCTCTACACGCGCATGCACGGCCCGATGGAACCCGAAGTGGCCGAGGCGTTCTACCGCTACGCCGCGCGGCTGGGCACCACCCTGCAGATGCGGCCGGAGCTGTGGCCGCGGGATCGAGCGGCGTTCGAGCAATACTGGTCGGAGAATCTGGCCCTGCGTTCCATCGACGAACCGGTGCGGCAGTACTTCAACGACCTCATCGACCTGAAGGCACTCTCGTTCTGGGTGCGGCTGCCGCTCAGGAGGATTCACCGCTTCGGGGTGATCGCCCTGCTGCCGCCGCCGCTGCGCGAGCAGATGCACATGACCTGGAGCGCCCGCGACGAACGCGTCTACACCGCCATCCTGCGGGCGGTGTCGTTCGTGTGGACCCGGCTTCCGGAGCCGCTGCGGCTGTTCCCGTTCAACTATCTGCTGCTGGATATGCGGCTGCGCAAGCGATTCGGGCGACCGCTGGTCTAGTTCCGCTCGGCGAGGGCGCGCAGGAAGAAGCCGAGATTGGCGGGCCGCTCGGCCAGCCGCCGCATCAGGTAGCTGTACCACTGGCTGCCGTAGGGCACGTACACGCGCACCGCATGACCCGTCTCGACCAACCGGCGCTGTTCGGCCGTGCGGATGCCGTACAGCATCTGGAACTCGAAATCGCCCGGCCCGCAGGCATTGTCGACGGCCATCCGCTGCGCGGCCGCGATCATCTCGGGGTCGTGGGTGGCCACCATCGGATAGCCCGCGCCGCGCATGAGCACGTCCAGGCAGCGCAGGTACGAGGAGTCGACCTCGGCATGCCGGTGGTAGGCGACGTCCTCGGGTTCGCGATAGGCGCCCTTGCACAGGCGGATTCGGATGCCGCGCGCACCCAGCTCCCGGCATTCGGTCTCGGCGCGGCGCAGATAGGTCTGCACCGCGACCGCCAACCACGGGAATTCGCGGTGCAGTTCGTACACCGCGGCGAGGGTGGCGTCGGTGGTGGTGTGGTCCTCGGCGTCCACGGTGATCCACACCCCGGCCTCGGCGGCGCGCAGGCACAGGGTGCGCAGATTCGCGGTGGCGATCGCCGGGCCCGCCGCGCCGAGCGCCTGACCGAGGGCGGACAGCTTCACCGAAACCTCCACCGGCCGAACGGGATCGGCGGAGCGGTCACCGCGGGTCGGCGCCAGCAGGGCCAGATCGTCGATCAGCGCCAGATATTCGGTGACGGCATTGTCGGCCATGGCGCGCTCGGTGGTGTTCTCGCCGAGGAAGTCGACGCTGACCATCCGCCCGTAGCCGAGCAGATTCCGCACCGCCGCAACCAGTTCCGCGCGCGTCTCGCCCGCCACGAAGCGGCGCGCCACACCCGCGCTGACCGGGACGCGGGTCACGGCGCGCCGCAATCGCGACGATCCCGCCGCCGCCAGGATCGCCGGTCGCAGCGGATTCATCAGCGCTCCATGTGGGGGTAGCGGTAGTCGGTGGGCGGCGCGAAGGTCTCTTTCAGGGTGCGCGGGGCGACCCAGCGCAGCAGGTTGAGGTAGGAACCGGCCTTGTCGTCGGTGCCGGAGGCGCGGGCGCCGCCGAAGGGCTGCTGACCGACCACCGCGCCGGTCGGCTTGTCGTTGACGTAGAAGTTGCCCGCCGTGAAACGCAGTGCGGCACAGGCACGGTCGACGGCGGTGCGGTCGCGGGCGAAGACCGCGCCGGTCAGGGCGTAGGGCGCGGCGGTGTCGACCTCGCGCAGCAGGGTGTCGAAGGCGTCGGGGTCGGCGTCGTCGTAGACGTGCACGGCCAGGATCGGGCCGAAATACTCGGTGGCGAACGCCTCGTCGCGCGGATCGTCGGCGAGCAGCACGGTCGGCCGCACGAAGTACCCTTCGCCGTCGTCGTAGGTGCCGCCCACCGGGATGTCCAGCCCCGCGGACCGCGCCCGCTCCAGCGCGGCGACGTTCTTGTCGTAGGCGCGCCGATCGATCAGCGCCCCACCGAAATTCGACAGATCGGCCACATCGCCGTAGGTGAGCTCGGCGGTCTGCGCGAGCAGGTCGTCACCCATGGTGCGCCACAGCGATTTCGGAATATAGGCGCGGGAGGCGGCCGAACACTTCTGCCCCTGATACTCGTACGCCCCGCGAATCAGCGCGGTGCGCAGGGCATCCGGATCGGCGGACGCGTGCGCGACGATGAAATCCTTACCGCCGGTCTCGCCCACCAGCCGCGGATAGCCGTGGTAGTGCGGAAGATTCGCGCCGACCTGCTGCCACAGGTACTGGAAGGTGCGGGTGGATCCGGTGAAATGTATCCCCGCCAGGCGCGGATCAGCGAGCACCACCTCCGACAGCTCCCGCCCGTCCCCCGTGACGAGATTGATGACCCCCGGCGGCAACCCGGCCTGCTCCAGCAGCCGCATGGTGTGGTAGGCGGCCAGCGTCTGGGTCGGCGACGGCTTCCACACCACCGTATTCCCCATCAAAGCCGGTGCGGTAGGCAGATTCCCGGCGATCGCGCTGAAATTGAACGGCGTGATCGCATAGACGAACCCCTCCAGCGGGCGGTAGTCCATCCGATTCCACACGCCCGCACCGGATTCCGGCTGCTGCGCCAGAATATGCCGGGCAAACGCCACATTGAACCGCCAGAAATCGATGAGTTCACAAGGGGCATCGATCTCGGCCTGATACACCGACTTCGACTGCCCCAGCATCGTCGCCGCGGCCACGGTCTCCCGCCACGACCCCGCCAACAGATCCGCCGCCCGCAAGAGCACCGCCGCCCGCTCTTCGAACGGCAACTCCCGCCACCCCGGCCCCGCCGCCACGGCCGCCTCGACCGCCGCCCGCCCCTCCTCATGCGTGGCATCGGTATAGGTCCCGAGCACATGGCGATACCTGTGCGGCATGACGATATCGCCGCGAGCCCCCACCCCCACCCGATGCTTACCCCCGATGACCAGCGGAACATCCACGACAGCGCCGGACATCTCGGCCAACCTGGCAACCAGCAGACCCCGCTCCGGACTACCTGGTGCGTAGGAATGCACCGGCTCGTTTCGCGGCGTAGGGACAACCGTGACAGCGTCCATACCTTCAGGCTAACGCCGTCCCGCACCGCCGCGTGGGACGCTCGCTACCCCGAAACGCACGGCAGATGAGCGGACTCGATGGGAATGTGGTCGCCGAAACGGCCAGGGAAATTCACGCTAGTTGGCGTGCAGTGCCGCGTTCAGCTCCACACCGGTCCCCTTGCGCGACACGACCTCCACGGACCCGCTCAGCGAATTCCGCCGGAACAGCAGGTTCGACTGTCCGGACAGTTCCGAAGCCTTGGCCGTTCGCCCGTCGGGCAGCGCCACCTTGGTGCCTGCCGTGACGTACAGCCCGGCCTCCACCACGCAGTCGTCGCCGAGCGAAATGCCCAGGCCCGCATTGGCTCCCAGCAGGCACCGTTCGCCGATCGAGATGACCTGCTTGCCGCCGCCGGACAGGGTGCCCATGATCGACGCGCCGCCGCCTACGTCGGAGCCGTTGCCGACCACTACACCGGCCGAGATCCGGCCCTCGACCATCGACGCCCCCAGCGTCCCGGCGTTGAAGTTCACGAAGCCCTCGTGCATGACCGTGGTGCCCTCGGCGAGGTGGGCGCCCAACCGGACTCGGTCGGCGTCGCCGATGCGGACCCCGGACGGCAATACGTAGTCGACCATGCGGGGGAACTTGTCCAGGCTGTACACCGTGACCGGTCCGCGGCTGCGCAGCCGGGCGCGGACCAGTTCGAATTCCTCCACCGCGCACGGGCCGTGATTCGTCCACACCACGTTGGCGAGCAGCCCGAACTGGCCCTCCAGGCTCAGGCCGTGCGGCGCGACCAGGCGGTGGGACAGCAGGTGCAGGCGCAGGTACACGTCGTGGGCGTCCGCCGGGGCGGCGGACAGGTCGGCGATGGTGGTGCGCACGGCGATCACGTCGACGCGGCGGGCCTCGTCGAAGCCGACCAGGTCGGCGAACCGGGTGTATTCGGGGTCGGCGGGGCTCAGCTTCTCGGTACCCCTATTCGCGTACTCGCCGAGTTGCGGGTAGGGGAACCAGGTGTCGAGGACCGTTCCGTTCACGGTCACCGTGGCCAGGCCGACTGCGGATGCTCCCTGAATACTCACGAGCAGACAGCCTACTGGGTCCGATTTCCGCTGTCGGGGGTCATCTGCGCAGCCTGTGGTCGCTCTCGCCGAATGAAGTGAGCCGAACGAACGAAACGCTTAGGCTGGGACGGGTGACCCTCGATCTGCGCGCCGACCCCATCGCCCTGACCGCCGCCCTGGTAGACATCCCGAGCGTGTCTCGGGACGAAGGGGCCATCGCCGATGCGGTCGAGGCGGCGCTGCGCGGGCAGACCACCGGCTTCGAGATCGTGCGGCACGGCAATACCGTGCTGGCCCGCACCCACCGCGGCCTGCCGTCCCGGGTGATCCTGGCCGGTCACCTGGACACCGTGCCGATCGCCGACAACGTGCCCGGCCACTTCGACCGCGGCCTGGACGGCGAGCGAATGCTGTACGGCTGCGGCAGCGTCGACATGAAATCGGGGGACGCGGTCTTCCTGCATCTGGCCGCTACCGTCGCCGACCCCGTCTGCGACCTGACGCTCATCTTCTACGACTGCGAGGAGATCGCCGCCGAATTCAACGGCCTCGGCCGCATCGAGCGCGAACTGCCGCAGTGGCTCGAGGGCGACCTGGCCATCCTCGGCGAACCCTCCGGCGGCTGGATCGAGGCCGGTTGCCAGGGCACGCTGCGCGCCCGGCTCACCGTCTCCGGCACCCGCGCGCACACCGCGCGAGCATGGCTGGGCGACAACGCGATTCACCAACTCGCCCCCATTCTGGACCGGCTGCGCACCTACCGCGCCCGCGAGGTCGAGATCGACGGCTGCGGCTACCGCGAGGGCCTGTCCGCGGTGCGGGTGTCCGGCGGGGTGGCCGGGAACGTGGTGCCCGACGCCGCCGAGGTCGTGGTGAATTTCCGCTTCGCCCCGGATCGTTCGCTGGACGAGGCGACCGAGCATGTGCGGCAGGTGTTCTCCGGCCTGGACATCGGTTTCGAGCGCACCGACGGCGCCCCCGGCGCACTACCCGGCCTGTCCGCGCCCGCGGCCAAGAACCTGGTGGAGATGGTGCATGCGCACGGCGGAGGCGGCGTGCGCGCCAAATACGGCTGGACCGACGTCTCCCGCTTCGCGGCCCGCGGCATCCCCGCCGTGAACTTCGGCCCCGGCGACCCCAACCTGGCCCACAAGGTCGACGAACATGTGCCGACGGCACAGATCACCACCGTCGCCGACATCCTGCGCGGCTACCTCACCGGCTACGCGGGCTGAGCGAGCAAACTCAGGACGAACCCGTGGTAATTCCGCTGCTAGCGTGGGCGCATGTCCTCCGATGCCGAGCCGCGCGCTACGCGATCACCGATATCGACACCGAAATTCAGGGGGCCGATCATGCTGCGGGGTGAGCTGAAGAACGACGGTGGCACCACCGATCAGCATTTGTTGGACGGCCGCGGGCCCACCGATTGGGTGCATACCGATCCGTGGCGGGTGTTGCGGATTCAGAGCGAGTTCGTGGAGGGGTTCGGGGCGCTCGCCGAAATTCCCAGGGCCGTCGCGGTATTCGGGTCGGCGCGCACCCGGGTCGATACCCCGGAGTATCAGGCCGCCCAGGCGATCGGCGCGGCGCTGGCGCGGGCGGGGTTCGCGGTCATCACCGGCGGCGGGCCCGGCGTGATGGAGGCCGCCAACCGCGGCGCCAGCGAGGCGGGCGGCTACTCGATCGGGCTCGGCATCGAGCTGCCGATGGAGCAGGGCCTCAACGAGTGGGTCGATCTGGGCATCAACTTCCGCTACTTCTTCGCGCGCAAGACCATGTTTGTGAAGTACTCGCAGGCATTCATCTGCCTGCCGGGCGGTTTCGGCACCCTCGACGAGCTGTTCGAGGCGCTGACGCTGGTGCAGACCCGCAAGATCACCCGCTTCCCGATCGTGCTGTTCGGCACCCGGTTCTGGGCGGGCCTGGCGGACTGGATCCGCGATTCGCTGCAGGGTTCGGGCAAGATCTCGCCCGGCGACCTCGGCCTGCTGCACGTCACCGACAGCGTCGACGAGGTCATCGACATCGTGGTGCGCGCCGCGGAGAACCACGGCGCGGACGCGATCGGCACGGAGGACAAGTGGTGAGCGAGCGGCCGTTCGCGGTGTGCGTCTACTGCTCGGCCAGCACCACCGACCCCGCGCAGCTGCGGCTGGCCGCCCAGGTCGGCACCGAGATCGCCCGGCGCGGTTGGCAACTGGTGTCCGGCGGTGGGCACGTGTCGATGATGGGCGCGGTCGCCACCGCGGCCCGCGCCGGAGCCGCCCGCACCATCGGCGTGATCCCCAAGCGCCTGGTGCACCGCGAGGTCGCCGACGTGGACGCCGACGAACTGGTGGTCACCGACACCATGCGCGAGCGCAAGCAGCTCATGGAGGAGCGCGCCGACGCCTTCCTCACCCTGCCCGGCGGCATCGGCACCCTGGAGGAATTCTTCGAGGCGTGGACCGGCGGCTACCTGGGCGCGCACCACAAGCCGCTGGTGGTGCTCGACCCGCACGGGCACTACCGCGGGCTGTTCGCCTGGATCGACGATCTGCGCGCGGGCGGATTCGTCCCGCAGTCCGCGCTGGATCGGGTTACGGTGGCCGCGGATCTGACGACGGCGTTCGACGCCCTCTCGATCCCGCCGGACTGAGCCCCGATTCTCGCCTGGAGGCGCCCGTGACCCATCCCGACGTCACCCTCTTCGACCTGGCCCGACAACTCCCCACCATGGCACTGGACGCGCCGACGCTGCTGCGCGGCGCGCTCGGAATGCTGGTGCGGCCGGGCGACCGCGCCTCGGTGGGGCTGCACTTCCAGCGGGCCGCGCACCGCGTCCCGGACCGGCCGTTCGTGCGGTTCGAGGGCCGGATCTACACCTACAGCGAGGCCAACGCCGAGGTGAACCGGTACGCCTCGGTGCTGACCGACCGGGGTGTGCGGCGCGGCGACGTGGTCGGCGTGCTGATGACCAACCGGCCCGAGACGCTGTTCGCGGTGCTGGCGACGGTGAAGCTGGGCGCCACGGTCGGGCTGCTGAATCATCATCAGCGCGAACAGGTTCTGGCGCACAGCTTCGGGCTGCTGAACAGCGTGGTGAACGTGGTCGGCGAGGAGTGCGCCGAGGCGCTGGCGTCGCTGCCCGAACCGCCCGCGAACCTGCTCTACGCCGAGGAGTTGCAGGAGCTGGCCCGCACCGCCGAGGCCGTCGACCCGCCGGTGTGCGCGGACGTGCGGGCCCGCGAGCGCGCCTTTCTGATCTTCACCTCCGGCACCACGGGCCTGCCCAAGGCCAGCGTGATGACGCACCTGCGGTGGAGCAAGAGCATGGCCGGGCTGGGCGGGCTGGGCATTCGGCTGCGCGGCGACGACACCCTGTACTGCTGCCTGCCGCTGTACCACAACAACGCGCTGACCGTGGCGCTCGGCGCGGTGATCGGGTCGAAGGCCACCTTCGCGATCGGCCGCCGGTTCTCCGCGTCGGGCTTCTGGAACGAGGCGATCGCCAACCGGGCGACGGCGTTCGTCTACATCGGCGAGCTGTGCCGCTACCTGCTGGCCCAGCCCGAGAAGTCCGCGGAGCGTGCGCATTCCGTGCGGCTGGTGGTCGGCAACGGGCTGCGGCCGGAGCTGTGGGACGAGTTCCGGCGGCGGTTCGGCATTCGCCGCGTCGTGGAGTTCTACGGGGCCTCCGAGTCGAATGTGGCCTTCGTCAACGCCTTCGGGGTCGATCGCACCGCCGGGTTCGGGCCGCTGCCGTACGCGGTCGTCGAATTCGACGATGCCACCGGCAAAGCCAGGCGCTACCCGGACGGCCGGGTGCGCCGGGTGGCGCCGGGCGGGGTGGGGCTGTTGCTGGCGAAGGTGACCGGGCGCTCCCCGTTCGACGGGTACACCGACCGGGCGGCGACCGAATCGAAGCTGGTGCGCAACGCGTTTCGCGGCGGCGACGTCTGGTTCGACACCGGAGACCTGGTGCGCGACCAGCATTGGCATCACATCGCGTTCGTCGACCGGCTCGGCGACACCTTCCGCTGGAAGGGCGAGAACGTGGCGACCACCGAGGTGGAGGGCGCCTTCGCGGGCGCGCCGGACATCACCGGGGCCGTGGTGTACGGCGTGGATGTGCCGGGCGCGGACGGCAAGGCGGGCATGGCCGCGATCACCCTCGCCGACGGCGCCGAGTTCGACGGCCCCGCGCTGGCGGCCCGGCTCTACGGGCGGCTGCCCGCCTACGCGGTCCCGCTGTTCCTGCGCATCGTCGGTGAACTGGAAACCACCTCCACCTTCAAGAGCCGCAAGGTCGAGCTCCGCAAGCAGGGCTACACCCCGGACGAGTCCACGCCCGTGTACGTCCTTGCGGGCCGGGGCGATGGATATGTCCCCTATTACGACCGCTATCCCGATGAGGTAGCCGCAGGCCAGGCCCCGAGAAACTGACCACGCCGCAAACCCGCGACGCCGGAGGCGGCGCAAATCAACACAGTAAGGTCGAGATCATGAGTTCGACGCCGGTCATGCCTACGTTGTGCGGGAAACCGGTGGCGACGGATCGGGCGCTGGTGATGGCGATCGTGAACCGCACGCCGGACTCGTTCTACGACCGGGGGGCCACCTTCTCCGACGAGGCCGCCATGGCGGCGGTGGCGCGGGCGGTCGCCGAGGGCGCGGACCTGGTCGACATCGGCGGGGTGAAGGCCGGTCCGGGCGACGAGGTCGACGCCGCCGAGGAGGCGCGCCGGGTGGTGCCGTTCGTGGCGGCCATCCGCGAGCGATATCCGGACCTGCTGATCAGCATCGACACCTGGCGCGGCGAGGTGGCTCGCGCCGCGGTGGGCGCGGGCGCCGATCTGATCAACGACACCTGGGCCGGGGCGGACCCGACGCTGGTCGATGTGGCCGCCGAGCTGGGCGTCGGCATCGTGTGCAGCCACACCGGCGGGGCGCGGCCGCGGACCCGCCCGCACCGGGTGCGCTACACCGACGTGGTGGCCGAGGTCACCGAGACCGTGGTCCGGGCCGCCGAGCATGCCGCGGCGGCCGGGGTGCGCCGCGACGCCATCCTGGTCGACCCCACCCACGATTTCGGCAAGAACACCTATCACGGGCTCGAGTTGTTGCGCGCAATCGACGGTCTTGTAAATACCGGGTGGCCTGTCTTGATGGCGCTGAGCAACAAGGATTTCATCGGGGAGACTCTTGGTGTCGGCCTTTCCGAGCGATTGGAGGGCACTCTGGCGGCCACCGCATGGTCGGCCGCGGCCGGCGCACGAGTATTCCGAGTCCACGAGGTCGCCGCGACCCGGCGGGTGGTGGACATGATCGCGGCAATTCAGGGCATCCGGCCCCCCGCACGAACTCTGCGAGGTCTGGCATGACTACCAACCATGATCCCGGCCAAAAGCACGCCGGGACCGATGTGGGGCTCCCGCACGCCGGGACCGACTTGGAACTCCCGCACGCCGGGAAGCTTTCGCACGCTGGGACGACCGGCCATAAGAATGGCGGAACCACCGACTGGGCGGTTTCGAACACCTGGGACAGCCCCGACTGGACGGTCGAGGAGCTGATCGAGGCGAAGGAGGGGCGCACGGTTTCGGTGGTGTTGCCTGCCTTGAACGAGGAGCGGACGGTGGCCGAGGTGGTGGCCAGTATTCGGCCGTTGGTCGGGTCGCTGGTCGATGAGCTTGTGGTGTTGGATTCCGGGTCGTCGGATGGGACCGTCGAGCGGGCGCGGGCGGCCGGGGCGCGGGTGGTCACCCGTGAGCAGGCCGTTCCCGAGCTCGAGCCGGTGCCGGGCAAGGGCGAGGTGCTGTGGCGCTCGCTGGCCGTCACCAGCGGCGATCTGGTCGCCTTCGTGGACTCGGATCTGATCGATCCCGACCCCATGTTCGTGCCCAGGCTGCTCGGCCCGCTGCTGACGGTCGAGGGCATGCACCTGGTGAAGGCGTACTATCGCCGCCCGCTGCGGCAGGGCGAGACCGTCGACCACAATGGCGGCGGCCGGGTCACCGAGCTCGTCGCCCGCCCGTTGCTGGCGGCGCTGCGGCCGCAGCTGTCGAAGGTGTTGCAGCCCTTGGGCGGTGAGTACGCGGGCACCCGCGAGCTGCTCACCTCGGTGCCCTTCGCCCCCGGCTACGGCGTCGAGATCGGCCTGCTCCTGGACACTTACGACCTGCTGGGCCTGTCCGCCATCGGCCAGGTCGACCTCGGCGTCCGCACCCACCGCAACCGCCCCCTCGCCGACCTCGGCGTCATGAGCCGCCAGATCCTGGGAACCGTCCTGGGCCGCAGCGGAATTCGTGACTCCGGCGCGGCCCTCACCCAATTCCCGCTGGTGGGCAACGAATTCACGACCCTGACGACGGAAGTGTCACTGAGCGACCGGCCGCCGATGAATACGCTGCGCCCGGTCGGCGTGGCGGCCTGACGGCGGACGCGAATGGTAGTGACGCACACTATCTTTCGTGTCGGTAAATAGGTGTGAGCAGGTCTGCTTCCAAGGGCTCGCCGGTGTTGCGGTCGTAGCGGACGCCGACTACCGCGGAGAACAGGTGGGTGCCTGCGCGTTCGTGGAGGGTGGCCAGGCGGGTGGCGAGCAGGCGGATGGCGCCCAGGGAGCCGGGGGGATGCAGGCCGTCGACCACCAGGACGGTGCCGCGGCCGTCGGGGCGGGGGAGTCGGGCCAGGTAGGCGATGTCGTACGGCTCGGTGCCGCCCGGTCGGTACACCCGGCGCGCGGCGCGGTCCTCGATGCCGCGGCGCACCCGCCCGGCGCGGGCCACCGTGCGGCGCAGCCGGGGATCGGCCGCCACCAGGTAGCGCAGGCTCGGCGAGAGCTCCGGCCCGCCCAGCACGATCAGCCCGTCGCGGTCGAGATCCAGCGGCCGCCCGGGCAGGAAGCGCTCGACGGTGACGGTAAATCCCAACTCGCGCAACAGTTCCGCCAGCCGGTGCGGCGCCGCGGCGTCGGGCGCGCCCACCAGCGGCGCGGCCCGGGTGGTGCTGCGCACGTCCGGGGTGAGGATGGTGAGCGAGCCGTGCCCGAAGAACAAACCCTCCGGCACCGGTCCCTGCGTGCTCACCTGGTGAATTCGAGCGCGCGAAAGACCCGCTGCCGCACCGATTCTGGCGAATGTCCAGCCTTCGGCGTGTAGTTCCCGGATGACGGCCCGCCGAATCCGCGTGAGCTCGTTGATGGTCTGCTGGGCCTGAGCAACCCCTTCGGTGGCAGCTTTGAGGCGTTCGACCTTGTCCTCGATCGCGAACACCCGGGCCACCTCATCGGCCGACATGTGCGCAGTCTAGATAGCTCGACAGCCTTTTGCGTCTAGTCGGGTTGACACGTTCAGCTCCCTTTTCGTCGCGATGAGAGCCCGCCCGACCTGCGTCGATTCCGTGACCTGCCGGAAATCACCGAAATCGCCCCGGCGCGTCGGATCGAAATCGTTACGTTGCGTCGAAATCGATCGGGGGTTTCTCGTTGCGGGCCAAGGGTTTCGGCGGTGGCGGCGGCGAATAATCGTTGGGCTGCGGATAATTCGCCGCATCGGAAATACTGGACGGTTTGTCGAATTTCCCGGTGAACAACGAATCGTCGCCGTCCAGCAGATGTTTGGTTACCATCGACCGCGGCGTCATGCCCCGCAGCTCGTTCAGCGGCCTACGCAGCTCGTTCAGTTCCTCCAGCGGCTTGCGCAGCTCGTCCAGTTCGGGGCCGAGCTCGCTGCGCAGCTGACTGGTGGCGCCGCTGGCGTAGTCGCGGATCTGCCGCAGGCTCTGGGCGGTCCACCGCACCGCCCCCGGCAGTCGCTCGGGGCCGAGGATCACCAGGGCCGCGAACACCAGGATCACCATCTCGGGCCAGCCGATATTGAACATAGGTCCAGGCTACTGGGGTTGCTTGGGCGCGTTCTGGTCGGACTCCAGCGTCACCGGAACGTCCACCTGACGGCCGTCCCGGATCACCTGGAAGTTCACCCGCTCGCCGATCTCGTGCGACTGCACCGCCACCGACAGCTCCTCCGGGGTGGTCACCTCGCGGTCGCCCACCTTGACGATCACGTCGCCCTCGGCGATACCGGCCCGGGCCGCCGGGCTGTTGGCCGCCACGTCCGCCACGCCCGCGCCGCTCATGGCGTCGTTCTCCACCTGCTTGGTGCGCGCGCTGACCCCTAGCCACGGATGCCGCACCACGCCGTCGCGAATGAGGGTCTGCGACACCTTCTGCACCAGGTCCACCGGGATCGCGAAACCGAGGCCGACCGAACCGCCGTTCTCGGTCTTGATCATGGTGTTGATGCCGATCAACCGGCCCTGCATATCGATCAGCGCGCCACCGGAATTGCCGTGATTGATCGCGGCGTCGGTCTGCACGGCATAGAACGCGCCCTGCGAGTCGTCGCCCGCCACCAGCGGCTCCTGCGATGCCCGGTCCAGCGCGCTGACGATGCCCGAGGTGACGGTCTGGGCCAGGCCCAGCGGCGCGCCCACGGCCAGCACGTCGTCGCCGACCCGCACGTCGCCGGACTTGCCCAGCCGAATGACGGTGAGGTTCTTGACGTCCACCTTGAGCACCGCGAGATCGGTCTTGGGATCGCGCCCGACCAGTTTGGCGGGCACCCGGGTGCCGTCGGAGAAGGTGACCTGGATCTTGGCCTTCCCGGTCTTGTCCATCGCCGCCATCGAGATGACGTGGTTGTTGGTGACGATGTAGCCGTTGCCGTCGACCACCACGCCCGAGCCGAGCGCCCCGTTGTCGCCGACGGTCTCGCGGATCAGCACCACCGAGGGCAGCACCGCGTCGGCGACCTTCGCGACCTGCCCGTGCGGCTTGTCCGGCGCGCTCTCCTGCTGCAGGGCGACCTTGCGGGAGGTGAGCGGCGCGGTGGCCTCCGCGGTGAGCCGGCCGACCAGCCCACCCACCAGCCCGATGAGCAGCGCGACCACGCCGAGCACGAGCAGCGCCCGGGGCGAGACCCGCCCGCCGAACAGCACCTCGCGGGCGGTGAGCCGGGGCGCGGGCGGCAGCGGCGCCGCGGGCGGGACGGAGACCGCGGGCGCGCCGAGCCGGGCTGCGGCCTCGGGATCGCGCCACGGATCGGCCGGGGCGATCGGCTCGGCGGTGTCGTCGTCGGCCTCGGGATCGCGCTGCAGGTATTCGGTGGAACCCGCCGGGCGGCCGAACGCCTCGGCCAGCACCGCGTCCGGGGGGCGGTTCACCAGTTCGGGACCGTCGTGCTGCGGGGTCGGCTGCCCGGGCGTGTACGCCGCGAAGGGACCCTGCGCGCCCTCGGGGCGGCGGAACGCGTGCTCGGTGGGCTGGTCGATGTGCGGGCGATCGACCGGGCGCGGGCCCAGGACGGGGGCGTCGGGCGGCCGCAGGTTCCCCCTGTTGGCCGCCGAATCCGGAACAGCGGACTGCTTGTCATCCGCCGCGGACTGTGATCCGGAGTTCGTCGATTCGGTGGTCACGTCTCGAACTCTACTTGCGCCACCATCCGGTCCACCGCCAGCTGTCGGAGACGAAGTTGAACGAATCCGCCCGCAGCCCCAGGAAACTCGGACCGCGCGACAGGTCGTCGACCGAATTGCCGGGCAGGTCGGCCAGTGGGATGCGGCTCAGCGTGTCGTGCAGGTTCACCGGGGCGGAGATCTGCATCTGCGCGGCCTGGCGCAGCGCGATGCGCGCCTGCTGCTGGGACTCGACCTCGGCCGCGCACTCGGGGCACTTCGAAAGATGTTCGGCGGCGCGCAGATACGCGTTCATCCGCAACTCGCCGTCCACGTAGGCGGCGATGGCCTCGCTGGCCAGGTGTTCGGTAGGAGCGAAACGGGGTGGTCGTCGTCCGGGGCCTCGGCCTGTCCCGGGGACCTCGCCGTTCATGGCGCCCTCGCCGCTCATACGGTTGCACACCCTTCCCACGGACAACAGCTCTGCCGGGCACGCCGCCACGGGCGGCGGCGGATTACCCGACCTTCTCCTCAGCGGTGAACCGCTGCTGAGAACCATTATGCGCAAGGTAGTCCCGCAGTGCCTGACGTCCGCGGTGGATGCGGCTGCGCACGGTGCCGAGCTTCACGCCGAGGGTGGCGCCGATCTCCTCGTAGGACAGGCCCTCGATGTCGCACAGGACCACGGCCGCGCGGAATTCCGGGGCCAGCGAGTCGAGCGCCGACTGCAGGTCCGGGTCCAGGCGGGCGTCGTGGTACACCTGCTCCGGGTCGGGGGTGTCGGACGGGACGCGGTCGTAGTCGTCGGGCAGCGCCTCCATCCGGATCCGGTTGCGGCGGCGCACCATGTCCAGGAACAGGTTCGTGGTGATGCGGTGCAGCCAGCCCTCGAAGGTGCCGGCCTGGTAGCTCGACAGGGAGCGGAAGACGCGGATGAACGTTTCCTGGGTGAGGTCCTCGGCGTCCTGCGGGTCGCCGGTGAGGCGGTAGGCGAGCCGGTACACCCGGTCGGCATGCTCGCGAACCAGCTCGTCCCAGGACGGCATCATGGTGCGGTCGCCGGTGGCGTCGAACGCCGCGGTGCCGCTGAGCGGGTCGGTGCCGGCGTCCTCGCCGGGCTCGGTAGCCTCGATGTCGCTGTGCACGACCTGGATGTCGTCCTCGGTCGCGGAAACGTTGCTGTCCGCCGCGGGAAGTTCGTATTCGGCCGAGCCGCCATCGATCGGCAGGCCCGACTCGGGCAGGGTGGCGTACTCACGCGCCGCATCGACGATGTGGATGGCGTTACCTCCTACTCGGGACCGTGGTAGGCGCAGGTGCGACAGGGGCTGTCGCGAACACCGGATACAACGCGACCTGCGTCGAGATGTTCCCGGGGCGCCGTCCGGCGGTCGGCCGGGCTGTGCGTTGCCCATACTCTGTCGGTTGCCGATGTGCCGGTGGTATGGGGACGCTGAGGGACACCTGAGAAAAAATGCCGCCCGAAATTCGCCGCACCACCCGGTGACCGACGGGCCGCGGCGGTGTTCCGCCGTTAGCCTCATATCCGTGAGCCTCATACCCCCGGCGGCGGCCGTGCAGCGCAACCTCGCGTATGTGGAGGAATCGGTCGTCGAGGACGAGATTCTGCTCGCGGCGCGGGAGCGGGCCGAGGAGCTGGGCGCCACGCCGGTGCCGCCGTCGGTGGGCGCGCTGCTGAGCATGTACGCGCAGCTGCTGGGGGCGCGCGCGGTGGTCGAGGTGGGCACCGGCGCGGGGATCAGCGGGCTGTGGCTGCTCGACGGCATGCGCGAGGACGGCACGCTCACCACCATCGATTCCGAGCCCGAGCATCAGCGCGCGGCGCGAGAGGCGTTCCGCGCCGCGGACATTCCGCCCGCGCGCACCCGGCTCATCAACGGCCGGGCGCTGGATGTGCTGCCGCGGCTCGCCGACGGCGCCTACGACCTGGTGTTCGTCGACGCCGCCCCGCTCGAGCATCCGGAGTACGTGGACCAGGCGGTGCGGCTGCTGCGCGAGGGCGGCGCGATCCTGCTGCACAACGCCCTGCTCGGCGGCCGGGTGCCCGACCCGGCCCAGCGCGACCCGGCGACCCAGGCCGTGCGCGCCGCCACCCGCGCCGTCGCCGAGGACCCGCGGCTGACCAGCGTGCTGATCCCGGTGGGGGACGGGTTGCTCTGCGCGGCGCGCGGCTAGTTTCCGAAAGGAACGAAATACCAGGTCAACTGGCTCTTGCGGGACGATTGAACGCGTGTTTAGTATATTGAACATGTGTTTAAGAGAGCTGCCGTACCGGAAGGATCCCCCGAGGATCTGAGTACCCGCGCCCGTATCCGCGATGCGGCGATACAGGTCTTCGGGGAGCAGGGGCTGGGTGTGGGGGTGCGAGCCATCGCGAGCGCCGCGGGCGTCTCGCCGGGGCTGGTCAACCACCACTTCGGATCCAAGGACGGTCTCCGGGAGGCATGTGACGAGCACGTTCGCGGGCTCATCCGGCAGGCGAAGCTGGATTCGGTGCAGCACCCCTCGTCGCAGGGGTTGCTCCAATCCCTCGCGGAGGCGGAGGATTTCGCCCCCTACCTGGCCTACCTGATGCGCAATTTCCAGGTCGGCGGCGCGCTGACATCGGTGTTCTTCGAACATATGGTGTCCGATGTCGAGACCTACCTGACCGCCGGTATCGAGGCCGGAACCATTCGCCCCCAGCGGGATATCAAGGCGACGGCACGCTTCATGGCTTATCAGAACGGCGGCGGGTTCCTGCTGTTCCTCCAGATGTATTCCGACTCGCACGAGGGCCCGACGGATTACCGCAAGGCGATCCGCGCCTACATGGACCAGATGCTGCTCCCGGCCCTCGACATCTTCACCCATGGTCTTCTCACCGATTCGATGCTGCTGGACACCCTGCTAGACGAACGGTAAACCCCTTATCTCACAAGGAGATTCGATGTCATCGGCAATCGTCGTCCGCGATCTGCACAAGCATTTCGGTCCGGTGCGCGCCCTGGACGGGCTCGACCTCGAGGTCGGCGAGGGCGAGGTGCACGGCTTCCTGGGGCCCAACGGCGCCGGGAAGTCCACGACCATCCGCATTCTGCTGGGCATTCTCGCCCGCACCTCGGGCGACGCGCAGGTCCTGGGCCTGGACCCGTGGTCGGACGCGGTCACCCTGCATCACGACATCGCCTACGTCCCCGGCGATGTCACGCTGTGGCCGTCGCTGTCCGGCGGCGAGACCATCGACCTGCTGGCCCGCATGCGCGGCGGCCTGGACGCCACCCGCCGCGACGAGCTGATCCAGCGCTTCGAGCTGGACCCGCGCAAGAAGGCCCGCACCTACTCCAAGGGCAACCGGCAGAAGGTCGCCCTGGTGTCGGCGTTCTCCTCCGATGCCCGGCTGCTGCTGCTCGACGAGCCCACCTCCGGCCTGGATCCGCTGATGGAACAGGTCTTTCGCGAATGCGCCCGGGAGGCGGCCGGGCGCGGGGTGACCGTGCTGCTGTCCAGCCACATCCTGTCGGAGGTGGAGGCGCTGTGCGACCGGGTCACCATCATCCGCGGCGGCCGGGCCGTCGAGACCGGCACCCTGGCGCAGATGCGGCACCTCAGCCGCACCTCCATCACGGCCGAATTGATCGGGGACCCGGGCGATCTCGGCAAGATCGCGGGCGTGGCGGACGTCTCCGTCGAGGACCACACCCTGCACTGCCAGGTCGACGCCGAACACCTCGGCGAACTGATCCGGGTGCTCGGCGACGCCGGGGTGCGCAGCCTGGTCAGCCAGCCGCCCACGCTGGAAGAGCTGTTCCTGCGCCACTATTCGATCGACGGCGACTCGAGCGGCAACGGCTCCGGCCGTCATTACGCGGAGGCGGCGAAGTGACCACCGCGACCGTCGCCCGCCCCTTCGGCGGGCTCGCCGAATCCGCCTGGGGCAGCTCGGAATTCACCGGCACGGTGCGCCTGCTGCGGCTGTATCTGCGGCGCGACCGCATCGTGATGCCGCTGTGGGTGCTGCTGCTGTCGGTGCCGCTGGGCAGCGTCTACATCAAGAGCATCGAAAAGGTCTACGGCACACCGGCGGATCTGGCGAACTTCCGGCACACGATCATGTCGAGCCCGGCCCAGATCGCCATGTACGGCCCGCTGTACAACACCACGCTCGGCGCGGCCGGGGTGTGGAAGGCGGGAATGTTCCACGCCGTCATCGCCATCGCCACCATCCTCGTCGTCATCCGGCATACCCGGGCCGAGGAGGAGACCGGGCGCGGGGAGCTGCTGGCCTCGACGCGGCTGGGACGGCTGGCCAATCTCACCGCGGCGCTGCTCGTCGCCTGCGGCGGCGCGGTGCTGACCGGGCTGATCGGCGCGGCCAGCATCGCCGCGGCCGGGGTGCCCGGCAACGGCGCGCTGGCCTTCGGCCTCGCCGAGGCGGGCGCGGGCCTCGTCTTCGCGGGCGTGGCCGCGGTCGCCGCGCAGCTGAGCGCCAACGCCCGCACCTGCCGCGGCATCGCGTTCGTGGTGCTGGCGGTCGCCTACACGCTGCGCGCCATCGGCGACGTGCGCGCCAAGGACGGCCCCGCCGACGTGCTCACCTGGCTGTCGCCGCAGGGCTGGTCGCTGCAACTGCGGCCGTACGCCGGTGATCACTGGTGGGTGTTGCTGCTGCACGCGGCGGCGACGGCGGCGCTGATCGGGGTGGCCTTCGCGCTGCTGCGGCGGCGCGACCTGGGCGCGGGCCTGGTCGCCGAGCGGCCGGGCGCGCTGGCCGCCGGTCCCGCGCTGGGCGGGCCGTTCGGTCTGGCCTGGCGGTTGCAGCGCGGGGCGCTGACGGCGTGGACGGTGGGGCTGGCGCTCTACGGCATCGTCATCGGCAGCATCGTCAACGGCGTCGGCGACGAACTCGGCGACAGTAAGGCGATGCGCGACATCATCGCCCGGCTCGGCGGGGCGAGGGCGCTGGAGGACGGGGTGGTCAGCATGGCCTGGACCATGCTGGGCCTGGCGGCGGCCGCGTACGCGGTATCCGCGACGCTGCGGCTGCACGCCGAGGAGGAATCCGACCGCGCCGAGGCCGTCCTCACCGGCTCGGTGGGCCGAATCCGCTGGGCCGCATCGCATCTGGTGTACGCGGTGCTGGGACCGGTACTGGTACTGGTGGTTTCGGGTCTGCTGGGCGGCCTGATGTACGGCGTCGCCGCGCACGACATCGGCGACCGGCTGCCGAAGGTGCTGGGCGCGGCCCTGATCCAGCTGCCCGCGGTCTGGCTGTTCACGGGGGTGGCGGTGCTGCTGTTCGGTCTGCTGCCGCGCTGGTCGACCGTGGCGTGGGGCGTGTTCGCCGGTGGCGTGGCGCTGTTTTTGCTCGGCGCGATTTCCGGTATGCCGCAATGGGTTCTGGACATCGACCCGTACAACCACCTGCCCAAGGTTCCCGCCGAGCCGTTCCGCCTCGCGCCCGTGCTGATCATGGTGGCGATCGGGGTCGTCCTCACGGCGGCCGGGCTCGTCGCCTTCCGCCGCCGCGACCTGCGCTGACGATCGGCACCGCGAGCGCCCCTCGGTAGCCCACCGAGGGGCGCTCGCGTTCGATACCATTGGCGCGGTAGGTGATCGAGTGCTGGCCGAGGAGGCGCGATGGTCTTCGAGCGCGGGGTATTGATCGAAGCGCTCGCACCGCGCGGGTGGCTGGTGCTCGCCGGGGTGGCGATCGCGGTCGCGGTCTTCGTCGCGCTGCTCGTGCTGCTTCTGGTCAGCGGCAGCGACTTTCGCCAACCGGCCGGAAGCCAGCCGGTCACTCCCGGATCGTGCTACCCGTTCTGTACCGACGGGAACACCCCCGTGACGCCGCCGCCCCCGGGCTGGAACTGACCGCTACACCCACACGCCCTTGCCCACGGTGACGACGCCGCCGTTACTCACCGCGAAACGCTCCCGGTCGCGTTCGATGTCCACGCCGATGATCTCGCCCTCGCCGACCATCACGTTCTTGTCCAGGATCGCCCGGCGCACCACCGCGCCGCGCCCCACCCGCACGCCGGGCATGAGCACGCTGCCCTCCACCGTCGCGCCGTCCTCCACGAACACATTCGAGCTGAGCACCGAATTGCGCACCGTCGCCGCGGACAGGATGCTGCCCGCCCCGACGATCGACTCCTGCGCGAGCCCGCCCTGGGCGAACTTGGCGGGCGGCAGATTCTCCGCCGCGCCGCGAATCGGCCAGTGCCGGTTGTAGAGATTGAAGATCGGGTGCACCGACACCAGATCCATGTGCGCGTCGTAGAAGGCGTCGATGGTGCCGACGTCGCGCCAGTAGCCGCGATCGCGGTCGGTGGAGCCGGGCACATCGTTCTCGGCGAAGTCGTAGACGCTCGCCTCGCCCTGGGCGACCAGCGCCGGAATGATGTCGCCGCCCATGTCGTGATCGGAGTCGGCGTTGTCGGCGTCGGCCCGGATCGCGTCCACCAGCGCCTTGGTGCTGAACACGTAGTTGCCCATCGAGGCGAAGGTGACGTTCGGATCGTCGGGCGTGCCCGGGGGATGCGCCGGCTTCTCCAGGAACTGGGTGATGCGCCCGGACTCGTCGGAGTCGATGCAGCCGAACGCGCGGGCCTCGCTGCGCGGCACCCGGATCCCGGCCACCGTCACCCCGGCGCCCGAGTCGATGTGATGGGCGACCATCTGCTCGGGATCCATGCGGTAGACGTGATCGGCGCCGAATACCACGATGTAGTCCGGGTCCTCGTCGTAGATCAGGTTCAGCGACTGCATGATCGCGTCCGCGCTGCCGGTGTACCAGCGCGGCCCCAGGCGCTGCTGGGCGGGCACCGGGGTGATGTACTCCCCGCCGAACCCCGACAGCCGCCAGGTCTGGGAGATGTGGCGGTCCAACGAATGTGACTTGTACTGGGTGAGTACGCAGAGTCGCAGATAGCCGGCGTTCACGAGATTGGAGAGCACGAAGTCGATCAGACGGTACGCGCCCCCGAACGGGACCGCGGGCTTGGCGCGGTCCTTGGTGAGCGGGAAGAGTCGCTTGCCCTCACCACCGGCGAGCACGATCCCGAGTACGTGCGGCTGGCTCCTCACACCTGCCAACCTACCGCTGCGCGGCCTGCCGGGTGGTCAGCACCGAGGTGAACGATTAGGTTGGGCGGGGTGAGTTTCGGCGCGGAAGGCGGCCGCGAACCGACGGATCCCGACGGCCGCGACCGGTTGCGGGTCGCGATGCTGACCCGGGAATATCCACCCGAGGTGTACGGCGGGGCCGGGGTGCACGTGACCGAGCTGGTGCCGCAGCTGCGGCGATTGTGCGAGGTATCGGTGCACTGCATGGGCGCCCCGCGCGCGGACGCCGTGGTGCATCAGCCGGATCCCCTGCTCTACGCGGCGAATTCGGCGCTGCAGATGATGTCCGCGCAGCTGCGCATGGCCGACGCGGTCGGCGGCGTGGACGTGGTGCACACCCACACCTGGTATACCGGGCTTGCCGGGCATCTGGCCGCCGCCCTCTACGGCATTCCGCATGTGCTGACCGCGCATTCGCTGGAACCGCGGCGGCCGTGGAAGGCCGAGCAGCTCGGCGGCGGGTACCGGCTCTCGTCGTGGTCGGAGCGCAATGCCATGGAGTACGCGGACGCGGTGATCGCGGTCAGCGAGGGCATGCGCCGCGATGTGCTCGACGCCTACCCGACCATCGACCCCGCGCGAGTGCACGTGGTGCACAACGGAATCGACGCCGCCGCCTGGCATCCCGGCGGCCCGGTCCCCGGCGCCCGCGACGCCGCGGCCGAACTCGGGGTGCGCACCGACGCGCCCATCGCGGCCTTCGTCGGCCGCATCACCCGGCAGAAGGGCGTGGCGCACCTGCTGGCCGCCGCCCGCGACTTCGACCCCGACATCCAGCTGGTGCTGTGCGCCGGCGCCCCCGACACCCCGCAGCTGGAGGCCGAGGTCTCGGCCGCGGTGGCCGAGCTGGCCGCCTCGCGCGGCGGGGTGTTCTGGGTGCGGGAGATGCTGCCCACCGAGCAGGTCCGCCAAATCCTCTCCGCGGCAACGGTTTTCGTCTGTCCCTCGGTGTATGAGCCGCTGGGCATCGTGAACCTGGAGGCGATGGCCTGCGGCACCGCGGTGGTGGCCTCGGACGTGGGCGGCATACCCGAGGTGGTCGCGGACGGGGAGACGGGGCGGCTGGTGCGCTACGACCCGGACCGGGTCCGGGATTTCGAGGAGGGACTGGCGGAGGCGGTGAATGCCGTTGCCGCCGATCCCGATCGGGCGGCCGCGCTGGGCGCCGCCGGGCGCGAACGCGCCATCGCGCAATTCGATTGGTCGTATGTGGCGGCGCAGACGGTCCGGTTGTACGACCGCATTCGTAAATCCTAGTTATTCGGCTTCAGGCGGCCTTGCCGAATATCGATACCGTGACCGAGGCCGTCACCTCGACGGTCTCCGGTAATGCCGCGATCCGTTCCGCGCGCCGCCCGGCGGCGTGATGGGCCGAGGGCCCCATTCCGGCCACGTTCGCGATATCGCGGTGGCTCAGTGCCATCGGATACTCCACGAGCGTGTGCCCGAGCCGGGTGAAGCGGCCGCCCAGCGCCTCGGCGAGCCGGTCGTCCTTGGCCGCGTCCACGCTCACCATGTCCAGCGGGGCGATGAGCTCCCGCAGATGCCGGGAGGTGGGTACGACTACCACGAAACGCCCCTCCGGCGCGAGTACCCGGGCCACCTCGTCCGGGTTGCGCGGCGCGAACACCGACAGCACATGGGTGAGCGCCGCATCCCGCAGCGGCAGGCCGCGCCAGGCGTCGGCCAGGACGGAAGCGGCCCGGGGATGGGCGCGGGCGCCGCGCCGGGCGGCGGGTTTGGAGACGTCCAGGGCGATGCCGTGGGCGTTCGGCGCCGCGTCGAGGACGGCTGCCAGGTAGTAGCCGGTACCGGCGCCGACCTCCAGGATCGCGTCCGGAACCGGATGATTGGTGGTGCCGGCGGCGGTCACCGCGTCGGCAATGGGGGCGAAGTGCCGGTCGCCCTGGAAGGCGGCCCGGGCGTCCAGCATGTCCGGGGTGTCGCCGGTCATCTTGGTCGACGCGCCCGTCAGCAGGCTGACGTAGCCCTGGCGGGCGATATCGAAGCTGTGTCCGCGCGCACAGCGCAGCGAGCGATCGCGCACGGTGATGGCGTCGCCGCATTCGGGGCAGGCCAGCAACCGCGCGATCGCGGTGAACTGTGGCGCCGGGTCCACCGGTATGGCAGGGTCCGAGCGACTAGCTGGTGACTTCGGTGAGCTCTTTACCGAGGGCCGCGGCCTCCTCCGGCGTGAGCTCGACGACCAGACGCCCGCCACCCTCGAGTGGAACCCGCATGACGATTCCACGCCCTTCCTTGGTTGCCTCGAGGGGACCGTCCCCGGTGCGGGGCTTCATGGCCGCCATCCTCTGCTCCCTCCAGATCCGCGCGGTCTGCTGCGCACTTTCTTGGAACTCGTGTGTTGTCACCAACAGGTAGCCCCCGCGGGCGGCACACCGCGCCGGAGGGCTACACCACGCCCATTCTTCCTTATCATGGAACTGGGCGGGTACCTGAGTTCCAAAACCGACCGCCGCGGCGCGTGTTCACCGCTTCGGGTGCACCCAGCAATCGGCCAGATGATCGTCGACCATGCCGGTCGCCTGCATCAGGGCATATGCCGTCGTCGGGCCCACGAAACGGAATCCCCGGCGCTTCAGTTCCTTTGCGAGAGCAGTGGATTCGGGTGTGACGGCGGGCACGTCGGCGAGCGTGCGCGGGCGCGGGCGCGGCGCGGGGGCGAACGACCAGAGCAGTCGGTCCAGGCCCGGGTCCAGATCGCGAGCAACCTTCGCGTTGGCGATGGCGGCGAGCACCTTGGCCCGGTTGCGCACGATGCCCGGGTCGGCCAGCAGCCGGTCCACGTCGGCGTCGGTGTACTCGGCCACCTTATCGATGAGGAAGCCGTCGAACGCGGCCCGGAAGGCCGGGCGCTTGCGCAGGATGGTGATCCAGGACAGGCCCGACTGGAACGCCTCCAGGCATACCCGCTCGAACAGGGCGTCGTCGCCGTGCAGCGGCTGCCCCCACTCGGTGTCGTGATAGTCCCGGTACAGCCGCGAGGACCCCGCCCAGCCGCACCGCGCCTTCCCGTCGTCCTCCGGGGTCTGCGTCGCCGGGCTCACCGCTCCTCCCGCCGGGTCGCGCCGGACTGCGGTTCCGCGTTGCCGTCCGGTGTCGGCGGCTCGGGGGTGTCGCCCGATGCGGGCGGCGCGGTGTGGCCGATCCGGGCCGAGGCCCAGATCTGGGCGGATCGGTCGAGCGGGGGCTGGACCTGGGGGATCGGTGGCTGCACCCGGGGGACGGTCGAATTCGCGCCGGTGTGGTGGGCGGTGGGCACGGTCCACGATCCGGTCGCGGGGCCGAACGCTGCGGTGGCGGCGGGTTGCGGCTGGTCGGTACGGGCCTGGGACAGTTGCGATTCCAGCTCATCGATGCGGGCGGCCAGCCGGGCCAGCGCCCAGTCCACCTCACCGGCCTTGTAGCCGCGCACCACCTGCTGGAAGCGCAGCGCGCGGACATCGGCGCCGCTGATGCCCTCGGCCGGCAGCACCGTCGCCGTCGTGCCCTCGGGCAGCGGCCCCAATTCCTCGCCGCGCCCGAACACCGCACTCGCGACCAAGAACAGCAGGGCGGCCACCAAGCCGACGATCAGCACGTACAGCAGCATCGTGAGCATAGGGACGAGGATAGGGCGAGCCGCCGACAGCCGCCCCTTCGCTCACTTGTCGGCGGTACGCCGGAAGCAGTACGCCGCCGCGGCCAGATACTGGCGACAGGCCGGACCGTGCCCGGCATGCACGGCGAGAATGAATCGGGCCCGGTCGTAGTCGAGGTCGGACGGTTCGTGCGAGCAGTCGCGGCTGTCGATCAGCCACCGGTCCCGAATGTCCGAGGTCGGCACGTACATGAGCGGGTACCTCCAACTGGCGGGTGGGTGCCCCTCCACTGTCGTCGTGTCCGCCCCGTTGCAAAATCGCGCACCGTTGGCATTGGTGTTGGCCTACTGTTGGCACAAGAGCTCCCGTAACAAGGAATTAACACATGGTGTTGGGGCGTCCCTGGACCGGGTTCGAGGCCGTCGCCTTGCAGGAGGCGATGCGGAAATCGGTGCGGGAGTTTGCTGCTCATCTGGGTGTCGAGATGACGACCGTGGCTAATTGGCGGGCCGGGCTCAGTGCGGTGACGCCTCGACCGCTTACTCAGGAATTGCTCGATACCCTGCTGGTTCAGGTGGGGGCCGAGGTGCGTGAGCGGTTCGAGCAGATTCTGACCGAGGGGGAGGCGGCGCTCGGCTCGCGGCGGTTGCCCGCGCGGCGCGGTGGACTGCCCGCGCCGCCGCCGCAGCCCGCCGCCATCCCCGTCGGGTACGACCCCGCGCTGCTGGCCCGGCTCGACGACACTCGCGCCCTCGTCGATCGCACGCTGGCCGCCTGCACCGTCGGCACCGGCATGGTCGAGCTGATGGAGGAGCGCACCGCGGGCCGGGTGCTCGCCTACACCCGCACCCCGCCCTCCGCGGTGCTGGGCACGGTGCTGCCGGATCTGGCCGAGGTGCAGTCGATTTCGGTGGAGCGGCAGCCGGCGGCCATCCAGGCCCGGCTGTCGGAGATGACGGCCGTGCTCGGGTTGCTGATCGCCGACGCGCTGATGAAGCTCGGTCAGATCGAGCGCGCCAACTACTGGTACGGCACCGCGCGCATGGCCGCCGACGACACCGGCAACTCCCGGCTGCGTTCGCGGGTCCGGGCGCAGCACGCCATGCTGCCGTACTACTACGGCACGCCGGAGCAGGCGGTGATCCTGGCGCGCGCGGCCCAGGCGCAGCTGCCCGATCGGGTCGACGACTCCACCGCGCTGGCCGCGGCCGCCGAGGCGCGGGCGCTGGCCCGGCTCGGCGACGCCGACGGGGCCGAGCTGGCGATGCTGCGGGCCCGGCGGCGCACCGACGAACTGCGCGAGCCCGCCACCGACGAGGCGTTCCGATTCAGCGAGAAGCGTTTGCTGCTCTACCTTTCCGGCACCCTCACCAATCTGGGCCGGACCGTGCAGGCGCGGCGGGTGCAGGATCAGGCGCTGCAGCTGTACCGGGAGAGTCCGGGCGTGGTGATCGATCCGGCGCTCATCGAGCTCGACGCGGCGATCGGCACCGCGCTCGACGGCGCGGTCGACGAGGCGTGCGAGCGGGCCACCCGGGTGCTCACCACGCTGCCGTCGGAACACCGCACCACCATCGTCGTGACCCGGGCGGCCGCGGTCGTCGACGCCATCCCCGAACCCAGCCGCGGCCGGCGCGCGGTCGACGAGTTGCGGCAGCTGGTGGCCGCCGGGGCGGGTGAGCCACGGTGATCACGATGTCGGAGGCGGCGGCCGAGCGGAGGGCCGCCGCGGGCTTCACTCCGCGGCGGACCCGGCGCATTCTCGAACGGGCCTGCCGCGCCGCGGGATTCGACCCGGCCGGGGCGCGACTGCTGCGCCACCACACCAATGCGGTATACCGGCTGCTGAGCGCGCCGGTGGTGGTGAAGGTGGACCGGCCGTGCCGGATGCGGCGGCCGGTCGAGGTGGTCACGCTGGTGCGCTGGCTGCACGCGCAGGACGTGCCGACGGTGCCGCTGGCCACGGCCGTGCAACCGCTGGAGCTGGACGGGTGCGCGGTCACCTTCTGGCGCTACCTCACCCAGCAGCGCCCCATCGAGGCCGCCGACCTGGCCGAGCCCCTGGCGCTGCTGCACACGCTGCGCACCCGGCCCCCGCTGTGGTTGCCGACCGATCACCTGGCCGACAGCTTCGCCCGCATCGCGCGCGCCATCGACGCCAGCGCCATCCTGTCCCCCTTCGACCGCCGCCTCCTGCACCAGGAACGGCTGCGCCTGGCCGCCGGGGCCGCCGATATCGAATTCGCCCTGCGGCCCGGCCTGATTCACGGCGACGCCCACCACCGCAACACCCTGTGGGACCCCGCCTCCGGCCGCGGCGTGCTGTGCGACTGGGAGAGCGTCTCCCTCGGCCACCCCGAATGGGATCTGGTCACCCTCGAGGTGCACTGCCGCCGCTTCGTCCATCCCCCGGTCGAATACGACAAGTTCTGCCGCGACTACGGAATCGACATTCGCGACTGGTCCGGCTACCCCTGGCTCCGCGATCTGCGCGAGCTCCGCATGATCACCACCAACGCCTTCAAATCCGCCCCCGGAACCGCCGAGGCCCGAGAGGTGGTGCGCCGCATCGCGGGACTGCGTACGGGCATCGCCGCGACCTGGCACATCCTCTAGCCGCGCCTCAGAGGTGCCGGGTCGTATCGATGCCCAGCGACATTCCCGCCAACCCGCGCCGCCGGACGGCGAGCTTCTCGGAGATGTCGCGCAGGGCCGCCGCCGCCGGGTCGTCCGGGGCGGACAGCACGATCGGGGTGCCCGCGTCGCCCGATTCGCGCAGGCCCTGGGTGATCGGGATCTGGCCCAGGAGGGGGACATTCGCGCCCACCGCGCGGGTGAGGCGATCGGCGACGGCCTGGCCGCCGCCGGAGCCGTAGAGGTCCATGCGGGTGCCGTCGGGGAGGTCGAGCCAGGACATGTTCTCCACCACGCCCGCGATGCGCTGCCGGGTCTGTAGCGCGATGGCCCCCGCGCGCTCGGCGACCTCGGCGGCCGCGGGCTGCGGGGTGGTGACGACCAGGATCTCGGCGTTGGGGACGAGCTGGGCGATGGAGATCGCGACATCGCCGGTGCCCGGCGGCAGGTCCAGCAGCAGGATGTCCAGATCGCCCCAGAACACGTCGGCCAGGAACTGCTGCAGCGCGCGGTGCAGCATCGGCCCGCGCCACACCACGGGCGTATTGCCCTGGGTGAACATGGCGATCGAGATGACCTTCACCTCGTGCGCGACCGGCGGCATGATCATCCGCTCGACCTGGGTGGGCCGCTGATCGGTGCCCAGCATGCGCGGCACCGAATGCCCGTAGATATCGGCGTCGAGCACGCCGACCGACAGGCCGCGCGCGGCCATCGCCGCCGCGAGATTCACGGTGACACTGGACTTTCCGACGCCGCCCTTGCCCGACGCCACCGCGTACACGCGGGTCAGCGAGCCGGGCTGGGCGAACGGGATGACCGGCTCGGCCGAATCGCCGCGCAGCTTCTTGCGCAGTTCGGTGCGCTGCTCGTCGCTAATCACGTCGAGCTCGACGGTGACCGCGCCCGCGCCCGGCACATCGGCGACCGCCTTGCGGACCAGGTCGATGAGCGTGCTGCGCAGCGGGCAGGCGGCGGTGGTCAGGTAGACCTCGACGTGCACGCTGCTGTCGTCGGCGATCGCGACGCTCTTGACCATGCCCAATTCGGTGATCGGTTTACGGATCTCCGGATCGTTCACCTTCGCGAGCGCGCCCCGCACATCCGATTCCGCAACCACTGGCATGGGGCCGAGTCTAGCGACCGGGCCCCGGCGTCAGATCCGCGGCAGCTGGCTCGAGTGCGGCGCCACGCCGGTGCGGTAGGCCACCTCCCACGCCATCACGTTGGCGACGTAGGCCATCGAGTTGTTGTAGCGCATGATGGCCCGGGATTGCTGGGACAGATCGTTCATGTCCAGGCCGCCGTCGCACAGGTATTTTCCCGCGGTGAGGGCCGCGTCGAAGATGTTCTGCGGGTCGGAGATGCCGTCGCCCTTGCCGTCGCCCGCGTACTTGCGATACGTCTCGGGGAGGAACTGCATGGGGCCGACCGCGCGGGCGTAGGTCTGCATGCCGCCGTCCAGCTCGCCGCCGTCGGTCTCGCGGACCACGTTGTTGCCGTAGAGGCTGCCGTCGAGCACCGGCCCGTAGATGGGGTCGATCGGGTTGCCCTTGGCGTCCAGCTTGCCGTAGGCGTGGTGCGATTCGACCTGGCCGATGCCCGCGAGTACCGACCACGGCATGTGGCAGGTCGGCATCTCCTGCGCCAGCACGCGTTCGGCGTTCTGGTAGGCCTCGTACGCGACGCCCGGCATGCCCAGCGGCCCGGGCGCGACGTCGGCGATCTCCCGGCCCGCGGGCTGCGCAACGCTTTTCACGATCGGGGGCCCGGGATGCTTTGCCGCGCGCAGCATTTCCTCCGGGGCGGGCGCGGCGACCGCCTGGGCGGGCGCGGCGTGCTGCTCGCTGGCGAGATCCGGCGAGATCGCGGCGTGTTCGGCCGTGTCGACCTCCGAGGCCGAGGCGGCGGTGACGGCCACGAGCCCCGCGGGGACGAGACCGGTCAAGGCGATAACTGATCCGCGCCGAACCGTAGTGGCCGGCTGTTTGCGGTGACGTCCCACGGTGTGGTGACCCTCCCATGCTCGCTGTGAGCCTTCGCGACACAACGGTTGAAGGTTACCGCATTCGAGATCTTTTCGTTACTACTTCGTGACCGAATTTCTCGTTTGCCCTACCGCGGCGGCGCGGGCAGCGGAATCACGATGCCGAAGGGCAGCGTGATGGCCGGTGCGGGCGGGGCGGCGGGCGCCGCCGGAGGGTTGGGATCGGCCGCGCCCATCGGGCCGGGCTCGGGGGTCTTGGCCGGGCTCTGCGGCTGTTGCTGATCGGGTGCCGGGGCTCCCGCGGGCGGGGCGGCGAGCGGGGGTTGCTGCGGTGCGTCCGGCTGACCCGGTTGGCCGGGCTGTCCGGGTTGACCCGCCTGGCCGGGTTGGCCGGGCTGACCCGGCTGGCCGGGCTGTCCCGCCTGCGCCTGCGGCTGCCCGCAGACGCCCGGTTTCGGCGGCTGCGCGTTCGGATCCGGCTGTTGCGCATTCGGATCCGCGGGCTTCGCGGCCGCCTCGGGGCCCTGGGCGTTCGCCGGATCGCCCGGCTTCGCGGCCGCGGCATCCGGGTTGTTCGGCGACCACCGCTGCGCCTCCACCGGCCGCCCCGGCTCGGCCGGGTTGGGCATCGGGGCCGGAACCGCCGCCGGGTCACAGGGTTTCGGAGGCGGGGGCGGCGGGCAGAAGATGCCGCACGGGATGGGCGGCAGGCCCGGGATGTTGATCATGACCTGCGTCGGCGCGGGCGGCTGGGTCGTGGTGGTCGTCGGCGCGGGCGGCTGCGAGGTGGAGGTCGGCACCGACGAATTGGCCGCCAGCATGTCCGATCCGGCGCCCATGCCCGCGCCCATCGGCTGCGAGCCGGGCGGGATCAGGTCGGGGGAGATCTGCACCGGGGTCGGCACGCCGCCGGTCTTGTAGGCGTTGGACCAGCTCAGCACCTGGGCCGCGTAGGCGAGGGAGTTGTTGTAGCGCAGCACGGCCCGCAGTTCCTGCTGCGGATCGCGCAGATCCAGCCCGCCCGAGCACAGGTACTTGCCCGCGGCCAGTGCCGCGTCGAAGACGTTGTTCGGGTCCGGATGCCCGTCGCCCTTGCCGTCGGAGGCGTAGTGCGCCCAGGTGCCCGGCAGGAACTGCATGGGCCCGATGGCCCGCACGTAGCTGCCGTCCACGGTCTTGATCACCTCGTTGCCGGGCAGGGTGCCGTCCAGCGACGGGCCGTAGATGACGCCGACGGTGGTGCCGTTGGCGTCGGTGCGGCCGTTGTTGGCGTGATTGGACTCGACCTTGCCGATGCCCGCCAGCAGATGCCAGGTCAGCCCGCAGCCGGGCTCGGAGGACTGCAGGGCCAGTTCGGCATTGCGGTACGCGGCCAGCACGATCTCGGGAATGCCCAGCGCCCCGCCGCCGGGCAGCGAGATGTCGTGCAGCGGAACCGTGCCGCCGAAGAGCGGGACGCCGTCGGCCGGAGTGGCCATCGCGCGAAGTTTGCGGGGCGGCTCGGGAGCGGCCGGAACGAGGCCCGCGCTCTGATCGATGTCCGAATCTCGCTGGTCCGACGGGGCGGTCGCGGCCGCCAGCTGGGTGTCGTGGGTCGTGGGTGCGCTGGGGCGCGCGGTCACGTGCGCCGCCGATCCCGAGGCCATCAAACCCGCCACCACCAGCGCCGATACGGTTACCGGTCCAGATATTCGCATCGGCGCACATCCCCTCGTAGTCGTGTGGGCGGTCGGACGTTGCCGGCCGATCGCGAACAACGTGATCCAGGTTACCCAGCAGTCAGCTTGTTGTAATCAATATTTGCGGTCAGTTGCTATCTATTTGTGGCGGAATGGGAACTCTGGCCCTCTTTCGGTCGCTGCCCTTCTTGATTTTGGGCGTCGGCACAGATTCTTCGCCCTCCGGCGGTGCATTGTGCTCCAGGCGCACCAGCGCGTCTTTGATGTCCTCGAGTTCGCGCCGGAGATAGTCGCGCGTGGCGACCTCGCCGACCGCCAGCCGCAGCGCCGCCAGCTCCCGGGCCAGGAACTCGGTGTCGGCCTTGGTCTGCGCGGCGCGCGAGCGGTCCTCCTCCAGCGACACCCGGTCGCGATTGTCCTGCCGGTTCTGCGCCAGCAGGATCAGCGGCGCGGCGTAGGCGGCCTGGGTGGAGAAGGCCAGATTGAGCAGGATGAACGGGTACGGGTCCCAGCGCAGGCCGATGACGAAGACATTGAGCAGGATCCACAGCACCACGATGACGGTCTGGATGACCAGGTAGCGCCCGGTGCCCAGGAAGCGCGCGATCCGCTCGCTGGTGCGCGCCATCGCCTCGGCGTCGAAATCGAATCGGAACCGGGTCTCGACCGGGGTTTCCAGTCGTAGTCGTGCGGGAGGCTTGTCGGCGCGCTCGGTCAAGGCCGATCTCCTTCGGCGGTGGTCGATCGCCCACCGGCATGCGCGGTGGACTGCAGGACATGGGCTTCCTCGTCCTGCTCGCGCCAGTCCTCCGGCAGCAGGTGGTCGAGGACGTCGTCGACGCTGACCGCGCCGAGCAGATGGTTCTGTTCGTCGACCACCGGGCCGCACACCAGGTTGTAGGTGGCGAAATAGCGGGCGACCGCGGCCAGCGGGGCGTCCACGCGCAGCCGCGGCAGATCGTTGTCGACCAGGCCGCCCACCAGGGTGGCGGGCGGTTCGCGCAGCAACTGCTGGGTGTGGGCGCAGCCCAGGTAGCGGCCGGTCGGGGTGGCGGTGGGCGGGCGGACCACGAACACCATCGACGACAGCGCCGGGGTGAGGTCGGGATCGCGCACCCGGGCCAGCGCCTCGGCGACCGTGGCCGCGGGGGTGAGGATGATCGGTTCGGGCGTCATCATGCCGCCCGCGGTGTAGGGGGAGTACTCGAGCAGGCGGCGCACCGGCTCGGACTCCTCCGGATCCATCAGCGCCAGCAGCGCTTCCGCGTCGCCGGTGGGCAGCTCGCCGAGCAGGTCGGCGGCGTCGTCGGGGTCCATCGCCTCCAGCACGTCGGCGGCGCGGTCCACGCCGAGGCGCTGCACCACCATGATCTGATCGTGCTCGGGCAGCTCCTGCACCACGTCGGCGAGGCGTTCGTCGTCGAGGGCCTGTGCCAGTTCGATGCGGCGCTTCTCCGGCAGCTCCCGCAGCAGGTGCGCGACGTCGGCCGGGCGCAGACCCTCGAATTGCCGCAGCAGCGTGGACACGTCCTGGCCCGGCAGGTCGAGTTCCTGCTGGGTCAGCCCGCGCACGTGCGACCACGCCACCACGTGCACGGTGCGGCGGCGGCCCAGCCGGCGATGCCCGCGCACCGCCACCCGCGACACCACCCAGTCGCGGGTGCGGGTCTGCTCCATGCCCAGATCGACCACGAACACGTCCACCCCGGACAGGTCCGGCAGCTCCGGATCCTCCACCCGGACCTTGGAGTCGAGAATCTGTGCCAGCCCGAGCATCTCGCCGGGGCGCTGCTCGAAGCGGCGCAGGCTGACGGTGCCGGTATTGAGGCTCACCGAGCCCGGCTGGATCGTGGTCACCCGCAGCATGGGCACGAAAATGCGCTTGCGCGTGGGCAGTTCGACGATGAGTCCGAGCGCGCGCGGCTGCTGACGGTCGTAGCGGATGGAGATCACCACGTCCCGGATGCGGCCGATAGACTCGCCGTCCGGACCCAGAACCACCAGGCCGGCCAGCCTGGCGGCGAACACCCTCGTCGCAGCCATCCTGCAAGGCTAGGTGGTACAGCGCCCATTTCACGACTTCAGGAGCCGCCCATGCCCTCGTGCCGCCCGTCGACGCGCCGATCGGTGCTGGCCGTCCCCGGCAGTAATCCGCGGATGCTGGACAAGGCCAAGTCCCTGCCCGCCGACGAGGTGTTCCTCGATCTCGAGGACGCCGTCGCCCCCGCCGCCAAGGCCGCGGCGCGCGCGAATATCGTGGCGGCGCTGAACGGATCGGGCTGGCGCGAGCAGCTCCGGGTGGTGCGGGTCAACGACTGGACCACCGAGTGGACCTACGCCGACGTGATCACCGTTGTCGAGGGGGCCGGATCGGAACTCGACGCGATCCTGCTGCCGAAGGTGCTCGACGCCGGGCAGGTGCGCGCGCTGGATCTGCTGCTGACCCAGCTGGAGAAGGCACACGGTTTCGAGGTCGGCCGGATCGGCATCGAGCCACAGATCGAGAACGCCCTGGGGCTGCGCAATATCGACGAGATCGCCACCGCCAGCCCGCGGGTGCAGACCCTGGTCTTCGGGCCCGCCGACTTCATGGCCAGCATCAACATGCGCACCCTGGTGGTGGGCGAGCAGCCGGAGGGCTACGACGTCGGCGACGCCTACCACCACATCCTGATGACCATCCTGCTCACCGCCCGCGCCCACGGCCTGCAGGCGATCGACGGCCCCTACCTGCAGATTCGCGATCTCGACGGCTTCCGCCGGGCCGCCGCCCGCACGGCCGCACTGGGTTTCGACGGCAAGTGGGTGCTGCACCCGACCCAGATCGAGGCCGCCAACGAGATCTTCAGCCCGCGCCAGGCCGACTACGACCGCGCCGAGGAGATCCTCGACGCCTACGCCTTCCACACCTCGGCCGCGGGCGGCGCGCGCGGCGCGGTCATGCTGGGGGAGGAGATGATCGATGAGGCCAGCGCGAAGATGGCTCAGGTGATCGCGGCGAAGGGCCGGGCCGCCGGAATGATCCGGGCGACGGCGGGCATCAGGCCCGCTGACCTAGCATGATGGACACTATGACCAATCCGTTGGGGAACGCGAATCGCAATCGGCCGAGCCTGCCGACGCCGCCGTCGGGTTGGCCGGTCGGGTCGTACCCGACCTACGCCGAGGCGCAGCGATCGGTCGACTACCTGGCCGACAACCAGTTCCCGGTCAGCGACGTGACCATCGTCGGTGTCGATCTGATGCAGGTCGAGCGGGTGCTGTACCGGCTCACCTGGGGCAAGGTCATCGGCGGCGGCATGGTGTCGGGCGCGTGGCTGGGCCTGTTCTTCGGTCTGCTGCTGGGCCTGTTCACCACCGGCGGGGCGCTCGGTCCGCTGGTCATCGGCCTGGTGGGCGGCGTCATCTTCGGGGTCATCTCCACCTCGATCCCGTACGCGGCCACCCGCGGCCAGCGCGACTTCGCCTCCACCATGCAGCTGGTGGCCGGGCGCTACGACGTGCTGTGCGATCCGAAGACCGCCGAGCAGGCGCGCGACATGCTCGCGCGTTTGGCCATCTAGTCGCATGCCGGTGCTCGACGACGTCCGAGCCGCGGTGCTCGGACACTTCGGTGTGTCCGCCGCCGATTCGGCGTCGGTGACGTTCCTGGGCCTGGAGCCGATCGAGATCCTGCGCATTCCCGACGGCGATGTCGTGCACTACGTGACGCTCGGCGGCGCGCGGCATCCGATGACCGATCCGACCGCGGCCCTGGCCGATCCGGTGCGCGGCCCGCGCGCGGAGCTGGTGCTCACGCTGCGCGGCGGCGGCGCGCCCGCCGGGCTGACCCGCGGCCTCGGTGTGCTGGTCGCCGCGCCCGCGGTGGAAGGCGTTGTGCTGCAGGACGATGCGCTGCTGGATCTGGGAGAACCGCTGTGGCGCAACGCCCCCTTCACCGCCGCGCTGCTCGGCCCGAGCGAGCTCGCGCCGGTGCCGCTGCCCGAACCCGCGGAGCCCGTGCGCTTCCTGACCGTCGTGCCCCTCACCGCGACCGAGGCGGCGTGGGTGCGGGTGCGCGGCGCGAGCGCCCTGCGCGAGGCGTGGGCGGAGGCGGGGATCGACGTGCGGGACCCGGGGCGCGGGGCGGCGAATCTGTAGGGACCCCGGCCAAAAGCATGCCGGGGACGGTCGGAGGCATGCCGGGGACGGTCGGAGGCGTGCCGGGGACGGTCGGAGGCGTGCCGGGAAACAGCGGGAAGCGTGCCGGGGAGCGTTTGCCCGGCAAGATGGACGGGTGCGCATCGATCTCCATACCCACTCCACCGCCTCCGACGGCACCGACAGTCCGGCCGAACTGGTCCGCGGTGCGGCGGCGGCCGGACTGGACGTCGTCGCGATCACCGATCACGACACCACCGCCGGCTGGGCCGACGCCCTCGCCGCCCTGCCGCGCGGGATGACGCTGGTGCGCGGCATGGAGATGTCGTGCGTCGGGCTGGGCGAGGACGGCTGGCCGGTGCCGGTGCACCTGCTGGCGTACCTGTTCGATCCGACCGATCCCGCCTTCGCCCGGGAGCGCGAGCGGCTACGCGCCGAGCGGGTGGCCCGGGTGCGGGCGATGGCCGAGCGGATGGCCGCCGACGGCCTGCCGGTCGACCCGGACGCGGTGCTCGCCTCCGCCGGTCCCGCCGCGGGGCGGCCGCATCTGGCGCGGGCGCTGGTCGCCGCGGGCGTGGTGCCCACCGTCGATGCCGCCTTCGAGGAACTGCTCGCCCCGCGCGGGCGCTACTACGCGGAGAAGGCCGACACCCCGCTGCGCCGCGCGGTCGAAATGGTCGCCGCCGCGGGCGGAGTGACCGTGGTGGCGCATGCCCGCGCCCGCAAGCGCGGCCGGTTGCTGGCGCTGGACGATATTCGCGAACTCGCCACCCTGGGCCTGGGCGGGCTCGAGGTCGACCACCCCGACCACAGCGCCGCCGATCGGGCCGTGCTGCGCGGCCTGGCCGACGAACTGGGCCTGTTCACCACCGGCTCGTCGGACTATCACGGCGCCAACAAGACCATTCGCCTCGGCGAATTCACCACGGACCCGGCGCAATTCGAGGTACTGACCGGCAAGGCCACCGGGGTGCCGGTGGTCGTCGCATGAACGCCAGGGGTATGCGGGTACTGCGTGCGCTGAGCGGAATCGTTGCCGGCGGAATGGCGGTGCTGGCCCTGGTCGTGATCGTCACCGAGGTGCTCGGCGCGCGGGACGGATTTCCCGGACCGGGCGCGGCGAGCGTGGGCTGGCATATCGGGTTGGCGGCGCTCGCCGTGGCAGCACAGGTATTTTCCGACCGGCATCGAGGTTTTGCGGCTTTTTCCGGATCGATGGTCGTTTTTGTTGCGGCGGGTTACCTTTTGGTTACGCAGTGGTGGAATTGAGTCCCGTGTAGTGGTTGCGGTCGGGTGAATTGTGTCCGAATATTTTTCCTTGTGAGCGAAATAGCGGCGGACGTACTGGTGCTGGGCGGTGGCCCCGCCGGAGTGTGGGCCGCCCTCGCCGCGGCCGCCGAGGGCGCGCGCGTGGTGCTCGTCGACAAGGGCCGCTGTGGCGCCAGCGGCCCGACCGCCAAAGGCATTGTGTCGCTATGGAACATCCCGCCGGGCCCGGCGCGCGACGAAGCCGTGCGGCGCAGTTTCGAGCACGGCGGCCAGCTGGGCGATCCGGAGTGGATGCACCGGGTGCTGGCGGAAACCCATCGGCGCGTCGACCAGCTCGTGCGGTGGGGGTACCGGTTCCCGGGCGAGGGCGCCGGGCGACCCGCGCGGGTCTCGCTGGACGGGGCGAAATACCTGGGCCGGTTGCGCCGCAGCCTGATCGTCGCCGGGGTCCGGGTGCTCGACCATCATCCGGCCCTGCAATTACGCGTCGATGTCGAGGGCGTGGTCTCCGGGGCGTCGGGGGTCCAGTCGCGCAACGATTTTCGCACCTGGACCGCGCGCGCCGGGGCGGTGGTGCTGGCCACCGGCGGCTGCGCGTTCCTGTCCGGCGGCGCGGGCACCGACGTCGACACCGGCGACGGGCTGCTGATGGCGGCCGAGGCCGGCGGGGAGCTGTCGGGCATGGAGTTCTCCGGCGCGTACGCCCTTGCGCCCGTGGGCGATTCGCGGCTGGCCGCGGTCGCCGCCGACGAGGTGCCGGGGCCGGGGACGGCGCCCGCGCCGGATCTGGCGCTGCACTTCGCCACCCTCTACGACGAGACCGGCGCCGTGCTGGGCGGCGATCCGTTCGGGTCGCGCGCGGCGGCGTTCGCGGCCCTCGCCGACGGCCGCCGGGTCTATGCCGCGCTCGACGAGCTTCCCGGGCGGCTGGGGCGGCAGCTGTCGCACGGTCAGGCCCGGGTGCCGCTGCGGGCCGTGCTGGAGGGCACGGTGCGCGGCACCGGCGGGGTGCGGATCGTCGGATTCGAGTGCGCCACCACCGTCGCGGGGCTGTTCGGGGCGGGCGATGTGGCCACGCGCGAACCCATTACGGGCGCGGTCGGCGGCTTCGGCGGGCAGGGCGGCGCGTGGGCGATCTCGTCGGGGGTGTGGGCGGGGACCGGTGCGGCCCGGTTCGCGCGCGGCCGGGGCCGAGTGGGCAAGGTGCGGTCGGTGGCCGGGGCCGGGCTGAACCCGGCGGCGAGCATCGATCCGCGCGCGGTGGTCGGGCTGGTGCAGGAGCACACCGTGCCGCTGCGGCGCAGCTACTGGCGCAGCGCGGGCAGCCTGCGCGACAGCATCGCCGAACTCGACGCCATGTGGCCGGTCACCGAATTCGGCCTCGGCGGCAGCGGACCGGACCGGGTGCGGGCCCGGCAGGCGGCGGCGCTGCTGGCGGTGGCGCGGTGGACCAAATACAGCGCGCTGGCCCGCACCGAGACCCGCGGCATGCACCGGCGCACCGACCATCCCGGCGCGGCCAGCGATTGGCGGATGCGGCTGTTCGCCGGGGGCCTGGAGTCGGTATGGGTGCGACCCGGGCGGTGCGAGCCCGGGGCCGACCGCCCGCGCGCGGACCTCACCCCCGCCTGATCGCCGCGGTGCGAGTGTTCACCGGCGACGCGCCGAGGGCGCGAGTTTTCGCTCTCCCGCCGGTAATTCGCGCGGCCTATGCTCGGGTCCATGGCAGGCCAGCGCGTGGTGATTTGGCAACCTCCCGCGGCTGCTGGCAGAATGTTCCGATCCCCGGCCGACGCCACCGCTCGCTCGGGGACGGTCGGTGATCTTCGAACCGTGACGCACGGCTCCGGTTCGCAGCGCACCCCACGGCATTGTCCGGACCACCCGTCCGGTTCTCGTTCGACGGATCTGTGCAGCGATACGCCACCGTATGTCGTAATACGAAAAACGTTGCGTCACTTGCCCCGATGTAACTACCGAGCAGTATTTTCCGACATCCGCAAGCGTGGTCGGCGCACCCGGCGAGTAACTCGAAAAACCATTGATACCAATACCCGACGGTAACCGCCAGCCGGTTGAGTCGACACCGAGCAGGAGTGAAATCGTGTCCTCCGTGACTGATGCACCGAACGCCGCCACGGCGAGCCGTGAAAGTGATACGGCAAGCCTGTCCGCCATTACCCATGAAGAGATTTTCGCCGGACACCTCGGGGGCAAGCTCTCGGTGGAATTGACCGCACCGCTCGAGACGCAGCGGGATCTTTCCATCGCCTATACCCCCGGCGTCGCGCAGGTGAGCCGTGCCATCCATCAGGAGCAGGCGCTGGTCAAGCGTTACACCTGGACCGACCGCCTGGTCGTCGTGGTCAGCGACGGCACCGCGGTGCTCGGTCTGGGCGATATCGGCCCGCGCGCCTCGCTGCCGGTCATGGAGGGCAAGGCCGCGCTGTTCAAGAAGTTCGCCGGGCTGGATTCCATTCCGATCGTGCTGGACACCAAGGATGTCGACGAGATCGTCGAGACCCTGATCCGGTTGCGGCCCAGCTTCGGCGCCGTGAACCTGGAGGACATCTCGGCGCCGCGCTGCTTCGAGATCGAGCGCCGGGTCGTCGAGGCGCTGGACTGCCCGGTCATGCACGACGACCAGCACGGCACCGCCATCGTGGTGCTCGCGGCGCTCACCGGCGCCGCCAAGGTGCAGGGCCGCGGCATCGACGGGCTCAAGGTCGTGGTGTCCGGCGCGGGCGCTGCGGGCGTGGCCTGCACCAATATCCTGCTGGCCGCGGGCGTGCGCGACATCGTCGTGCTCGACTCGAAGGGCATCGTGAGCACCGACCGCGCCGACCTCAACGCCGTGAAAGCCGAACTGGCGCAGCGCACCAACCCGCGCGGCCTGACCGGTGGCGCCGCCGAGGCGATGGCCGGGGCCGACGTGTTCCTGGGCCTGTCCGCGGGCACCATCGCCGAGCCGCTGATCGCCGCCATGGCGCCGCAGTCGATCGTGTTCGCCATGTCCAATCCGGACCCGGAGATCCACCCGGAGGTGGCCCACCGCTACGCCGCGATCGTGGCGACCGGCCGCAGCGACTTCCCGAACCAGATCAACAATGTGCTCGCCTTCCCCGGCGTCTTCAAGGGCGCCCTGGACGCGGGCGCGCGCCGCATCACCGAGGGCATGAAAATCGCCGCGGCCGAGGCGATCCTGAGCGTCGTCGGCGACGACCTCGCCGCCGACCGCATCGTCCCCAGCCCCCTGGACCCGCGCGTGGCCCCCGCGGTCGCCGAGGCCGTCGCCGCCGCCGCCCGCGCCGAAGGCGTCACCCGATAACCCCCTCCCGCAACAACCACGAGCGCCTCGTTCCCCACCGAGCGGGGCGCTCGTCCTTGCCCGCCCCCGCTCCCCACCCGCCGTTCACTCACGCCCACTCGTTCCCACATGATTCCGGCATGCTTTTGGCCGGAATCTCTCTCGGCACGGTGGATTCCGGCCAAAAGCATGCCGGAATCGTTGGGTGTGATGCCATGGCTGCGCCTTGTTCGAAGGTGGTCGGTCGGTGAGGATGGCGCGGTTGGTTTTGGTGCCTGCTGTGCTGGTGGTGCTGTTGGGCTGTTTGGTGGCTGCCGGGCCGGTTCGGCATGGGGGGCGGTTGAGTGCTGGTGGGGTGGCGTTTGCGGGGGTGGCGGCTACGCCGCCGATGGGGTGGAACAGTTGGAACAGTTACGGGTGTGGGGTGGATGCGGGCGCCGTCGAGCAGGAGGCGGATGCGTTGGTGGCCAGTGGGATGCGGGATGCCGGGTATCGGTACGTGGTGGTGGACGACTGCTGGTTTTATCCGCGGCGGGCGAGTGATGGTGCGCTGCAGGCGGATCCGGGACGGTTTCCGGCGGGGATGGCGGCGCTGGCGGAGTACGTGCATGCGCGGGGGTTGCGGTTCGGGCTGTACGAGAGTCCGAATGCGCGGACCTGTGCGCAGATCGGCGGGACGTATCCCGGGAGCACCGGCAGCGCGGGGCACGAGGCGCAGGATGCCGCCACCTTCGCCGCGTGGGGCGTGGACTTCCTGAAATACGACTGGTGCTCCACCGATTCCGCGCTGCCGGAGCAGGTGGCCGCGTTCACGCGAATGCGGGATGCGTTGCGCGCCACCGGACGTCCGATCGTCTACAGCATCAATCCCAACAGCGATGTCGCCGAGCCGCCGCCCGGCGCGGAATACGACTGGTCCGGCATCGCGACGATGTGGCGGACCACCAACGACGCCTATCCGGGCTGGGCGCTGCGCCAGGGCCTGACCGGCCATCAGGGCATCCGCGAAATCCTCGACACCACCGGACCATTGACCGCGCGCACCGGGCCGGACCACTGGCTGGACCCGGACATGCTGGTGGTCGGGGTCACCGGCGTGCCGGGCACCCGCTATCCCGGCCTCACCCGCGCCGAGCAGCGCACCCAGTTCGGAATGTGGGCGCTGCTGGCCGCGCCGCTGATCGCCGGAAACGCACCGGCCTACATGGACAAGGCGACGGCGAGCCTGCTCACCAACCCGGATGTGATTGCGGTGGACCAGGATTCGTTCGCGGCGCCCGCCACGGTGGTGCCGGGTACCGCCGGAAGGGTCTGGCGCAGAACAATGTCGGACGGGTCGGTGGTGGTCGCGCTGTGGAATCCCGGCGATGCCGACGCCCGGATCGAGACCGTACTGTCGGCCGTGCGGCCGCCCGCGGCGAACCGGTGCGTGGCCCGGAACCTGTGGACCGGTACGACTTTCGCCCTCGACACCACCCTCGGCGCGACCGTGCCCGCGCACGACACCGAGCTGTTCCGGATCACCCCCTAGCCGCGGCAGGCGTTGCGGTAGTCGATCATCGGCTGCCGGACCGAGCGGAAGTCCTGGATCTCCTGCCGGTGGGACTGGCGGTAGGACTGCCACTCCGCGCGGCGCTGATCCTCGGGCAGGCCCCTGACCTTCGCCAGCTCGGTCGCCAGGTCGGGATGACCGGCGAGGAAGGCGGCGACCTGCGGGGCGATCTGGGCCCGCACGGCGGCCCGCGCCTGCGGGTTGCACTGCGGGGTGTCGGCCGAGGCGACGCCCGGGACGGCGATGGCCAGGGCGGCGAGACCGGCGGTACCGGCGAGCAGGGCGGCGACGGTGCGCTTCATGATGGTTACTCCACTTCGTATCGGATTGCGTCCGACATCGAATCTGCCCGCGGCAGCTGAAGAGACGCTGAATCGGGCGGGGTTCTTCAGCCGATCTTCAGGACGGCAGCGGCAGGGTCAGGACGAAGACGGCCCCGGTCGACCCGGGCGGAGGCTCGGCACACATGAGGTCGCCATGATGGGCGCGGGCTATCCCGCGGGCGATGGCCAGCCCCAGCCCCGCTCCCTCGGACCGGTGGTCCCGCGCGCTGTCGAGGCGCACCAGTCGATCGAAGATGCGTTCCCGATCCGCGGCGGGCACCCCGGGGCCGGTATCGGCGATCGTGACCCGCGCCGTCGTTGCCGACCCGTCCACCGACACCGTGACCGTTGCGCTCTCGTTCCCGGCGGCCTGGCAGGCATTGCCCAGGACATTGGTGAGGATCCGGCCGATGCGCTCGGGGTCGGCGGCGACCGTCACCGGCTCGCCGTCGAGGCGGAAGTCCGTGTCCGGGTGGAGCATTCGCATGCGATCGAGCTGGGTCCGGGCCAGCTCGTACAGGTTCACCGGCTCGGTGCGCAGGTGCAGGCCCGCGTCGATGCGGGCCATGTCGAGCAGGTCCTCGACCAGGCGACCGGCCCGCTGCGCCTCGCGGGCCAGCAGCAGGTGCATGCGCTCGCGCTCGGCGGGATCGGTGTCGGCGGGCTGGTGCAGGACGGCCTCGGCGATGGCGCGGATCCCGGCGATGGGGGTGCGCAGCTCGTGGGCGGCGTCGCCGACGAAGGCGCGCAGCTGCCGCTCGGAGCCGCGGGCGCGGGCCTCCGCGCCCTCGAGGGCATCCAGCATCTCGTCGAAAGCGCTTGCGGTGCGGCCGAGTTCGGTATCGGTCCGGGAGGGGGACAGGCGGCGGCCGCGCCCGCCGCGGGCGATATCGCGGGCCAGCCCGGTCATCGCATCCAGCGGCGCCAGCGCCCGCCGCACGCCGAACCACAGCCCGCCCGCGATCACCACGATCGCGGCGGTGATCGCACCGGCCAGCACCCACCCCAGCCGGGACTGGATCGTGGCCAGCAGCGGCGTATCCACCTGCAGCGCGAGCCGCGCGCGGTCGAGCTGGCCCGGCCCGGTCAGCAGCACATGCCTGGTCTTGGTCGGAAAGGCCGCCTCGTGCCTGGGCGACAGGCTGCCGTACACATGCCCGTCCGGCAGCACCAGCCGCGCCCGCACCGACCGGTTGTCCACCCGCACGATCAGATCCGCAGGCGAAGTATTCTGCTGCGCAAGCTGTTTCGCCAACTGCACCCGATCATTGAGCACCGCGGTCTCACCCCGGGTGACGACGATCGCGAACAGGCTGTGCACGACGAGGCCGACGGCGATCAGTGCGACGCCGGAAACCAGTGCGGCAGTGAGGGTTACGCGGCGACGCAGGGATACGGTTCGCATCGGCTCATCGGTCCCCGACCCGCAGTGTGTACCCCATCCCGCGCACGGTGTGCAGCAGTCGTGGCCCGTGTTCCTCGAGTTTGCGGCGCAGGGCGCTGACGTAGACCTCGACCAGGTTGGGGTCGTAGGCTTCGTAACCCCAGACGGCGGTGAGGATTTGGGTCTTGGTGAGCACCTGGTCGCGGTGGGTGGCCAGGTGGGTGAGGAGTTTGAATTCGGTGGCGGTGAGGGTGATCGGCGCGGTGCCGCGCAGCACCGTGCCGGAGTCCGCGTCGACCATCAGGTCCCCGATCGTCATCTTGGTCTGTAGTCGGCCCATGCGGCGCAGCAGCGCCTCGATGCGGGCCACCAGTTCGCCCAGGTCGAAGGGTTTGATCACGTAGTCGTCGGAGCCGGAGCGCAGCCCGCGCACCCGGTCCTCGACGCCGTCGCGGGCGGTCAGCATGACCACGCCCGCGCCGCAGCGGGCGCGCACCGAATCCAGCAGTTCGAACCCGTCCCGGCCGGGCAGCATGACGTCCAGCACCACCACGTCGGGGCGGAACCGCTCGAGGTCGCGCTCCAGCAGGCCGCCGTCGTCGCGGGCCAGCACCTGATGCCCGGCCGCGCGCACCGCGGCGGCGACGGCGGCCCGGATGGCGTCGGCGTCCTCGATGACCAGAATGCGTCCCGGTTGCACACCCGACATTCTCCGGCGGGGACTGAGGATTGGCTGAAGGTCCGCTGCCAGCCGCTCGAGACGGCCGCGACCGGCTCGATACTCGGACCATGGGCAGCCAATCGCCACAGTGGATGCACACCGCGCGCGTCCTGCGCCGGATCGGTTTCGGCGCGACCGGGCCCGAGATCGACGCGGTCGGCGACCCCGTCGGCTATCTGCGCGCCGCGCTGGCGGCGGATCCGAACGCCGATCCGGGCGCGCGCGCCACACCCCTGCCGCAGTTCCCGTCGCCCGCCCCGCCGGGCCGCGCCGCCACCGCCGACGCCCGGCATCGCTATCAGGCCGAGCTGACCGCGCAGCTGGCCGCTCTCACCGGCTGGTGGCTCAGACGCATGGCCGCGGTGCAGGTTCCGGCGCGGGAGAAGCTGACCCTGCTGTGGCACAACCACTTCGCCACCTCCGCGGTCAAGGTGCGCCGCGCGGCGGATATGGCCGCCCAGAACACCACGCTGCGCACGCTGGGCACCGGCGATTTCGGCGCGCTGGCCTACGCCATGCTCACCGACCCGGCCATGCTGCACTGGCTCGACGGCACCGCCAATACCGCCAAGGCGCCCAACGAGAATCTCGCCCGCGAGTTCATGGAGCTGTTCGCGCTCGGCCACGGCAACGGATACACCGAAACCGATGTGCGCGAGGGCGCCCGGGCGCTGACCGGCTGGACGACCCGCGACACCGCCGCCGTCTTCGACCCGAAGCGGCACGACCCGGGCACGAAAACCGTTCTCGGCGTGACGGGTCCGCTCGGGGCGCGGGAGTTCTGCGATATCGTGCTGGGCCGCCCCGAATCGGCGCGGTACGTGGCGGGGCGGCTGTGGCAGCAGCTGGCCTCCGACGATCCGCCCTCGGCGGCGGCCCTGGACCGGATCACCGCCGCCTACGGCCCGGGCCGCGATCTGACGGCCCTGATCACCGCGATCCTCACCGACCCCGAATTCGTCTCCGCCCGCGACACCGTCGTGCACGGGCCGGTCGAGTGGGCGGTCGCCGCGGTGCGGGCGCTGCGGGTGCCGCTGACCGACGACGCCGACGTGCGTCGGCTCGCCGGGGCGCTGCGCGCGCTGGGGCAGCTGCCGTTCTATCCGCCCGATGTGGGCGGCTGGCCGCGCGGGCAGGGCTGGATGTCGAGCGCCGCCGCGCAGCTGCGCCTGACCGCCGCCACCGCACTGCTGAAGAAGGCCGACCTGTCCCCGATCGCGGACGCCGCGGCCACCGACCGGGTGGACGCCGCCGGGCATCTGCTCGGCGTCGGCGCCTGGTCCGATCGCAGCGCCAAGGTGCTCGGCGCCGCGCGCGGCAATCCGGCCCGGCTGGCCGTCCTCGCGATCAACACCCCCGAATTCCTCACGAGCTGAAAGCCTTTCCCATGCCCGAAGTCACTCGCAGGCAGTTCCTCGTCGGCTCCGGTGTGCTGGGCGCCCTGGGCGCGCTCGGGGCCGCCACGCTCACCTGGGACGAGCTCGCGCACCGCGCACGGACCACGCCGCTGCCGCCGGGCGCGGGAATCCTGGTGGTGCTCACCATGTACGGCGGCAACGACGGCATCAACACCCTGATCCCCTACGCGGACAACGCCTATCACGACGCCCGACCCGAATTGTCCTACCGCCCCGAGGAAGTGCTGCATCTCGACGAAGCGCTCGGCCTCAATCCGGCCATGAAGGGGATGGCCGAGCTGTGGCGGAACCGGCAACTGGCGATCGTGCGCGGCGTCGGCTACCCGAAACCGGACCACAGCCACTTCCGGTCCATGGACATCTGGCAGACCGCCTCGCCCGACCAGCCGGTGCCCACCGGCTGGATCGGCCGCTGGCTCGACGCCACCGGCGACGACCCGGTGCGCGCGGTGAATATCGGCTCGGTGCTGCCGCAGCTGGCGATGGGCGCGAAACATACCGCGGCGGCGCTGGATCCGGCCACCGCCCCGCTGCCGCCCGACCTGTCCGCGGCGCTGGCCGGGCTGGCCGCCGCCGATCTCCGCGACACCACGGCCCAGGGCTGCGTGTGCACCGGCTACCGCGCGGAACAGACCGTGACACAGACCTTTTCGGCGCTGCACCCCGCCAAGGCCGCACCGGGCGGCAATCCGCTCACCGCCCAGCTCGACCTGGTCTCGCGCTGCATCAAGGCGGGCGTGCCGACCCGCGTCTACTCGGTGAGCCTGGGCGGCTTCGACACCCACGCCGACGAGCGCCACACCCAGGAACGGCTGCTCGGCCGCCTGGACGAGGCGATGTCGGCGTTCCTGCGCGACATCGCCGCCCACCCCCGCGGCCGCGACGTCGTGCTGCTGGCCTACAGCGAATTCGGCCGCCGCGTCCGCGCCAACGCCTCCCAGGGCACCGACCACGGCACCGCGGGCCCGGTCTTCCTCGCCGGGTCCTCGATCACCCCCGGCTTCCACGGCGACGAACCCAGCCTCACCGACCTCGACAACGGCGACCTGAAGACCACCGTCGACTTCCGCGACATCTATCACGAACTGCTGCACGGCGTCCTGGGCGCCGACCCCGCCGCGATTCTCGGTCCCGGCCGCCGCGACCTGGGTCTGCTGGCCTGAATTCCACCCGCACTCCACCCGCGGGTGGTGGGTGCGAGGGTGTCGTCGGCCGACGCTGGAGGCATGAACGGCATGCAGAATACGGTGTTCGAAGGCGCGGTGATCGTGCTGATCCTGGGCTGGATCATGTACCGGCAGATGCGGTGGCAGGTGCTCGATCAGCGGCGGATGTGGCGCATGCCGATCATCCTGGCGGTGATCGGTGTGTTCCAGCTGAAGTCGGCGGTGTCCGGGGTGCAGATCAGTACCGTCGCGGTGTCCCTGCTGGTGCTGTCGGCGGTGCTGAGCGTGGCCGTCGGCGCGGCGATGGGGCAGCTGTCGCAGCTGCGCGCGGCGGACGGGCAGATCCTGGCGCGGACCGGCTGGGTCGGGTCGCTGCTGTGGCTGGTGCTGGTCGCGGTGCGCATCGGGGTGGATGTGTGGGCGCATTCGGTGGGGGCGACCATCGTCACCGCGGTCGGCGTCATCCTGCTGATGCTGGCGCTCAACCGGGTGGGCCGCAGCGCGGTGCTGCTCCGCCGTTCCGAACAGTTCAGGCTGGTTGCGGCACACTGAACCGGATGGCCGTCACGATCACACCGCCGACGAGACTGAGCAGGCTGCTGCGCCTGGTCGGTCTCGTCTCCGTCGTGAGCGCGGTCATCAGCACGGGCCTGCCGGGGCAGCGGTGGGAACTCGCGCTGATCGCGGTGTCCTGGGCGGGGTGGGCGCTGTTCATCGTGGCCCCGGTGCGTCCGCGCTGGCCGGTACGAGTGTCCTTGTCGCTCATGGCGATCTGCGGCGGCCTCACCATCGCGTATTCGGCATCCTCGGCGATCACCGCGCTGGCGGCCGTGTTCGTCGCCGTCTCCCTGGCCGACGATTCGCCGGTCGTCGGCCTGGCCATCGCGGCGGCGGCCCTGCTGAGCTCGTGCGCCTCGCTCACGGTCGCCCAGGAGCCGCCCCGGATGCTGCTCAACCTGATCGTCGGCACCGCGGTGATCGGCCTGATGGGCTGGAGCCGCCGCCAGGCCCGCATCTCCGCCGAGCAGAATCGCCTACTGCTGCAACAGAATCGGGTGATCCGCGCGGAACGCGACCGGGCCGCCGCGCTGGCCGAACGCGGCCGCATCGCCCGCGATATCCACGACGTGCTCGCCCACACCCTCGGCGGGCTGGTCATGCAGCTCGACGCCGCCGACGCCCTGCTGGAGGCGGGCGAGGTGGACCGTGCCGCCGACCGCGTCCGCGCCTCGCACCGGCTGGCGGTCTCCGGCCTCGAGGACGCGCGCCGCGTGGTGGGCGCGCTGCGCTCGGAGGGCATCGACCTGGCCGCGGAGCTGCGGCGCCTGGCCGACGAACATCGCGGCGCCGGTGGGCAGGTCGAGGTGCGCACCGATACCGAGCTGCGCGGCATCGACGCGCAGGCGGCGGTCGCGATCACCCGTGCGGTGCAGGAGTCGCTGACCAATGCGCGCAAACACGCTCCGGGCCAACCGGTCTCGCTGTCGCTGCGGGCCGAGGACGACCGGCTCGCCGTGGACATCACCAATCCGCTCGCCGCCCAGCGCGGTTCGCTCACCGGCTCGGGGTCGGGCGCGGGTCTGCTCGGGATGGGTGAGCGGCTGGCCGCCTCGGGTGGCACAGTGGAGGCGCGGAAGGAGGACGGGCGATGGACGGTGCGGATCCGGGTGCCGCGGTTTCGCGCGGCGACGCCGTGATCACGGTGGTGGTGGCCGACGACCAGACCACGGTGCGCGACGGCCTCACCACGGTGCTGTCGCTGCTGCCCGACGTGCGGGTGGTGGGGGAGGCCCGCGACGGCGCGGAGGCCGTGGAACTGGTGCGCCGCCTGGCCCCGCGCGTCGTGCTGATGGATCTGCGCATGCCCGGCATCGACGGCGTCGCCGCCACCGCCGCGATCACCGCCTCGCACCCGGGGACCTCGGTGCTGGTGCTGACCACCTACGCCGACGACGCCTCCATCGCCGGGGCACTGCGCGCCGGGGCCCGCGGCTACCTCACCAAGGACGCCGGGCGCGCCGAGATCGCCGCCGCCATCCGCTCGGTCGCCAGCGGGCACACCACCCTCGCCGCCGATGTCGGCGCCCGGCTGGTCTCCGCGCTCGGCGCGCCCGCGCCCCCGCCCGCCGCCGATCTCACCGATCGGGAACTGGACGTGCTGCGCCTGATGGCCCAGGGCCGCAACAACTCCGAGATCGCCAAGGAGCTGTTCATCGGCGTCAGCACGGTCAAGAGCCACATCAATTCGCTGTTCGCCAAGCTCGACGTGCGCGACCGCGGTCAGGCCATCGCGTACGCGCATCGCACGGGATTGGTCAGGTAGCAACGGGTTTCGCGCGCACGCGCAGGTCGGCGATCTCCAGCAGACCGTCGAGTTCGACCCGGCCGACGACCTGGTCCGGGTCGACCGCGAGCCCGTCGCGGCGGGCGATGTCGAGAATGCGTTCGGCCAGCGGCAGCACCAGGTGCCGTCCCCAGCAGCGCTCGGACGCGTGACCGAACGGCAGATAGCCGGGATGGGTGTCGGGGTCGAGTTCGTCCCAGCGGTCGGGGCGGAATTCGTCGGGCGCCTCCCACAGGCGCGGGTCGCGCTGGCTGAGCAGGGGGAGCAGCAGAATATCGTCGCCCACGCCGATCCGGTCGTCGACGGCCGCGTATTCGGGCCCTTTGAGCCGCAGCAGATTCCAGGACGGCGGCAGCAGCCTGAGGGTTTCGAGCAGAATATTGCGATTGGATGTTTCCGGCGGCAACGGAGAGGCCAGCCAGACGGCACTGGTCACCAGCGCGGCCACGGTGAAACAGACCGGCGCGGCGACCCGGCGGTACAGATACATCGCGTACCGGCGGTCCCGGAAATTATCGGCCCGGAAAACCTGTTCCGCCAGTTTCGACAGCGGCCGGGCCGAACCGGTTCTGCCGATCAGCGCCGCCCCCGAGGTCACCGCGGACCAGGTCAATTTCGGCGTCAACTCCAGGCGGCGGTCGACGAGCACCCGGAATCGGAAATCCTCGTGGCCGAACACGAGATCTCGAACGTAATCGTGCGCCCGCTGCGGCCAGCTCCCGGTGAGGTCGATATCGGTGTCCGGCGGGGTCTTCAGGGCGGCGCGCACATCGGCGGTGACCGCCTGCATAAAGGTGGACGCGTCGGCGCGGCTGACCGGGCGGTGGTGCACGGGTTTGAAGGTGGGCCGCTCGTCGGGCCGGGCGGGCCGGGCGGCGAGCACCGCGTCCATGAGGTCCGCTCCCGCGATCCCGATGGTGTCGGGCTCCAGCCGGAACAGATCCTGTCCGCGGTATTTGTCGAAGAGCTCGGCGATTCGCGGCGCGAACACGACGGTCCGGGAATGTCCGGCAATATGGTGTGCAGACATGGCGATATTCCTGAACGGCGGGTGGGTCTCGCGCCCGATGCGGCGAGCCGATTCGGGCGCGAGTGCGGAAGTGACGCGTTACGGAATCAGATCCAGCCGTACCACGCGTACTGCTTCAGGCTCTTCCCCTGCTTCATCCGCTTGACAATGCGAACAAGCGCCATGACTACACCTCCTGGTTCGAGTGTGTTTCGAAGTTCGCGCCCGGATCTCGGGCGCATCTGAAGAGTATGTGAGTCGCTTCGGCGGCGCGGTGGTATCGCGCAAAATTATTTATTAATTATCGAACCCGGATGGAAAATTGATGGGCGCGGCCTATTATTTCGGGATGAATATCGCGGCCGCGAGCGCGATCGAAACGCTCGACGACGACTTCTACGCCGACCCGCACGCGCACTATCACCGCTGGCGGGCGCGCGGGCCGGTGCTGCGGGTGCACGCGCCCGAGGGGGTGGTGAGCTGGCTGATCGTCGGCTACGCCGAGGCCCGCGCCGCGCTCCGCGATCCGCGACTGTGCAAGAGCGCCAACGGCATTGCCGCACTGTTCCGCCGCACCTACCCCGGCGCGCCCGCGAACGCGCCGCTCACCCGGCTCGGCCACAACATGGTCAACAGCGACCCGCCCGACCACACCCGGCTGCGCACGCTGGTGAACAAGGCGTTCACCCCGCGGGCCGTCGCCGCACTGCGGCCGAAGATCGCGGAATCCGTTGCCGCGCTGCTGGATCGGATGGCCGAGCGGCACGAGGTGGACCTGCTTACGGCGTTCGTGCTGCCGCTGCCGGTCGGCATGATCTGCGACCTGCTGGGGGTCCCGCGCGCCGATCAGGCCGAGTTCCGGCGCTGGGCGCGGGAGATGTTCCGGATCGTCGGGGCCGAGCGCGACGCGGCCATGGAGACGATGCGGGAGTACCTGCGAGAACTGGTGCGGGCCAAGCGCGCCCACCCGGGCGCGGACCTGCTGTCCGGCCTGGTGCACGCCCGCGACGCGGACGACCGGCTCACCGAACAGGAGCTGATGGACACGGCCGTCCTGCTGCTGATCTCCGGGCACGGCACCACCGTCGACCTGCTCACCACCGGCGCACTCGCCCTGCTGCGCGACGAATCCCTGATGCGGGAGCTGCGGGCGAATCCCGCGGCGATGCCCGCCGCGGTGGACGAGTTCCTCCGCTTCGACGGCCCGGTCCACCTGACCACGGTCCGCTACACCGCCGAACCCGTCCGCATCGGCGACATCGACATCCCCGCCGGTGAATTCGTGCACATCGCCGTCGCCGCCGCCAACCACGACCCCGCCCACTTCCCCGACCCCGACCGCCTCGACATCACCCGCCCCACCGACCAGCATCTCGGCTTCGGCCACGGCGCCCACTTCTGCGTCGGCGCCGCCCTGGCCCGCATGGAGGCCGAGGTGGCCTTCACCGCCCTGCTGCACCGCTTCCCCCACCTCCACCTCGCCGTCCCCGAATCGGATCTGGTGTGGCACAACAACTTCGGCTTCCCCACCCTCACCGCACTGCCGGTTCGGCCGGGGCCGTCGGGCCGTTGCGATGCACCCGCCTCCGCGTCGACGGCAGCGCGACCCCGAGCAGTACCAGCGCCGTGCCCGCCAGCGTCATCGGCGTGAGCGGCTCGTCGAGTACGGTCGCGCCGAGAACGACGGACACCACCGGGAGCAGATAGGTCACCACCGACGCCGCGACGGAACCGCCGTCGGAGATCACGCGATAGTTCAGCACATAGGCCACCCCGGTGCCGAGCAGTCCGAGGACCGCGAGGGCGAGCAGGGCGTCGAGGCGCGGATGCGGCGCGGGCGCCCCCTCGACCACCAGGGCGGGCATCAGCAGCAGGCCCGCCGCCGCGAGTTGGCCCGCCGACAGCATCATGGGCGAGATGTCTCGGTGCGCCAGGAATTTCTCCATGTACACGTAGCTCACGCCGAGGAAGACCGAGGCGACCAGGCACTCCAGCCCGCCCCGGCTCATGAGGTCGGAGCCGGACCGCCACGGCGAGAAGATGAGCACACAGCCCAGGAATCCGATCAGCAGGCCGCTCACCTGTCTGACGGTGTGCCCCTCGGACTTTCGGCCCCAGACGGCGACCGTGAGCAGCGTCCACATCGGTGTGGTCGAGCTGATGACACCGGCCGACGAGGTGCGAATACCCTGCTCGGCGATCGTGTAGAGCAGGTACGGGATCGCGTTCGCCAGCGCGGCCGACACCAGCAGATGACCCCAGACGGCGGGGGCGCGGGGCAGGCGCCTGCGCTGGAAGGCGAACACCATGAGCGCGAGAAACGCTGCGCCGATGAGCATTCGGAAGAACGTGACCTGAACCGGGCTCAGGGCCCGCAACGCTATCTTGATCCACAGAAAGGTCGATCCCCAGCACAACGCGAGCAGACCGATTCGGACCGCGTTCACGCGCCCGAGGGCGAGCAGCCGACCACGGGATTGAGCGGCGACAGGGCCAGGCCGCCCGGTTCGACGCCGGGCAGGAACGTCGTCCAGCTACCGCTGAGGATGGTGGGCCGCTCGACGACCCGGGCGCCATCGGCGTAGTAGGTCGACGACAGTACCCGCCGCGGCGCCGAGGTGCGATTGGGACCGGCGGTGTGGAAACAGTCGACCGCGTGGAAGGAGACCTCCCCGGCCGCGTACGGGGTGGCGTCCGGTGCCTCGCCCAGGGATCGCAGCGTCGTCTGCACGCGCTCGTCGTAGGACCGATCCTCGGTCGACAGCGGTATCGACCCCAGCGCGTCGGCCGCCGCGCCGCGGGGCAGGCAGCCCAGCGGGCCCATCTCGGCGGGAATGGGGTGCAGGGGAATCCACGAGGTGCACACGGCCGGGGTGTCCAGCGGATAGTGGTGCGAGTCTCGATGCCACGGCGTCCGGCCGCAGCCGGGCTCCTTCGACAGGATGTTGTCGTGATAGAGGCGCACCGAGTCCACGCCCAGCAGTTGCGCCGCGATATCGCCGAGCCGGCGCGACAGCGCGACGCCGCGCATGAGCGGATCGCTGCGCCACACCTGTTCCAGGGCCAGGAAGCGCCCCGGATTGGCCGGGCCGTACTCGCGGTCGAGGAGCTGGTTCGCGCGGCGGAACAGGGCGGCCAGCACCGCGCGCGGAAGCACGTTCGGCAGGCGCACGTAGCCGTTGCCGCGGAAGTGCTCGATCGCGGTGTCTGTCAACGGATATCGGGCGTCGAGGCTGGCGAGCACCTCGCGGTCGGAGGCCGCGTCGCCGGTCGAGTGCACCGGCCGCGTCGCGGTGGGCTCGGTCGGCGGGTTACCGGCCAGGGTCATGTACCAGTCCCACCACTGCTGGTCGTCGCCCGACCAGGACGTGCCGGGAGCGTTCTCGGGTGTGGTCGTCATCGGCCGTGGAATCCTTTCGGTCGTGCGCGTCAGTCGCAGACCTGGGCCAGGGTGACGAGATATCGGCCCAGGTAGTCGCTCCATAGATGCCGGGCGTCGAATCCCGAATCCGTCAGCTCGCGCACGATCTGGTCGGGGCGGAACTTCGCGGAGATCTCGGTGCGCACCTGCTCGCCCTCGGCCAGGCGAACAGCCATGTCCGCCAGGGGAATTCGCACGGTCATCGCACGCGTGGCGCGTAGCCGCATCTCGATCCACGCGTTCTCGTCGTCCCAGATCGCGACGTGTTCGAAGGCATCGACATCGAAGTCGGCGCCGAGTTCCCGGTTGAGCACCCGCAACACGTTCCGGTTGAACATGGCCGTGACACCATCCGCGTCGTCGTAGGCGGCGACCAGCGTCTCCGGGTCCTTGACCAGGTCGTTGCCCAGCAGCAGCCACCCGCCGGACCCGCAGACGTCCCGGATCGAGGCGAGCAGCTTGGCCCGCTCCGGGGGCAGGAAGTTGCCGATCGTGCCGCCGAGAAACGCCACGAGCCGCGGTGTTTCGCCGGGCAGCCGGTCGAGGTGCTCGGTGAAGTCGCCGACCACGCCGTGTACCACCAGGTTCCGATAGTCGTCGGCGATCCGCCGGGTAGTGTCGCGCAGCGCCGATTCCGAGACATCCACCGGCACGAACCGGCGCAGGGTGCCGTGCGCGGACAGGGCGTCGAGCAGCAGCCGGGTCTTCTCGCTGGAGCCCGACCCCAGCTCGACCACCGTGCGCGCCCCGGCGGCGCGCGCGATGTCGGCGGCGTGGTCGACCAGGATCTCGCGCTCGGCGCGCGTGGGGTAGTACTCCGGCAGACCGGTGATCGCCTCGAACAGTAGGCTGCCGACCGCATCGTAGAACCACTTGGGCGACAGGAACTTCGGCGCCGCGGTCAACCCCTCCCGAACGTCGGCGCGCAGCGCCGCGGCGAGGTAGTCGTCATCGAGATGCACATCCACCCGGACCGGGCTCATCGTTCGAATTCCCCCCGTGAGTCGAACAGACTTCAGTCTCGATAATTCAGCCTGTCCCGCCCGCGCGGCAGACCACAGATCTCAGGGCTGGCGATCATGGCGGTGGATCGTCTCCGCGCGTACTCTGCGGGCCCGATTCGCTTGGGGGACCAACGAATTCGGGAGCTAAGCCACCTTCGTCCGGCGGCGGAGGCGGCCGGTGCCCGGGGCGCTGAGCCAGACCAGCACGGCCAGCAGGGCATCGAGGGTCAGGGCCAGCACGGCCACCAGGATGGCGCCCACCAGGACGCGGTCGTACTTGTACAGGTTGATGCCGTCGAAGATGTAGCGGCCCAGGCCGCCGAGGTTGACGTAGGCGGCGATGGTAGCGGTCGCGACGACCTGCAATGTGGCCGAACGCAATCCGGTGAGCAGGACGGGTAGCGCGTTGGGGACCTCCACCCGCAGCAGCACCTGGGGTTCGGTCATGCCCATCGCCCGGGAGGCGTCCACCACATCCGGGTCCACGTTGGCGATGCCCGCGTACGCACCGGCCAGCAGCGGCGGCACCCCGACCGTGACCAGCGCCAGCAGCGGCGGCAGCAGGCCGAGGCCCAGCAGCAACACCACGAAGGTCAGCAGGCCCAGCGTGGGCAGGGCGCGCATGGCATTGGCGAAGCCGACGATCACCGCCGCGCCGCGGCGGGTATGCCCCACCAGCAGCCCGATCGGCACCGCGATCGCCGCCGACAGCGCCACCGCCAGGAAGCTGTACCAGAGCTGTTCGAGCAGCCGATGCTGAATCCCGGTGGGCCCCTGCCAGTTCGCGCCATCGGTGAAGTAATGCCAGGCGTCGATGAAGAGGTTCATGCCGCCCCTCCTAGGAGCTTCCGTGTCCAGGGCAGCTTCCGCGTCCCCGGCGGCGAAGACTTCCGTGTCCCCGGCAGCGAGGACTTCCGTTTCCCCGGCGGCGAGGACTTCCGTTTCCCCGGCATGCTTTTGGCCGGGGACAACCACGGAGTAGTCCAGCGCCCGATCAGAAACAGCACCCGGTCCACCACCAGCGCCACCACCAGCACCACGATGATTCCGGCCACGATCTCGTCGGGATAGTCGCGCTGGTAGCCCTGGGTGAACAGCTTGCCCAGCCCGCCCACCCCGATCAGCGCGCCGACGGTCACCATCGAGATATTGGTGACCGCCACCACCCGCAGGTTGGCGACGAAAACCGGGAGCGCCAACGGGAATTCGACGGTGAGGCTGCGCCGCAGCCGGGTGTAACCGATGGCGTCGGCGGCATCGAGCACCGCCGCCGGCACCGAATCCAGCGCCGCCGGCACCGCGATCACCAGCAGCGCCACCGAGTAGATGCTCAGCGCGATAACCACATTGAGCGGATCGATGGTCGCGATGCCCGCCAGCGGCGGAATGATCACGAACAGCGCCAGCGACGGAATCGTGAACGCCAGGCTGGCCAGCGTCGCGGTGACCCGCCGCAGCCACGGCACCCGCCGCACCGCCGTGCCCACCGGGATGGCGATCACCAGCCCGATCAGCAGCGGCACCAGCGCCAGATACAGGTGCGTGCGCGTGAATCCAGCGATATCGGCGAAGTTGTCGATCAGGTACCTCACGGCGCTTCTTCCTTTTCCTGCTCGAAGAAGTGCCGATTGCGCGCCTCGTCCTCCTCGGCGCGCTGGGCGGCCAGCTGCTCGATGATCTCGGTGGCGTACACCGCACCCACCACCGCACCCGAGTCGTCCACGGCCACACCGATTCCCGACGGAGAGGAGATCGCGGCGTCCAGCGCCTGGCGCAGGTCTCCACTGGGCGGATACAGCGAGCCGCCCGCGGCCATGCTGTCGGCCAGCTTGTGCCCGGCCCGAACGCCCTCGACGCCGGTCACGTCGACCCAGCCGAGCGGATGCCGCGTCGGGTCGACGATCAGCACCCACTCGCCCTTCGCCAGCCGGAGTTCGTGCGCCTGCTCCACCGTCGCGGTCCGGATGTCGTGCACCGCAACGCCGTTCGCGCTGCGGAACGACAGGCCCCGGTAGCCGCGGTCGCGTCCGGCGAAATCGGCGACGAAATCGGTTGCGGGCTGGGCGAGTACGCGCTGCGGCGCATCGTACTGCTGCAGCACGCCGCCGCGGGCGAACACCGCGATCCGGTCGCCGAGCTTGATCGCCTCATCGATGTCGTGGGTGACGAACACGATGGTCTTGTGCAATTCCGCCTGCAGACGCTGCATTTCGGCCTGCAACTCCTCGCGCACCACCGGGTCGACGGCGCTGAACGGCTCGTCCATCAGCAGGATCGGCGGATCGGCGGCCAGCGCCCGCGCCACACCGACGCGCTGCTGCTGCCCGCCGGACAGCTGCGCCGGATACCGCCCGTCCAGGCCGCGATCCAGCCCCACCCGATCCAGCACCTCGTAGGCGGCCTTGCGCGCCGCGCGGCGGGTCTCGCCCTGTAGCACCGGCACCGTGGCGACATTGTCGAGCACGGTGCGGTGCGGCAGCAGCCCGCCGCTCTGGATGACATAGCCGATGCCGAGCCGCAGCCGCACCGGGGAAACCTTCGAAATATCCTCGCCCGCAACGGTGATCGTGCCCGAGGTCGGCGTGATCATCCGATTGATCATCCGCATCGACGTCGTCTTGCCGCAGCCCGACGGGCCGACGAAGACGGTGAACGAGCCGGACTCGATGCGCAGGTCCAGATCGGTGACCGCGGTGGTGCCGTCCGGATAGGTCTTGGTGACACCGCTGAACTCGATATCGGACACGGGGTCCTCCTATCCGACCGGCTTGTCCAGCCCCTGCGCGGTCACCCACGCCTTGGCCGCCGCCGCCGGTTCGGTCTTGGTCGGGCCGGAGACTTGATCGTTGAGCGAGATCAGCGCGGCCGTGGTCAATTTCGCCGACACCGCGTCGAGCGCCTGCAACGCCTTGTCGGACTTCTTCTTGGCGTTGAGCACCGGCACCACGTTCTGGGCCGGGAAGTTGTGCCGGGAGTCCTCCAGCACCACGAGATCGTTCTGTTTGATCGCGGGGGAGGTGGTGAAGATATTGGCCGCGGTCACCTTTCCGTCGGTCAGGGCACGCACGGTGGCCGGGCCGCCGCTGTCGCCGATCGGGACGAATTTGTCGGGCGCGATATCGAGCCCGTAGTCCTTCTTCAGGCCGGGCAGGCCCACGGGCCGCTCGGTGAATTCGGCCGGGGCGCCGAAGGTGACCTCGGACGAATGCGCGGCGAGGTCGGCGATGCTGTGCAGATTCCACTTGTCGGCGGTGGCCCGGGTGACCACCACGCCGTCGGAATCCTCACCGGGGGCCGGGGTCCCGGCGGCCAGGTCGCCGCCGAGCGCCTTGGTCAGCGCGGCGTTCACGTCGGCCGCCGCGGTCGCGGTCGACGACTTGTCCAGGTACTGCAGCAGATTGCCGGTGTATTCGGGGACCACGCTGATCGAACACTGCCGCAGCGCGGGAATGTACGCCTCCCGGCTGCCGATATTGAGCTTGGTGTCGACGGCGAATCCGTTGGCGCGCAACGCTTCCGCGTAGACGTCGGCCACCGTCTCGGATTCCGGGAAGTTCGCGGAGCCGACGGTGAGCTTGTTGGTGTCGCCGTCGCAGCCGCCGCCGGATCCGGCCAGCGGGTTGGAGTTGCCGCCACAGGCCGACAGCGCCATCGCCGCGGCCAGGGCGACCGCGGTGGCGAGGAACCGCACCGCGGTCAGGGCGGGCCGTAGCCCACGCCGACGCGCAGGATTGCTGATCGAGGATTTCACTGACTGTCCTTCCGATGTCCCGGGCCGTGCGGTCGGGGTTCGGCGCGCTCCGATTACGATGCGTGTCCGGGGCGGCCGCCTTCTGGCTGTCCATACTGGCAGCCGGGTGTCGTTCTTACTATCTATCGGGAGTGGGTGTCGCCGGATGGAGTTGACCGGTTCGATGCGGGCGACGGCCCGCGCGCTGGTCGCGGCGATGGCCGCTACGCTGGCCGTTTCCTGCTCCGGCGGCGGCGAGAGCCCGACGATTCGGGTGGGCGCGGGCGATTCCGCTCAATCGGATTTGATTGCCCGGATCTACGCCCAGGCCCTCGCGCGCACCGGCGCCCATACCGCCGTCGTGGCGCATGTGGGACAGCGCGCGGACTATCTGGCCGCCCTGGACGCGGACAGGGTGACCCTGGTCGGCGACGACAGCGGCGACCTGTTGACGGCCCTGGACTCGACGGCCACGGCACGGCTCCCCGACAAGAACGCCGCGGCCGCGGCGGCCGAGGCTCCGAACGATCCGACGCGGGTGTCGGCGGTCCAGCAGCCACCGAATGTCGCCGACGCGCTGAGTCGTGCCCTGCCCGAGGGACTGTCCACCTCCGACATCGCCGACGGCACCGACCTGCGGCCCGCCTTCGTGCTGGCCCGCGCCGAGGCCGACCGGTACCCCGGGACACTGCCCGAGCTGGCCCCGCACTGCGCCGAGTTGACCGTCGGCATCGCCACGGGCAGCGAACTCGACCCGCTGCGCCCCGCCCCGGACCCACAGCGCGACGTGCTCACCCCGCTGCGCGAGCGGTACCACTGCGACATCACCCACTACACGGTCTATCCCGGCGACTCCGAGCTGCGAAAGGCCCTCGCCGACGGCCGGATTCAGGCCGGTGTGCTCACCGCCCCCGCGGCCCTGCTCCCCGGCGGCCCGGGCGACCTCGTCCCGATCGCCGACCCGGCCTACGCCTTCCGCGCTCACAGCATCGTCCCCCTCTTCCGCCAGGGCGCGCTCACGGGCACCCAGATCAAGAAACTCAACTACGTCGCGGGCGAACTGACCACCACCGACCTGGCCGACCTGATCGGCAAAGTCCGCGACGAGCACGCCGCCCCCGACGACCTCGCACGCGGCTGGCTCGACGAACACAATCTCTGAACCCCGCTGTCCCCACCGGTTATTCCGGCTCCCGAGCGTACCCTCGGAATAGATCATCGCCAGCGGTAATCTGCTTCTGAATCACCGAGCCGACCGGTCACCGCGAGGGAGGCTGGACATGTTCACGACGAAGGCACTCGTCACCTGCGCGTGCGCGACCCTGCTGGGAGCCACCGCGGCCTGCGGCGGCGGATCGAGTCACGGCCCCGCATCCTCCACCACCACCGGCGCACCCACCGTCACCCAGGCCGTCACCGACACCTTTCAGCGCTTCTTCGACGGCGCCACCGACGCCGACCAGAAGATCGCGCTGCTGGAGAACGGCCAGGCATTCGCCGCCACCATCAAGGCCCAGGCCGGTTCGCCGATGGCCAAGAGCACCACGGCCACGGTCTCCACCGTGGCCAGCACCGGCACCGACCACGCCGATGTCACCTACACGATCCTGTTCGACGGCAAACCCGCGCTGGCCGACCAGCAGGGTTCGGCGATCCGCCTCGGCGGCACGTGGAAGGTCACCGCCGCCACGTTCTGCGCCCTGCTGACCCTGGAGGGCAACCCGCCTCCCGTCTGCGCCGCGCCGACGCCGGGCCCCACCCCCTGAGGTACCCATGACGACATCCAGCGCGCCGAAATCCGCTGCGGCGCGGCCGAAGATCGCGCTCGCCACGGTCACCGCGGTCCTGTTCGTGACCTTCCTGGACACCACCATCGTCAGCGTCACCCTCGGCAATATCCAGTCCGACATCCACGCCGGGGTGGTGTCGCTGCAGTGGGTGGTCAACGCCTACACCCTGGTGTTCGCGAGCCTGATGCTGACCGCCGGATCGCTCGGCGACCGCTGGGGCCGCAAGAAGGTGATGGTCGGCGGGTTGGTCATTTTCTGTGCGGGATCGGTGTTCTCGGCTCTGGCGTCGAGCGTCTCGCTGCTCATCGCCGGGCGCGGGGTGATGGGTCTGGGCGCCGCCGCCTCCGAACCGGGCACGCTGTCGGTGATCCGGCACATCTTCCCCGACCGCGGCCTGCGTGCGCGGGCGCTGGGCGCCTGGGCGGCCGTCTCGGGTCTGGCGCTGGCGCTGGGCCCGGTGATCGGCGGCCTGCTGGTGGGCGCGTTCGGCTGGCGCTCGGTGTTCTGGTTCAACCTCGCGGTCGGCGCGGTGGTGCTGGCCGCCGCGCTGCGGTACGTGCCCGAGAGCGCCGACCCGCAGCCCGGACCCGTCGACCTGCCCGGATTCGTGCTCGGCGCAACGTTTCTCGGCTGCGTGATCTACGCGGGCATCTCCGGGGAGGACGTCGGCTACGGCGCGACGTCGGTGGTGACGCTGTTCGTGATCGGCGGCGTGGCCTTCCTCGGCTTCGTCGTCGCCGAGATGCGCGCGGTCAATCCGATGTTCGACTTCCGTTATCTGCGAAGGCCGATGGTGCGCAGCGCGCTGATCGTGGCGTTCGCCGTCTACTTCGGCATCTTCTCGATCTTCTTCTTCACCGCGCTGTATCTGCAAGAGGTGGTGAACTATTCGGGCTGGCGCACCGCCGCGGTCTTCGCGCCGATGGCCGCCGCGATCATCGTGGGCTCGCTGTTCTCCGGCGGCTGGGTGGCGGTGCGCGGCTCGCGCACCCCGATGATCACCGGCTGCCTGATCGGCGCGGCCGGTATCCTGCTGACCCGCCAATTCCTGGGCGTCACCGTGGATTTCGCGCCGCTGGCGCTGTCGCTGACCGTCGCCGGGCTCGGGTTCGGCATCGCCGTGGTGCCGCTGACCTCCGCCGTGCTGACCGGGGTGCCCGCCGCACATTCCGGCATGGCCGCCGCCGCGACCAACACCATGCGCCAGGTCGGCGCGGTGGTCGGGGTGGCCGCGCTCGGCGGGCTGGTCAACTCGTTCCTCAACTCCGATCTGGTGGATCGGCTGAACCAGCTGCAGATTCCGGCCAACTTCCAGTCCGTCGTCATCGGCGCCATCGAGACCGGGAACGTGCCCGCCGGCGGCGATCCCGCCGCCGCGGCCGCCTACGGCCCGATCGTGAACCAGGTCATCACCGCCACCTACGCCGCATTCCACCGCGGACTCGATGTGGCACTGCTGGTTTCGGGCGTCATGATCCTGGTGGCGGCCGTCGTCACCGCGAGCGCCACCCTGTTCCGGGCGGGTGACCGCTCCGGCTACGAGTACCGGGCCTGATCCCCGGCGTGCAGTGCGGCGGACAGCAGCGGGTTGCGGGCCAGCGCGGGCAGCGATTCGACGAGCAGGCCGATGAGCTGGTCGCGGGTGATGGTCTCCTCGCGCAGCCAGCTCAGGGTCGTCTCCTCGGCGAAGGCGATCCAGCCGCGCACCGCCAGGCGCAGCCGCGGCCGGTCCGGATCGTCCGGCGACACGGGGGCCTCGGCGAGGATGCGGTCGACGATGGCGTAGCGGGTCGCGTCCACCAGGGTCACCAGCTCCGGGCGGGTGCTGGCCGGGCCGCGCAGCAGGGCCAGGTAGGAGGTGCGGTTGTCGCTGACGTAGCGGACGTAGCGGTCGACCGCGTCGCGCAGCATGTCCGGCAGCGACAGGCTGCGATCGGGCATGGTCCGCGCCAGCAGCTCGGCGTTGGCGTGCCGCACGATGGCCAGCTGAAAGTCCTGCTTGCTGGTGAAGTAGTGGAACAGCAGGCCCCGCGAGATACCGGCCCGGGCGGCGATCTCGCCGACGGAGATGTCCTCGAGGGCGCGTTCGCGCAGCATCCGGGCGCCGAGCGTGATGAGTTGCTCCCGGCGTTCGGCCGGGCTCAGCCGCACCCGCTTGGCGTTGCCGCCGGTCCGTTCACCACCCACGGCATCCAGCCTACTGAACACGAGTCAATATTGTTGACTCGTGTTCAGTAGATCTCTAGGCTCGGATATATGAGTCGCAAGGTTACAGACAAAGCCGTCGGCGACCCGTCCGCCCGTCACGTGCACATCCTGATCGTCGGCAGCGGATTCTCCGGGCTGGGCCTGGCCATCCGGCTCCGCCGGGACGGCCGGGACGACTTCCTGGTGCTCGAGCGCGGCGGTGACGTCGGCGGCACCTGGCGCGACAACACCTACCCGGGCGCGGCCTGCGATGTGCCGTCCCAGCTGTACTCGTATTCCTTTGCGCCGAACCCGAACTGGTCGCGGTCGTTCTCCCGGCAGCCCGAAATCCAGCGCTACATCCAGGATGTCGCCGATCGCTACCGGGTGCGCGACAAGCACCTGTTCGACTGCGATATGACCGACGCCCGCTGGAACGCGCGGGACGCGCGATGGGAGGTGCGGACCACCAGGGGGGCGTTCACCGCCGACGTGCTGGTGTCCGCGGTCGGCGCGCTGTGCGAGCCGAATCTGCCGGATATCAAGGGCATCAACGACTTCCGGGGCGAGATCTTCCACTCCGCGCGCTGGGACCACGACGCCGACCTGACCGGCAAGCGGATCGCGGTGATCGGCACCGGCGCCTCGGCCATCCAGATCGTGCCGTCCATCGCGCCCGCGGTCGCCCACCTGGACGTCTACCAGCGCACCGCGCCGTGGCTGCTGCCGCGCCTGGACCGGCCCTACACCCTGCCCGAACGGCTCGCGTTCAAGTATCTGCCCGGCATGCAACGCCTTTCGCGCGCCGCCATCTACGCGGTCCGCGAGACCCAGGTGGTGGGCCTGGCCAAGTTCCCGCCCGCCATGCTGGCGCTGGAGGCGGTCGCGCGCGCCAAGCTGCGGTACGAGGTGCGCGATCCGGAGCTGCGCCGCAAGGTCACGCCGAACTTCCGCATCGGCTGCAAGCGCATGCTCATCTCCAACGACTACTACCCGGCGCTCGGCCGCGACAATGTCGACGTCGTCACCGACGGCATCCGGGAGATCCGGGCGCAGTCGATCGTCGCCGCCGACGGCGTGGAGCGCGAGGTGGACGCCATCGTGGTCGCCACCGGATTCCACGTCACCGACTCGCCGGTGTTCGACGCGATCACCGGGCGCGACGGCCGCACGCTCGCCGAGGTTTTCGACGAGTCGGGGCAGCAGGGCTACAAGGGCACCGCCGTCGCCAACTACCCCAATATGTTCTTCCTGCTCGGCCCGAACGTGGGCCTGGGCCACACCTCGATGGTGTACATGATCGAATCGCAGATCGCCTACATCGCCGACGCGATCGCCACCATGAGCGCGCGCGGACTGCGCACGGTCGAGGTGCGACGCGACGCCCAGGACGCGTTCAACCGCGACCTGCAGCGCAAGCTGACCGGCACGGTGTGGAGTACCGGCGGCTGCGCCAGCTGGTATCTGGACAAGCACGGCAACAACACCACGCTCTGGCCGGATTTCACCTTCCGCTTCCGTAGGATGCTCGAATCCTTCGACCTCGCGGCGTACGACACGACCGCGGCAACCCATGGCGCCGAGGCCCGGCCCGATCTGAAAGTGGTGGGAGCACAGTGAGCAACGATGCTTACTTCACCGGAAAAGTCTGCGTGATCACCGGCGCGGGGTCCGGCATCGGCCGGGCCCTGGCGGAGAATCTGGCCCGCCGGGGCGCGAAACTCGCACTGTCCGATGTCGATACCGAGGGGCTGGCCGAAACCGTCCGGCGCTGTACGGCATTGGGCGCCGACGTCAAATCCGACCGGCTCGACGTGGCCGAGCGGGAGGCGGTGCTGCTGTACGCCGACGCGGTCCGCAAGCACTTCGGCGTCGTGCACCAGATCTACAACAACGCCGGAATCGCCTTCCACGGCGAGGTGATCGACTCCCAGTTCAAGGACATCGAGCGCATCATGGATGTCGACTTCTGGGGAGTCGTCAACGGCACCAAGGCGTTCCTGCCGCATCTGATCGAATCCGGTTCCGGACACGTGGTCAATGTGTCGAGCCTGTTCGGGCTCATCGCGGTGCCGGGGCAGAGCGCCTACAACGCGGCCAAGTTCGCGGTGCGTGGTTTCACCGAGTCGCTGCGCCAGGAGATGCTGGCCCGCAAGCATCCGGTCAAGGTCACCTGCGTGCACCCCGGCGGGATCAAGACCGCGGTCGCCCGCAACGCCACCTACGCCGAGGGACTCGACGCCGCCAAGCTGGCCTCGTTCTTCGACCGGCAGCTCGCGATGCACTCGCCGGAGATGGCCGCGCAGACCATCACCGAGGGCGTGCGCAAGGGCCACGGCCGGGTGCTGATCGGCTGGGAGGCCAAGGCGCTGGACCTGTTCGTCCGCACCACCGCCTCCTACTACCAGCGCCTCGCGCTCGTGGTGAACCGCCGCCTGTTCCCCTGATCGCGAAAGACCCGTCATGGCTGCCATTTCCGTGCCGCTGCCGGTCGCGCGGCTGATCCTGCATCCGATCTTCCGCTACACCATGCACCACCGGCTGTCGTGGCAGGCGCAGCGCGCGCTGCTGGAGGCCGCCGCGGTCGCCCAGCTGGCGCCCCGGGACGCCCGGGTGCGGCGAATGCGGCTGGGCGGGCGCCCGGCCGAGCGGGTGAGCGCCGCGAATGCCGCCGATCCCGGTGCGGTGCTGTATCTGCACGGCGGCGGGTACACGGTGTGCTCGCCCGGCACGCACCGCGCGCTGACCGGCCTGCTGGCCCGCGCGCTCGGCCGCCCGGTCTACGTCCCGGACTACCGGCTCGCCCCCGAGCACCCGTTCCCCGCCGCCCTCGACGACGCCGAGGCGGCGTTCCTGGAGCTGGTCGCCACCGGGCTGGCACCGGAAACGATTGCGGTATCCGGCGATTCGGCGGGCGGCGGGCTGTCGCTCGCGCTGGCCGAGCGGCTGCGCGACCGGCACGGAATCCGGCCCGCCGCACTGGGTTTGATCGCGCCCTGGGCCGATCCGAACGAAATCCCGGGCCGGGCGCGGGATCTGGTGATCAGCAGGCCGTGGTCGCGCGCCTGCGCCGCCGCCTACCTCGGCGACGGCGACGGCCTGGACCCCGGCTACGCGCCGCTGCTGGGCGACCTGCGCGGCCTGCCGCCGACATACGTGCAGGTCGACGCGGACGAACTGCTCCACGACCAGTGCACCCGGCTGGTCGCGGCGCTGCGCGCGGCGCAGGTCCCGACGCGCTTCTCGGTGACGCACGGGCTCTGGCATGTCGCCCAGTTGCAGGCGGGGTTGGTCGCACCCGCCGCGGCGGCTGTGCGCGAGCTGGCGGACTTCCTCGCCGCAGCCCTCCAACCAGCGCAAACGCGGACCATACGATAGGTTGCGGGGAATCGGCGGCGGGTGTGCGCCCACCCTCGCCGGCCAACCGGGCGGTCGAACGGAGGTTGCCGCCGTGGCTGGCGTAGATTACTGGCGAGTAGACCACGTGGAAGGGCAGCGATGCGAGAGTTCGAAGTCCCGGCTACCTACACCATTCCCGCGGACGCCAACATGTCCGACGGCGCCTTCCGGCATGCCGAGCGCACGCCCGGCCTGGTGGTGTTCAACAAGCCGGACGGCAAGGGTGGTTGGCTCGACGTCACGGCTGTCGAGTTCGCGAGAGCCGTCACCGACGTGGCCAAGGGCCTGATCGCCGCCGGTATCCAGCTCGGCGATCGCGTGGGCATCCTGGCCGCCACCCAGTACGAGTGGGTGGTCCTCGACTTCGCCATCTGGGCCGCGGGCGGCTGCACCGTGGCCATCTACGACAGCTCCTCCGCCGAGCAGGCCCGCTGGATCCTGGAGGATTCCGCGACCCGGCTGCTCGTCGTCGAGAACGCGAAACACCGTGCCACCATTGCCGAGATCGAGGGCGGGTTGCCCGAGCTGTCGGAGACCCTGGTGCTGGCCGACGGCGCGGTCGACGCGCTGATCCGGCGCGGCGCCGAACTCGACGATCAGGTCGTGCACGACCGGCGCGCGCAGGTGAAGGTCTCCTCGCCCGCGACGCTCATCTACACCTCGGGCACCACCGGTCGGCCCAAGGGCGTCATGCTCTCGCATTCCAATCTCTACGCCGAGTCGGCGGCCTGCCGGTCGGCCATGCCGCAGTTCCTCAAGCCCGGCCACCGGTCGCTGCTGTTTTTGCCGCTGGCGCACGTGTTCGCCCGCGCGGTGGCGCTGGCCGCCTTCGATGCGGGCGTGACCGTGGCGCACACCGCCGACTGGTCCACGCTGGTCGAGCAGTTCGGCCGGTACAAGCCCGATTTCATCCTGTCGGTGCCGCGGGTGTTCGAGAAGGTGTTCAACGCCGCCAAGCAGAAGGCGCACGACGACGGCAAGGGCCGGATCTTCGACTACGCCGCCGATGTCGCCGTCTCCTACAGCGAGGCGGTGCAGGCCGGGGGCGCGGGGCTGCTGCTGCGGGTGCAGCACGCGCTGTTCGACCGGCTGGTGTACGGGCGGCTGCGCGACGCGATGGGTGGGCGGTGCCTGTCGGCGGTCTCCGGCGGCGGTCCGCTGGGCGCGCGGCTGGGGCACTTCTTCCGCGGCGCGGGCGTCACCATCTACGAGGGCTACGGTCTCACCGAGTCCACGGCCGCCATCTCGGTGAACACGCCCTCGCACATCAAGATCGGATCGGTCGGGCAGCCGCTGCCCGGGCACGCGGTCAAGATCGCCGACGACGGTGAGTTGCTGTTGCGCGGCGGGGTCGTCTTCGCCGGGTACTGGAAGAATCCCACGGCGTCCGAGGACGCCTTCGTCGACGGCTGGTTCAAGACCGGCGACCTGGGCGCGCTCGACGACGAGGGCTTCATCACCATCACCGGGCGCAAGAAGGAGATCATCGTCACCGCGGGCGGCAAGAACGTCTCCCCGGCCGTGCTCGAGGACTCGCTGCGGGCGTACCCGCTGATCAGCCAGGTCATGGTGGTCGGCGACGGCAAGCCGTTCATCGCCGCGCTGGTCACCCTCGACCCGGAGGCGCTGCCCGCCTGGAAGGAGCGCCACGACCTCCCGGCCGACCTGCCCGTCGAAAAGCTGATCGAGCTGCCCGACCTGGTGGCCGAGATCGACGCCGCGGTCGCGGAGACCAACAAGCTGGTCTCGCACGCCGAGTCCATCAAGAAGGTCCGCATCCTCCCGGTCGACTGGACCCAGGACAGCGGCGAACTGACCCCGAAGCTGTCGCTCAAGCGCAATGTGGTGATGAAGAACTACGCGGCGGACGTGGAGGCTATTTACAGCTGAGGGGGTGAGATTCCGGCCAAAAGCGTGCCATGATCCCGGCCAAAAGCGTGCCGGGATCATGGTCGGTCGGGTGCCGGGATCATGGTCGGTCGGGTGGGACGGGCCAGCGGGGCGAGCCCAGCTCGCGCGAAATCGTGCGGGCCGCAGTGCGAACCGCATCGACGGTGGCATCCGGTGCGGGCCAGTCGGCGGTAGGCAGAACCACGCCGACCGCCCCCACCACGGCCCCCGTCCGATCGAAAATCGCTCCGGCAATACAGGATTCACCCAGGACGGCCTCGTCACGCTCGGTGGCGAGTCCGGATTCGCCTACCGCGGTGAGATGTTCGGCCAGCGCCTCCCGAGACGTAATGGTCTCACCGGTCATACTGCGCAGGCCCTCCCCGCTTCCCCCGCTGTTCCTGGCGTCGCTTCCCCCGCTGTTCCTGGCGTCGCTTCCCCCGCTGTTCCTGGCGTCGCTTCCCCCGCTGTTCCTGGCGTCGCTTCCCCCGCTGTTCCTGGCGTCGCTTCCCCCGCTGTTCCTGGCGTCGCTTCCCCCGCTGTTCCCGGCCTCGTTACCCCCGCTGTTCCCGGCATGCTTTTGGCCGGGAACAAACGCCAGCATCGCCTTCCCCAAAGCGCTTGCGTGCGCGGGGATCTCGATGCCCACCTCCGGCATCTGCCGACTTCCGTCGGGCCGCGGCTCGTGGTGGATGATCACCACGTCGTCGCCGAACAGCACGCCGACCCGTACCGCCAGCCCGGTGCGGCGGGCCAGCTCGTGTGCCCAGGTCAGTGCCCGGGATCGCAGCTCCAGGGTGTCCAGGTACACGTTGCCCAGCCGCAGCACCGCCGGGCCCAGCTGATAGCGCCCGCCGCCGTGCTCCTGCACCACCACCCCGTGCACGGCCAGCGTGCGGACGATGCCGTGCACGGTGGTCGGCGGCAACCCCAGCTCGGCCGCCAGCTCCGACAGCGTCAGGCGGCGCGCGCCCTGCAGCGCGAACAGGATCCGGACGGCCCGGTCGACGGACTGGATCACGCGTCCTCCCGTGTCCCGGCCGGATTTCCGCCCGGGTCTTGTGACCTATGCAACACGTGCGTATTCTACGAACATTATTCGACATTATCGAATGTAATTCGAAATCAACGTGGGTAGCGGGCGACGCGGCTGCCCGGCAGGAGTTTTCGATGAAGAAGCTGATCAACGATCCGGCCGACGTGGTGGGCGAGGCGCTGGCCGGGATGGCCGGTGCGCATCCGGAGCTACGGGTCGACGTGCCGAACCGGCTCGTGCTGCGCGCCGACGCGCCGGTGCCCGGCAAGGTGGGCCTGGTGTCGGGCGGCGGGTCCGGGCACGAGCCGCTGCACGGCGGGTTCGTGGGGCTCGGGATGCTCGACGCCGCCTGTGCCGGTGAGGTTTTCACCTCGCCGGTGCCGGATCAGATCCTGGCCGCGACCACCGCCGTCGACGCGGGCGCGGGGGTGCTGCACCTGGTCAAGAACTACTCCGGCGACGTGATGAATTTCGAGATGGCCGCCGAGCTGGCCGCCGCCGAGGGCGGGCCCGAGGTCGCCGCCGTGGTGGTGAACGACGATGTGGCGGTGCAGGACAGCCTGTACACCGCCGGGCGGCGCGGCGTGGGCGCCACCGTCCTCGTCGAGAAGATCGCGGGGGCCGCGGCCGAGCAGGGGCGGCCGCTCGCCGCGGTGGCCGAGGTGGCCCGGTTGGTGAACGAGCGCTCGCGCAGCATGGGCGTGGCGCTCACCTCGTGCACGGTGCCCGCCGCCGGGAAGCCCACCTTCGAACTTGGCGAGTCGGAGATGGAGCTCGGCATCGGCATCCACGGCGAGCCGGGGCGGCGGCGCGTTCCGCTCGCGCCCGCCCGCGAGGTCGCCGAGATGCTGTCGGAGCCCATCCTGTCGGATCTGCCCTTCGCTCGGGGCGACAGCGTGATCTGCTTCGTCAACGGCATGGGCGGCACGCCGCTGCTGGAGCTGTACGTGATGTACAACGAGGTGGCCCGGATTCTGCGCGGGCACGGCATCGAGGTGGCCCGCTCGCTGGTCGGCCCGTACATCACCTCGCTCGAGATGGCGGGCTGCTCGGTGACATTGACCAGGGTCGACGACGACCTGCTGAACCTGTGGGACGCGCCGGTGCGCACACCGGCCCTGCGCTGGGGAGTGTGAGATGACAACCCTCGATCCCGTCCGCTGGCTGCGCGAATTCGCCGCCCTGATCGACGCGAACGCCGCCGCCCTCACCGAACTCGACTCCGCGATCGGCGACGCCGACCACGGCAGCAATATGCGCCGCGGCACCGCGGCGGTCGTCGCCGCCCTCGACGAGTCCGCCCCCGCCGAGACGCTGAAACAGGCCGGTATGACGCTGATCCGGTCGGTGGGCGGGGCCAGCGGCCCGCTCTACGGCACCTTCTTCCTCCGTTTCGCCGCGGCGGTCGGTGCGGGCGAACTGGACGCGGCGGTCTTCGCGAAGGGCTTCCGCGCGGGCCTGGACGGCGTTGTGGCCCGCGGCAAGGCCGAGCCCGGCGACAAGACCATGTTCGACGCCCTGGCCCCCGCCGCCACCGCACTCGACGAAAGCCTCGCCGCCGGAACCGATCTCCCCGCGGCCCTGACCGCCGCCCTCGCCGCCGCCGAGGCGGGCCGCGACGCCACCATCCCCCTGCAGGCCCGCAAGGGCCGCGCCGCCTTCCTGGGCGAGCGCAGCATCGGCCACCAGGACCCGGGCGCGACGAGCTCCGTACTGCTGGTCCGTGCGGCCCGCCAGGCCCTCGCATGAGCCCCGCGTCCGCGCACCGGCTCCTTGTCTTCCGGCGTGCTTTCGGCCGGAATCTCGGCCTCGGATCGACCAGCGGGAGCGCCCATGATCGGCATTGTCGTTGTCTCCCACAGTCATTCATTGGCACGGGCGGCCGTCACCCTGGCCGCCGAGATGGTGCACGGGCCGCAGGTGCGGATCGAGGTCGCGGCCGGGCTGGACGAGCACACCTTCGGGACCGATGCGGTCGCGGTGGCGGAGGCGATCGGTGCGGCCGATACGGGGGACGGGGTGCTCGTGCTCATGGACCTCGGCAGCGCCGTGCTGTCCGCCGAACTGGCCCTGGAGCTGATGGATTCCCCGCACGAGGTCCGGCTGTCCGCCGCGCCGATCATCGAGGGGTTGATCGCCGCGGCCGTCTCCGCCGCCGGAGGCGCGGATCTGGGCGAGGCCGCCGCCGAGGCGGAAAATGCCTTGCTCGGCAAGCGAACTCAACTCGGCGGGGAACAGGAGCGGGCCGCCGAGCCGCCTCCCGAGAGCAGTGGGGATCGAATCGCCGCCCACTTCGTGGTGACGAACCCGCACGGCCTGCACGCCCGCCCGGCCGCCCGCCTGGTAGCGGAACTGCGCGGCCTCGACGCCGAGGTCCGGATGCGAAACCGCACCACCGACTCCGCCCCCGTCTCCGGCCGCAGCCTCAGCCGAATCGCCGCCCTCGGAATCCTGGCCGGACACGAAGTCGACATCACCGCAACGGGTCCCGACGCATCGACCGCGGTAGACCGCGTGCTGGCACTGGCGGCTCGGGAATTCGACGAGGCCGGGGTGGGGGAGACCGCCGACCGTCTCGACGTAGCCGACTCGAGTTCCCGGCATGCTTTCGGCCGGGATCTCACCGAGGATTCCGGCCAAAAGCACGCCGGAATCACGAGTGTCGCGGCATCGCGAAGTGGGCCATTCCCCGCCTCCACAGGCATAGCAATAGGCCCGGCACGCCACCTGCATGCGGCCGAATTCGAACTACCCGAGCACCCTGCGGGCTCACCGGGGGAGGAGCAAGAGCGCCTCGACGGTGCTATAGCCCTGGCGCGGAAAGCGATTCGGGAGTCGAGTACCCGAGTGGGCGGTGCGGGAGGGGTCGCCGAGGCCGAGATCTTCCAGGCGCATCTGCTGCTGCTCGACGACGAGGATCTGCGGGAGGCCGTCCGGCGGCGAATCGCCGACGGGCAGGCCGGTGCAACCGCCTGGGCACACGAATGGAGCGCCGCCGCAACGGCATTGGAGCGGCTGCCCGATGAATACCAGCGCGCCCGGGCCGCCGATGTGCGGGCGGTGCGCGATCAGGTACTGGCCGCATTGCTCGGCGTCGACGCCGAAACCATCGATGGCTCCGGCATTCTCGTCGCCGCCGACCTGACCCCGGCGCAGGCGGCGAATCTGGACCCGGCCGTCGTCGCCGGAATCGTGCTGGCCCAGGGCAGCCCGACCGCGCACAGCGCGATCCTGGCCCGCACCCGCGGCATTCCCGCGGTGGTCGGCGCGGGCCCGGCGGTGCTCGACATTGCCGAGGGCGCCACCGTGGCCCTGGACGGGGCGACGGGACGGCTCGCCATCGATCCGGACCCGGCCGTCCTCGCCGAATTCACCACGCGCGCAGCCGAACAGCGCGAACGCGGCCGGGCCGCCGCGGCGGCCGCCCACGAACCGGCGGTGACCATGGACGGCGGCATCGTCCCGGTGGCGGCCAATGTGGGCAGCCTCGCCGACGCGACCGCGGCCGTGCGCGCCGGCGCCGACCTGTCCGGCCTGGTCCGCACCGAATTCCTGTTCCTGGGACGGGAACACGCGCCCTCGGTGGACGAGCAGGAGCAGACGTACCGGCAGCTCGCCGAGGCGTTCGGCGGCCGCCGCATCGTGCTGCGCACCCTCGACGTCGGCGGCGACAAACCGCTGCCGTACATCGCGCAGCCGCGGGAGGCCAATCCCTTTCTGGGACTGCGCGGTCTGCGACTCGCCCTGGCATACCCCGAGCTGCTGCGCGACCAGCTGCGCGCGATCGTCCGGGTCGCCGCCGATCACCCGGTGAGCGTCATGTTCCCGATGGTCACCACCGTGGACGAGGTGCGCGCGGCCCGCGGCATGCTGGAAGAGGTGCTACCGCACGGGGTTTCGCTGGATGTGGGCATCATGGTGGAGGTTCCCGCCGCCGCGGCCAAGACCACGGTCCTCGCCGAACACGTCGACTTCTTCAGCATCGGCACCAACGATCTGACCCAGTACGCGGCGGCCGTGGAGCGCGGCAACGACACCGTCGCCGCGCTGGCCGACCCGCTGGATCCGGGTGTGCTCCGCCTGATCGACCTGGTCTGCCGGGGCGCGGGCGCCACGCCGGTCGCGGTCTGCGGCGAACTCGCCGCCGATCCGCTGGCGATCCCGCTGCTGCTGGGCATGGGAGTCACCGAACTCAGCGTCGCCCCACCGGCCGTCGCCGCCACCAAGGCCGCCGTCCGCAACCTCGACCGAGCCCGCTGCTCCGCCCTGGCCGTCCGCGCCTTCGTCTGCGAATCGGCCACGGACGTACGAGCCCTGGTCCGCGCGGACCGACGACTCCCCTAGCCCACCGGCCCCTGCGCCAGCCGCACCTGATCGGACTGGCTCTGCCCCGACTGGTCGGCCCAGGTCACGGTGACCGTGTCGCCCGGGTGGTGCTGGTCCATGGTGTTGGTCAGCGTGGTGGCCGAATCCACCGAGGAATTGTCCACGCCGAGGATCGTGTCGCCGGGCGCCAGGCCGAGCTGTTCGGCCGGGCCGCCGCCGACGACATCGCGGACCAGCGCGCCGGATCCGTTGGTATCGCTGACCGTGACGCCGAGGAAGGCGGAGGGACCGATGTGCACGCGGTCGGAGGCCGTGCCCGACTGGATCTGCTTGGCGATCGTCTGCGCCGTGCCGATCGGAATGGCGAAGCCCTGGCCGCCGCCGGTGCCGAACCGGAAGCCCTGGGACGCGGCGGTATCCATGCCGACCACCTGACCGGCGTCGTTCACCAGCGGCCCGCCGGAATCGCCGGGCTGGATGTTCGCGGCGACCTGGATGAGCCCGGTCAGCTGCTCGGAGCTGCCCGAGGCCGAGTCGCTGGCGGAGATGGAGCGGTTCAGCGCGGTCACCCGCCCGGCCGCGGCGGTCGGGGTGCCCGTGCCCCCGGCATTGCCGACGCCGACGATCGCGTCGCCGACCGCCACCTTGCCCGAATCGCCGAGCGGCGCGGTCGTCAGCCCGGAGGCGCCGTTGAGGTGGATCACGGCGAGATCGTCGCGGCGGTCGTAGCCGAGCACGGAGGCCGAATAGGTCTTGCCGTTGCCCACATCGGTGACCGCGATCTTGGTGGCGCCCTCCACGACATGGTTGTTGGTGAGCACGTCACCGGAGGACGTGAGCACGATGCCCGTGCCCGCGCCCTCCAGGCCCTGTAATTGCTGCTGCGTGTTGATCAGCGCGATGCCCGGCACCACCTTCTTGGCGGCGGCGGTGAGGTCGGCGGGCATCGACTGCGAGGCGACGGGTTGCGCCACATTGCCGCGCTGCGCGAACGGTGCCGTGGCGGCCGGGCCGTTCACGCCGAGCCGGGCGGTCACCAGGCCGATGGTCACGGCCAGGGCGATCACGATCGCGGCGACCACGCCGAAGCTCAGGCCGTGCCGGGGCGGGCGGCCGCCGCCGGTCGGGCGGTACGGTCCCGATGGTTGTCCAGGCCAGTTCTGCTGATTGGGATACACGGGTCATCACGTCCTCGGTAGGTCAGAACACCTGACCTCAATTAAGCGCGCGAATACTGAGAAAGGGCTGGGGAGTTTCGGTGGAACCGCAACGTGCCCGCTGTCACAGCATGAGCCGTCGACGAACCCCGGATGCCCGTTTTCTGACGAATCCGTGACGGCACCCCGATCGGCTCTCTCGGAGTGGTCTTGGCGCTGGCCATCGGGGTTACGCTCGCGACATGACCGGATCGGGACTGCGGGCGTGGTGCGGCCTGGTATCGGCCGGGCTGGCGCTCGGCGTGGCGGAACTGGTCTCGGTGCCGATCGGGTCGGGCAGTTCGCCGCTGGGGGCGCTCGGCGGCACGGTGGTGGACCGGACCCCGGACCGCGTGCGGGAATGGGCGATCGGCGTCTTCGGCACCAATGACAAGCTGGTGCTGTTCGTCCTCATGGGCGCGGCCGCGGTGGCGATCGCCTGGTTCGCCGGGACCGTGGAGCGGGCGCGGCGCCCGCTCGGCTCCGCCCTGTTCGCCCTGCTCGGCGTGGTCTCGGTCGTCGCGGCGGTGAACCGGCCCGGCGCCTCGTGGACCTGGGCCGTTCCGTCGATTCTCGGTGTGGGACTGGCGATTGCCGCGCTGCGCTGGTTGATCGGGCGGGTGGCGGGAGAGGGCTCGTCGGTGCCGACCGCGTCCGCGGAGCGGGCCACGGGCGGGGAGTTGGATCGGCGGGCGGCGATCCGGGGCATTGTCGGGGTCGGAATTGTCGCGGCGGCAACGGGTTTGGCGGGACGGGTGCTCGGTGCGATGGTGCACAGCGTGTCGGCCGAGCGGGCCAGCGTGAAACTGCCGCGGCCCGTCAACTCGCTGCCGCCGATCGATCCGGCCGCGGATCTCCGGCTGCCCGGGCTCACCCCGTACCTCACCGCCAACAGCGATTTCTACCGGATCGATACCGCGCTGATCGTGCCGCAGGTCAGTGCGGATACCTGGTCGCTGCGCATTCACGGCATGGTCGATCGCGAAATCCGGCTGAACTACGCCGATCTCGCGCAGCGGCAGGCCGTGGAGCGGCTGGTGACGCTGACGTGCGTATCCAATCCGGTCGGCGGCGATCTCGTCGGTAATGCCCGCTGGCTGGGGTATCGGCTCGACGAACTGCTGGCCGCGGCCGGTCCGCATCCGGATGCCGATATGGTGCTGTCCCGCAGCGTGGACGGCTTCACCGCGGGCAGCCCGCTGGCCACGGTCATGGACGGGCGGGACGCCATGCTGGCCATCGGCATGAACGGCGAGCCGCTGCCCGTCGAGCACGGGTACCCGGCCCGGCTGGTGGTGCCCGGCCTGTACGGCTACGTCTCGGCGACCAAGTGGGTGACCGATATCGAGATCACCAGATTCGATCGCGCCCAGGCGTATTGGACCCGCCGCGGCTGGTCGGCCCGCGGCCCGATCAAGACCGGTACCCGCATCGACACCCCACACGACGGTGCCAAGGTCGCCGCCGGGCGGATCACCGTCGCGGGCGTCTCCTGGGCCCAGCACCGCGGCATCCGGGCCGTGGAGGTCCAGATCGACGGCGGCCCTTGGCAACCCACCCGCCTGGCCGCCGAGCCCTCCTTCGACACCTGGCGCCAGTGGGCCTTCGACTGGGACGCCCCCACCGGCCAGCACACCCTCCGCGCCCGCGCCACCGACGGCACCGGCCAACCCCAAACCGCCACCGTAGCCGACGTAATCCCCGACGGCGCATCGGGTTACCCGACGATCACCCTCCACGTCGGCTGACGTTCCCGGCCAAAAGCACGACGGGAGCAAGAGTGGAAGCGCGCCGGGAGCAAGAGTGGAAGCGCGCCGGGAGCAAGAGTGGAAGCGTGCCGGGAGCAAGAGTGGAAGCGTGCCGGGAGCAAGAGTGGAAGCGTGCCGGGAGCAAGAGCAGAAGCACGTCGGGAGCAAGAGTAGAAGCACGCCGGGGATAAGAGCAGGAGCGCGCTGGGAGCTAGAGCAGGAGCGCGCCGGGGGCAGGAGTGGAAGCGCGCCGGGATGGCTTGAGGGCATTCCCTTGATCCCGGCACGCTTTTGGCCGGGATCAAGGGGCCACTCAGTGGCCGATGTCGGCCGGGACCGGCGTGGGGGCTGGGGCCTTGTCGGTGGCGGCCTTTTTGCGCGGGCCCACGAACAAGGCGCATGCCACTACGCCGATCAGCAGGACCGCGGCCGGGAGGAACATCGACTGGCTCAGGGCCGTGCTGAACTTGTCCAGGACGAATGCGGGGATGTGGTGCATGCCCGCGCCGCCCTCGGACACCTTGGTGCCGCCCAGGCCCTGCGCCGCCATGCGGGCCGAGATGAGGGCGCTGATCGCGGCGCTACCGAGCACCGAGCCGATCTGGCGCATGGTGTTGTACACACCGGCCCCCGCCCCGGCCTGCGATACCGGGAGGTTGCGGGTGGCCGTGGATGCCAGCGGCGCCCAGATCCCGGAATTGGCGAAACCGGCCAGCGCACCGGCGGTAATGAACAGCGCGATCGAGCCGTCCGGCGTCATCTGCGTGAGAATCCAGAAGATCGACGCCGCGAACAGCGCGAAACCGATCGTCGGAATGACGCGCGGTGGCATCCGGTCGGAGATCTTGCCGACCACCGGCGCCGCGATGCCGGTGACGATGGCCATCGGCGCGAACACCAGCGCCGACTTGGTGGGCGAGAAGTCCCGCACCGCTTGCAGATAGAAGTAGGCGGGCACCATCAGCGAGGCCGTCGCCGCGCCCATGGCCGCGATGGCCAGGCTGGACAGCGAGAAGTTGCGGTCGCGGAACAGGCTCAGCGGCACCAGCGGCTCGGCGGTATTGCGGGCCTGATTCACCACGAACAGCCCCAGCACCACCAGACCGGCGATGATCATCGCCCAGATCCGGCCGTCCCAGTCGCGGGTATTGCCCTCCTGGATGCCGAACACCAGCCCGAACATGCCCACCGCCGACAGCGCCACCCCGACCACGTCGAACCGGTGCGAATGCGTCGGCAGCGACGGCACCAGCCAGACCGCCAGCACGAACGCGACGACGCCGATCGGCACGTTGATGTAGAAGATCCAGTTCCAGCCCCGCCAGTCGACCAGCACGCCGCCCAGGATCGGCCCGACGAGGGTGGCCAGGCCCGCGACACCGCCCCACAGGCCCATGGCCGCGCCGCGCCGGTCCGGCGGGAAGGTGCGGGTGATGACCGCCATGGTCTGCGGCGTCATCAGCGCCGCCCCCAGGCCCTGCACCGCACGCGCCGCGATCAGCATCTCGATACTGGTCGACATCGCACACCACAGCGAGGCGAGGGTGAAGACGGCCAGGCCGCCCAGGTAGATGTTCTTGGGGCCGAAGCGATCTCCGAGCCGCCCGGCGACCAGCAGCGGCACCGCGTAGGTGAGCAGGTAGGCGCTGGTCACCCAGATGACCTTGGTGATGTCGGTGTGCAGATCGGCCATGATCGCCGGATTGGCCACCGCGACGATCGTCATATCCAGCAGGATCATGAAGAAGCCGACGACCAGCGCGTACAGCGCCAGCCACGGATTGCGTTGTGTGGGCATGGTTCTACTTCCTGTCGGAACTCGCGGCCGGTGGGGACAGCCGGGGATCGATGGCGATATCGGCGGGCAGCGCGGCGCCCCAGTCGGCGCCGAGTTCGCCTGTGCTGGCGCCGATTCGGGTGCCGTCGGGAGCGAACTGTTCCCAGGGCAGGGTGCCGTCGCGCAGATCGGCGACGACGCCGCGCAGCCAGGACACCTCCGCCCGGATCTGGCCCGCGAGGTACTCGATGACCATCCAGTAGCGCCGCGGCACGGTGTTGCCGACGAGCCAGGCGTGCACGACGTCGATCTCGGCGATCTCGTTGTCCAGCAACCCGATGCGCTCGTGCAGCAGGGTGACGACCTCGTCCGCGGGCAGGTTGTGCGCCTCGGACATGGCCAGCGGGAACAGGGGATATTCGCGCACGGGGCGGCGGATGATCGCGGCGATGCGGGCGCGCAGCGCGGCGGTTCCGGCCTCGGTGCTGCGGTAGATGGTGCGTTCGGGCCGGTTGCCGGACCGGTCGGTGCCCTCGGCCTGCGCGAGTCCCTGCTCGGCGAGCTTGGCCACGGTGTGATACAGCGACCCGGGCCGGATCTTGACCAGGTAGTCCTCCCGGCGGCTCAGCAGCAACTGGTACATCTCGTACGGATGCATCGGCCGCTCGTCCAGCAGGGCTAGCACCGAGATTGCCAATGGCGTCAGTTCCACCTGCTTGACCATCGGTCGGCCACTCCCTTCCCGCTCGCCCGGCCCACGCTACGCGGGCCAGCGACATCTTCCGCAACAAATATTCCATGCCGAATATACGACGCGGAAGGGCGTGGCGGCAAGATCGGAAAACGACCGAGCCGGGCCGAATCGCTCGCGGGGAGCGGATTCGACCCGGCTCGGTGGCAGGGGTTACGCCATATTTCAGGCGGTCGGGCTGAACGCCTCCTGGACGATCTCGGCCTGCTCGACCGCGTGCACCTTGGTCGAACCCGAGGACGGGGCCGACATGGCGCGGCGCGAGATCCGGCGCAGCTTGCTGAACCGCTCCGGCAGGAAGTCGGGCAGGTTCAGGCCGAAGAACGGCCACGCGCCCTGGTTGGCCGGTTCTTCCTGCACCCACGCGATGTCGGTGGCGTTCGGGTAGGTGGCCAGCTTCTCGTTGAGGCGGTAGGTCGGGATCGGGTAGAGCTGCTCGATGCGCACGATGGCGACGTCGTCGCGGCCCTTCTTCTCCTTCTCCGCGGCCAGGTCGTAGTACAGCTTGCCGCTGGTCAGCAGGACCCGCTTGACCTTGGAGCGGTCGCCGTCGCCGCTCTCGTACATCGGCTCCTCGAGCACCGACCGGAACTTGTTGTCGGTGAAGTCCTCGATATTGGAGACCACGGCCTTGTTGCGCAGCATCGACTTCGGGGTGAAGACGATGAGCGGGCGGCGGATGCCGTCGAGCACGTGCCGGCGCAGCAGGTGGAAGTAGTTCGACGGGGTGGACGGAACCGCCACCGTCATCGAACCCTCCGCGCACAGCTGCAGGAACCGCTCGATGCGGCCGGAGGTGTGGTCCGGGCCCTGGCCCTCGTGACCGTGCGGCAGCAGCAGCACGACCTCCGACAGCTGGCCCCACTTGGCCTCACCCGAGGAGATGAACTCGTCGATGATCGACTGCGCGCCGTTGACGAAGTCGCCGAACTGCGCCTCCCACAGCACGAGTGCGTCCGGATTGCCCAGCGAGTAGCCGTATTCGAAGCCGACGGCGGCGTATTCGCTCAGCGCCGAGTCGTGCACGGCGAACCAGCCCGGGTTGGCACTGCCGATGTTGTGCAGCGGCGTGTACTCCGCGCCGGACTTGCGGTCGATGATCACCGAGTGCCGCTGGGTGAAGGTGCCGCGGCGGGAGTCCTGACCGGTCAGGCGCACCGCGCGGCCCTCGTCGATCAGCGTGCCGAAGGCCATCAGCTCGGCGAAGGCCCAGTCGACCTTGCCCTCGTAGGCCATCTCGCGGCGGCGCTCCAGCACCGGCTTGACGCGCGGATGCACGGTGAAGCCCTCGGGCACGTTGACGAACGCGTCGCCGATGCGCTGCAGCACCGACTTGTCGACGGCGGTGACGACCGTGCCGCCCACCGTCTGCTCGTCCTCGATCGACTCGCTCGGCTCCGGCGGGTACTTCTCCAGCTCGCGGACCTCGTTGAAGACGCGCTCCAGCTGACCCTGGTAGTCGCGCAGGGCGTCCTCGGCCTCTTTCATCGAGATGTCGCCGCGGCCGATCAGGGACTCGGTGTACGCCTTGCGGACGCTGCGCTTGGTGTCGATGACGTCGTACATGTACGGCTGGGTCATCGAGGGGTCGTCGCCCTCGTTGTGGCCGCGACGCCGGTAGCAGATCAGGTCGATCACGACGTCGCGGTGGAACCGCTGGCGGTAGTCGACCGCCAGGCGGGCCACCCACGCGCACGCCTCCGGGTCGTCCCCGTTGACGTGGAAGATCGGGGCCCCGATGAACTTCGCGATGTCGGTGGAGTACTCGGTGGAGCGGCTGTTCTCCGGCGCGGTGGTGAAGCCGATCTGGTTGTTCACCACGATGTGCACCGTGCCGCCCACGCGGTAGCCGCGCAGGCCGGACATGTTCAGCGTCTCGGCCACCACGCCCTGACCGGCGAAGGCCGCGTCACCGTGCAGCATCAGCGGCACGACGGAGAAGGTGCGCGCCTCCTCGCCCTTGGTGACCAGGTCCTCCTTGGTGAGCAGGTCCTGCTTGGCGCGGACCAGGCCCTCCAGCACCGGGTCGACGGCCTCCAGGTGCGAGGGGTTGGCGGTCAGCGACACCTCGATGTCGTTGTCGCCGAACATCTGGATGTAGGTGCCGTGCGCGCCGAGGTGGTACTTCACGTCGCCCGAGCCGTGCGTGGCGGCCGGGTTCATGTTGCCCTCGAACTCGGTGAAGATCTGCGAGTACGGCTTGCCGACGATATTGGCCAGCACGTTCAGCCGACCGCGGTGCGGCATGCCGATGACGACCTCGTCGAGGGCGTGCTCGGCGCACTGGTCGATGACGGCGTCCATCATCGGGATGACCGACTCGGCGCCCTCCAGCGAGAAGCGCTTCTGCCCAACGTACTTGGTCTGCAGGAAGGTCTCGAACGCCTCGGCCGCGTTCAGCCGCGACAGCACGTACTTCTGCTGCGCGACGGTCGCCTTCTCGTGCTTCTGCTCGACCCGCTCCTGAATCCACTGCAGCTGCTGGGGATCCAGAATGTGGGTGTACTCCACGCCGATGTGGCGGCAGTACGCGTCGCGCAGGATCGACAGCACGTCGCGCAGCTTCATGCGCTCCTTGCCGTGGAAGCCCGCGACGTTGAACTCGCGGTCCAGGTCCCACAGCGTCAGGCCGTGCTGGGTGACATCGAGATCCGGGTGGCTGCGGAACTTGTCCTTGACCAGCCGCAGCGGATCGGTGTCGGCCATCAGGTGGCCGCGGTTGCGGTAGGCGGCGATGAGCTCCTGCACGCGGACGCTCTTGTCGACGCCGCGCTCCTTGATGTCCTTGCGCCAGCGCACCGGCTCGTAGGGGACACCCATGCCGTGGAAGATCTCGTCGAAGAACTCGTCCGAGATCAGCAGCTGGTGGATGGTGCGCAGGAAGTCGCCGGACTCCGCGCCCTGGATGATGCGGTGGTCGTAGGTCGAGGTCAGCGTCATGAGCTTGCCGATGCCGATCTCGGCCAGCTGGTTGTCGCTCATGCCCTGGAACTCGGCCGGGTACTCCATCGCGCCCGCGCCGATAATGGCGCCCTGGCCCGACATCAGGCGCGGCACCGAGTGATTGGTGCCGATGGTGCCCGGGTTGGTCAGCGAGATGGTGACTCCGGCGAAGTCCTCGGTGGTGAGCTTGCCGTCGCGGGCGCGGCGGACGACGTCCTCGTAGGCGCTGTGGAACTGCGCGAAGCTCATGCTCTCGCAGTGCTTGATGGCGGCGACGGCCAGCGAGCGGCTGCCGTTCTTCCCGGGTAGGTCGATGGCCAGGCCCAGGTTGGTGTGCGCGGGGGTGACCGCGTTCGGCTTGCCGTCGATCTCGGCGTAGTGCCGGTTCATGTTCGGGAACGACTTGATCGCCTGCACGATGGCGTAGCCGAGCAGGTGGGTGAAGGAGATCTTGCCGCCGCGGGTGCGGGCGAGGTGGTTGTTGATGACCAGCCGGTTGTCGATCATCAGCTTCGCCGGGATGGCGCGCACGCTGGTCGCGGTCGGAATGGTCAGCGACGTCGACATGTTCTTGACGATCGCCGCGGCGGGCCCGCGCAGGATCTTGGCCTCGTCCTGGGCCTGCTCGACCTTCGGGGCGCCGGTCGTCGGCGCGGCGTTGGAGGCCGGGGCGGGGGTGGTTTGCGGAGTGCGTGCCTGCGGCGGCGCGGCGGCGGCCGACGCCGGGGCGGTCGCCCGCGCGGTCGGCGCGGCGACGGGCGCCGGAGCCGGGGCGGGCGCGGCGGGGGCGGTGCGGGTGGGGGCGGTCGGGGCCGGGGCCGGCGCGGTGGTCGCGGGCGCGGCAGAAACGGTCGGGGCGGCCGTGCTGTTACCCGTGTCACCCGGCGTCTCCGGGGTGTAGTCGGCCAGGAACTCGTGCCAGCTCTCATCGACGGACGAGGGGTCTTGCTTGTACTTCTGGTACATCTCGTCAACGAGCCACTGGTTCTGTCCGAACTGGGATGTTGAGCTGCTCACAGCAGGTGTTCGCCTCATTTCGTTCTTCGCGCTGCGACGTTTGTGACGTGCTCGGCACGGCTATCGGCATGACGCGCGCCGATGCGCCCTTCTGAGGATAGGCCCAGCCCCGACCCGATGTCCCAGGGCGGCATCCGCGGGCCGTCGTACCTCCCGCCCCAGCTCGGCCATGGCTCATCGGACAGACCCAGCCTCATAGGTGACGACCCGTCCATCAGTGAGAATATTCCTTTGCTTCCAGGTGGTGCTGCCCACAGTCCCCCGGTCCCGCTCGCCACAGCCGCGCGTACGCGCCGTCGGCAGCCAACAATTCGCTGTGCGAGCCGATTTCGCTGATGCGGCCGTGCTCGACCACCGCGATCCGATCCGCGCGCGCCGCCGTCGCCAGCCGATGCGCGACGATGACCGAGCTGCGGCCGCGGGTCATGGCACTGCTCGCCGCCAGCACCTTCTCCTCGCTGTCCGGATCCAGGACGGCGGTGGCCTCGTCCAGCAGCAGCAGATCCGGGTCGACGAGTTCGGCACGGGCCAGCGCGATCAGCTGCCGCTGCCCCGCCGACAGCCCGCGCCCACCCTCACCGACCGGCTGCCGCATCCCCCGCGGCAGCCCGGCGATCATGTCCAGCGCCCCGACCGCCGCGGCGGCCCCCGCGATCTCCGCCCGGGACGCACCGGGCCTCCCGAACGCGATATTGGCCGCGACATCCCCGCTGGACAGGTGCGCCTCCTGCGGCACCACACCCAGCCGCCCCCGATAGTCCGCCAGCCGGTAATCCCGCACATCCACACCATCGACCCGAATCGCATCATCATGTTCCCGGTGTGCTTTCGGCCGGGATCCCTCGTCTCGCGGCAGGTCGTACAGTCGTGCGAGCAACTTCACAATCGTCGACTTCCCCGCGCCCGTCGGGCCCACCAGGGCGAGGCTGGCGCCGGGCGGGATGTGTAGTGAAATGTCCTCGAGCGCAGGTTTTCTCGCGTCCGGGTAGCGGAAGTGCACGGTATCGAAGGACACGTCGCCGCGGAGCCGGTCGAGCTCGGCGGCGTCCGGCGGGTCGGGGGCGATCGAGGACGGGGTGCGCAGCAGCGCCTCGATGCGCCGCAGTCCCACCCGGGCCTGCTGGTATCCGTCGAAGACCTGCGACAGCTGCAGGATCGGGCTGAACAGCAGGCTCAGGTAGAGCACGAACGCGACCAGGGTGCCCGCCGTGGTGGAACCGTGAGCAACATCACGGGCGCCGACGTACACCACGGCCGCCTGCGCCAGGTCCGCCCACGCGATGACGAAGGCGAAGAACAGCGCGATCGCCCGCTGCGCCCGCATCCGGGCGACGCGATACCGGTCGGAGTAGTCGGCGAAGCGCCGGGCCGCGTGCTCCTCGTGCCGGTACGCCTGGGTGGTGCGCAGCCCGGCCACGTTCTCCTGAAAGTCGGCGTTCACGGTGGCGACTCGCTCGCGGGAGGCCGAATACGCGGCCGCGGCCACCTTCCGGAACACCATGGTCGCCACGATCAGCGGCGGCAGCGTCGCCAGCACCGTCAACGCCAGCCCGGCATTGATCACCAGCAGCGCCACCGCGATCCCGACCGCGGTGATGATGCTGATCAGCGCGCTGGTGAGCCCCGTCTGCAGGAAGGTCGACAGCGCGTCGATGTCGGTGGTCATCCGGGTCATGATCCGGCCGGACAGTTCCCGCTCGTAGTAGTCGAGCCCGAGCCGCTGCAGATGCGCGTAGCTGCGCACCCGCAGCCCGTACAGCAGCCGCTCGCCGCCACGCGCCGACAGCAGCGTCCCGAGCGCCTCGTCCACCCAGCTGAGCAGCGTGAGCACCAGCCCGCCCAGCGCCGCCGCGGCCAGCGCCCGCGAATTACCCTCGCCCACACCGTGATCGAGCGCGTACCGGGTCAGCGCCGGAAATCCCACGCCGATGGCCGCGTCCACCGCCAGCAGCGTCACCACCGCCAGCAGCAACCACCGCACCGGCCGCAGTATCCCCGCCAGCCGGAAGTTCGGCTCCGGCCGCTCGAGCTCGACCTCGTCCAGCCCGGGCGCCTCGCCCGCCGCGGGCAGCCGCCTCAGTTCCCGCCGGATCTCCTCCGGCACATCCGGGTCCTCGGCATCCGACACCTGCCGCGCGGCAACGGTTTTCGCGTCGTCCGCCGCATCGTCGAGGTGGCCGTCGGCGCCGAGCCAGGGATCGTCCGCGCCGGTCGTCTCCGGTGCGGGCAGCCGGATCACCCGGTCGGC